>NZ_BPFD01000031.1 GCF_019655335.1 Shewanella hafniensis
AAGTACCTCACTTTATCCCTCACTTTGAATCTAGTATATTTATTATACTAGTATAATAAATATATCATTATGATTTTATCAAGCTAAATATCGCCTATTTTAGTGCCTTTTTCTATTATCTAATTATTTAAATTTTTCAACAGTTGGCGAACTAATTCAAGTTCATTAATTAGCTAACGGGAAAGATCAGACAAGCATAACTTTTATGCCTGAACAATTTACCGATCACATCAGAGTCTAAGGAATACACCATCCCCTCGGAGTTGCCGCAGGACGAATAGAACTCTTAATTTAATAAAGAGTACGTGAGTCTCGCCATGGTCGCTCTCGTGCATTCATGCACTTTACGACATTCAGGCATCCAGCCTATCAGATGCCGAACTGAAGTTCTTTACTGGGATGTAAACCCGAAAAGATCGGACATATTTGTTAACGTTTATTCTTCAAGTTTGAATCTTCGGACTTTACGGATTATCAGGTATACGCAGGACTTAAAAAGAATTAAGCACTGCCATGGAAGTGACCGTTGACGGCATGGATGCCGTCGTCGAGCCCTCAGGGATGAGTTCATGGCGAGTCACTGGAATGACAGAGCTTAATCAGTTACTGCGCACTACTCTCTCAAAATCTGAGCATTCAATAGAACATAAAAAAGCCCCGCAGTGTTTAGCACTGCGGGGCTTTTCTCTTCTAGTGCGCTGCTAACATAACAGCAGCGCTATCAAACCAAGTTAGCTATTCAGATCTTGAAAGAACTTTTTCACGCCATCGAAAAAGCCCTCAGCCTTTGGGCTGTGCTTCTTTGACTCACCGGTTAAGGTGGCTTCAAATTCGCGTAACAGTTCTTTTTGGCGATCGTTTAAGTTAACTGGGGTTTCCATAACCACTTTGCAGAGCAAGTCACCTACCGCATGGCTGCGAACCGACTTGACGCCTTTGCCACGTAAACGGAACATACGGCCCGTTTGCGTTTCGGCTGGGATCTTCAGGCTGACTTTACCATCCAGTGTTGGCACTTCAATCTCACCGCCTAGGGCCGCTTTACTGAAGGATATAGGCACTTCGCAGTAAAGGTTATTGCCATCACGGACGAAAATCGCATGCTCACGCACACTGACCTGAACGTATAAATCCCCTGGAGGCGCGCCAAACTCACCCGCTTCGCCTTCACCCGCTAAACGGATACGGTCGCCCGTATCGACGCCAGCCGGGATCTTAACCGATAAGGTCTTGCTCTTTTCAACACGGCCATCGCCATGACACTTAGTGCAAGGATCTTTGATGATCTTGCCGCGGCCATGACAGGTTGGACAAGGCTGTTGCACCGCAAAGAAACCTTGGCGCATTTGCACTTGGCCTTGACCATGACAGGTGCCACAGGTGGTTGCAGAGGTGCCTTTTTTCGCGCCGCTGCCTTCACACAGATCGCAAGTCGCCAGTGTTGGAATCCGCAGTTCTTTGGTTAAGCCTTTAACGGCTTCTTCCAGTGATAACTCTAGGTTGTAACGTAAATCTGAGCCGCGGGCCGCTTGGCGTTGACCGCCACGACGTCCACCGCCGAAAATATCGCCAAAGACATCACCGAAAATATCGCCGAAATCGCCTTGACCACCACCGTAACCACCGCCACCGCGATTAGGATCCACACCCGCATGACCAAATTGGTCGTAGGCCGCTTTTTTGTCGGCGTCGGTTAGGATCTCGTAGGCTTCTTTAATTTCTTTAAAGTTAGCTTCTGCGGTTTTGTCGCCTGGGTTGCGATCTGGGTGAAATTTCATGGCCAGACGTTTGTAGGCCTTTTTAATTTCACGTTCGCTAGTGTCACGACTGACACCTAATACTTCGTAGTAATCTCGCTTTGACATAATCTCATGCTTCTCAGCTGGTGTTGAACAAACGGGCGTTAGGGTTGCCCCGTAACGCCCGCCTAGAAATTAACGCTTTGAAATCAATCTATTTGATTGATGACAAGTCATTATTTCTTGTCGTCTTTCACTTCTTCGAATTCAGCATCGACAACGTCATCGGCAGCAGCGTTAGCCTGTTTGCCCGCGTCGGCATTGTCGCCGCCTTGAGCTTGAGACTTAGCTTGAGCGATTTCCATCAGCTTAGCAGATGCTTCGATTAAGTTTTGAGTTGCCTTTTCAATGGCTTCTTTGTCATTGCCTTTGATGGCAGTGTCAACAGCATCCATTGCAGCTTGGATTTTCTCTTTATCTTCGCTTGGCAGTGCATCGCCCGCTTCTTCTACTTGTTTCTTAGTTGCGTGAACTAAGCCGTCAGCTTGGTTGCGTGATTGCACTAACTCTTCAAACTTTTTGTCTTCATCTGCGTGAGCTTCGGCATCACGTACCATTTGTGCCACTTCTTCTTCGCTTAAGCCAGAAGAAGCTTTGATGGTGATGTTTTGTTTCTTGCCGGTTTTCTTGTCTGTCGCAGACACATGCAGAATACCGTCGGCATCGATGTCGAACATCACTTCAATTTGTGGCTGGCCACGTGGAGCTGGCTCAATACCGTCTAAGTTGAACTGACCTAATGACTTGTTCGCGCTCGCTTGCTTACGCTCACCTTGCAGTACGTGAATGGTCACTGCGTTTTGGTTGTCATCGGCTGTTGAGAACACTTGCTGCGCCTTAGTAGGAATAGTGGTGTTCTTTTCAATCAACTTAGTCATCACGCTGCCCATGGTTTCGATACCCAGAGACAGTGGTGTTACGTCTAACAGTAATACGTCTTTCACGTCGCCTGACAGTACGCCCGCTTGAATTGCAGCACCTACTGCTACCGCTTCGTCTGGGTTTACGTCTTTACGGGGTTCTTTGCCGAAGAAGTTTGTCACTGCTTCTTGAACCTTAGGCATACGTGTTTGACCACCCACTAGAATCACTTCGTTGATGTCTGTTACAGATAAATCTGCATCAGCCAGGGCAACTTTCAGTGGCTCTAATGTACGGATAATCAAGTCTTCAACCAGTGATTCCAATTTAGCACGAGTGATTTTAATCACTAAATGCTTAGGACCTGTTGCGTCTGCCGTAATGTATGGCAGGTTCACTTCAGTGTGGTTGGTGCTTGAAAGTTCAATTTTCGCTTTTTCTGCTGCTTCTTTCAGACGTTGCATTGCTAATGGATCTTTACGCAGATCTAAGCCTTGCTCTTTCTTGAATTCGTCAGCTAAGTAGTTGATCAAACGGTTGTCAAAGTCTTCACCACCTAAGTGGGTGTCACCGTTGGTTGCCAACACTTCAAAAGTTTGGTCGCCATCGTTGCTGTCGATTTCGATGATAGAGATATCGAATGTACCACCACCTAAATCGTATACCGCAACAATGTTGTCGCCTTGTTTCTTATCGATACCATAGGCTAATGCTGCAGCCGTTGGTTCGTTGATAATACGTTTAACATCAAGACCTGCGATACGACCCGCATCTTTAGTCGCTTGACGTTGTGAATCGTTAAAGTAAGCAGGAACAGTAATAACCGCTTCTGTTACTTCTTCACCTAAAAAGTCTTCTGCGGTTTTCTTCATCTTTTTCAAGATTTCTGCAGAAACTTGTGGTGGAGCCATCTTGTTGCCACGCGATTCAACCCATGCATCACCGTTGTCGGCTGCAATGATTTTGAATGGCATGATGTTCACGTCACGTTGGACTTCGTCATCTTTAAAGCGACGACCAATCAAACGCTTAATCGCGAAGAATGTGTTAGTTGGGTTAGTCACAGCTTGACGTTTTGCTGGCGAACCGACAATGGTTTCATCATCTGTATAAGCGATGATTGACGGGGTTGTGCGATCGCCTTCAGCGTTTTCTAACACACGTGCTTTGCCACCATCGAGGACAGCTACACAAGAGTTTGTTGTGCCTAAGTCGATACCAATAATTTTACCCATGAGGTCCTCCGAAAAATTTCATTCAATCTAAATTTGTTTAGTTGGTTTTGATATGGGGCTAGACGGTTGAAATATCAAGTCCATCGTTGGCCACCTTCTCTGCCTTGATACCTATATTGGGACAGGGAAATTAATTACAAGGGCGAAGAAAAAAATTTTCTGATTTATCTTTCTCGCATCTACAGCGGGATAAAATATCCAAGCAGATAAAATAGTCTTGCTTATCAACTAAAGCTGTTATTCAATCTGCCCACATTTGGCGGATGTTTATCCAGGTAAGGTAGCAGAGTGAAGTCTTCAAATTTAGCGTACGTGTATGGCATGGCGGCAGTCTTCCTCTGGTCTACTGTGGCCACGGCCTTTAAGATTGCCTTGAGTTACTACACACCGCTGCAACTGGTGTTTGTTGCCGTACTCACGTCGATTATTGCCCTTGGCGGAATCCTTGCTTGGCAAAAAAAGCTTTCCTTACTCAAGCAACAGTTTTTACGCCGCCCCATGTTTTATCTGGTGACTGGGCTCATCAATCCCTTCCTCTACTATGTCGTACTGTTTAAAGCGTATTCCTTACTGCCAGCGCAGCAAGCGTTGTCACTTAATTACACTTGGGCGGTATTACTGCCGTTACTGGCCGCGCCTTTGTTAAAGCAACATTTGCGTAAGAGCGACATTGCAGCGGCGCTGATTGCCTACACTGGCGTGTTTATCATTGCCACCGGCGGTGATATCAGCGGCTTTAGCTTTGATAGCCCGCTCGGGATCGGCCTTGCACTGACCAGCACAGTTCTCTGGTGCCTATATTGGATCGTCAACACCAAAGATCAAGGCGATCCCGTGGTGAGTTTATTATTGAGTTTTGTTATCGGCTTACCTTTTATTGCCGTCACCTTAGTACTGACAGATACCCTGCCCAGTTTTAGCCTTAAGGCAATATTTGCAGGTATGTATGTGGGCTTGTTCGAGATGGGCATTACTTTTGTGCTCTGGTTAATGGCGCTAAAAACCGCCACTCGTACTGCCAACATTAGCACTATGGTGTTTTTATCCCCAGTGATGTCGATTGGGTTTATTGCGTGGATTTTGCAGGAAACGATAGCGATGGCGACCTATCTCGGTTTGGCGTTTATTTTGTCAGGAATGATGTTGCAGCAACTTTGGCCCCGTTTTACCGAGCGCAAAAGCAAGATAAGCCCAAAGCCAAAGCTCGCTAAATGATGACTGAGTCATGACTGAATCGTCGCCTGAAACAAACTTGGCTCACCGCAATGAGCCAACTAAAAAGCGTAAAAACCGAAGTGGCTAACGTTTTACCTCAAGATTAAGCGTTAATATCGCCCATTTTGTGAAGGAGTATAGAATGACCCCGGCCGTTCGATTGGCGAAAAAAGCCAGCATTGCATTTGATATCTTAGAGTACAGCCACGATCCACACTGCGCCGCCTACGGCGAAGAAGCCGCTAACACCTTAGGGCTCGACCCTGCGCAAGTATTTAAAACCCTTTTAGTTGCCATCGACAAAGCCCATGCGCCGATTGCCGTCGCGCTTGTGCCCGTCGATCATCAGCTTAATCTAAAAGCCGTAGCTAAATGCTTAAAACAAAAGAAACTGCAAATGGCCGATGCTGACCTAGCACAAAAATCCTCAGGCTATCTGGTCGGCGGAATTAGTCCGCTAGCGCAGAAAAAACAGTTGCCGACCATAATTGATGCCAGCGCTCAAGGCTTCGACAGGATTTATGTCAGCGCGGGCAGACGCGGTTTAGAGATAAGCATAGCGGCTACTGACTTAGCCCAGCTTTGCAAAGGTGAATTTGCCGATATAAAGACGCTTTAAGCTATTCAGGCCACATTAAGCACAAGTTATTCGACGTTAAGTAAGTCACTCCACCTTATGCAACATGCGCTCATGTTGAATAAATGGTGAACAAGACTCCAACGACAGCAGCGTATTGAGCATGCAATAGAAAGCGTTTGATAAAGCCGAGATATCCGTCTATAAATTGTACTGAGGTACAAATCGACTAAGGATAGTCAGATGGAAAAATCAACCCAATGGAACCCAGAAAATAGCATCAGCCCAATCAGCTGGTGCGCTATGCTACTCTGCATCGCCTTATTTATTTATGAGCATTTCTGGGGAAACAGTTTTACCACTATGGTAGTCATGCTCTATTGCAGTTTTATGCTGCCATCGGTATTACTCACCCGCAGAGTGCAGGAAAAGTACTTTATTTATACCTTGGAATACATCAAGGCCTTTCGTAGATTCACTACCGTCATGTCGACGCTATTTTTCTGTATCTGGTTACTTGCCACTTATACGCCGCTACTCCATTAATGCGCAAACAGACACTGCCATAAATAGACAGTGCAAATTGGTACTTACAATCAAACATTGCGAACAAAAAAAAGCCGTCAACGTAATGCGTTAACGGCTTTAATTTTATGGTTTTTAACCACTAAACACGGCTTGTGTAATCACCCCAAGCTAACCACTTATACGTGGTTAATGCCTCAAGCCCCATAGGGCCGCGAGCATGGAGTTTTTGCGTGCTCACAGCGACTTCGGCGCCAAGGCCAAACTGACCGCCATCGGTAAAGCGCGTACTGGCATTGACATACACGGCAGCTGAGTTCACTTGGTTCATAAAGTGCGCCGCTGCATGAATGTCATCGGTCAAAATCGCTTCCGAATGGCCGCTAGAATATTGGCGAATATGACTAACGGCAGCATCGATATCACTCACCACTTTAATGCCTAAGGTTAACGACAACCATTCGATGCCAAAATCCTCAGCCTTGGCGAGCGTCACATCAAACCCTAAACCATCTAACAGAGCGAAACTTTGCTCACAGACTGAAAAACGCACGCCTAAACGATGCAGATACTCGGCAATTTGCGGTACAAAGGTGCTCGCCACATGCTCATCCACCAGCAAGGTATCAAGCGCATTACACACAGTTGGACGCTGCACTTTGGCGTTAGCGATCACCTCGAGAGCCCGTTCAAGATTGGCATTTTTATCGACATATAAATGGCAAATACCTATGCCGCCCAAAATCACCGGAATGGTCGCCTGCTCGGCACATAAGCGTTGCAGCGCTTGACCGCCACGCGGCACTATCATGTCGACATATTGATCGAGCTTAAGTAAACCTGTCACTAAAGCTCTGTCTGAAGAATCAATAAATTGCACCGCATCTATCGGTAAACCTTGGGCGACAATCGCGCCGCGGATCACCTCACTAATGAGTTTATTCGATGCTAGGGTTTCTTTACCGCCACGGAGGATCACCGCATTACCGGTTTTAAGGGCAAGTACCGCGATATCGACAGTGACATTAGGCCGAGCCTCATAGATAACACCTATGACCCCAAGTGGTACTCGGCGGCGAGTCAGCCTTAAACCGTTATCTAATAACTTGCTGCCAAATTCTTCACCTACCGGATCGGCAAGACGGATCACATCACTAATATCACCGATAATGCCCGCCAGACGCGCACCATCGAGCAACAGTCTGTCGATCATCGCATCCGTTAATCCATCGGCCTTAGCAGCGGCCACATCTTTAGCATTGGCGGCTAAAATCGCGGCGGCATTTTCCGTCAGCGCATCGGCGATGGCTTCGAGTAAGTCAGCCTTTTGGCTCGCGGTTAAATTGGCTAAGGCGTAACTTGCCTGTTTGGCATTATTACCAAGTTGCTGTAAATACTGTTCTTGATTAATTTGACTCAAAACAGACCTCGCTTATAAGACAACCATGTCGTTGCGGTGCACGATTGCGTCACCATAGTCATAACCGAGTAAAGACTCGATCTCGTCGGAATGCTTGCCCGCGATCAAACTCAGGGCTTGGCCGCAGTATCGTGTCATCCCTTTAGCAATCACTTTACCTTGTTGATCAACTAATTGCAGCGTAGCGCCGCGCTCAAACTGGCCTTTAACGCCGACGATACCTTTGGACAATAAGCTGCGGCCCTTGTCAGTCACAGCTTTGACCGCACCGGCATCGAGTACTAAAGAACCTTGAGTCGCAGGGCCGGCTAGAATCCACTGTTTACGGCTTTCTAACGGGTTTTCAATCGCACTAAAATGCGTGCCAACAGATTCCTTACTCACCACTTTTTTGATCACATCGGGATGATGGCCAGAAGCGATAACCACTTCGATGCCTGCACGGCGAGCAATATCCGCCGCTTCCAATTTAGTCGACATTCCGCCCGTACCTAAACCCGAAACAGACCCGCCCGCTAACATACGTAGGCTGTCGTCAATCTTGACGACTTGGGAGATCAACTTAGCATTCGGGTTAGTGCGTGGATCCGCATCGAATAAGCCCTTTTGATCCGTCAGTAAAATCAATAAGTCAGCATCGCATAAGAGTGCTGCGCGCGCCGATAGATTGTCGTTATCACCGACTTTGATTTCATTGGTGGCAACGGCATCGTTTTCATTGATGATCGGCACAATATTATTGGCCAGCAAGGCATTAAGCGTGTCACGGGCGTTGAGGTAACGCTCCCTATCCTGCAAATCGGCGCGGGTCAGCAGCAATTGGCCGACATGCAGCCCATAAATACTAAAGAGTTGTGACCAAGCGAGGATCAACTGACTTTGCCCGACAGCGGCTAACAATTGCTTATTGGCCATAGTGTCGGGCAGTATCGGGTATTGGAGATGTTCACGCCCAGCGGCAATGGCCCCTGAGGTGCATAATACGACTTCGACCCCTGACTTCATCAGTGCGGCCATTTGACGAGCAAGCTCAACCATGTGGGCTTTATCTAGCTGTTTACTGCCAGAGGTCAGCACACTCGTCCCTAACTTCACTACCACGCGGCGATACGCAATCTCACTTAAGTTCATTATTCATTTGTAACAAAATAACCGAACAATCCTTATACCTAATCCGCTGAGTAATTGGTAGCAAGGAGTTATTAACTCGAGATAAATTTTCGTTTTTGCTTAGAATCGCGCATTAAAAAGGGCCATCGATTAGATGGCCCTCAAAAAATGTAAACAATCTACGTTGCGAGTTTTTACTGTGCAGGTGAATTAATCGACAGCATCAACCATAGACAAACTTAGCTACAAACAATGCGGTTAATACTAAAATGCCCACATTAAGATCGCTAAAGCGACCTGTGAGTAATTTGATTGCTGCATATGAGATGATCCCAAAGGCAATGCCCGTCGCGATAGAAAACGTTAGCGGCATTAATATACACACAACCACCACAGGCGCGGCTTCAGTCAAATCTTCCCATTCGACATGCACCAGTCCCGACATCATCAAAATCGCTACATAAAACAGTGTGCCCGCAGTTGCATAAGCCGGGATCATCCCCGCCAATGGCGATAAAAATAACGCAGCAATGAAGAGTAATCCCACCACAACGGCCGTCAAACCAGTCCGACCACCTGCGCTCACACCCGCGGTGCTTTCGATATAACTTGTCGTGGTGGAAGTGCCAAAAGCCGCCCCTGCAATCGTTGCTAAACTGTCAGCGGTTAAGGCACGATTCAGACGTGGTAAACGGCCTTTATCATCGAGAAAACCACCGCGCTGTGCAACCGCCACTAAGGTGCCAGAGGTATCGAAGAGATCGACAAATAAGAAGGCAAACACCACAGATAACATCGTTACTTCAAAGACTTGGGATAAATCCATCTTCAAAAATGTCGGCATAATCGACGGCGGCATAGATACAATACCCTGATACTGCACATCGCCAAACATTAATCCCAGCGCTGTGATAATCAAGATACTTAGGATGACCGCCGACTTCATTCCACGTTGCACCATAGCAATGATCAGGAAAAAACCTAACACAGCCATAACCGCCGGAAATGCAGTGATATCGCCTAAGGTCACTAAGGTTGCAGGACTTGCCACCACGATACCGGCGCTCTTAAGGCCAATCAGCGCAAGGAACAAACCAATACCTGCAGCAATACCGATACGTAACGACATGGGAATACTATTTACAATCCATTCTCGAATACGCACTAAGGACAAGATTAAAAAGCAAATTCCCGACAGGAATACCGCGCCTAACGCAGTCTCCCAGCTGTAACCCATTTCACCCACGACTGTGTAGGTAAAAAAGGCATTAAGTCCCATACCTGGAGCAAGCGCAATTGGATAATTCGCCATCAGCCCCATAACCAAACAGCCGACAGCCGCCGCCAAACAGGTCGCTACAAATACAGCTCCATGGTCCATGCCCGCATCGGCTAACATCATTGGGTTCACAAAAATGATGTAGGCCATCGTCATAAATGTTGTCAAACCTGCGACCGCTTCCTGCTTGAGGCTCGTTTGATTTTGTTTCAGTTTGAACAGTTTTTCTAACATGGAACAAGGTTCCTTTTTATTTTAAGTATGTAGGGTAGGTAGATGTAAACACTATGTAACGTGATGACATTTGCAGCCGATTATAGGGAGTTTAGGCTGGTCAGGCCAGAAAATTGGCAAGGGATAAACACAAGTAACCATAAATCATTCGGTAAACGGCCGAGTGATTGGTTCTGAACGCAAATGATGGAAACCTCGCCATGGTTGTGCGGTTCAATAAAATGATAAATATGCGGAGTCAGTTAGCGCTTAGCAACTTGGTTAAGCTTGTATTTATTAGCATTGGTAATGCTATCACCTGAGCAAACTACTTCATCGGATAGTATTTACATAGCGCATGAAAGGAGCGCTTGGAATTTGTTAGGATCACCCAGTGCATATCAATAATCCCAGAGTGGCGCAGGCTCAACATACACTTCAACCTCTTCTCCAGTAATCTCAACGCCACATTTATCAAAGAAGCAATCCCTTACCTCTGAGGAGGCGATTAAGCGTGAGGGCTGGTAATAGGTGCTTTACCACTTCTGACACAAACAGTTTATGCTCATTGCTATCAGGCAAAACAGTTAAAGGCTTAAGCGAAAAAAAGGCAAAAAAAAGCCTGCTCAATGAGCAGGCAAAGACATATTTCAAGCGTCCCTTTCGGGGAAGTACATTACCGCGCTAGCGGGAAAAACCTGGCATACCCATGCAAAAACACCGATATGCTACTTGAGTCTAAACACGCCAAAAAAGGCGATACAAAGGTTGATGGATGATGGAAACTAAACTTTAAGGAGGGTTAGGCCTTAAAGCTCATGGCGAATAAACCGCCACGCAAAACATCAGTGTTAAACCAAGTGTTCTGCCAATAAAAATGGTTGTTGCCTGTATAAGACATAGTCAATACTCCTAAATTAGTTGTGATTAAGTACTCTAGTGAAGCTTGGCTCGGTTCCTTGGAACTAGAGATTCTCATATCCGTTGAGACGACTTGTCACTCAGGTCCTTGGAGAAAAATATCCATCCTAGATAGACTAGAGAGGAAAGGCATTAGTGCCTAATACACGAAAGCAATTATATGGTTTTGTAGTTTTATTACAACCTTTATTTGTATTTTTTTTTGATTAAGGCTTTTTAATGTAATTAAATTACACAATTATAGTAGGGTTAATGGCGATCTATTTCACAGAAAAACAGAAATAACCCTGTAAGCATCTAATAAGTAAGATATTACAGAATTATTTCTTTTTGTTACTAACGATTGATCAGATATTGATACAAGCCCACCAGCGGACTCGCTGTAGGTTTGCCGTAGAGCGGATCACCTTCTGTCGCACTGCCTGCGATATCTAAGTGCATATAAGCTAAGGGAATTGGGGCTGTTACACCATGGTCAAATAGCCCAGACGCTTTCAGCAAAAACGCCGCAGGATATTGATGCCCGCGCGCAGTGATCGATGACGGGGCATTATTTGAAGATAACATTTCAGCAGCGCCTGACACATCGCGGATTTTCGCAAAGTCTTCAGGACGCAGTGTAGACACTTCAAAGGGTTCACCCCACTGAGTCGCCTGCTGTTGTAAAGTAACAGCGCATTGCTGCGCACTCGCCACAGAGTTTTCCACCGCCGCAGGATAACTGCCATAACAACGCACAACATGACCTGTGAGTGTTGCTACCGAAAACATTTCAGGCTTCACTGCCGACACGGCTTTGATACGTAAATGGCTCAGTAAATCCGCCAGCACTAAGCGCCCTTCGGCGTCCGTATTACCAATCCGCACTCGTACACCCGCGTGGCTAGTGATGATTTCATCGGTCACGAAGGCTTCGCTGCCTATGCTGTTACGTACTAAACCTAACTCGGCAATCACGCGAATGCCCTTAGGTTTAAGCATTGACAGGGTTTTAAATAAACCTGCCACGGCAGAAGCGCCGCCTTTATCACGGCTCATGCCCGCCATCGCGCCGCCGACTTTTAGATCGGCGCCGCCGGTATCGTAAATCACGCCCTTACCCGCAAACAGGAAAGTGCGAGTCACTTCACCTTCAGGCAGGTACTCTAGTTTAACCACACGAGGTTGATGACGACCGACGGCAAAAGAAGATCGCGCCACAGCGCTGAGCAGCGGATAATCACGCTCTAAAATATCTCTGTCTTCCACTACCGCAGTTTTAATCACGCTGCCCGCTAAGGATTGCAGGCAATAATCGGCAAAAGCTTTAGCCGACATGCGCTCAGGTTCAGTACCACATAAATCCCGTGCTAGTACACGGCCCGCTTCTAAGGCATTGAGCAAATTGCTGTTATGAGTTGATAAGGATAATAACCCTATGGCCTCAAATGCAGGCGTTAAGCCAGTCGCTTCACGCAGCTCTAAGGTTTGCCACAGCTCTTGACCGCAGGCTAATGCTGCGACTTCAGTGGCAAAACTAAAACGTGAGTCCTTCGATGGCACTACATATAACAGCGGACGATTTGCACCCGCCTCTTTTGCAATGGCAATCGCCGCCCTTGCAGCATTAGCATAGACTCGCACGTCCACATACTCATCGTTCACTTGGGTGACAGGCGCAATGATCAAGCGGCCTCCCGCCAGACCCGGGGCAAACAGTAATGTCGGGCTCTTACCTACGCGCTTATCCACGTGGGCACCGTGCTGAGCCAATAAACCTATCTCATCAAAACCGATAGAATCCAGATCGGGCGTCACCACCACAACCGCATCCCAGCCTTCACCATCAAAAATGGCATTTTCTGCTTTTACATCAACGAAGTTAACTTGAAACATGACCCATCCTTTTTCATTATTGTGCCTGCATTATTCCCGCTCTATCGCTTAATTACCAATCTAAAAGTGCTACCGACACTCCCAGAAAAAATCGAATTGGAAACTTTGGCTGCCAGCTCACCAAAAGCCTGTGATGCTGAGATTAATTGGTTGCACAGAATGTGCTAGAATGGCCGCAAATTTGCCATATACCCACAAGACCTTATGAGGGACACTCTAGTGACAGCGTTAAGTCAGTTATACCCACAGCCATTATGGCAATGGTTTGAACAAATCTGCGCGATTCCCCACCCATCTAAGCATGAGCAAGCCTTAAGCCAGCACATTCAAGCGTGGGCAAAAAGCAAACAACTTGCCGTCGTTGAAGATGCCGTTGGCAACTTGATCATCCGCAAACCGGCTACGCCTGGAATGGAAGATCGTAAAATCGTGGTCATTCAAGCCCATATCGATATGGTGCCGCAGAAGAATGCCGACAAAGTACACGACTTCACCCAAGATCCTATCGAAGCCTATGTCGATGGCGATTGGGTTAAAGCCAAAGGCACGACCTTAGGTTCAGATAACGGTATCGGCATGGCATCGGCGCTGGCCATTTTGGGCTCAGATGATATCAAGCACGGTCCATTAGAAGTGTTACTGACGATCGATGAAGAAGCCGGCATGACGGGTGCTTTTGGTTTACAAGCGGGCATGTTAGATGCAGAGATCCTGATCAACACAGACTCTGAGCAAGAGGGTGAAATTTACATGGGCTGCGCCGGTGGCGTCGATGCTCAAATTACCCTGCCTATGGTGTGGCAAGCGTCTGAACAAAGTTACTCGGCCTTTAGCCTGCATTTATCTGGCTTAAAAGGCGGCCACTCTGGAGTGAACATTCACTTAGGTCGTGGCAACGCCAACAAGTTATTAGCGCGTTTCCTTTTTGAAAATGCCGATGAGTTAGCGCTAGAGCTGACCCAATTTAGCGGCGGTTCATTGCGTAATGCGATCCCACGTGAAGCCAACATCAGCTTTATGTTGCCAGAAGAAAACGTCGGCGCATTAAACGAAAAAGTCGCTGAGTTTGAAGCACTAATTCGCACTGAACTTGCTATTGCCGATCCCGATATGCGTTTAGTATTAAACACTATCCCAACGCCAAAACGTGTGATGAGCGAAAACAGCCAAAATACCCTGATCGATTTGCTGCATGTGTGCCCGAACGGCGTGATCCGCATGAGTGATGAAGTCGAAGGTGTCACTGAAACCTCGCTCAACGTTGGCGTTATCAGCACTGACGATGAACAAGTCACTATCCTGTGCCTTATCCGCTCGCTGATCGATTCTGGCCGTACTCAAGTCGAAGGCATGTTAACTGCGCTGACCAACTTAGCCGGAGCCGATATCGATTTAAGCGGTGCTTACCCAGGCTGGAAGCCAGATAACAGCTCACCTGTAATGGCGATAGTGCGCGAAACCTATCAAGACATTTACCACAAAGAGCCAGTGATCATGGTGATCCATGCGGGTCTTGAGTGTGGTCTATTCAAGAAACCTTATCCTGATATGGATATGGTCTCGATTGGCCCAACCATTCGTTATCCGCACGGACCAGACGAGATGGTGAACATCACCACAGTCGGCCAATATTGGACTTTATTATTAGCCGTACTCGAGCGTATTCCAGTTAAGGCGTAACGCCCTAGTCTAAAGTTAGCCTAGCTAACTCAATTGGCACTCAATTCAAGGCCACATCTGCTCAAGTCAGATGTGGCCTTATTTTTTATCGTGCCTTCAATTGGTGTATAGAAATGCCATTGATAAAATTTTTATGAAAGAACTGAATAGCTTGAATTTTCTACTATAGTTGTTCTGTCTAACCCGAACGTATTTTTGCTTGTCGCGCTTTTAGAGATAGCCGCTTTCCCCTTCAATACAGTGACCTTAAGGAATAGAGATCATGAAATTTGGTAAAATCTTGTCAGCCGCCGCACTACTGCTCAGCAGTAACCTCAGTTTCGCCGAAGAAGTCCCCCAAGCCGTTATCGATCTAGCCGATTCACTGATGCCATTAGGTAAAGAAGTGGTGCTGGTGAATGCCGTTAAAGCGCAAAATGCTCAAGGCAAAAGTTTAGATTCGATCAAAACATTAGATGAAAAATGGATCGCCACCGCTGGGATTGATGATTTTATGTCGTCCTTGATGAACAACGAAGCGGCCAAGTTTCTCACCACCTTCGAAGCCAGCCAACCTTACTACCAAGAAATTTTTCTCATGGATAATCAAGGTGCTAACGTCGCCATGACCAGTAAAACCTCAGATTATTGGCAGGGTGATGAGGATAAATGGCAAAAATCCTTCGCCAATGGCAAAGGCGATAAACACATAGGTCCGGTCAAATTTGACGAGAGCTCCCAAGCCTATCTAGTACAAATTTCTATTCCAGTGATGGATGGCGATGCTGCAATTGGTGCTATCACGATTGGGATCAACCTCGATCAATTCGGACTCTAATTGCCAGAGAACGCCAGTGATGGGCCGCATCCGCTTTTATTCAGTGGTTATCGCGGCCCTCACCTTTCAGTGCATCAATCAAGGAGGGCGTGACTATGGAATGGTATAAAGATCTTTCCGTTAACCAGAAACTGACTTACCCGAGTCTGCTACTCGCTGGCGTTGTCATCTTCGCCTCTTCAACTGGCATCTTAGGGCTTAAAGCATTAAATAACAGCGCAAATACGCTCGCACTCGAATACTTACCGAGCCAATCTGAACTGCTGCAAGCTGACAAAGAGCTTTACCAAGCGCAAGTTGCCGAACGTAGCCTGATGTTCGTTAACGTCGGCACGGACTCCTATAATAGCCTTCTAAAACAGCACACAAATAGTATATCTCTGGTCAAAGAACACCTTAATCAGTTTGCCGATGTGACCACAAGTCCCCTCG
The DNA here is from genome assembly GCF_019655335.1 of Shewanella hafniensis. Lineage (GTDB taxonomy): Bacteria > Pseudomonadota > Gammaproteobacteria > Enterobacterales > Shewanellaceae > Shewanella > Shewanella hafniensis. Next base: position 15,960 of record NZ_BPFD01000031.1, read on the forward strand.
CAAAAGAAAAACTCAATGAATTAAATCGCAGTTTCGAGGTATGGCGAACCACTACCTCTGAAATCAGCAATCAGCGCACCCAAAATGGCCGTAACGGTCGCACGACCGCTATTGATCTGAGCTTTGGCCAAGCTGCAACGCAATTCGAGCAGCTGCATCAAAATATTAATCAGCTAATCGATGACTTAAACAGCAACACGGCAGCAGCTGTCACCCAAGTGGATGATGACGCCTATCGTGGGCAGCAGATGCAGTTAATTGCTTTAACAATCAGTATCCTGATCTGCATTCTGTTCATCGTTACCTTGCCTAAACTCATCAGTAAGCCGCTCGCAGTTTTGCTGGCGAAAATCCACGACATTACCGATGGTGATGGTGATTTGACCGAGCGGGTCCAGCTAACCTCTAAGGACGAACTGGGCGACCTTGCCAATGCCTTTAATCATTTTCTCGATAACTTACATGGCATTATCTCGCAGTTTAAACAATCTACTTCGGAGCTTAATGTCGCCGCCGAAGGACTAGCCAAAACCAGCGCCACGGCAAAACATACCTTGATGGATCAACAGGCAGCCACCCACAGAATCGCCGATGCCAGTGATCATATTGCCGCCTCAGTACAAGAAGTCTCTGTCAGTGCCAGTCATGCGGCCGATGCAGCCAAACAAGCCGATGTCTTTACCGCCGATGGCCAAGCAAGAGTGAAAAAAACCATCAATGTAATTCGAGAACTCGCAGGAGATGTGGGCACGGCAGAAATGCAGATCAATAAACTCGAGCAAGAAGGCCAACATATCGGCCGTGTGCTTGAGGTGATCCAAGCCATTGCCGAACAAACCAATCTATTAGCCCTTAACGCCGCAATTGAAGCGGCGCGGGCGGGCGAACAAGGACGCGGCTTTGCCGTGGTGGCCGATGAAGTGCGCTCCCTCGCCTCAAAGACTCACCAATCCACCGAAGAAATTAAATTGATGATCGCCAATGTGCAAAATGGCACTCAAAGCGCTGTGGCGGCGATTAATATCGGTAATGAAAAGGCGATTTCAAGCGTCGAAGCTGCCAGTAATGCTGGTGAAGCCTTAGCGCATATTGCAGAAATGGTCAGCCAAATTAGTGAGATGAATAATCAAATCGCCCTCGCAGCCAAAGCGCAAACCACTATGGCCAATGAGAGTCATCAAAATATTCAACACATTGCCGAACAGTCGGAGGACAGTTTACGCACCACAGATGAAATCTATGCCGCGAGCGTACAACTCTCATCAATGGCGGGTAATCTCACTGCGCTGGTCAGCCGTTTTAAACTGTAAGCTTTTGAGAGTGAAAGCTTTTATGTAAGGTACTTTTTGTAAATCAGTGATGTTTGAAAAGTCCCCTCTACCGAATAAGGGAGCATAAACCCGTCGTAGTGATGGTCTGAATTCAGGTGCGCCCTTATATTTAAACAGCAAAGCTAGCATAGATTAGCAGCGCTTAACCACTAAGCCTCTTGCCGCGCGCAGGTTGACTAACATTGGTAACATCAACGCAAGGATCACTATCAGCATCCCTACCAATTGAATTTCCGTTACCGCCTGCCCCATGGCTAACGCCGTTAATGCAGCAAAAACGGGCACGAGATTAAAAAAGATCGATGCCTTAGCGGGGCCAAGCGCTTTAACGCCGTTAATCCAAAACAGATAACCGAGCACAGTGGCGAACAAACCTATGTAGAGCACGCTAGACAAAGCCGTCGTCGACAGTCCCATCAACTCCTGCCAAGGGTGAAACTCACCTCGGCCAAGCCCAACCACGGACATAGACACACTGGCAGCTATCATACTCAGCAAGGTAAAGGGCAACACAGACAACCAATGGCCGACCCGTTGCGAACAAATGGTATAACCACTCCACGCCAACATGCCGGCGGCAATCATCACATCACCTTGGTTAAAACTAAAGTTGAGTAATTGCTGCACACTGCCGTTAGTGATCACTAGCAGTACGCCCGCCAATCCGCCCACTAAGCTAAACACTTGTTGTCTACTGAGCCATTCACGCTGTAATAGCCCATTGACGATTGAAGTCACCAGCGGGCTAAGCGCCATAATCAAGGCACCATTGGCGGCAGAGGTATGCTGCAGACCATTAAATAACGCCAAATTTAAGCCACCTACACCAATCACACCCACTAACGCTATGACAATATATTGCGCCAAACTCAACTTGGGCCAAGCCTGACGAGTAAAAGCGATATATAACGCCAGAGTCACAGCCGCAATGGTAAAACGCCAGAATACGAGGGATTCCCCTGACATCTCCTCCAGCACTCGCTTAGCAATCGGAAACACACTGCCCCAGCTAAAAACGCAAATCAATAGACAAACAATTGTCATGTAAGGTGTATGGGATTTCATATCGGACTCTAGGGAGGTAATTGGGATTGAGCTTAGTTTATAAGTTTCATATATTATTAAAACAAACAAGATTGAGAGCTTAAATTCCAAATATGAAACTTAATTATTCCTTAGACGATATGCGCTTATTTTGGGTGGTGGCACAACAAGGGAGCTTTAAGCTCGCGGCGCAGCACTTAGGCATTCCACCTTCAACCTTAAGCCGTCGAATCAATCTGTTAGAACAATCATTAGGCCTGCGTTTACTGCACAGAGACGCCCATAGAGTCAACCTTACCGCTACAGGCCTGCGGTATCTCGAACGCTGCGGCCCGCTGTTTATCGAGTTAAACCAGGTATCCGGTGAGTTGCATGCGGATAAACATCAAGCGGTTGGCAAATTGCGGATCTCGGCGCCCATCAATACAACCTATCGCTGGCTGGGTGAATCACTCAACGCCTTCCAACGGCATTATCCCAATATTGATATCGATTTAAGTCTGTCGAACATGAATATTGATGTCAGTGAAAACGCCATCGATATCGCCTTTCGAGTGGGTGAACCTAAAGATCCCGATTGGATTGCAAGGCCGCTCACCACGATTAGCTTTGTACTTTGCGCCAGCACATCGGCAACCCAGTGGCATACACTGCAATCCATAGAAGAACTGGAACTGCATCCGGTTATCATCGCTAAGCCCACAAAAACGTGGCGTTTACAGCACAAAAACACTGGGCAAAATGTCGAGTTTGAGCCAAGAGGTAACATCAAATTAGCCGTCGATGATATGGCGATCGCCAGTCAGGCTGTAGTGGCGGGGCTCGGTATTGGACTATTACCCATCAGCATGGCGAGTGAACAGATACAAAGCGGCAAGCTCGTTCAAATACTGCCAGAATGGCAAGGTATTCCGCGCACCGCCTACTTGATGTATCGCGATCGGGACAACCTGCCCTTACGGGTCAGACTGTTAATTGATTTTATGTTGGCAAATCCACCCGAGGCTTATTGAGCCATTCAGGCGTGAGTCTGCGGCGTATCGACTCAGTAAACAGCTAGAGCGCTAAATCAAGCTGAGTCTGGGCATTTGGGATTTCGGGCACTGCGAGGATAGAATCGGCGAGGCCGACCGAAATACCTAATAAGCGAATGCCGCGCCCTTCTTGCCTTGCCATCGCCTGTGCGAGTAGATCATAAAACATCACAATCGAGACTTCATCGCTGCGATGCTCGATTGTAGTCTGCTTGAAATCGTTGAACTTGAGCTTGACCACTTGCTTGTGAATTTTGCGTTCCTTAGCGCTGCGGCTCAAACGTAGGGCTAATTCTTGGATCAATCCCGGCATCACCTGTTGGCACTGCTCTAGGCTATAAATATCCTTCGCCAACGTAGTTTCAACACCCACTGATTTACGCTCCCTGTCGGCAGAAATGCCCCGTTCATCTATGCCTTGGGCACGTTCAATCAAGACACCACCAAACTTGCCGAATCGCGCCAATAACTCAGCTTTAGAATAGGCTTGCACATCGCCACAGGTATTGAGCCCAAGCGAGGAGAGCTTTTCGGCGGTGACTTTGCCGACACCGGGAATTTTACGTAGCGATAAGGTTTTAACAAAATCAGGCAGTGTTTCTGGAGTAATCACATATTGGCCGTTTGGCTTATTCAGATCCGAGGCAACCTTAGCTAAAAACTTCACTGGTGCTATGCCAGCCGAAGCAGTTAACCCAGTTTCGGCTAAGATATCGCGGCGAATGGCCTGCGCAATCAAGGTTGCCGAGCCCTTATATTGTTGGCACTCACTCACGTCTAAATAGGCTTCATCTAAAGAAAGCAGCTCAATCAATGGGGTATAGCGGGAGAAAATTTCACGAATTTGCAGCGACACCTCTTTATAAACCTGCATCCGCCCAGGAACCAAAATGAGATTGGGACACAACTTAAAAGCATAGGCGGTCGCCATCGCTGAACGTACACCAAATTTACGCGCCTCGTAACTGCAAGTGCTGATAACACCACGGCGGTCGCTGCTGCCGCCCACGGCTAAAGGCTTGCCACGGTATTCGGGAAAGTCGCGCATTTCCACTGCCGCAAAATAGCAGTCCATATCGATGTGAATAATTTTTCGCACGTTGAATTCCTCCAACGCCAAAATACTGTATATAAAAACAGTAATCAAGTGCTACTCGTCGATTTGAATGGAATAAGGCGAAAGCAAAAAATAAAAGGAGCCTAAGCTCCTTTTATGTGTTCACTATGAGTGATAACGTGACTGAGCTGATGGTCAGTGAGCAAATAATGCCCCGACCGACTCAGGCTTAAATCTTAAATTGGCCGATATTGCGAGTGAGCGCGCGGGTCATATCCTCAAACCCTTGCAAGCTTTGCGACAAGTCCTGACTCGACAGCAAAGACTGATCCGACAACCCCCGCACATTATCGACATTGAGCGCCACTTCCTCGGCCGCCACAGCTTGCTGATCGATTGCTACGGTTATTTCAACCGTTTGCTGCTGAATTGACATAATCGCCGTGGCAATATCATTCAGTGCCGCTTCGACTTGGGTCGTTAAGTCTTGCCCCGCTTTCGCCTGCTCGACACCCGATTCCATCACTTGCTCAGCCTGCAATGCACTCTGTTGTAAGGTTTGAATAATACCTTGAATATTGGCGGTAGAATCTTGGGTACGGGATGCCAGCGTGCGCACTTCGTCGGCCACGACAGCAAAACCGCGGCCTTGCTCACCCGCCCGCGCCGCTTCAATCGCCGCATTCAATGCCAATAGATTCGTTTGCTCGGCAATATTACGGATCACACTCAAGACTTCACCGATTTGCTCTGAACTATTGCGTAAGTGTTTAATCACTTTCGCCGCGGCAATCACTTGCTCTGACAGCGCCTTCATCCCTTCGGTCGCACGGGAAACAATCTGTGTACCGTCGTGGGCTTGAGTTTGCGCCTTCTGGGCAAAATCATTGGCACGCTGGGCACTGACAGCCATTTCTTGACTGGTTTGCGCCATTTGCGTCGCGGCGGTGGCAACCGAATCTATCTGCTGCTTTTGCGATGAGACCGACGACACGGCTAAATCACAGATTTGCCGCGCATCAATAACGCCCGAGCCCACCTCTTGGGTTAAACTGCGCGTATCCAACAGCATGTGCTGCACTTTCTCAGCAAAGCGGTTAAAGGCATCGCCAAGTTTGCCTAACTCGTCTTCTCGATCCATTAGAATACGTTTTGATAAATCACTGTCACCTTCGGCAATATCTTCCATCGCATCCAATAACTTAGCGAGTTGACGACTAAAGGGTAGCAACATCAACCATACCGTCACGCCCATTAGCAGCATGATACCAATGGCGACCATACTGGCATTCCAGAACGCAGCGGTCACTGGCGCTTCAATCACTTCGTGGGGCAACATAAAGGCTAAGTGCCACTTTTGTTTGGGATAATCACCGCCCACAGTCACAAAGCTCACCCGCTGGGGCACGCCATTGAACGTGACGTTAGCAAACCCTTGCGCTTCCCTTTGCATCTGTTGTCTTAATGCCGAAAACCCTGAGGTCTGCTTAAACTGAGTGTCCACTTGATTCGCCAAAGAACCCGGCGGGAAACGTTCTGAAAAACCAGGGAAATACACCAACTTGCCTTCGTCTGTCATCAAGAAAGCTTGGCCAAAGTCACGGTATTTGATCGGTGCCAGCAGGGATTTACCAATAGTATCAATCAAGATATCCATGCCGCCGATCCCAATCAGCTCACCATTGGCAGCATAAACAGGGGTTTTAACCGTGGCAGAAATTGAACCATCGTTTGCATCGACCGCAGGATCGCCAACAAACAAGCCACGCTGGTCAATCGCCTCCTGCCACCAAGGCCGTTTGTTGGTGTAGTAATCTGGGTCGCCATCGAAGCGGCCATTAAGGTCAAAGTACTCGAAGGTATTGGCCGAGCCAAAAAACACCGACTTAACATCGCTATCGCGATCGGAGAAAGACTTAAAGTAACCAATAATGTCTTGATACTGGCGATCAGCCGCGAGATGACTGCCACGGGCGTGATACTGAGTAAACCATTTGACTAAACCCGGCTCGGCAAATACTGAATGGATCACTTGGCCCTTAGCAATAAAGTAGCCGCTGATCTCATTGGCTTTTAAGGCAACTAACGCCGAAATATCCGCATCGACTTGCTTTCGCGTGTTATCACTTTCTTTCGTTACCAACAAAGCGGCGACTAAGGTAAGCAGTACAGCAAGCGCTCCAACGATAGTCACCACTAACTGCAAACTTAGAGAACGTTTCATATATCCCATCAATCTTCCCGTCTGGCTGGCCAACAAGTTAACAATATGGCTCGCAAAAATAGTTTTACACGGTAACAATTTTTACCTGTTAACAACAGATGAAATCGCCATAAAAAACGTAAATAAGTATTTGTAAAGAAAGGACATTGGCTTTATAACAGGATTCGCTAAATTTAAGATATTTTGCAGAGGATGAGTTTGTAGAGGCCGAGTTTTACAGTCAGATAGACTATATACAGATTGGATTACTAGGAAGCGGTAGAAATAGGATCAGCGAGACACTCCCGCTGATCTAGATTTAGTGATTACATCTTAGTTTGTAGGTAGTTTTGTAGCCCAACACGGTCAATCAGCCCGAGTTGTTTTTCGAGCCAATACATATGGTCCGACTCAGTATCATCGAGTAACACTTCGAGGATCTCGCGGGTTTGGTAATCTTGCTTCTGCTCACACAGGGCAATCACTTGGCGCAAATCATCTGCGACCTTGTACTCGTAGGCGAGATCATTACGCAGCATCTCTTCCACATCTTTACCTATGTTCAACGCCTCACGGGCGGCAACATTAGGCGTTCCTTCGAGGAATAAAATACGCTGTACTAATTTGGCCGCATGGGCTTTTTCATCATCAGACTCATGGGCGATGCGCTCATAGAGTTCATTCAAGCCCCAATCTTCGTACATATGGGCATGGACAAAATATTGATCCATTGCCGAGAGTTCTCCCGTTAGGAGTCGATTTAACGCATCGATGACGTCTTTATCGCCTTTCATATCTTGCTCCTATTGGTCGCTAATTTGCGATTGTAGATAATTTTGAATCCCGGTTAGCGTAATGAGCTCTTGCTGCGACTCAAGCCAATCTAAGTGTTCTTCCTCGTCTTCAAGGATGTCTTCCAGCAGATCGCGGCTCACATAGTCCTGTTCGGCTTCACACAGGTTAATGGCATCACGCAGCAATGTCAGTTGCTCTTGCACCATGGCCAGATCGCAGTCGAGCATTTCTTGGCTATGTTCACCAATGCGAAGTTTCTCGAGTTGTTGCAGATTCGGCAGACCTTCCAAAAACAGCACTCGCTCGATGAGCTTATCGGCGTGCTTCATATCTTGGATGGATTTTTTGTATTCGACGTGGTTTAACTTCTCTAAGCCCCAATGTTTAAACATGCGGGCATGGAGGAAATATTGATTGATGGCGGTCAACTCACAGGTAAGCACCCGATTAAGTTGCCCAACCACTTTAGGATGACCTTTCATAAGTTACTATCCTTGGTAAGCGTGAAAAGATTGATCTAAATCAAGCTTCTAGCCTAGTACAATTTATCGACCAACTCAAATTATCTTTATATTTCACCCACTTAATGATGAAAAGCATTCTCATTCCTGCTTAGATTAACTTGCTATCCCACTCTAATCCCAAGGATAAATCTCAAATGATTAACCCGTGTAAGAAAATACGAGGCAAAAAAATAGCCCCCTAAATTGGGGGCTATGATCGAATCAAGACTATTTAGATAATGCGGTCTTTCGTTAACTTCTCACGACGCGCTTCTTCAGCGGCCATACGACGTTTACGTTTGTCACAAGGGTCATCACAATCACACGCTTTCTCAATCCCTAGAACACCTAAACCGCCACAACTTCCTTCAACGGCTTTGCGCTTGATGAGATAACCAATCGACATGAGCAAAAAGAAGACTAACAAGATCACAAATGCCGCGATAAAAGAGGTCATGGTTTACTCCAAAAACTAAATAAGGAAAGGCTTGAAGGCGTCGCTGTAATAGACCTTAAATCCGTCGCCTTGCTTTTCGATTAGCATTATCGCTAAGTGTTCCTTCTTGGCAAGCTCCAATGATGCTTCAGTGCCCAAAACCATCATGGCCGTCGCAAAACCGTCGGCCGTCATACAATTTTGATGCAATACAGTCACGGATGCTAACTTATGATTTATCGGCAAACCAGTACGCGGATCGATTATATGCGTAAAACGTTGGCCGTCTTCTTCATAATAATTACGATAATCACCAGAGGTCGCCATCGCCATAGTACCAGGTGCAATAACCTGCTGTACGGCTTCAGAGCCATCATTGGTCGGTTGCTCTATAGCAACACGCCAAGAGCTTCCATCACCTTTGGCACCTTTGATACTCAGTTCGCCACCAATTTCAACTAAATACCCAGTCGCGTGGTATTTATCAAGAATAGAAGCGATCTTATCAACCCCAAATCCCTTCGCGATTGATGATAAATCTACATATAAATGGGTGTTGTGCTTACTTAGACGGTTGCCTTCAATGGAAAGTTCACTAATCCCAGTTTTGGCTTTAGCCGCATCAATATCAGCCTGTGTCGGAACTTTCGTTGGACGCTTATCAGGTCCAAAACCCCACAGGTTAACTAAAGGACCTAAGGTAATATCAAGTGCCTTATCCGTCACTTGATATAAGCGTATTCCCTCTTGCACCACTTTGATGGTATCCGCTGAAACTTCAACGCTTTGCTCCAATGGCAATTGGTTGAAACGGGATAATTCTGAATGTGGGCGATACGTCGACATCTGGTCATTGACTAGCTCAAGGGCTAAATCAATTTCCGCTTGAAGTAATTGCGCCGTCGGCATCTGCTCATTCGGCACGACTTTAATGTGATAAGTCGTCCCCATAGTGCTGCCCGCTAATGAAATGACCTCGTTCTGCTTTGAGCAGGCTGAAACAAAAAAGGCCAGCCCTACGAGGACTAGCCAGTTAAATGAATGCTTTAATACTGAGGTATTGATCTTTAAGGTCTGAAACATAGTGACCTACTACTCTTATTTGGGCCCTTAAATGCAAAAGTTGCAGATGAGAGATTATCCTCAACATCTGCAACTTTTCTATCTAGGACTAATGAACATTAGCCGCCGAAGTCATCCAACAAGATGTTTTCGTCTTCGACACCAAGATTTTTCAACATACCAATTACGGCAGCGTTCATCATTGGAGGTCCACACATGTAGAACTCACAATCTTCTGGTGCATCATGGTTTTTCAGATAGTTTTCATACAATACGTTATGAATAAAACCTGTGTAACCATCCCAGTTATCCTCTGGTTGAGGATCTGAAAGGGCCACATGCCATACGAAGTTATCATTCTCAGCCGCAAGGCCGTCGAAATCTTCTACGTAGAACATTTCACGTTTAGAACGTGCACCGTACCAGAAGCTCATCTTACGTTTAGAGTGAAGACGCTTCAGTTGGTCGAAGATGTGCGAACGCATTGGCGCCATACCCGCACCACCGCCGATAAACACCATTTCTGCATCGGTATCTTTCGCGAAGAATTCACCGAATGGGCCAGAAATTGTCACTTTATCGCCAGCTTTTAAGCTCCAAATGTAAGATGACATCTTACCGCAAGGCAGAGTCAGGTTACGTGGTGGAGGCGTAGCAATACGCACGTTCAGCATAATAATACCGAACTCTTCTGGGTAGTTAGCCATTGAGTATGCACGAATCGTTTCTTCATCAACCTTAGATTCAAGATTGAAGAAACCGAAGTGTTCCCAGTCGCCACGGTATTGTGCAGGTACGTCGAAATCTGCATATTTAACATGGTGAGCAGGTGCTTCGATTTGAATATAACCGCCAGCACGGAAGGGTACAGATTCGCCATCAGGAATTTGTAGCTTCAGTTCTTTAATGAAAGTGGCTTTGTTATCGTTAGAGATAACTTCACATTCCCATTTTTTGATACCGAAGATTTCTTCGTCAAGCTCGATTTCCATATCGTTCTTAACGTTAACCTGACAAGAAAGACGACAGCCTTTACGGGCATCACCTTTGCTAATGTGGTCAAGTTCTGTTGGCAGAATATCACCACCGCCAGACTTAATCACTACGCGACATTGGCCACATGAGCCACCGCCACCACACGCACTCGATACGAAGATACCGCTGTTAGCCAAAACGCCTAACAACTTACCGCCAGCACCGGTTGTAATTGCTTTTTCAGGATCGTCATTAATGCCGATCGTGATGTCACCGCTAGCCACTAACTTAGACTTAGCGAATAAAATCACTAATACCAAGATGAGGACGATAGCAGTAAACATACTCACACCGAGGTAAACCTCGAGCGGAGTAGATTTAAAAATACCAAGAATATCCATTAACTTATCCTTAGAAGGTCCAATTCAAGAAGCCGTTATGTGTCTCTTACAGAGACACACCAGAAAACGACATGAAACCTAAGGCCATCAAACCAGCGGTGATAAAGGTAATCCCTAAACCACGTAGGCCGTTAGGCACGTCGGCATACTTCAGCTTCTCACGGATACCGGCCATCAATACGATAGCTAATGCCCAACCCACTCCTGAGCCGAAACCAAACACCACACTCTCGCCTAACTTGTAGTCACGCTCAACCATGAATGATACCGCACCAAAAATCGCGCAGTTCACTGTGATCAAAGGTAAGAAAATACCTAATGCGTTGTACAAAGGTGGAAAGTACTTGTCCAGTGCCATTTCCAGAATTTGAACCAAAGCCGCAATCACACCGATAAAGGTAATGAATTTCAAGAAGCTTAAGTCAGCTTCAGGTGCGCCAGCCCAAGCAAGTGCACCAGGAGCAAGCAGCCCTTGATAGATAACTTGGTTTGCTGGGACAGAGATAGTTAACACTACAACTACCGCAATCCCTAGGCCCATGGCTGTGGTGACTTTCTTAGACACAGCCAAGAAAGTACACATACCTAGGAAGAAGGCCAGTGCCATGTTTTCAATGAAAACAGAGCGAATTAACAGGCTAATATAATGTTCCATCGCACTTACCCTTTTGCTTCAACTTGCTCTGGCTTATAGGTACGAATAATCCAAATCAAAACACCGATCAGGAAGAACGCACTCGGAGGCAGTAGTAGCAGACCGTTTGGTTGGTACCAGCCACCATCAGAGATCTTGTGCAGGATTTCAACACCGAACAGAGAACCGTTACCAAACAGTTCACGTACGAAGCCAACAGCTAACAGAATTGCACCGTAACCTAAACCGTTACCGATACCATCCATAAAGCTCATCATTGGCGGTGTTTTCATCGCGTAGGCTTCAGCGCGCCCCATTACGATACAGTTCGTAATGATAAGGCCGACGAATACCGACAGCTGCTTAGAGATCTGATAAGCATAAGCCTGCAGCAATTGGTCAACCACGATTACCAAAGAGGCAATAATGGTCATCTGTACGATAATACGCACACTGCTTGGAATATGATTACGGATCATTGAGATAAACAGGTTCGAAAACGCGGTTACCGCAGTTAACGCCAACGCCATTACCAGTGCAGTTTCGAGCTTGCTCGTTACCGCTAATGCACTACATACACCAAGTACTTGTAAAGCAATCGGGTTGTTGTTGACTATAGGTCCGGTCAGAACCTGTTTCAGTTCTTTAGCGTCAGACATTAGTTGAGACCTCCATTGCGTGCTTTTTCAATGAAACTCGCAAAACCTTCTTTCCCTAACCAGAATGTCAGTGAATGTTGCACACCGTTACTCGTTAAGGTTGCGCCAGATAATGCGTCTACACCGTATTCAGTGCTAGCAACAGCTGGGTTTTTAGTTACGCTGATAGCAATGTTACCTTGCTCATCAAATAACTTTTTGCCATGCCATTTCGCTTTCCACTGAGCATTTTGCACTTCGCCACCTAAGCCCGGCGTTTCGCCTTGCTCATAGTAGACTAAGCTTTGCACTGTGTTTAGATCAGCATCCATAGCAAGGAAGGCATACATAGTAGACCAAAGGCCATAACCATGGATTGGCAGGATCACACTCGTTAATTTGCCTTGTTCATCACGAACAAGATAAACCACAGCGTTATCCGCTACACGTTTCACTGAAGCAATGTCGTTCTCAGGTACAAATGAGGTTTTCACATCACGAGACGCTTTACGTTGATCAAAAGTGTCAGCATTAACACCATCAACCCAAGCACCCGTTTTTAAATCGACCAATTTAGCTTCGATGTGTTTGCCGTAAGTATCCAGAATTTGCGCTTTGGTGACCTTGCCAGCTTTAGTATCGATAAGACCAGCGGCTTCCAGAATGTACTTTTGCTTATCGAGCAGTTTATTTTCTGCTTGAGTCGGTCTCAGTAACACTGCTGCAGTAGACACAAATATCGCACAAATCAGACATAGGCCAACGACGATAAATAAGGTTCTGCCGAACGAATCTTTATTACTAGCCACGGGCAATCCTCCGCTTGATATTTGCCTGAACCACGAAGTGGTCGAACAATGGCGCGAACAAGTTAGCAAACAGAATTGCCAACATCATGCCTTCAGGGAATGCAGGGTTAATCACGCGGATAAACACAGCCATTGCACCGATCAAGATACCGTATGCCCATTTAGCTTGGTTAGTGAATGACGCTGACACTGGGTCTGTCGCCATAAACATCATGCCAAACGCAAAACCACCTAACACTAAGTGCCAGTACCAAGGCATTGCAAACATTGGGTTAGTGTCGCTACCGACAAAGTTAAGCAGAGTAGAAATGGCAATCATACCGACCATTACACCGCCAACAATGCGCCATGAAGCGATACGGGTGTAGATGATGACCAAACCACCTAACAGAATCGCTAATGTAGACACTTCACCAACAGAACCTGGAATGAATCCGAAGAACGAATCCCACCAGTTTTGGTTGATTGCATAATCTAATGTGCCCGCAGCAGCTTGGCTCAGTGCAGTCGCACCTGAGTAGCCGTCAGCCACAACCCATGAGGTATCACCCGACATGTTCAACGGATAAGCGAAGAACAGGAAGGCACGACCCGCTAGCGCTGGGTTTAAGAAGTTACGCCCTGTACCACCGAACACTTCTTTCGCCACGACCACACCGAAGGTGATACCCAGCGCCACCATCCATAATGGGATAGTTGCTGGCAGCGTTAAAGCGAACAGAATAGAGGTAACGAAGAAACCTTCGTTGACTTCATGACCGCGGATAGAGGCAAACAGCACTTCCCAGATACCACCGACGGCGAAAGTCACCGCATAGATAGGTAGGAAGAAACAGGCGCCATACCACATTAGCGCAGGCCAGCCAGAGTTTGCCGTCAGTTCGGTACCGAACATGCTGAACAAGCTCACTTGCCATACGTCAGGGGTAGCAAAACCAGCCACTAAAGCTAATTGAGCTTGTAAACCTACGTTGTACATACCCACGAACATCGCTGGGAAAGCACAAGCCCAAACCGTAATCATCATACGTTTTAGGTCGAGGTTATCGCGAACGTGGGTTTTGCCCTTGTTCACTTTACCTGGGGTATAAAAAATTGTGTATGCCGCTTCGAATAGGGCATAAAACTTTTCGTATTTACCGCCTTTTTCAAAGTCGGGTTCAATACGTTCGAAAAAATCTTTCAAGCTCATTAGCCTTCCCTCTCGATCGTATCTAGACAGTCACGCAGATATGAACCGTAGTCATACTTGCCTGGACATACGAACGTACACAGTGCGAGATCTTCTTCATCTAACTCTAACGCGCCTAACGTGGCAGCACCGTCAAAGTCACCTGAAATCAAGTCACGCAACAACATAGTAGGAAGAATGTCCAATGGCATTACACGCTCATAGTTACCAATTGGCACCATAGCGCGGTCTGAACCACCTGTACTGGTCGTCATACTGAACAGACGAGAAGGAGCAAGATGTCCTAAGAATGCACGAGTGATAGAATATTTGTCTGAGCCTGGTAATACCCAGCCTAAAAATTCTTTCTCTGTACCTTCTTCTAACAGACTTACTTGAACATGGTAACGACCTAAATACCCTTGTGGGCCAACGGCTGTACGACCATTCAGAACAGAGCCTGAAATCAGACGAACATTACCATCTAAGGCTTCACCTGCGGTTAATTCAGTCATACTCGCGCCCACAACAGTGCGTACGAGTCTTGGCTTAGCCGCTTTAGGGCCTGCGATCGCAATAACACGTTCGGTATTGAGTTCACCCGTCGTAAATAGCTGACCAATTGCTATTACATCTTGGTAACCAATATGCCAAACGGTACGTTTTGCAGAGGCAGACAATAAGAAGTGAATATGAGTACCGACTAATCCTGCAGGGTGCACACCAGCAAATTCTTCAACTTGGGCGTTTGCGGCAGGAATATCAGCGCCAGGCGCTTTACAAAGGTAAACTTTACCGTCAGTAAGTCTTGCTAAGACCTTAAGACCATTAGCAAAATCTTCTTTATGCTCACGGATCACCACAACGGGATCAGCGGCAAGAGGTTGAGTATCTATTGCGGTTACAAAAATACCAGCAGCAGAAGAGTCTACAGCAGGAACTTTGCTAAAAGGACGAGTACGCAATGCAGTCCATAAACCTGATTCGATCAGATTGTCACGGACTAACTGCGAGTCGAGCGTATCGAGTGCAGTGGCATCATATTTAGCAAAGGCAACGCTTTCGTTTCCTTCCACTGCAATGACAACAGACTGCAGAACACGCTGGGCGCCCCGGTTAATGTCTAATATAGTACCACTGGCTAAAGCCGTATATTTAACGCCTAAATTCTTCTTATCTTCAAAAAGAACCTGGCCTTTTTGTACTTTATCGCCCACTTTGATTTTCATCGTTGGACGTAAGCCAATATACTCTTCACCCAAAGTAGCTACATGTTTAATGGCTGGGCCATTATGGATAACTTGCTCTGGTCCGCCTGCTATAGGCAGTTCCAATCCTTTCTTAATTGTAATCATATCCACAAGCACTACGTTTGAAGGAAAGACAATGCGCCGCGTTCCTGCTAAATACTTAGGTTTTAAACAAAACCTACTGCATTGAGCTAGCGCAGATTTATCACAGAAATGCGATCGCAATCACGCTGGTCGCGCGCATTTTACCCCAATTGACTTGGCATCGCCACGAAAATTATAGGTGATTTCAAACCTAAAAAATGGATTGAAAAGAATCATGCGCTACAGCGTTCGCCTTCCGACCTAGTGACGGATCAGAAAGAGAGAATATTACGGCCACTGGGTACTATAGCATTAATAATTAAAGATTTAATTTAGCAAAAAGTCGAAACATCCACTAAACACGGCTTAAATCGATCTTATTTGTTTCAATTGATTTAAATTCAAACGAAATAAAGTTCAACTTAAAAGCGCCATTGATAACCTAAATAGCTAATACGTCCATTTTCCGATCGAATTCCGCTATTTGATGCTGTCGTGACTAATGTCTCATCTAAGAGGTTTTCTATCCGAAAATAAATCTCATGGTGACGGTTAAAATGATAATTCGCCGCTAAATCTACCCGCCATTGTGCAGCGACAGGCTGTAATTCGGCGCCAAATTGGCCCATTTCCCGCTCCGATTGATAAAAGACATTCGCGTTCAGTTCATATTCGTCATACTTCATTCCAGCACTCAATTGCAGCTGCTGTTCGGGTAACCAGGCCACCCTATCGCCAGCCACGACGCAGCCTTGAATTTCGTTGCAGCTATTAGTTTGATACTCAGCATTCGAATACTGATAATTTAACGCCAAAGGCAACTGCACACTGCCCAGTTCCCATTGATAGCCAAGATTCAGCTCAACCCCTTTGGTCTGCACATCCACGACATTACCTTGAACCCACAAACGGCTGTCGGCGCATTGGGTATAAGCATCGCAATTGACATGCAGGTTATCAAAATCTTGAACGTAGGTTTTGATATCAGCATTAAAATGCTCACTAGCATATTGGGCGCTGACTTGATATTGCAGCGACACTTGCGCTTCTTGCTCAAGATTCCCCGCACTCGCGGCGGTCCAGGAGCGTCGAATATCTGCACTAAAGCGCCAATTTCCAGCATGATATAAAACGCCAAGCTGTGGCATCCAATCGCTATCAGAAAAATCCGCCGCTTCGAGTCCGGCGTAGGCTAGATTGACCTCGCGATTGACGTCCACTTTTTCATAGGCAAGCGCGAGTTTGAGCTGCAATCCGTCCCAATTAAACAAGGAATCAATGGCCGAGGTGAATGCGGTCGCATCATCGGTATAAGCCAACAGCGCATCTGGCGCATCACTCATTAGACTCAAGTCCTGCTGCCATAGACTTTGCTGTTCACCAAGGTGCATCTCAGCTTTATCCGTATGGTAACGGGCACTCAAACTAATTTGATGGGCGCCATATTGATTCACGGACTCAGTTTGTACCCCAAAGGAGCTAAAATCATTGTCTTGTTGTAACGAAGCGACCGCGACGCCATCGACTGTCGGCTGCCGTTCAAATGCGGCCAGCGCTGCTAAACTCTGGGTATCGAGCATTTGCCCATCAAATTGATTAAGTTGATTTAATTGCTGCGAATAGGATTGATAATAAAAGTCCGTGATGACCTTATGCCCGCCACTTAACGCAACTTGGTGCGACAATTGATACTTATGGTGTCGCCCTTGGTGCTTATCTGCCGCAGTGGCTGAATACAAACTCATAGGATCTTGTTGCCAATCTGCTGGTGTTAAGCCGAGTTGGGAGCGATAGCTATCATCATCGAGGAACTGGTAGGTAAACTCAGTCACCTGTGGACTTCTGGCACCTAATAAACTCGCAGCATTGATTTTAAATAAGATATCAGTGGTTTGGCGGTCAGTATCTTGGCCGTTAAGCAAGCGATCCGCGCCACTAGCATCACTGTAGTTAACCGCGAGTATCATGCCGTATTCTTTTTGCTTCACGCCCCAATTCACATCGACACTGTAATCGGCATCGGTATTGCCTTCGAGCGTTACTTTACTGTTTTCCGCTTTTTCGGCCACAGGTAAGGTTTGATAACTCACCACCCCAAACGCCCCTTGCCCACCAACAGCCATGTTCGCCATTGGCGTGACGGTGACACTCTGTTGTTGCAGTAGATTGGGCAATAGTTGTAATTGCGGCGCAGAATAAGGCGCAGGTGAGAAATACACTCTATCTTGCAATACGGCCACGCCTTGACTCGCGCTGCGCATACTAATGCTTGCTGGATTTCCGTTAAGATCCGCAGGTAAAACCGTCAAAGCCGTTAACTGGCCTAAGGCTAAACTGTCAGCAGTGGAGTGAAATGTGTCATTGAGCAGGTTCAGTTCAAGCATTTGACTGTGGAAATCATCGGCGAACGTTGTGCTAGAACAGGCAAGAGATACAGACATTGCACAGAGTGATACTGAGAAGTAACGACTAAGCATACCAAGCTCCCAAAAATTTTGTTAGCGTACGGTGTTTTTGTTATTAACTTGTAAAATAGCTGGATTTGTTTGAAAAAAAAAGCGACTCTCGTCGCTTTCTCTCATTAACTTCAGGAAACTGAATTTACTGGCTAAGCACTCTTGTACAAGTAAGAGTGCAAACCGTTACAGATTACCTAGAATTTCGTCGCTTAATTTTAGATCGTCATTACGATTAACACTTACGCCTGCAGCAATAATATTACGGGCGATATCTTGTGCCTGCTCTAACGAATGCATCTCATACGTACCGCATTGGTATTCGTTCAGCTCAGGGATTTCAGACTGCTCAACCACTTTAAGCACATCTTCCATCGCAGCTAACCACGCATCGGCCACTTGGCGCTCAGTCGGCTCTCCAATCAAACTCATATAAAAGCCGGTACGACATCCCATTGGCGAAATATCGATGATCTCAACATTGCTACCATTTAAATGGTCACGCATAAAGCCAGCGAATAAATGCTCCAGAGTGTGAATACCACGCTCACTGAGAATATCTTTATTCGGCGCGCAAAAACGTAGATCGAATACCGTAATCGCATCACCCTTTGGCGTGCTCATATGCTTAGCAACACGAACCGCTGGGGCATTCATTCGAGTATGATCGACGGTAAAGCTATCAAGTAATGGCATAGGGATCTCCAAATTCTCAGGGCGACATGAACGCCACTGTAACTGTCTATTTATGGCTTGCAAGCATAACACCAAATGAATTACGCCGATAACAAGATAATTTAAGATGAAATCATCTCATATAAATCAGCGAGTAATGTGACAGTCAGTGCTAAAAACACCCCGCATTTAGTGTTGACGCTGCTGGCTGTAAGCATCCTCAGATATTTTATGATACTGGCGTACACCTTGCTCGTAGGCGTGATAGGCGGCGTACACTTTGCGCATTAAAGGATCTTGATTGGCTTGTTCTTCAATCACTTGTTTAGAGATTTTCTCAAGTTCCAACAACACTTTCGGTGGAAATGCTTTAAGCACTACCCCTTCATCATTCACTAAGGTTTCAAGGGCCGTCACATTGCGGGTCGTGTATTCATCGAGCATATCTTGGTTAATCGCTCTCGCCGCGACTCTCACTATGGCTTGTAAATCTTGAGGTAAACTCTCGAAGGCAGCTTTATTAATCAAAAACTCCATATTGGAACCCGGCTCATGCCAACCTGGGTAATAGTAGTACTTCGCCACTTTATGTAGACCAAAAGCAAGGTCGTTCAATGGCCCCACCCACTCTGCCGCATCAATCGAGCCCGTTTGCAGGGCACCATAGAGTTCACGCCCCGCCATATTCACAGGAATAGCGCCGACACGCTTTAATACTTCGCCGCCCAAGCCCGGCATGCGGATCTTCAGTCCCTTAAAATCGGCAATGGTATTAATCGGTTTATTGAACCAGCCGCCCATTTGCATGCCCGTATTGCCACCCGCGAGGGGAATGATGCCAAAGGGGCGATACACTTCTTCCCACAACGCCATGCCACCGCCGTAGTGCAACCAGCCGTTCATTTCTTGCGCTGTCATACCAAAGGGAATCGATGAAAAAAACTGCGCAGCGGGCGCCTTACCTTTCCAGTAATAAGAAGCGGCATGGGCCATTTGAATTTTTCCCTGACTCACGCCATCAAAGATGGCAAACGCTGGCATCAATTCCCCCGCGCCATAAACCTGAATTTTTAACCGACCGTTTGACATGTCATCGACTAAATGCGCAAAACGCTCAGGTGCCATACCTAAACCGGGGAAGTTTTTGGGCCAAGAGGTTGCAAGGCGCCATTCAATTGCGGGGATAGCTTGGGGATCATCCGTTGCGGCATGGGAAACGGCTACGTTTTGCGCATCACTGGCTACGGGGTTACAACCGCTCAGCCCCATCAGCAGCATTAAGACGAGCACACTCCCAAACTTACGCATTTTTAATACTCTCCCTGAAATAAAACGAACCCATAGTGCCAATAGACGTGAACATGCACTCAGGACAGAGCTCTGCAATCGCACCACTCAACCCCTTAAAATAAAACATATTGTTAACACAGAAACACAGTGAGGGAAACCAGAAACTCGAGGGGTAAAACCAGAAAATGGCCTTAGTTTGACCTAAAACAAAAAACCACTCTATGGAGAGTGGCTTTGAAATCTAAGCTAAAAGTATTGGAAAGCGATGAATTAACCGCGACAATTTGGCGTATTAGGCACTTGTACATTCGCATCCCATTCACTTTGAGTGAATGTGTGAATCGACAAGGCATGCACGCCATTCGCTAGCTCATGGGCTAAGTGAGTATTAACCAATCGATGCCGTGCCAAGAGACGTAAACCATCAAACTGCTCACTCACGAGCACAACTTTGAAATGGGTTTCCGAATTCGGTGGCACATGGTGACGATTACTTTCGTTGATCACTTCTAAGTGAGTCGGCGAGAAGCCTTCAGTTAACTTCTGCGTGATAGTGTTAGCCACTGTGCCCTGCGCATGAGTATTGGACATATTCGAGTCTCAGAATGGGGAAATCCAGTGGCCGCAGAGTACTGCTTCAGACAGAAAAGATCAAATTCACTTAGTCTGTTTGCTGCTCAATAACCACTTTATAAGTCATCTTATTTAGCAGGCCGTTCACCGCCACCAGTAATAAACAGGAGGCAATGAATAGCTGTCATTTAACAACAGGCATTTAGCCATGGAAATTAACGATGAGTTGCCTAAAGGTGTAATTCCAACGGGGCTCTTTTACTTTCAAACGTTTAGGTAAGCTGTGCAGCCAATCGTTTTGCATAGGCCAGTGCATGATTAGCAGATCACCGCTATGCAAACTGATGCAGTGCTTGGTTTGGCTATGTTTATGCTTAAGCACAAAATCCCGCGTGGCGCCTAAGCTAATAGAAGCAATATGGCTGCCACGGGCAATTTCCGGTTCATCATCGCTATGGGCGCCCATACAATCTTTTCCATCGGCGTAACGATTGACTAATACTCCATTACTCGCCAAACCATAATCCCGCGCTAACTTATCCCTCAACTTCTGGGCATATTTAGGCCAAGGTAAGGCGCGGATAAACAGTCCTGAATATAAATAGTCACAGCCCAAATCGCCAAACCACACTTGCTGGCGAGGAATTGCGTGAAACTGACCAAATACTTGGATTTCGGGGCGACTTAAGGGATAAGTCTGCGCTTCTTTCATCAACGCAAGTTGCTGCTCAGCATTAAGATAACCCCGCACTAAGGTGATGGGCGGTATGGGTTGTCCAGTCTTGTTCAAACCGTGATCGGTAAGATTCAAACTTAGCTGTAAATCAAGACCCGCTTCATCATCAAGCTCAGAAAATAAATCGTAACCTTGGTTGTCACGCCGCTCATTATCTTTAGCCATCAACCTACTTGTCCCCCGCAACTATCGATCCGTTTGCTTGCCGCTTCGTCCATAGCAGGGCTAACATTAGCTCTTGATGCTGAGCCGTCGCACTGCGCCATGAAATCTGCGATAATCTGCGCCTTAATTTATTGGCGCAGTGTGGCACATGACAACACAATTTTCAGTAGCGGGTGTTGAACTCGAACTCTTACGGTATCCAGCTCAGCAGGAATCTAATCTTCAAGCTTGGGATGCCGCCGATGAACACTTACTCAAAAGCCTGATTGAGTCAGAGCAAGCCGCCGTGCCAACCGCCATTATCAACGACAGTTTCGGCGCTTTAAGCTGTGGTGTATCGAAACTGAATCCAAGTTGGCCACTGTGTGTTGAAACCGATGCCAGAACCAGCTTTTTAGGCACAGAGCAAAACCATGGCCGCAATCAGTTGCCGCTGGATAACCTGCAATGGTTTACCAGCCGCGATACCTTGCCAGAAAACTTAGCCTTAGTATTGATGAAGTTGCCTAAAAACTTAAGCTACTTTGCCCACCAGCTAACACGCTTATCGCAAGTGTTACCCGCTGGCACTCGTGTATTAGTGGCAGCCAAAGCCAAATCGATAAATGGCGCCTTGCTCGATGTCTTTGCCAAGCATTTAGGCCCAGCAAGCGCCAGTTTAGCGTGGAAAAACACCCGAGTAATTACCTGTGTCAGCGATGGTAAACCCAGACCATTAGCCAAAGAAGTGACTTGGACCTTACCTGAGTATCAACTTGAGATCAGCAACTTAAGTAATGTGTTTGCCGCCAACAAACTCGATATTGGCGCACGCATCATGCTAGATAATCTGCCCAAAGGGGATTTTAAGTCGATTGTTGATCTCGGCTGTGGCAATGGCGTGCTGGGGTTACGCACCGCCCAGTTATTCCCAGAGGCTGACATTCACTTTATCGACGATTCTGAAATGGCGGTCGCATCAGCCAAGGCAAACTGGGCACGTAATCAATTGCCTGCAGATAAAGGCCACTTCTATTGGGACGACTGCATGACGCATCTGCCAGAAGAAGTGCAACCGGATCTGGTGCTATGTAATCCGCCCTTCCATCAAGGCGAAGCCATTACCGATCATATCGCGTGGCAGATGTTTTTAGATGCTCGCCGCCGCTTAAAAGACGGAGGTATTTTACATATCGTCGGCAACCGCCATCTGGCTTACCATGTGAAATTGCAGCGCTTATTTAAAAACTGCACCACAGTCGCCTCCAACGGTAAATTTGTGATCCTGCAGGCGCAAAAGAAATAACCCTGCCACTATTTAGTACTTTAATCAGAGCCAGTTAGCACTTTAATCAGAGCCAGCAATGTCTGGCTCTTTGTTGAACTAAACCCGCTAAAATATTGTTCTACACCACTATCAGCATTTTTCCACATTCGCTATGGCTAGCCGAAATCCCCTGTCGCAAGTACAATCCAATTGCAAAGGTGCTTAAGTCCTTAAATTCTTAAACGCTGAATGTCTTTAAGCTATTAGGCACTTAACTAGGATTGAGATATGCCGTTAAAGGATGACGTCGCCCAACTAAAAGCTGAGCTGGCACAATTACAGTCGCTGCATTTATCGCAGCAATCTTCGCTCAGCCGTCAATTGGCAGAATTTTCAACTAAGCTCGATACCTTAAGTCAGCAAATTGCGACTGAAGACGCCTTTGATACCACTGTCAGTATGGCGGCAGATGCAGTATCGATTGCGGCTGTGCTCCCTGCCGCAGATAACACGCCCGCATTAGCCTATGCGGCACACACACCAATCCTTGAGTCTACTCCCGTAGCGCCTGCTCAAGCAGAACCCAACCCATGGCAGCAAAACGCTTTGCAAGAAGACCCTTGGCAAAGAAACACAAAAAATACCTCAGCAGAACAAACCGCCAAAACCAAACACCAAGCGCAAGACCAACAACTGAGTGATGAAGTCAAATTACAGGCAAGCGTGCAAGTGGCGAGTCAATTTGACGATCTGTTATCCCAGGGATTAGCGACCATCATGGCGCCCTTTGGCGCCATTACCGAACAAATCAAATCCTTCTACCATCATTATCAAGCCAAGGGATTAGGCCCAGTCTTCTTGATGACAGTCGCAGGGATCATCACCCTGACATTAGGCTTTGGTTATTTACTGCAATATTCCATCAACCATTGGTTCTCAGAACTGGGCAAAGCGCTACTCGGGTTTGCCAGCGCGAACGCTATCATAGCTGGCGGGATTTTTATTCGCCAAAAACGTGCGGGCATGGCGGACTTTGGTTCTGGGATAGTCGGATTAGGCCTTATACTTAACTTTCTCTGCGCTTACTTTATTGGGCCGTATTTTGAAATCATCCCCAATAGCGCGAGTTTTATCTTACTGCTAATAATCACTCTAGCAGGTTATGGTCTATCGATGCGCTTAGATGCCAAAGTCATTGCCGTCATCGCCTTGGTCGGCGGCTCGACCGCGCCTATGATGTTGTTATCCCAAAGCTATGCACCACTGCTGTATCTTCCTTATTTACTGCTTATTGGAATTGGCGCCCTTGCCCAAAGTTATAAGCTTAAGTGGCCGTTATTACTGGAAATCACCGCGCTGCTGCACATTAGCTGCATCGAAGCCTTTAGCTATTTTGTGCCACTGCCACTCACCGACTTTGGCGGTGGCAGTCTGCTGGCGCTTTTCAGTATTAATGCGACCTTTTATCTCTACGGCATCACCGGCCTACTATTTTCCCAGCAGTTTAGCCATCAAGATAAACAACCAAGCAACACGCTAAGCCATCGCATGCTCGCTTTGCCAATAGCATTGCTCGCCTTTGTGCTATTCGAATTAACGCAATTCACTGAGTTCGCAGGGGAAATCTTCGCGATCAACGCGCTGATTTGTGCTGCCCTCTATTGGCAGCTAAAAAGCCGCTTAGAAAAAGCCCGCAGCGGCTTATTGTTAGTCTTTGCAGGAAGTTTTGCCGGATTTGCAGCACTGTATTTACTTAGCCATGATTTCCTCGGCTTAGTCTTACTGCTCGAAGCCTTATTACTGTTATGGATTGGCACCAAAGAAGAGCTGGTTTCAGTGCGCGCCGAAGCTTATGTACTACTGCTAATGGGATTAGGGTTAAATGCGTTTAGCGTGCTTGATAGCATGGCACTGTTAGAATCCAGCATATTAGATGCCTTGGCAATTTCAGCTTTGTCGGCCTTTGGCGTTTCGCTGATCGCACTGGCCTTAAGTTGCGCCGCCTTAGTCTTTGCCATTCGACTATTAACATTCACAAATGCGCCGCTTTCTGCGTTAGAACATCAGCTTTGCAGAATATTAAAAGAACTATTAAGCGGTTTTTATGTGGCGACAATTATCCTCGCGGCTTACCTTTTGAGCAGCGATTACTATCTCGCTATCTTGCCGCTAGTTAGCCTATTACTGCTGTACTTAAGCGCAAAGGACAAACTCGTTGTCAGCGAATTTGCCGCTTGGCTCTTACTATTGCCACTGCTGTTTAAGGTTGTTGAAGGCATAACGCTCGCGGACAGTTTTAGCTTTAGCGCCCAGCCGCTCATGGCAAAACTGGCACGAATTGAGTTATTTACCGCCTTACTCTTGGCCCATTATTGGTATCGCCGCCACTATAAAGATGCCCTATTTGCCAAAGCCGCTTATAGCATGCAAATCTTCTGCTATTTGCTGCTGCCGCTTATTCTGCTGCCTAAAGTTATCCGCAACTATTGGGAATATACCGCGATTGCCCTCTGGCTGAGCACCTTTATGAGCCTAGGTTTAGCCTACTTTATTAAACATAAGAGTTTGAACATTGAGGCCAAAATCCTCACTTGGCTAGCGGTTCTGATGACCGCCTCGCTATGTCTTATTCACGTTTGGCAAGGACTCGCGGCGCTGGTTATTGGTGTCCTCTTTATGGGCTTTACCCTGCTTCGTTACCGCCAATTACCCGAAACATGGCGCCCCTTGCTGCAACTTCAATGGCAACTAAGCCCTTATTACTTTGCACTGGTATTAGCCGTGATCGTTTATGGCTTTAATCATTCAGAGCTCGTCGGAATAGCCATGACAGCATTGGCCTTAAGTGGTTATTTTGCCTTGCTTATCCAAAAAAGTTTAAGTAAAAGCGCTGAAGGCCAAGCCTCACATAGCATGAAGTTAACTCTAGTAGCCCAAATCCAAGCCGCAATAAAGGAAAGCTACCATCTCGCCTACGGCCTAACGTTAGGCTTAGCCCTGTTGCCCATCATGCTGCATTTTGAGATCACACTCGGGCTCAATCGTGATAATGCCTCGTTTGTGTTAATCGAGTTTTTATCACTGGCACTCCTAGCAAGGCTTATCTTGCAGCACGGCGCAGCAATACGCTTACATAGACGTATCTTACCGTTACAAGGACTTAAGTGGGGTTGGCATCTACTGCTCGCCTTGAGTTACTTCATGTGGAGTTATAGCTTCGATAACATGATTGCCGCCCCACTCAGCGCGATTTTATTGGTTATCCATGGCAGTGTGTTGATGTTTATCAGCTTAAAACCACAAAATGCCGATATGATCCGCCTCGCCGCTGGGCTATTTATCCTATCGACGCTCAAGGTGCTATTACTGGATATGGCGTCCTTCGAGCTAGTGCAAAAAGTCATTGCCTTTATGCTGATCGGGGTTATTTTGCTGACCGTTTCTTACTTCTACCAGAAGGCGAGAAATCGACTGCAGCAAGATTAACGTCGTTTTTTAAAGTACTAAAAAAGCCGCTATCGAATTGAATCTATAGCGGCTTTTTACTGTTAACGATTTAATAAAGCGATGAGGTATCGGCTATTTGACATGGGCTACTCAATAAAAACTACTTTCTAACCAGTGCCTTATCGAGCGCCTGCGCCACATCGTTAATGATATCGTCAATATGCTCAATCCCAACCGAGATACGGATAAGATCTTCAGACACGCCCGCCCTTGCCAGTTCATCTGCATCGAGCTGTCTGTGCGTAGTACTCGCAGGGTGACAGGCCAAGGATTTCGCATCGCCGATGTTCACTAAACGCAGGATCATCTGCAGCGCATCGATAAAACGTCCGCCAGCAATTTTACCCTCTTCAGGCGTGGCCGCTTTAATCCCAAAGCTAATGATCCCAGAGGCTTTTCCGCCAGTGATCTTGTGGCAATTATCCTGATAAGGGCTGCTCGGCAAGGCGCCGTAATTCACCCAACTCACCGCCGGATGCAACACCAAATATTCGGCTAATGCTAGCGCGTTCGAGCAATGGCGCTCCATTCTAAGGCTTAAGGTTTCAAGGCCTTGCAACAGTAAAAATGCGCTGTGCGGTGAAAGCGCGGCGCCGGTATTACGTAGCGGTACCACACGGCAACGACCAATAAACGCCGCAGGGCCAAAGGCTTCGGTATAAACCACGCCATGGTAAGAAGGATCGGCTTGGTTGAGTAAGGCAAATCTTTCTTTATTTGCGACCCAATCGAACTTGCCAGAATCGATAATCACCCCGCCAATGGTCGTGCCATGGCCACCAATATATTTAGTTAAAGAGTGGATCACGATATCGGCGCCATGCTCAAAGGGGCGACATAACACTGGGGTTGCGACCGTATTATCGACAATTAAAGGCACGCCATGCTTATGGGCAATCTCGGCTAAACGCTGTAAATCGACAATATTGCCCGCGGGATTACCAATCGATTCGCAGAACAAGGCCTTAGTTTTGTCGTCGATCAGCTCATCGAGGCTTTCAAAGTCATCGAAGGCCGCCATACGCACTTCAACGCCTTGGCGCGGCAGCGTATGGGCAAACAGATTGTAAGTGCCGCCATAGAGCTGACTGGTGCTGACAATATTATCGCCAACTTGAGTCAAGGCTTGTATCGCATAGGTAATCGCCGCCATACCCGATGCCACAGCCAGCGCACCTATGCCGCCTTCAATGGCTGCCAGACGTTGCTCTAGCACGCTAGTAGTCGGATTCATTATCCGCGTATAAATGTTACCCGCGACTTTTAAGTCAAATAAATCAGCACCATGCTGGGTATCATCGAAGGTATAAGAGGTGGTTTGATAGATAGGTACCGCGGCCGCTTTTGTGGTCGCTTCTGACTCATAACCGTAGTGTAATGCCAGTGATTCAAGCTTCATTTTGCCTTCCTTCAACAGAGTGCTGTCCTTGTTCGAACCCAAAGGATTACACAAGATTTGTGCATGTTCAACAAGCTAACAGATAGACATCTGGAAGTCTAAAACTTTTTTATTCCAGCATTTAACTTCTGACACCATACCTCAAACTACAAGGCGGGCTAACATCGCGGACTAACCTAACAAGCTAGCATAACGAGCTAGCATAACGAGCTAACATAACGAGCTAACATAACGAGCTAGCATAACAGGCTCATATAAAAAGCTAACCTAACGAGTTAGCGCGAATAGTTACGGATAAGTTCGGCCAGCACCACGACAGCAGAGACTATCTCTGGCGAGCACTCGTATGAGGCATTCAAGCGCATAAAATGGCGGAACTCGACCTGATTACTAAAGAGATTTCCAGGAGCTACACTGATCCCGCGCGCTATCGCCTGAGAATAAATTTGTGTCGCATCCATGTGTGCTGGCAGCGCTAACCAAAGAAAATAGCCGCCTTGTGCAAAGTTAACCCCCACAGACTCGGGCAGATGCGCGCGCAATAACTGGTACATGGCCAATTTGCGATCGGCTAACTTTTTACGTAACTGCTTCAAATGACGCTCATATTGTGCCGACTGAATAAAGTCGGCGATGGCAAGCTGCATGGGCGCGCTGGTCGATAGCGTCGACATTAACTGTAATCGTTGTAACTGAGGTGCATAGCGCCCCGCCGCCACCCAGCCGACACGATAACCTGCAATCAAAGACTTAGAAAATGAGCCACAGTGCAACACTCGTCCTTCGGTATCGAAGGCTTTTACTGGCCTTGGCACGCTAGCGTCGACATAAAGCTCTTGATAAACATCATCTTCAATCAGACTAACCTTATGCTCATTTAGTAACTGATAAAGCGCCTGTTTTTTAGTATCTGACAAGCTGCAACCTAAGGGGTTTTGATGCTGGCTCATCAGCCAGCAGGCTTTTACTGGGTAAGTTTTTAACACTTCCGCTAGCGCCTCGAGATCAATCCCCAGTTGTGGATCCGTCGCGACCGCAATGGCCTTAAGCTTAAGCCGCTCAATCGCCTGCATCGCGCCATAAAAGGTCGGGGATTCAATGACTACCCAATCCCCCGCTTGAGTCAGGGTCGCTAAACTCAAGTTCAGCGCCTCCATGGCGCCCGAGGTAATGATGATTTCGTCGGGTGAAATGCTCATACCCAATTTGGCATAACGTTGGGAAATCGCCTTACGCAGCCCCGCATTCCCCGGCGGTAAATTATCGGCGGCAAAAGACGGTGACATGTGCCGAGTGACCTTAACTAACGAGCGCGCCAACGCTTGCTGCGGGAATAAACTGGGATCGGGAAAACCTGAACCAAAGGGCACTATGCCCGCCTGTTTTGACGCCTGCAAAACAGAGAAGACGAACTCGTTAATATCGACTTTATCAGAGAGATAAATCTGCCGCTGACGGTCGGGATAGCGAAAGGTTTCTGGCTGCGGCGCCACTAAATAACCCGATTTTGCCTGCGCCGTAATCACGCCTTGGCTTTCCAATAGCTGATAGGCATTAAGCACTGTCATCAGGCTCAAACCCGAATCAGCCACCGTTTGGCGCAGCGACGGCAACTTGTCCCCCGCCTGCCAGACGCCTTGGGCTATTCGTGTCTTTAATTCCTGCGCTAACTGTTCATATTTCGCCATCTGTTATAGCCAAATCAATATATTCTGTGTCTGTTATAGCCAGCTTATCCCATGCTCTAATGGCACACAAGCTTTCACCGCTGGGCCAATATTAGGTTCAGTGGACACTGCATTAATGAATGCCTTTGTAACGAGACTATTATCTCTCGAGGAAATTATGTTTGATTTTGATGCCACTGTACTTGCTAGGATCCAATTCGCTTTTACTATCTCTTTTCACATTATTTTCCCCGCCATCACTATCGGCCTCGCCACTTATTTAGCGGTATTAGAAGGCTTATGGTTGAAAACGGCGAATCAGGTGTACCAACAACTCTATCAATTTTGGTCGAAGATTTTTGCTATTAACTTCGGCATGGGCGTGGTCTCTGGCATTGTTATGGCCTACCAATTTGGTACCCATTGGAGCGCGTTTTCCGCCTTCGCGGGCAGCGTGACTGGGCCGCTACTCACCTATGAAGTGCTTACCGCCTTCTTCCTCGAAGCGGGGTTTCTGGGGGTCATGTTATTTGGTCAGCAGAAGGTCGGCAAAAACCTGCATTTCTTCGCCACTTGTATGGTCGCCACGGGCACTATTATCTCAACCTTCTGGATCTTAGCGTCAAACAGTTGGATGCAGACGCCCCAAGGTTTTGAAATCGTGAACAATCGCGTCATTCCTGTAGATTGGTTTCAGATAGTGTTTAACCCGTCATTCCCCTATCGTTTAGCCCATATGACAGTGGCGGCCTTTATTTCGTCGGCTTTCTTTGTCGGCGCATCGGCGGCTTGGCATTTGCTCAAAGGTAACGACACGCCAGCAATCCGTAAGATGTTGTCTATGGCGATGTGGATGGCGTTAATTGTCGCGCCGCTGCAAGCTGTGATTGGTGATTTCCATGGTTTAAATACCCTTGAATATCAACCTGTAAAATTAGCAGCGATGGAAGGCCATTGGCGTAATGAGGGCGATAAACCCACACCGCTGATCTTGTTTGCCATTCCTGATATGGACGCAGAGAAAAACCACTTCAGCCTCGAAATTCCAGGACTGGCGAGTCTGATTTTAAAGCACGATTTAAGCAAACAAGTGCCCGCCTTGACTGAGTATCCCGCCGAGGACAGACCCAATGTGTTGTTAGTGTTTTGGAGTTTTAGAGTCATGGTCGGCTTAGGCCTATTGATGATTTTTGCCGGACTGTGGAGCGCTTACCTCAGACGCAAAGGCAAGCTCTACAGCAACAAACATTTTCTGCGATTTGTACTGGTGCTCGGCCCTGCAGGACTGCTCGCGACACTAGCGGGCTGGTTTACCACCGAACTTGGCCGCCAACCATGGGTGATCCAAGGGTTGATGCGTACGCAAGATGCCGTGTCTTCCCACAGCGTTACCCACCTGAGTATCAGCCTAGGGATTTTCATTGTCAGTTACTGCGGCATCTTCGGTGTGGGTTATCGCTATATGATGCGACTCATCCGCAAAGGGCCAGATATCGCAGCAACAAGCCATTAATTTTAAAGTCAATAAATCTAGTTTTACTTATTTAATCTTAAACATATTTAAGGGCTCACCATGGAATTCGATTTACCCTTGATTTGGTTCGGGATCATCATTTTTGCCACCTTGATGTATATCGTGATGGATGGCTTTGATCTCGGCATCGGCATACTGTTTCCCTTTATTCACGACGAGGACGACAGGGACATTATGGTCAATACCGTCGCCCCCGTTTGGGATGGTAATGAAACCTGGTTAGTGCTCGGTGGCGCTAGCCTGCTCGGTGCCTTTCCCCTCGCCTACGCCATAGTGCTCGAAGCGCTGACGATACCGCTGCTTATTATGTTGCTGGCACTGATATTTCGCGGCGTGGCGTTTGAGTTTAGATTTAAGTCGGGCGCAGAAGCTAAACCATTCTGGGATAAAGCGTTTATGTTCGGCTCTATCACTGCCACCTTTTCACAGGGCGTAGTACTGGGGGCGTTTATCTCAGGTATTTCGGTCAGCGAGCAGCAATTTAGCGGCGGAAGTTTCGATTGGTTAACGCCTTTCTCACTCTTCTGTGGATTTGGCCTTATGCTGGCCTATGCGCTACTCGGCGCGACTTGGCTGGTGAAAAAATGCCAAGGCGAACTTAAAACGACCATGCAACAACTTGGCAGAGCACTGACCTTATGCCTACTTATGACCATAGGCTTAGTCAGTTTATGGACGCCTTTTGTGCAGCCCAATATTGCCCTGCGCTGGTTTAGTTTACCGAATTTATTCTACTTTGCCCCAGTGCCCATACTGGTATTAGCCTGCGGCTGGGCCTTGATGAAATCTTTGCGCCGCGATGATAACTATCAGCCATTTCTGCTCACCTTATGCCTAGTTTTTTTAGGTTTTAGTGGACTCGGGATCAGTATCTGGCCACACATTATTCCGCCCAATATCAACCTTTGGCAGGCGGCCGCGCCCGATAGCAGCTTAAGCTTTATGCTCGTCGGCGCGCTGATGATCATCCCGCTGATTTTGGTTTACACCTTTTGGAGCTACTACGTGTTCCGCGGCAAAGTCACTAAAGATGCAGGCTATCACTAGCCATGACTCAGTTAAAAGAGGCTTCCCAAAACGCGACCTAAGCTAATTTGGCTTAGGTCGCTAATTCACTTTAGATAACTTTACACATGCTGGAGATAAACATGACGACCCCAACTAAATCCCTCAGCTATCGACTCGGCTGGTTAGTGCTCATTTGGTGCACGAGCGTCAGTTGCCTGTTCCTCGTCTCCATGTGCATTAAAATACTGTTGAAAGGCGCGGGATTAACCACCTAAGTGGATACCCGATATTTACCATTTAAACGCACACATTAAGGCTTAATTCAGTTAGCTTGCATAGCATAGCGTTAAAATATACTTAATCCAGAATTCAGATAATAACTGCGACACTCTAATTGAGGTGTAGAAGAAGCCAACTGCTGAAAAGTGGTACGCTTTATCTCGCCAAAGTAAAAGAGTATCGCCATGAATTATCAACAGTTGACCGAAGCAAGACGATACCAGATTTCCGTGCTGTTAGAACAGGGCTTTTCGATAGTACACATAGCTAAATGCATTGATTGTCATCGCTCTAGTGTCTATAGGGAAGT
>NZ_BPFD01000032.1 GCF_019655335.1 Shewanella hafniensis
CCATGCTTAGGCAAATATCACTGAATATGCTTAGGGCTGAACCTTCTAAAGGAAGCATTCCAGCGAAACAGAAAAGAGCTTGGATGAAACCTGAATATTTAGAATCGGTTCTATTAGCAGGGTTGCAGCTGGACGAATTTTAAACACTCATGCGGTTGCCCTGCTATTCATAGCGTCCTCACATTCGAGTGATTATTTGATGGGATAGCAATGAGTAACTGCTATCTCTTAAGCATGAAAGACCATACTTAAGATATTAATATTATTTATAATGACAAATAATGACTCGAGACACTCATCGCACAACAACTTCATATGATAATTAATTTCAAATTTAGCGATTTTTTTGAAGTTATAATCTGTAATGTGTGTTTTTATAATCAAATTTAAGTTATTTAAACTGAAATGCACTACGTGGACATTATGTCCACCTATTGTGGTCATAATGTCTAGATCCTGGTGTGTGAATATCGATTTTGTGATTTACTGTTCATTAAATTAAGAACGACTAAATATAAAAGTCATCTGAATAAAAGTTGGTATGAAAATCGCAATTATCTAAAAAATCAAATAAGTTATTTAGCTGAATAATTATTGTTACTTATTTAACATTGCTAATGATTGTTAAGGGAGTATCACTGACGCTAAAGTGAGCGACATAGTTGAACCATGTGAATTAAATAGGCGTAATAAACAGTGTTAATAATTTACAGATATAATCCATGTCGAGAATGAAACACGTACCTGTACCAATTTAATTAGTAACTGCAACATTAGGTGTGTTTAATATTTGAATTGGCCCAATAAAAAAGGGATAGCCGATATTACGGCTATTCCTTTAACGATTAGGCTAGAAATTTAGAAACGCTAGAAGTTTAGAAACGATAACTAAAACTCACCGTGGCATTACGCGGCGTACCATAGTGATATACGCTATAGGCTGCAGATGATGCAGACATATAAGCATAGTATTTTTCATCTAGAAGATTTTCTATGTTAATTTGCAGATCCATATTGTCGGCCAAGTTATAGCGAGCCATCAGGTTCACTAAAGTGTAAGCGTCCTGTTCTATTAACACTGTATTTTCTGAGTAGCTGTCACTCTGCCAATTAACACCCCCACCCACAGTTAATTCAGGCAGATAATCGACAAACTGATACGTGGTAAATAGCTTAAACTGTTTGCGTGGACTTGTGGTTGCCATCCTGTTTCCTTCCACATCTTCAGCTGTAAACTGAGAATAGCCCGCTGTGATGTTCCAACCATCAATAAACTCGCCTACAGCCTCTAACTCGAAACCTGTACTTTCAGTACCCTGAGCAGCTTTGTAATTAGTAACAGGTTTCCCATCAATCATGACAGTTCCATTTGGTGTTGCTAGGTTGTCTTGATCAATTTTAAATAGCGCGACAGTTGTGTGCAGACGATCGTCAAGATAAGCACTCTTCAGACCGATTTCATAAGCTTTACCTTTTAATGGGTCTAGATACACCCCATAAGCATTAGTCACATTTTGCGGATTAAATATTTCGGTATAACTCGCGTAGGCACGATGTTGCTCACTAATGTCATATAAGACACCGACATAAGGTACAAACACCCCATCATCGCCAAAGTTGGTATCAGTGCCGTAGCTCACTCCTTCACGATTCCAGCTCGAAATCCGTCCGCCAGCAATGATTTTTAAGGCTTCGGTAATGGTGAAACGGGTTGCAGCGTAAAAACCTTTTTGCTCAGTGTCCATCTGCAGCTGACGATTGGCGTCCGTTGACCATTCAGGCTCAGCAAATGCATTGCTTTGCCATTCGTAAAAGTTATCTACGGGCTTGTTGTCGTAACCGCTCATATTATCCCGAATGGGTTCAAAGGTATCGGCATAGGACTTTTGTTTACTGTATAAAGCACCGACGACAAACTCATGTTCACGATTAAACAGTTGATAATCCCCTTTTAACTGTAAATCGAAATTATCAGAGTTGCTCTCACCGTGGCTGTGATAACGCTGACCACTTAATCCTGCCCCCGTTTCTTTATCAAGCAAACCAGACATGTAGATCATTTTAGTCGTAGTTTCATACTCCATACGGTTGTAGTTCGCCACCAGTTGCCAGCCATTGTTGAAATAATGATTGAGGTTGGCAAAGTAGTTTACGTTGGTGGTTTCCCAGCGACTCCAATCTGCTGCCGTTGTAGCAGAAACATCCCAATCGGTAGGTGTGCCATCGCTGAATACGGCTGGTAATGCTCCCCACATGGCGCCTTTAGGATTATTGTTGTTGTAACTGCCCCCCACGCGCAACATAGTGTTATCTGTGATATCAGTATCGATAACACCGTAAAGAATGGTTTTGCGGTCTTGATAAAGTTCTTGATATGAATCGCTATTGACGTATTTAGCAACCATACGACCGCGCACACTACCACTTTCATTGAGGCCATTGGAGACATCGGCGGTGATCTGTTTTTTATCCCAACTGCCCGTTGCTACATCGACATAACCTTTCAGGTCACTGCTATCGGCATGTTTACGAACTAAATTAATCGAAGCAGAGGGATCTCCGGCACCTGTGAGTAAGCCAGTTGCCCCCCGCACCACTTCAACTCGCTCGTAAATGGATACATCAGAAACGGTTTCACCAGCATCACCACCTAAACTCCAAGATAAAGGTACACCGTCAATTTGGTAATTTTGCACTGAAAATCCGCGAGCATTGAAACCATTACGCACATTGTCAGTTTTAGATGACGATAAACCTACCGCATTATTAACGACATCAACGACGGTATTAAGCGCCTGATCTTGAATTCGCTCAGCGGTTAAAATCGACACTGACTGCGGTGTTTCCATTAGCGACAATCCAAGCCCTGTGGCGGTATCGATTGTTTTGCTAACAGTGTATTTACCCATCACTGTGATTTTTTCAATATTTTGGTCTTGTAAATCAGGAGTTGACTGCTCCTCGGCTAAAACCAGTAAAGGATTTAAGGCCAAAGCAACTGCCGCCGTAAGAGGAAGTAAATTAAATTGCATAGTTAGTTGGATAGTTTATTTAGAGTAGCAATACGGTAACACTATTGCGAATCACTTTCATTTGTATTTTAGTGATTAGGATAACATTTTCGTGATTGACTCACGAAGGACAATATAATTTGGTGTTTAATGCACTTGAAACCTGACATTTAAACTGAAAGCGCACAGCAAGCAGAATGATTATTTAGCCTTTAAGCTTAGATACTTAACCTTAGATACTTAACCTTTAAAAAACGCCCCCTTAGCTTGTTAGTCTAAGAGGTCGTCTTTGCTATTTGGGCTTTAGCTTTCAAACCTGTTTTGAGGGGATTTTTGTTATTGACCCAGTATATCGGCGGGCAGCGGCCATTTGCCGACTTGCCACTCACCTTGCCAATTCTCAATCGAAATCCACAGACTTTCGTTCGACGTTAAGGTTTTTGACGAAATCGCGTGCACATGCTGGCCATGCTTATTACCGTGTATAATGCCATTTTCACTGCGCTGTAAGTCTGCGATAGGCAAAGCTTGAGTTCCAATATTGGCGTAGCCTTGGCGTATATTGGCTATATCTCCTTTTTCAAAAACCAACATAAAATCTTTTACGTAATCATCATGATGCACGTAAGGCGCGTTAAGGTCTAAGGGTAAAGGCGCAATGGTAAACTCGCCCAACTGCTGAGCCTTCCATGCAGGAGGAAATGTGGGTGTTAACGACTGATATAGAAATAATATCGGTAGGAGTAGAATTAACCCACTGAGTTTATACTTATTTCTTAGCCAGAAGCTTGAGTTAGTAACAGCCATTAACATCCCTCCTCTAGGACTTCAGTTGCTGTGTTTTGAGCGCTTGTATTTTTAAATGCTCGCAGATTGCGCAATCCCCACATCATAAATCCTGTAATCGACATACCCGATAGAATTAATCCAAAAATAAACCAAATGATTTTTGTCCAAATACCGCCTAAGGTGCCGTAATGTAGAGGATCGGCAATATGCATTAGGGTTTGCATGCCCGTCATCGTCTCGGGTGAGGTGGCACGTGCAACCTCCCCTGTCCAAGGGTTAATACTGAGGTTGTATGAATACTGGTCGTAGAAAATATGATCGCCGCTACCGCTCAGGTGATACATGTCTCGATTGTGTTCTGGTTGCATCACATAACTTGGCTGAAAATCTGGAAAACGTGTTTGCGCTAGCGTTAAGGCTTGTGCAAATGACACGCTCGGAGCCAGCTTCCCTTCATTTTCATGGACGTAGGGCAATTGTTCTACGCCGACCAATGGCGCATGGGGTTCTATATCAATATCCGCATGCCAAAAAATGGCTTGGGTTAAATACCATAACCCCGTCACGGCCATGATGGCGATAAACCAAATAGACCAGACGCCAGACAATTTATGTAAATCTGCTAATAACGTCTTTTTTCCTTGATTGAGACGTAACTTAGGAGCAAAAAAACTTCGCCAAAAACGTTTGTAAACAATCAGGCCAGTAATCAAAGATGCGAGCATGAACAGCGCCATCGAACAAACGAGGTAATAGCCCAAGCTGTAACTACTTTGCCAAGGAAATAATAACCACGCATGTAACGATCTGATGAAACCGACAAATGTCATGCCTTCATTGATCTGTTGGATTTCACCTGTGTATTGATTCACATAGGCCATGGCATAGGGTTTATCCACGTCACTGAACATCACCACATTCACCAAATATGGCTCTAAAGTCATAGCGCCAGTAACTGCCGCACTTGGGTAGGCTTTCTCAACAATCGTCATTAGCTCGCTGACTGGTTTTTCCGGCAAATCATTAGGATTCAATGCTCTGGATGCAGGATTAGTGAGCCAAGTGATCTCATGACTCAATACCGCAATCGTGCCCGTCAAACAGATAAAACAAAATAACAACCATATTGGGAGCGACACCCAACCGTGCAACATAAACCAGAATCGGTTACTGATCTTCGCCATTTGTGACTTTCCTAACACTTATCGAATTTCGAGAGTGTAAAGGTAATGCAAATTGTTATCAATACGATGTGCCGGTAATTGTTTTCAATTAGAATGCCGGTCACAAAATACTTTGATGGGGAATCATGATGCATAAAACGTTATTAGCTACGCTCATTTCGAGCCTGTTGTTAGCCCCGAGTTTGTACGCTCATTAGGCTTAATCCCCTACAAATATCGATTTCTACGATCAAGGCTTCTTCGGCGAACCGAGAAATGTCGAACTTAGTCTGAGCTACAATTTCTGATCATTTTATTCATTAGGGATACCGCGCATCGCTTTTATGTGCGGTATCCCTAAGTCAGCATTATCATGTGTTAAAACATCATCCGGTAAACGATAGCGGATTAAGCCTTTGGGCTCAGGGAGATATCTATTACAATGAAGTCCATTTAAAACCCGTGAAACAGATGTTCAGCCTATGCCTAAGTCTCATACCCATATGCACCAGCATTTACAGATGCCATATTCGCGGGTCGATCTTCACACGTTGGCGCATCAACTTGCCCTCAAGCAAGTGACCATTATTGGGAATGCTTCTGGCAATTGGCAGCCAGCGACTGCAGGTACGACATTTATCTTTAACGGCACGCAATGGCATGAGAAAAGTACTCAAAATAATCTGATAGTGAATATCGCTAACGGCGGTTTTGCTGAGTCAAAATATGCCTTTGTGGTACAAGGTCACCCGCAAAGTGGTTTGCTTACCCAAGCGTTGACACAGGTTGCGATTGAATTAACGCCCAAACTTGGCTGTTGGCCTTCATCTGGCCTAACCACAATAATGCTGATGCAGCAGTTATCTCAGCATGTGCAAGTGCAGCGGATGTCGCTGTTTCCGAGTTTAGCAAGGCCCAATGATTTACCGCCTGAAGACCACTTACCTTGTATGGTGCATAACTGGTTAGGCGAACGGCGGATTGCGCAGACGCTCGCGCCCACACTTGACTGGCCGGAGTTCACCTTGCCAGCAGTTTGTTTAGCAAACTTAGCGGCAGTCAATAAAGCGCGTGGTTCCCAAACTTCAATGATGATGAAAACGGGCAATCCTTTTGATTTACTTGCGCGTTTACAAGAATCAACCCCATCGGCAGATATGCCACATTCCGCAAAACACATACAACTCGATTGGTTGATTACGCTGGCTCATACGCCTATCGACGTTTGGCTAAAATATGCGGATTTAAAACAAGTTATCAATGCCGAAGCATTATTTTTTAATCACATGCCAGAATCAAAACCCAGCTATTGGTATTTAATGGATACTAAGGCGTCCCAATATCTCGATGCTATCCGCCACAGTTTGGCCTATTGCTGTCAAACACATTCGGCTTAAACAAGGACTGACTCACACCTCCTCTAATCATTAACAGTTAGACTTGCCAACTAAGCTTGTACTCGCATCACACTGCCATTTACCGTATTTTGACGTACTTTCAAAAGTTTATAATCAGCCAAGCGGATGTTTACTCAATGCCATTCCTAGCGGCTCGAAATAATTGAGCAAAGCGTTAAAAATCACTTTTCTGTGGGCTTCATCGGGATAAGCCCCCTCCTTTGCCATTGCTGAAAAGCGTGTCCCAGACACTAAATACGGATTCGAAATCGCATCATAGGATTCAATACAGGCTTCAAATGCCCGCGCCATCATTTCAGTTGGCCGTGCGAAGTACTGCATGCCATGTTTTTTGTCTAAGGCAATCGCTCGGCGCACATAATCATGGGGCTCATCGCCATCACCACTTAAAAACGTTACCTTGAAGATCTCTGATAAGCGTGCATTCAGTGGATGTTCTATGATGGGCAGATCCGACAACCAAAGATCGCTCGCGCATTGAAACCGCTTAGACGAAGATTTGAAGGACTTGGCGGCAATATAGTGGTCAAACGCATGCCAAAACTCATGGGCTAAAGCGCCAGCACCGGCATTTTTTGCCAAGGCCAATTCCCGAGTCGCGGGCGCATAATGGGCCTGAACGCCTTTTTGACCGCCATGACCAAAAGCCAGACTCACGGTTTCGCGCAGCCCTAACGTCAAAGGTGGCAACTTTAAGATAAAGGCCAGATCGGCGAGCGAATCAAACACCAGATCCGCAGCAAGGCGCGATTCATCCCGCGTAACCCAGCGGCCAACACGTACATGACTAAAACCAAAGGTTTGTTTAACATCAAGAAATGTCACCTGCTCACCAAATCGGTAATCGGGTCCATGGCGGGTATATTGCTGATTGATTAACACAGTTTCCCTTGAGTACTAATGCACTGAATGTCGAATGCTTTGTTTAGCTGGGCTTGTGGCGAGGTAACATCACCTCGTCCCATATTACCGCACGATTTCGTCCGAGGGTTTTAGCATGATAGAGTGCTTTATCGGCCTCGGCCACCAGCTTTTCAGCATCCGAGCGGCACTGACTTCCGGTTCCAATGGGCAATGCAACCTGCTCCACATCTGCAATATCAGTACTGTTATCAATACTATGGCGAATAATCACAGGGGTTAAGGCGCTGACCCCTGCTGAAAATTGATATTGAAAATCAGCCACGATTGCAGAAATGTCCTCATTGGCAAGGGATGACATCATACGCATTACGATTTTTTGAGCGGTATCAACCGTGGTTTCTGGCAGTAGTAGTGCAAACTCTTCACCGCCGAGGCGGCCAAAAATATCGTAGGGACGCGTTCGAGTGCTGATGAATTGGGTAAAATGTTGCAATATCTTGTCACCGACTTGATGGCCGTAGCGATCATTAACCAGTTTAAAATTATCGATATCCATCATCACTAGGCATAATGGCAACTGTAAGCGACTCAAGCGTTTGATTTCGTGCTCTAACTGCTGAAAAAAATGACGCCGATTGGCAATCCCCGTTAACTCATCGGTGAGCGCGAGGCGATTTAATTCAGTCTGCGCATTCCTAAGGGCAAATTCGACCTGTTTTAACTGGGTGATATCCGTGCAAACAATCACCATATCGCCATTGTGATAAACCTGTTCCGAGAGTTGTAACCAGCAGCCATCCACCAGATCCACTTCAAAACGTCGAAAAGTCGATTTACGTTGATTGGTATGAATCAGTTCGAGCCATTCCTCTATGGTTTCATGTTCAATGTTCGGTCCCTGTTTATGGGTAAAGGCAAAGCGCATCATGTCATCAAAATGCTTGCCGACCATGTCTTGCTCAACAAAACCAAACATTTTGGCAAAGGTATTATTATAAAAGATAAAATGATTATGTTTGTCTAACACTGCTAGACCATTCTCGCTCAGCCGCAAAGCTTCCGTTAAAAATGGGTAAACCAATTCAAGGGGTTTCTTATCCATCGGCATTCCTAGCGATAACATTAAATAGGCTCAATCACAGATTAGCAGGGATCACTCTAAAACTCGCGAGTTTATGTCTTTAAGTATTCCGCTTCAGCCTTATTTTACCCCTAAAGTTAAATTCTTGGAAAATAGCAACATAGCATATGCATCCTTGTTCCGTGCTTACATGAATATCTATGTTTTAAATATGCAAAATAAGCGATGTAGTCTCGGGTTTTCTCCTAACTGTCATGCATTTTTTTGAATAGAAGTTCACTTTTATATTAACTAACAACAAAGGACCTGTATTAAGTTAGTGGTCAAAATGAAGAGACAATGAGAAGTGATATTTCTTGTAGTGGCTTAAGCCAGCCAGCTGCGAAAATAGGTGGGCAATTGGCCTGTCCAGCGTTTAAAAGAACGCCTGAAATTACTGGCATCACTGAATGACAGTGAGTTTGCAATCGTGTGGGCGTCTTGCGAAGGTGTGGCTAAATAATAAAGCGCTTTGATTAAACGGGTTTCATCGGCGAGTTGGCCAAAGCTTAAATCCATCTCGGCCAAGCGACGCTTTAAGGTCGCTGGGCTCATCATTAATTTTTCTGCCATTTCTGGCAAACTTAAGTTATCCCGCATCAGCGACAAACGAATGCCCGCCGCCAGTCCGAGTCTATATTCACTGGCAAACAGTGTGTAGCGCGGCGATTGAAAGTGACTTTGGCGCGAAATGACAGCATGAGTCACAGCATGGCGTGTAGCTTGTGATTCAACGCTGCTGGCGATCTGCTGCGCATATAACAGCGGTTGCTGCATAAAGGCTTTTGCCATCGAGACTCGACACAGCGGCGCATCGAAACTAATGTCTGTGCCGAAGTACTTATAATATTGGGCGATATTCTGTGGCGTCTCGTAGGGAAAGCTCATGCTGCCACGCCAACCCTGCCCCATCAATTGTTTACAACTGGCGACCAATGACGACAGGCTTAACTCAATAAAGAACTCTGTATGCCGCTGAGTGCCTAAATCGAGACTCAGTAAAAAATGCCATTCTTTGTCACCCTGCCAACGCCAGCACTGTAACCAAGGCTGAGTGAGCCAATGAAATTGATACCAAAATAACCCAAGTTCATTGAGATCCCGTGCGCATAACATCCCCGCAGTTAGCGCGCCACTTTGGGATGGCAGCCATAATTGACCAAGTAAAAAGCTTAAGTCACCACTTGGCCACAGTGATAAACCATTATCCACCAGTCTGAGTAATTGTTTCGGGCTAATGCTATGGCCAGGTTTGCGGATATCAGCACTGAAAATCCCCGTACCACGTAGTAATTTGTCGCAATCCAGTCCCCTTTGCTTAAATAAGCCGACAAGGCTCGCCACCAGCAGTTGGCTATCGATACACTTATCTTGCCAAGTGGCTAGGGCTCTCATTTATCGCGGCTCATGAAACGCGCTGACTGTCGTGGTCTGTGGGTTTAATGGCTGACGGTTTAACTTTTGCTGTGACATTTTTTCATTGAGTAATTTGAGTAATGCCTGCGCTTCATCCTTAAGCGGTCGTTTTGTTGGTTCACTGCTCAGTTTATCCACAACCATCTTGGGAGATGGCAAAGCCCACACCACTGAAACCTCGCAGCCCAGTGCTGTAATGCCGTACTTTAGCTGCTCCGCCATGGTACTGACCCAAGGTGCGATTGCACCATTGAGCAAAATGATAAAACGATCGCCAGCATAACGGCAGACCAAATCTTGACTTCTTAGCTGGGTACTTAACCACTGGGCGACATCGGATAACAGTTTATCGCCCTCTTTTGCACCTTGAAGTTGGTTATATTGATGAAAATAATCGATATCAAGCATGATCAGCCCAAAGGGTTGCTGCTGCGCCAGTTGCTTTAGCAAGTGGTGCTCGAAGGCTTTCGCATCGTTCAATAAGGTTAGGCCATCGGTCAGATGGTGTTGGCGATAAAATTGCTCGCGGGTTTGTAATTGACGGTTGACGACGGCTTGCTCGTCGCGCCACAGCCAAAGCCCGCAAGTTAGAATGAGTAGACCAATCGGCGTTGGCATCTTTTCAAACCAGTTATACACGGGCAGCGTTTTAACGATAAAAATTTCATCGAGTAAATCTAAATAACAACCTAAACAATAACTTGCCAGACCTACCACCAGTAAGTTGGTTACGCGCCCCAATGGACGAGCCGAAACAATCACCATCAACCAACACATGCCCAGCACAAACAAGGCTCCTTCTGCGGCGATATCGAGCCAATCAACTTGAGGAATGGCTTTCGCAGGCGTGTTCTGCCACAGCAGTAGCGGCACGATAAAGATGATCAACAGACTTAAGCCATACACACAGGCCAGTCGCAGCGATTTCACGGGATAATGCAAGGGCTCACCTATTGATTTTGTTGTGCAGAATGGAGTGGGAATTCACCCTATTGGCACCGCAAGCTAACCCAGTTTTATGACAAAAAGGTGACGTACGGTTTAGCGTGATTGCGGCAAATTAGCTCAACCACTTTGGGATTTTACGGCTATTTGTCGGATATTATGCTGGCAACGCTTGCTCATCTTTGCCTAGTCCCTCTCCATGGGCACCAGCAAGTAATTGTTTTTAAATGCTTTAAAATCTATAAGCCTCATATAATACACAAGCCATTCTTCTATTTTCTTGCTGCTAAGCCCACTGTGATAAGCGTCTTTTTAGCTCACGCTCTCGCAAAAAATCGCTATTAAGCGGCGTTTGAGGGCAAGTTTGCCCCGTTTACAAAATCCCGTCACAAATCTGACATTAACCTACCCTAACGTTGCCGCTATTGAATGTTTCTCGTGACTAAAAACACAGATTCAAATCCGTGATGCCATGTCGCAACTCATGTTGCAACTCATGTCGCGATGCAGCGACCGAGGGTAACTGGCCGTCACGGATAACACTCGCGTACCAACAAAATAATAGGAAGTTAATATGTCATTTCGCACGCCGCTATCGGCCATCGCCCTTGCCATTGTGGCCGCTGGCTCCAGCGCCAATGCCTTTGCCGTGGGTAAACTCGAAGGTCAGGTTCGTGACAAAAATAGCCAGCAGCCCTTAGCTGGCGCGAGTGTCACTATCAAAGAGCTTAATCTGAGCCAACAGGCTGGCCGTGATGGTCGCTACTTCTTTGTCGGCATTAATGACGGCGATTACACTCTGGTGGTCAACTACCTCGGCGCTACACCTATGGAGCACAAGGTCCAGATTGCCGATAAGCAAACCAGCCAGCAGGATGTCAGCCTCAGCAGCAAAGATGTTGAACACATTATGGTGGTCGGCCAGCAAGGCGCCTTGAGTAAGTCGATGAACCGTCAACGTGGTGCGGATAACGTGCTCAATGTGGTCAGCGCAGACGTGCTGGGCAATTTCCCCGACAGCAACATCAGCGAATCACTGCAACGCGTGCCGGGGCTTTCTATTGAACGTGACCAAGGCGAAGGTCGTTTTGTGCGAGTACGCGGCATGGCGCCGGACTATAACTCAGTGTCGATGAACGGCACGCGTCTGCCATCGCCCGAGAGCGATCGCCGCGCCGTGGCGCTCGACGTAGTGCCATCGGATTTATTGCAATCGGTTGAAGTCAGTAAAACCTTAACCCCAGATATGGATGCCGACGCACTGGGCGGCGCGATTGAAGTCAAAAGCCTGTCAGCGTTCGATCGAGACGATACCTACGTTAACTTAAGCGCAGAAGCCAGCCAAGATTCTCTCACTGACAACACCAATCCCAAATTGGCCGCCAGTTACAGCGATGTCATTGGCGAAAAGTTAGGTATCGCCATCGGCGCTAGCTGGTACAACCGCGACTTTGGCTCGGATAACGTCGAAACGGGTGGCAACTGGGATTTCACCGATGGCACAGGTTACGGCAATGCGGCGCTCGAGTCAGTCGATCATCGTGACTATGAAATCAATCGTGAGCGTTTAGGCATAGGGGTGAACTTTGATTATCGCCCAAGCGATGACACAGATTTATACCTGCGCACGCTTTACAGTGAGTTTGACGACACCGAAACCCGCAAC
Organism: Shewanella hafniensis; assembly: GCF_019655335.1. Taxonomy (GTDB): domain Bacteria; phylum Pseudomonadota; class Gammaproteobacteria; order Enterobacterales; family Shewanellaceae; genus Shewanella; species Shewanella hafniensis. The sequence continues at coordinate 12,393 of NZ_BPFD01000032.1, forward strand.
AGCGCCAAGACGAAGTGGAAATCGCCGCTACAAGCAGGCGAACTCAGCCAAGGCAAAACCACGCGCTCACTTAAATCCCGTAGCGAAAACCAAAACATCACTTCCTATGTCCTTGGCGGAGAAACCCGTTTTGAGCGCTGGACCCTCGATTATCAAGCAAGCCACAGTACGGCAAGTGCCGACAAGCCACGGGATATTGCCGGCGCGGACTTTGTCGCCAAAATCGATGACACAGGTTTTAGCGACAGTCAGCAGCCGCAGATCATAGCGCCCGAAAGCTATTATCAAACCGATAATTTTGAGCTGGACGAAATCGAGTTAGCCGAGTCGAAAGCCAAAGACACCATTAACAGCGCCCAATTCGACCTCAGCCGCCAACTGAGCCTAGGTGGCTATCCTGCCGAAGTGAAAACGGGGCTAAAACTCAGCCGCCGCGATAAAACCAATCGTGAAGAAGTGTGGATTTACAGTGACTTTGCCGACCAAGGCGTGAGCGATGATGCCCTGTTACTGAGCCAATACTCAGGTGATGAAGTCGATTACAGTCTCGGCCGCTTTGGCGCGGGCATTAACGCTTCACCCGTGTGGGATCTGGTGGACAGCTTAGACGCGGATGCCAATCGCGATGATATCGAATCGACCATCAATGACTTTGATATCACTGAAGATGTTAACGCCGCCTATCTTATGGGTCACTTAGATACCGGTAAACTGCGGATACTCACAGGGCTAAGGTTCGAGCAAAACCAATGGGATTCTAAAGGCCATGGTTTCGATGGTGTTAGCGGCGAGTTTATCGATATCAACAACACCAGCGATGAAGATCATTGGTTGCCCGCTTTGCATCTCACCTACCGTTATTCTGACAATACTGTGCTGCGCGGCGCGTGGACCAACACCTTAGTGCGCCCGACCTTTGGTCAACTCGCGCCAGGTTATTTGCGCGAAGAAGATGACGGCGATATCGATTTAACTTTCGGTAATCCCCATCTTAAGTCGCTCGAATCCATGAACTTCGATCTGAGCCTAGAGCACTACTTTGGCAATATTGGGCTCGTGTCGGCGGGATTGTTCTACAAGGACATTGATAATTTTATCTACAAAGCAGACTTAGCCGGACGGGGCGATTATGTCGATGCCCATAGCGCAGTGACTTACATTAACGGCGACAGTGCCCACATTTCTGGGATTGAGCTCAGTTATGTGCAGGAATTCTACTTTCTGCCTGAGCCCTTTAACGGACTCGTGCTCAATTCTAACCTAACCTACACAGATTCCGCCGCCAGCATCAGCTGGTTAGATGACGGCGCAGAGCACAGCCGTGATATTCCGATGCCAAGTCAGTCGGATATCACCGCGAACCTGTCCTTAGGTTATGAGAACACTTACGCCAGCGTGTGGTTATCGGCTGCCTATAAATCGGAATACTTGCAAGAAGTGTCTGAAATCGATGACTCGCGTCTCGATCTCTATGAAGACAGCCACTTGCAATGGGATTTTGTCGCAAAGGCGCATATCACCACCAACCTGACCTTGTATTTCAAAGGCGTGAATCTCACCGATGAACCCTATTACAGCTACGCCGGTAACAGTGCCTATAACGCCCAGTACGAAGCCTATGGCCGCACTTTCCAATTAGGCCTGCAATACACTAACTATTAACGCGCTCATCGGCACTTAGGTTATTAACAAGCTTGAGAGTAGACTTTTTGGGCTAAAAATGGGCTGACAGTGTGCTGCGAAGTTTGCTGACAAGTGTCGATGATAAATTTAATAAAAATCTGATAAAACAGAATACTAGCGAATAACATTATGAAAAAAACTTTACTATCATCCGCCGTATTGCTCGGCCTTATCGCCAGTCATACGCCCTTGACTGCCATGGCAAATACCATCAGCGTCGATGTTCAAACCATAGCGGGCCATAAGGGCAGCCAAGCACAGCCACTCATCTTTAATCAGGACAAACAGAGCGATATCACTCTGTCTCACTGGCTCTTTGCCAGCGAACAGCAAGGACTGATGTTACAAACCGTTTTGATGGCACAAACGCAACAAGGCAGGCAAACGACCCCACAAGCGCCCTTGCCTACTGCGAGTTTACTGGTGCAAGGTGACTTTGAATTACTCGCCTTTAGCGATCCCTATGCCTTAACGCTCGATCGCAAAGCCGACCGCGTGCGTCCTATTATGCTCAAAGAAATCAATGGCAAACCGACGACCAATATCTTGCCCTTGCTGCCCATGGGTCATTTCGAGATTAACTGGATCTGTATTCAGCCCCGCACTCAGGATGGCAATGTCTACGCGTGGTTTGGCGGTGAAAGTGGTAAGAGCGAGCAGTGGTTATTGGGTAATGCCGCGCATTTCTCACCTAAGCTAATGCGCAGCCAATCGATTCCGGTTAACAGCACGGACTGCGCTATCGATGGCGATACGCTGTATGTCAGTGAGCCCGAAGCGGGTGTATGGCAGTTTGATGCCAGCTCGTTTGCCGATACTCGCGCTAAGCTCATCTTCCCCGCGCTCGATAATCACATCACCGGCTTAAACCAGCTGAACGGTCAATTGCTACTCAGTGATAAAAACGGCAAAGTGATGGACGACAAAGGCGCTCAAATACTGAATTTTAGCGCGCCATCGACAAAAACCAACGATAAAACCGAGGTAAAAGCGATAACCAAGGCGCAGCGCTTAAGCCTTGTTATAAACGCGAACACATCAGCCCAAGCAAAAACTGCGACGTTTGCTCTCTATGATGATAAAAACGACCGCTATCTTTTTACTGAGCAAACCTTGTCACCAGCTTTGCCACAAGCCTTGACACAAGTGTCACCCCAAAAGTTACTCGCCACATCCTTGCCGAGTACTAACACAGCCGCCGATGCACAAGCGAGGCCAACAACAGTTGCGGAAAATATTGTAGAAATCCCCGCTTGGGTTGAGAGCGCGCCATCTGATAGACCGGGCGATACTATGGATGATCCCGCCATTTGGGTGCATCCTACTGACCCCGAAAAAAGCCTGGTGCTTGGCACCAACAAACGTTGGGGATTATTGAGTTTTAATATGCGCGGCGAGCAAGTTCAAGCGCTGCCATCGGGCCGGATCAACAATGTCGATTTACGCCAACGGGTCAAACTTGGTGGAAAGTCACGCGATATCGCAGTCGCAACCCAGCGCGAACACGACAGCCTCGCCTTTTATGAAATCGACGCCGCAGGCAAGATTACTGAATACCCAAATCAAGCAACTAACATGACGGATATTTACGGCATGTGTCTGTATCAAGATGAGCAAACCTTATACGTGTTCGCTAACGAGAAATCTGGCCGCATCGCCCAATATCGTGTTGATTGGAAACAAAATGGGCCAAGCATCACACTAGTGCGGGATATTCACACCCCAAGCCAAGTTGAAGGTTGTGTGGTCGATGAAGCGCAACATGCGCTGTTTATCGGTGAAGAAGACAAAGGCATTTGGCGCTTTAATGCCAAAGCAGATGCCAGTACAGAGGGCAAATTGATCATTAAGGCCGAAGGCGATTTAGTCGCCGATGTTGAAGGGATTGCTCTGTATCAAGGTGCGAGCATTCACGGCAAAAAACAAGATTTGCTGGTGGTATCCAGTCAAGGCAATAACAGTTATCTGCTTTATCAAACTAAGGCACCTTACGCACAGGTGGGACGTTTCCGCATTGGGGTGAACTTGAACGGCATGGAAAACGGCCGCGAAACCAGCATAGACGGCGCTTCAGAAACCGATGGGCTGGCCGTCACGCATTTGCCCGTCGGCCATGGTGTTTGGCAACAGGGAATGCTGGTGGTACAGGATGGTCACAACCACTTACCCGATGCCAACCAAGCGTTTAAATGGTTACCTTGGAGCAGCATAGTCAAACAACTCGACATGCAATAGGGCCAATTTATTGCTTGAAATGCCACTGCGGATAATGCGTTATGCAGGTAACGATTTGCACTTAGCGCAACGCGAACGAAAATTGAAGGGGTTAACTATTTATGCAGGTAATATGCAAATTCAAAATAATAACCCCCGATAATTTGCTAACCAGCATTCAATAAATTGAATTATTAATCAAAAAAAAGAGGTTAGCCAAGAACTACGGCTACCCTCTTTCGTTTACACCCGCCTAAATCGTCTATCACACAGTTAAAACAATAACTTCATTCAGGGCGACTAACATCGAATTAACTGCGCTTAGTACCCCAAGGATCGTTATCATCCGTCGATGGGCTTGGTCCTGAACGCTCAGTCATTCTGGAATCATTTCTTGAATCATATCTGGGTTCGCTGCGACGCTGTGAGCTGCTATTGGACGAACCATAGCCAGAACCCGTTCCCCGTCCACCCGCAGTTTTTTTGCCAGCGCTTTTACCCACGTCATTACCAAAGCGCTTGCCAGAATTTGGACGGCGGTTACCCGCTTCGTACTCGGCGCTGGCTTTGGCTTGCATTTCAGCGATAGATGCTAATGTTAGCTCCATCGGTTTACGCGGGACGATACCTGAGGCAAAACCACGTTCACGTGGCTTAAGATCAAACTGCTCACCGACGGCTTTAGGCATACGCTTGAATCGGTATAAGTAGAAGTTTTCCACTTTCTCCCGCGCCCATTCGGTCTTTTTGAGGAAAATGATACAAGCCTCAATGGTCGGGTTAGTGTTAAAGCAGCCTAGCTTTAATGCCGCGTATAAAATTTTCCAACCATAAAAATCGACTAACTCAGTGATCATTGTCTCGAGTTTAAGGCCGTGTAATGGGTTGTTCTGTTGCTCTTCTATCATGGGAATTCCAAATCCAGCCCAATTGGCTGATTTTAAGGTATTAGTTTACGGTATTGAGTGGTTAAACGAGTGACTTAATTCGCTACAAAACTCGCGACACTTAGATCTTACAGTCCTAAAGCCTTCAACTGAGCCATTAAATTTTAGCCGTAAAATCTGCTGCTCGACAAAACTGCGGGAATAATAACGGTAAATACGCTAAACGCCTTCTTTTATTTGCGCTAGCAAGGTTTGGCGTCGGCTTTAGTACAAAGAAATAATACCGCAAGCTGGCAGTTTAGATCGGCATATCTGCGATATCATGCAAACGCTATAAACTCACGCCTTCACCTATCCGCAAATAAACGCAACTGAAACGGCTCGATTTATCGCTGCGCATCACATACTAGCTCGCATATTTAGCCCTTAGTCTGTATACTCCGCGACCTTATTATCCCCACTTTACTATTTTGGCTTAGAGTGGGTGAAGCGCATGTTTCATTTTGAGGCTTGTTTATCACAATCCCCGTTAGCAAATACCTAGGAAAGCTCCTTTGATCTCTACCGCGAACATCACGATGCAGTTTGGCCCAGAGCCATTGTTTGAAAACATTTCAGCGAAATTTGGCAATGGTCACCGCTATGGTTTGATCGGCGCGAATGGCTGTGGCAAATCGACCTTTATGAAGATCTTAAGCGGCGCGTTAGCGCCAACCTCTGGTAATGTGTCTATCACGCCCGGCTTAAAAGTCGGTACTCTGAGCCAAGATCAGTTCGCCTTTGAACAATACAGTGTGATCGATGCGGTGATCATGGGGGATGTTGCCCTGTGGAAAGTCAAGCAGGAACGCGATGCCATTTACGCCAATCCGAATATGACTGAAGAAGATGGCATGCGCGTTGGCGATCTTGAAAGTGAATTTGCCGAAATGGATGGTTACAGCGCTGAAAGTCGCGCCGGTGAAATTCTGCTCGAAGCGGGTATTGAAGAATCTTTCCATTACGGTCTAATGCAACAAGTGGCACCGGGCTGGAAATTGCGGGTCTTGTTAGCCCAAGCGCTATTTGCCAACCCAGATATTCTGCTGCTCGACGAACCAACCAACAACTTGGATATCCATACCATTAGCTGGTTAGAAACCGAGTTGAACAAACGTAAATGCACCATGATCATTATTTCCCATGATAGGCACTTCTTAAATGCCGTCTGTACCCACATGGCGGATATCGATTATGGCGAATTGCGCATTTACCCAGGTAACTACGAATACTTCCTCGCACAATCGGCATTGCTGCGCGAACAATTATTGTCGGGTAACGCCAAGAAAAGTGCTGAAATCGAAGAGCTGCAAGACTTCGTTAACCGCTTCGGTGCCAACGCATCTAAGGCAAAACAAGCCAGCTCGCGCGCGAAGAAAATGGACAAAATCAAGCTTGATGAAGTCAAATCATCAAGCCGTATCCACCCTTCTATTCGTTTCGATGCTGGCAAGAAAATGCATCGCCAAGCACTGATCCTTGAAGATTTGGCCCACGGGTTTGATGGTGAACTGCTATTCGAAGGCGGCGACTTAATCCTCGAAGCCGGTGCAAAATTAGCGATTATCGGCGAAAACGGCGTGGGTAAAACCACTTTCCTACGCTGCTTAGTTAATGATCTAGAACACAATAAAGGCGTGATCAAGTGGTCAGAAAACGCATCAATCGGCTACTGCCCGCAAGACAGCAGTGACGAATTTGATAACGACTACACGCTAATGGATTGGATGTCACAATGGCGCCAACCTAAGCATAACGATCTTATGGTACGCGCCATGTTAGGCCGTCTGCTGTTCACCGAAGATGATGCGAACAAGAAAGCCCGTAACTGTTCAGGCGGAGAGAAAAACCGCTTGTTATTCGGTAAGTTAATGATGCAAGACATCAACGTGCTGATCATGGACGAACCGACAAACCACATGGACATGGAAGCCATCGAAGCACTCAATAATGCATTGAAAGACTTTGAAGGCACTTTGATATTCGTCAGCCATGACCGTGAGTTTGTATCGTCGCTCGCTACACGTATCATTGATATTAAAGATAAAAAAGTGATTAACTTCCAAGGTACCTTCGATGAGTATCTTTCAAGCCAAGCTGAAATGGAAGCGAGAAAAAGCGCGTAATGTTGTGCTTTGATAAACCTTAATCGGCTATGTCAGCTTGATTAAAAGAGTCGTCATTGGAGAACCTACTGACGACTTTTTATCGATATCTAAAGAGCGATATGATTGGTAAAACATGAAGTATTGCTGCTTTGGGCCTTGGATACACAGCTGTCTATTCGTTATCTAGAGTGCTATAATTCATGCACTTAATTGAGGTTGATCCGATGAAAACTAAATCAAAAAACACACAAGTGACTCAAAATCGACTCTATCGCGCTGTGGCCAGTTCAACCGCTATTGAGACGGGTAAAACTACGGCTGAAGTTGAAGCAAAATTGAAGGCCAAAAAAAGCCGTTTCAGTCATTTGACCTTAGCCTAAACTTCATTCGTTTTTAGCGCTGAGCACATCGTTTACCAAACGAGCCATATGTTGATAATCCCCACCCAACCCTGCTTGAATTGACTTAAAATAAAAATCTCTATTTTGTTCCCAAATCCCATAATCAAGTGGGAGATAACCCGCCTTTACTGCCATAACATCGAGTATCAAACGTGACAAACGTCCATTTCCCTCTCTAAATGGGTGAATTAGGATAAATTCCACATGACTTTCAGCCAAGTAACTCACAACTTCATCTCTAGAAAATGAATTTAAACCATTGAACTTGCTTAAATATTCCTTTTCAAACTGAGTGAGACACTTAAGTATTTGAGCCGCTGCCGTAAATTCGAAACCACCTTTTCCCATATTGACTGTACGCCGCTCACCAGCCCAGTAATAAACATTACCGAGCCATTTTCGATGCCACTCAAAGAGCATACCAACCGATAGATGCTCGCTTTCAATAACACCAGATTGAAACACGTACTCATAAAGCTTTAGTAACAACTGTGTCTCTACCTCTGCCATATCCTCTTCATCGGTTATCGCGAGTTTGTTACGAAGTATATGGCCGCCAGAACCGGGTTCGAATTCATCTTCGGTAGTGCCAATATGATATTTCGACATGATAATAGACCCGCTAACTGTAATAACTAATAGAAAAGCAAATATCCGAGTCACAGACAACTTAACACAACTACTCGATGAGATTGACCACACAAGTCTTTGAAATAGGTATGTAGAAACTATGGGCTATAAATTAGCTTATTAATTTTTTTAACCAATGTCTCACGATTTTTAGCCAGTTTAAAAATTGTCGGCAAATGTCGAATGACTATCGGCTCTGACTCGAATACCGCATCGCGATCTTTGGCTTGAATATAATCACGGATCTGAAGCATCATCTGTTTATTAAATGCCCAAAGTGAATGACCTTTAAACTCAAGGGAATAAAATGAATCATTGGGCCATTCAAGTCGATGTTTCTGTTTTGCCATACACTGATAACAACAAATAAGACCAAGATCTGTACCATCTGTAAAAGCACTGTTCGCCCTATGTTCCCAAGTCGAAGTACCTTGGTATTTTTCTGGCAATTTTTCCCGCCAAGAAGCATCCAATAGCGGAGGGAAAAACAGCACACCAGGCCATTTATGGGCAAATCTTTGATTAAACTGCTTGATCTCAAACTGCCGACCCTCAAATAAATGCACATCTTTTTTCTCTAAACGAAAAACATGGGCAAAGGTAAAAGTGGCGCAGCCAGTACAATGGGGGCAAGTAACCTCAACTCCGTTTGGTAGGCTAAAAAACTCATAAAATCCTGTCATTGATATGACATTCCAAATGATTTAGAGACTAATTTGGAGCTCATCAATTTTCCAACCACCTTCATTTATCATGCTAATTCTTTGTTTTTCATTCGCCTCCGATGCATTACCACAGAGATCTTTTTGTGCATATTCAAGGACGGCCGTATCCCCTTCTATCACCTGCGACACTAAGGTGAGTGCTTTGCACTTGGCAGCGGCTTTTGAAAATGAAAGATAAGATGCGATCACTTCATCGCGGGATAGCTTCATCTGCTGCATATACTGCGGGAACTTAGACTCAACATTCGCTTGCTTACGTTGGGTATAGTAAGCCTTGTCCTCTTGATAACTTATCCCCTGCTGTACTTTAGCATTGTACTCGTCATACACTTCACTCGGCGATTTAGGCGTTGTACAACCTATCAGCACAAGCACAGATATGGGCAGTAAGAAAATCGATTTCATCATCGAACCTCCAAAACTAGACATGTATTATCAATAAAAGTGAAATAATCCTTTTTAGTAACTCTGTCATACCTTTCCTTTAAAAATAGATAATTAAGATTTTTAAACTGAATTAACGCCACGTTTTCCAATCATGATCCAGTTGTTTGATGCCACCAGGATAACGTGTAAATAGTTCATCGATTACTTTAGCTTGGCAGCGTTGCTCACTCAATTGCAGCAAAAGCTGCTTTAAGGTCACTCGACCTTGGCGAGTGCTAAAGAGGAAAGCCATAAAACTGTGAGCATGCTGGTATAACGCAGCTTGTTTTTGCCCCTGCCAATCATGGTCTGAAGCCGTTAATAGTTCACTCAATCCCATTGATAAAGGAATAGATTCGTCGACGACACGATATGCGTGACTTCGGCTGGTATTGTTTTGAATGATGGCATCATAACGATTATTTGTATCAATCGTTGCTAGAAAAGCGGGCGATTCAAAATATTCCGCCATGCCTTCATTAAACCAGCGCGGAGTATGACCAAATTGACCCGCATTAATGACATGAACGCTTTCGTGAATTGCAGTACGAAACGCTTGAGCATCTTCTCTGTGCCAAACTGCGGCCAAATTATGCTGACTTGAATAGAATCCTTGGCTTGCACCTACCGTGGATGCGTACTGTCTTTTAAGTTTATTATAGGCAGTTAAATTGCCTGCAAGCATCAAGTTAACCTTAATGGGCTGTAGGGTGCGCTTGGGTAGATATTGACGATAAATTTGATCGATTTGATTGATAGTGCTGGTCAGTCGGTCCCTAAAAAATGGCGGTGGAGTACTGACTAAGGAATCAATGTTCAATTCGAAATTGTATTTAGGTTCAGTATATTGAGTTAACTTACTCTCAGCTGATGCATGATTTATATCAGAAAAATGAGTTATGCCATTCTCATCAACCCAAGTATAAACACCCCCCACTTTTTGTTGTGCAATGCGTCCTTCTTGCACAGTCAACAAATCACAACCTAGGTACTGATCTTCACCATGATATTCATCTACTTGCTGATTAGTATTTGGCAGATCATTAACACGAGTCATTAATGGCATAGAGCTCGCTGAACACCATTGCCAATTCTGTTTTATACAAACTTGCTGTAACGGCTGAGCTAGCTCTGCAAATACTTGGGAAAACTCAACACGAAACCAACGACCATGATAATGATCAATCAGTAGCGCTAAAATCGCCATGATGAACAACATCAAAAAACTACGCTTAAATCGGCTATCCATCGCCCGTTTTCCTCAATATCTAAATTGCTGTGCTCGATAAGTCATTATCTGTCGCGTTAAAAGGCACAAAGGTCTTTTTATCGAGCCATAGAGGCGAGCGATTTTGTCCTGCAAGCTGATAGGCCCAAGTGGTGATGGCTTCGGAGCGATCACTCTCACAGACGAAATATCGGCTGAGTTCAGAGTGCAACGCTTGGCCGTGCTGGATAATATTTTGCTCATACCAGTTATCTTTATGGTGCTGAGCGGCAAGATGATCGCGTTTATTGTTATTGCAACTGCTATGAGCGAGGACAAAATTATGGCCTAAATCATTAGGATATCGTGTCCAAGGAATAAAGTGATCCACTTCACCAGTTTCTTTTAATGACTTATGGCAATAGAAGCATTGGCCTTTTTGGATATCAAGTAGTAAAGGTCTGGCGTGAGTGATCGTTTGTCGGTCACTGCCAAATAGAAACTCGCTTAAATTGCCTTTATTGCCAATAACGACCTGATTTGCGGGAAACTCGGCGACTTTCTGCACCCATTGAGTACGAGCCAATGACACCACTAAATCGTGAAATCGCCTGAAGCAAAATGCTATGCCCGGATTTAACTCAATGTAATTTTTCGTTTTATCATGGGGATAAAGAAAACAATCTGCGCTTCGGGACAAAATTTGTAAGCGCCATAACGGACCCTCTTTAAAGGTAGCGCGTGTTTTACGCAATAAAGCTGGATAACTAAGATGCGCTTTTAACTGGGATAAACTGTTAACGCCTTGATTACGTAGCTCAATCAAACTGTTGATTAAGGCTGATTGCTTTCCATTATTTTGAAGTAGAACAAAATGCGCATTAACGGCACCAAAAGGTAAAGAGTGTTGCCAATAGAGTTCAATAAACTTTTCTACCAGCTCATCAATACTGATGGCGGTTCTCTGTTCAGGATCGGCATTAAGTATTAATGGCCGTTCGATGCAGACATCTGCGATCGCATGCAGTAAGGCAAATTTGTATGTTGCAACGAAATCACCTTCCACTAACAGACGTTGTAAATAGCTAATAAATTCAACTTGTTTTCTCGCATCAATCGGCATTCAGTCGCTCCTGAATAATAACGCTTGCTTCAGGTGCATTTACGCTTGGCATCAGTTTGGATATAAAAACTAGCGTCTGCCAATGCACTTGTGTGCGACCGAGTTTGTCAGTCTCATCTTGGCTCGAATCTAAAAGTTGTAGCTGACAATCTGCAGCCAATGTGAGCAGTTCATCAGCACTAACGGGGTGCATAACGCGCGCATCGGGGCTTGGACCATGGCGCAAACTGATGACTAAAAGTCCCGTCAAATTGAGTAAACGTGAGAGTGTTGCCAGTGCAAGTGGGCGCTCAGAGGGTGATAAATGCATCCACACAGCGCTGAGTAAAATCAGATCAAACTGTTGCGCTAGGCCAACCACTTTTTGCAACTGAGGTAAACTATCCTCAATCCAGCTCACGGGCAAATCTCGGGTTAACACCTGCCCCATTTTCGCTAAAGTAATAGCAGGTTCGATTGCTATAATTTGCGTTTCTCTGCCCTGTGCCCTTTGGGCTAAGTAATGCACATCCCGCCCAGAACCGGCTCCAACATCCAATATCGACAGTGTATTTTTGGCGAGTAGAGGTAAAAGATGATGTAACCAACTTGAATGCACTTCTTCAAAGGTTTTAGACAAATACTGTGCCGCGAGTATTTCGGCGTGGTCATTATAAAATGCTATGCTCACTGACAACGATCCTTTTGCAACAAGTGATTGTTTTTAATGAGGCTAACTTATCACAATCGCTTTTGATACAAAATACACGTCATCATTATCCTGCTGTTTTACATAAAATATTTTACGTTTTGCCGTTTTATGTCACAACGCGAATATTGGCGATTTAAAAAGGAAGTCTATTTAGGGAAGCGACATCTCTACATTTCTCCGTCGTTTTTTTTGCAGTGGTTTACACTCTATTAGTCAGAGAGAAAATACGCGCAATTGATTGAATCTGTTGCATCCTTCTGTGGAGAACAGAGTCAATTTTAGTATCAGTGTAAAAGGGTTTCATCGTCTCGGGCTGTGACGACATCGGGATGAAAGCCTATGGCTCAATCATTTAGGATATCTATCGCCTATGAGTTTTGAAGATTCGTTAGAGCAGCTTAGACGACAGTTTTTACATGCGCTTCCGGATAAAAAGAAGCAAATCATTACCTTGTGGATTTCATTGCGGAAAAATTGGGACGCACACATGTTGTCCGCCGTTTATCGCGAGGTGCATAACTTAAAAGGATCGAGCGAAACCTTTGGGTTGTCGGATACCAAACACATAGTCGATAAACTCGAGTTGCAGCTTAAGGGCTTGCTCAATGCCCCCGCCCCCGAACTGCCTACCATTAAAAGCTTAGATACCCTCTTCCATCAATTGTTACAAAACAATAGGCGCGGTCAACCGTCGGCTCCAGTAGTGGAGGCGCAAATGCAGCAAAGCCCTTATAAACCATCAAAGGCGCGCCATGAACACCATATTGCCATCATAGAAGACGATAATAACGTGGGAGTTATGATCACTAAACAGCTGCGGGAATTCGGTTTTAGTGTGCAGCACTTTTTGGATTTCACGAGTTTTCTGGTAGTGCAAAATGAATCGCCCTTCGATCTAATTTTATTAGATTTAATTCTACCCGATTGGACTGAAGAAGCCTTGTTCGAAGCTGCTACTGAGTTTGAGAAAAACAATACTCGAGTGTTTGTTTTATCGTCGCGGGGGGATTTTGACATGCGGCTATTGGCCATTCGCGCCAATGTCAGCGAATATTTTGTCAAACCCGCTGAAACCACCTTATTGGTGCGCAAAATTCATCAATCTCTCAAGATGTCAGAGAAACAGCCTTTGAAGGTATTACTGGTGGATGACCAACAATCTATGGTGGATTATTTTTCAAGCCTATTACGCAGTCACGGTTTAATGGTGAAAGGCTTGTCGAGTGCCGAGCAAGTGTTACCCGCCCTTGAACAGTTTGAACCCGATCTGTTCATCTTCGATTTATACATGCCTGAGGTCAACGGGCTTGAGCTGGCAAAGATGATCCGCCAACTGGATAAATACACCTCTAGCCCCATCCTAGTGTTGAGTTCTGACGATACTATGCAGAATAAAGTCAGCATCATACAAGCGGGATCAGATGACTTGATTTCGAAGCAAACTGCGCCGAGCTTATTTGTCGCCCAGGTGATTTCTCGCGCCCAGCGTGGCCATGATATTCGCAGTTCGGCAAGCCGCGACAGCCTAACAGGGCTGTTAAACCATACCCAAATTCTGGTTGCCGCGAGACGTTGCTATAACGTGGCTAAACGAATTAACTCTCAAGTGTGTATTGCTATGTTCGATTTAGATCACTTTAAGAAGGTTAACGACACCTATGGCCATGCTGGTGGTGACAAGGTGTTGCTGGCCTTTGCCCATCTGTTACAACAATCCTTACGGCAAACGGACTTTACCGGTCGCTACGGTGGCGAGGAATTTATGCTAGTGCTGCCAGATATGCAAAAGCCACTAGCCATTGCTAAGTTAAATGCGATCCGCGAGAGCTTTAGCCATATTGTATTTGTCGAAGGTGGCGTCGAGTTTAAAGTGACGCTCAGCGGCGGCTTAGTGTTCTCGGACGAATGTGAAGAGTTTCAAGATTGCTTATTACTGGCGGATAAACACTTGTACGAAGCGAAACGATTAGGCCGAAATCAATTAGTGGTTTCACCAAGTGAGTAGGATTGACTCAATTAACCCAGCCACGGTATCAGTCAAGCCGTCATGTCTTATTATCTGGCTCACCGCCAGATTGATGGTTAATGTTGAAGACCATTCAATGTCGCCATCACAGTGAGTTTAAGTGGTTGATAAGTTTGTTCGGCATCTGCGATAACTCCACCACATAATCTACCGCACGGCATTTTATCGCTTCTCGTGGCATACCAAATACCACACAACTTTGTTCATCTTGGGCAAAAGTGGTGACACCTTTTTGATGCAGTGCCACCATGCCTTCTGCGCCATCTTTGCCCATACCGGTTAAAATCATCGCGCTGATATTAGGCGCGGCGCATTGGGCCAAGGCCGTAAACATCACATCGACCGAAGGTCTGTGGCCACTGACCTTTTCATCTTGGGTTAATTTGACTTTATAACTGCCACCCACTTTGATGATCTCAAGATGATGATCGCCAGGGGCAACATAGGCATAACTGGGCAAAAGTCGCTCACCGTGCTCGGCTTCTTTGACTGTGATCCGCGACAATCGATTTAAGCGTTCGGCAAAAGTGCGGGTAAAACCCGCTGGCATATGTTGGGTGATCACTATCGGTGGCATAGCCGCAGGTAAGTGCTGTAATACATACAAAATGGCTTCGGTGCCGCCAGTAGATGCGCCTATCGCGACTAAATGCTGAGTCAGGGTTGTATTGGCTAATACCGGCCGCTTACTCGACACTGGCCGTACTGGCTCAACAAATTTCTGCGGCTTGATGAGTTTGGCTTTCGCGGCGGATTTGATCTTATCTAAAATCAAATCCTGATAATCATGGATACCTTGGGGCGAGTCTAATTTCGGTTTAGGGATAAAATCCACCGCGCCTAAGGCCAAGGCATTAAAGGTCGCATCCGCGCCCTGCTCGGTTAACGATGAAATCATCACTACAGCTGTAGGTCTGGCTTTCATCAAGCGGTCCAAAAATGTTAAACCGTCTACTTTGGGCATTTCAATGTCTAAGGTAATCACATCGGGGCGAAATTGATTCACCAGATCCTTGGCCTCATAGGCATCGGCAGCAAGCCCAACCAGAGACAACTCAGGGTCAGCCTCAATCATTTTACCCAGTAGGCTGCGCATCAGCGCTGAATCATCAACAACGAGTACTTTGATCGTCATAACTTAATCACCAAATAGTTCAACGTCGCCGCCCGTGGGGAGATTACGAACCCGTAAGCGGTATTCACTTTCCCGGTCAAGAATGGTGCTGTTGTGCATGGTCTTAATTTTGCGCACTTTCACTTTGCCCGTATGGGGAAAGAAATACACCTTACGTGGATACACATCGAGTAAATCGGCCGCAATGATAGGGATATTTTCAAGATTGAGGTATTCAATCACAAACTCCGCATTACGCTCACCAATATTGTGTACAGTAAAACTACGCAACATGTTGCCGCCCCCAAACACCTTAGCTTCGAGTGAATTACGCTGCGCGCCAAGCTTGAGCAAGTCGTTGATTAATAACTCCATCGCATACACACCGTAACGGGCTGAGTCGGCAAGCACCCCTGTGCAATTGCTGTTATCGCTTGGCAATAAGAAATGATTCATTCCGCCGATTTTGAGCTTAGGATCATACAAACACACGGACACACAGGAGCCTAACACTGTCACTATCATGGTATCTTCACGGGTGGCAAAATACTCGCCTGGCAAGATCTTCACTGCATCGCAACCAAAATGGTGGTCATGATAGCGATTAGGCTCTGAAATGGCATATTCGATATTAGGTTTTAGCACTCATGAGCCCCTTCACTGGCCGATAGGTTGTTTGGCCTACGGCAGTGATAATTTGCGGGAACATGTTGAAATTTTCAGAATGCCCCGCAATATAAAGCCCATCCTCGCTGAGGGAGTTCATCATGTGTTTTAAAATGACTTCCTGGGTTTCTTTATCGAAATAAATCATTACATTTCGGCAAAAAATCACATCGATTGGCGTTTTTAACGACCAAAATGAATCGAGTAAATTGATGCGAATAAATTTGATCATTTGTTTTAATTCAGGCACCACGCGCACATTCCCCAACTGTGCTCCGCGTCCGCGGTGAAAAAACCGTTTCTTACGGATATCGCTGACAGTATCGATCCTGTCTAAGGGATAAATGCCCATTTCAGCCTTTTTAAGCACCCCGCTGTCGATATCGGAGGCAATGATCTCGATAGGCGTTTTAAAACTGTTGAAATGTTCAGCGACGACAATGGCTATTGAGTAAGGTTCTTCCCCTGTGCTACTGGCAGCACACCAGATCCTGCGCGTATCAGGGTTATCGATTAAATACTGTTTTAACACCTCAAAGTGATGCGGTTCCCTGAAAAAAGCCGTTTGATTAGTGGTTAACGCATTAATAAATTCTTGATGCTCGTTTTCATGACTTAACAGGTGCTCAAAATAAGCCGAAAATCCGGCTAATTTCAATGTCCTGATCCGCCGCACTAAACGGCTATACACCATAGCATCCTTGCTATCGGCGAGCTTGATCCCCGCTAAGCGATATAGCGTCGTCCTTGCGGTATTAAAATGCACCGATGTATAGGCAAACTCTCGATCCAATGGTTTATTTTCGCTCAATTAAAATTCTTCCCATTCATCTTGATCTTGCTTTATGGGCTTCATCGCATTAGTTTTAGGTTTATCTGTAGCCCTTGCTCTTGCTACAGGTTGTAGCTGCTTAAGGGGTTTCACCGCTTTCGCTTTAGGCGCTGCTAATCGCGCGTTACTGTGCCTTGGGGCTTCATCCTCATCGTCTACGCGAAAGCTGGCAACACTGTCCGACAGTTGTTGTGCTTGGGATTGCATACTTTCGGCTGCAGCGGCCGCTTCTTCAACCAAGGCGGCGTTTTGCTGCGTCATTTCATCCATTTGCACTACGGCTTTACTGATCTCATCGATACCTATGGCCTGCTCATTAGAGGCTGAAGCTATCTCCGCCATGATGTCGTTCACCCGTTTAATGGCGATGACGATTTCCTTCATGGTATCGCCGGACTTACCGACAAGGCTGTTGCCACTCTCGATTTTAGACACAGAATCTGAAATCAATGCCTTGATATCTTTAGCGGCATTGGCCGAACGTTGGGCTAAGCTGCGCACTTCTGATGCGACCACAGCAAAGCCGCGCCCTTGTTCTCCTGCCCGCGCGGCTTCTACCGCGGCATTAAGCGCTAAGATATTGGTTTGGAATGCAATACCATCGATAACACCAATGATGTCGGCAATCTTACGCGCCGATTCATTAATCGATGCCATGGTCTGCACCACTTGCTGGATAAGCTCACCACCGTCCACCGCGACTTCCGAAGCTTTGGAGGCTAAGGCATTGGCTTGACTGGCGTTATCTGCATTGAGTTTCACTGTACCTGTGAGCTCCTCCATGCTGGCCGAGGTTTGCTCTAGGCTCGAAGCTTGCTCTTCGGTGCGGCTGGATAAATCGGCGTTGCCTTGGGCTATTTCTGCCGAGGCGGTATTGATAGTATCTGCCGCTTGCTGGATATCTTGGATCATGAAGGATAGCTTTTCAGCCGTTTGATTTGAATAATTTTTCAAATCATTAAAGGTGCCTTCATAGTCGTTATAAATGCGGGTGGTGAGATCGCCATCCGCGAGCGCCATTAGCACGCGCGCCACATCTTGTAGCCCACGGTCCGAGGTTTCAATTAGCGAATTTAAGTTGTTCGCCAGCATCAGGAAGAAGCCCTGTTTGCCGTCTGTGTCCGCCCTTTGGGAGAAATCTCCCGCTGCTGCTGCGGTCACAATGCGGGAAATTTCTTGCTCAGTTTGCACTTCAATAGTGCGGTCGAGCCATTCAACCACAGTCCCTAAACGCTCGCCTTCTTTAGACACTATGGGGCTAGCGGTTAAACGGAAATGGCAGCTAGCGACCTTAATCAGCGATTCATATTTGCGGTCTAATTTATCGAGTAAACTTGCTTGGTGGGCAGGATTGCGGTGGAAGATATCCATCGAACTACCGATGATTTTATCCACGGAAAAGTGCGGTAAGGCTTGACGGATCTCACTTTCAGAATGGCGTAGCATAGTTTCGACCGAGCGATTCATATAAATGATCGTACGGTTAGCATCGGCTATCATAACGTTGGTACTGGTATTATTGAGCGCTTCAAGAATGCGTTGAGTTGCGCGCTCGGCTTCGATACTTTCGGTGCGATCTATCCACTCAACACCTGTGCCTAAGTGTTTATTTTCAGCCGTGATAATTGGCGTCAGAATCAACCTAAAGGTACGCTTGCCAATGGTGATTTGTGCAGTATGGGACTGAGTTAAGCGCTCTAATAGATTGCGTTGATGCGCTGGATTTTTGTGGAAAATATCAATATTACTGCCGAGCAGTTTAGCGACCGAAAATTGGGGTAACTCTTTACGAATATCGTCCTCGGCCTCTTGCAGCAAACGGACAACGGCTTTATTCGCATAAATAATATTGCGCTGACTGTCAGCGATCATAAAGCTGTTGCCACTGTTATCAAGTAGCTGAAAATAGCGCTGACGCTCTTCATCCCTTTGCTCACGCGCCTCATCATTGCCAAAAAATTTGAAGATACTCATTATTGTTACTCCTGATCAGTCAGACTATTTGCATCAATTAGACCCAGCTCATCACTGCTGATCAGAGCCTGAATATTTACTAAAATGATCATCTTATCCTCGACCGTGGCTAAGCCTTTGAGGTAGCGGCTATCGAACGCCACTCCAAATTCTGGGGCAGGTAAGATTTCCTCCGCCGACAGCTTAATCACATCGGAGACGGCATCGACCACTATGCCGACTATACGCTCGAATACGTTGAGCATAATGACGATAGTGAATTCGTTATATGTGACTGCTCCAACGGCAAATTTCATCCGTAAATCCACTATAGGCACTATGTCACCGCGTAGATTAATCACGCCTTTTATAAAGTTAGGGGCGTTGGCGATTTTAGTGACTGACTCATAGCCGCGGATTTCTTTCACAGACATAATGTCGAGGGCATAGTGCTCTTCACCGAGCATAAAACTCAAAAACTCCACCTCATCATGGGCGTTGTATTCCACTTTGGCGGTCATAGTTGATCGACTCTCCATGGCTATTTCCTTAATTTTTAATGTGCAATGCGAGCGATTCGACATCGAGGATCAACGCGACGCTGCCATCGCCCATGATGGTGGCGCCGGAAACACCGGGGATCCTGCGATAATGTTTTTCAAGACTTTTAATCACCACTTGCTGCTGGCCAACTAAGGCATCAACGCACAGGCCAAAGCGCTTGTGGTTGCTTTCGAGCAATACGACTATGCCCTCTTCTGGGCAGCGGGCATTGGGCTCAATTTCCATCAGCTGATAAAATTTCCATCAGCTGATAAAGATTGAGCAGAGGTAAGTACTCTTCACGTACTTTTAAGAGTCTTTCTTTGGCGAGAAATTTAAGTTGTTCCGTTTGCGGCTGAATAGATTCTATGATGTGCACTAAGGGCAGAATGTAAATCTGATTTCCCACAGAAACCGTCATACCATCGACAATGGCGAGCGTGAGTGGCAACTGGATTTCAAAGGTTGAGCCTTGGCCCTCAACCGACTCAATATCAATGCGTCCACCTAAGGCTTCAATATTACGGCGCACCACATCCATACCGACACCACGGCCAGACACATCCGTGACTTCCTCCGCAGTTGAAAATCCTGCGGCAAAAATCAATTGCCAGACTTGCTTGTCGCTACTGTTATCAGCCACTTGCAAACCATTTTCCCGCGCCTTTTGAATAATGCGTTCACGATTTAAGCCTGCGCCGTTATCGTGCACAGCGATAACGATATTACCGCCCCTTTGACTGGCTTTAAGGGATAACACACCCACTTCGGATTTACCCGCTGCGAGCCGTTTTTCAGGTTTTTCGATACCGTGATCTAAACTATTGCGCACTAAGTGGGTCAGTGGATCGACGAGCTTTTCAATCATGCCCTTGTCAATTTCTGTGTTGCCACCTTCAATCACGAGATTGACATTTTTACCCAGTTGCTCAGAAAGGTCCCTCACTAAACGGTTGAAACGGTTAAACACAAAAGATACCGGCAGCATACGCACCGACATCACAGCTTCTTGCATCTCACGGGTATTACGTTCCAATTCATTGAGTGCGGTCTTGAGTCGCTCACCTAAATCGCCCGTCATCTCGTTACCAATGAGAGTCAACATGGACTGAGTGATCACCAGCTCGCCCGCGAGATTGACCAAAGTATCTATTTTGGAGGTTTCGACCCTTAAGGTGGCATCCTGAGCCGACGCGGCTGGTTTTTTTGTTGCTGTTTTTACCTCTGTGGTATTGGGCTTTGGGGCAACGGATGAGTTTGATGTTGCGTTTGAACTCAGTATTGCAGGCGAGCTTACTTTCACAGAAGGACTCGTGGGCACGGTTGAAACGAGTACGGTGGGCTCAGTCGCTTTGGCTTTAAATAGGGTGTTTTTGGATTGGCTACTTCCAGTTTCCTTGGCTTGATGTGCTCGAGTGGTCGCTGGCTTATAAACCTTCTGCACTAGCGATTTCGAACTTAATAACTCGATTTCATTGGCGAAGGATTCTGGCGTTAATGCTTCAAAAAAACCAAAACCTAACTCATCATCGTCAATTGTCACATCACACAGCTCAGCATTACACTCTTTATTATTTGCCACACTGTCAGCGCTGATGTCTTCCGCTTGATAAGCCTCATCAAAAAATCCAAAGTCTTCACCTTCGATGGCAATATCACGTGCCATTTCATCTTCAAAAAATCCAAAACCCAGATCTTCTGCCTCCACTGGTGCGGTCAGTGTTGCATTTATGATGGGAGTGCTAGCGGCGTCTGTACCATTACGTATCGCAACTGATGAACTAAAAGGCTCACCATTTAACGCTGCAACCAACTGGCTTTTACTGTATTCGACCTCCTGCCAATCAATCTGCTCTTCTTCGCGGTACAAGCTCAAGATATGGGATAACGTGTCCACAGTACTCAGCAGTAAATCGATAATAGATGACGTTAATTGGAAGTTACCCTTGCGCGTTTTATCCAGCAGGTTTTCCATCACATGGGTGACACTGGTTAATGCGGTAAAACCAAAAATACCACTGCCGCCTTTTATAGAATGTGCAGCACGGAAAATAGTGTTCAGTTCTTCAGGATCGGGAGAAGCAAGGTCCAATGCCAATAGCAATTGTTCCATATTTTCAAGATGTTCATGACTTTCTTCAAAAAAGACCTGATGGAACTCGGCCATATTGATGGACATAGCGCACCCCGTTGCAGTTAACCCAGCACTTTAGCCGTAATAGCCAACAACTTTTGAGGATCAAAGGGTTTTACCATCCATCCCGTCGCACCCGCGGCTTTCCCTTGGGCTTTCATGTCATCGCCCGCTTCCGTGGTGAGCATAATGATCGGCGTACGCATAAATGCCGACATAGCACGTAAGGATTTAATTAAGGTCAGCCCATCCATTCGAGGCATGTTTTGGTCTGTCAGAATGAAGTCAAATCTCTGCCCATTACAGATATCGAGGGCTTCTCGACCATCTTTGGCCAGTACCACTTGATAATTAGCCGATTTAAGGGTCGCTTCGACCATTTGTCGAATTGCTGCGGAATCATCAACAATTAATATTCTTTTACTCATGCGCTATTCCATTATGACTTTAGTTATATTCCCTGGCGGTACTAATTCGTAGGTCTTAGATAATGTTTTCACCAGTGATAAACCACGACCAGACAATTGAGGAATGTCTGCAATGATGTTTTCATCACCCGCAAAACCCTTCCCACTGTCACTCACACTTATATGTAACTCATTTTGCGATGAGCACCAGATAATACTCACTTTCACCCAATCATTTAATGTAAGTCTGTCAGCAAAACTGTCCCTAATACTATGGTACAATTCAAAGCCTTCTGGATCGTTTTTTAGCCGAGAATCTAATTTTAGTACACCATGATCAATAGCGTTGCTAAATAACTCTGCGACAACAGTAAAAACCCGTTGACAGAAATTAGTCGCAAATCCCAATATGCTGAGAAACTGATTCAATGAACTTAAATAATCAGCGCTGAGTAACATAGGCCCTGCAATACTGACATCCCAGCAGAACTCACCATCCATAATAGATTGCACTCGGCTGACGTCTCTGCTTTGATGCCAACGGCTTAGTTTCTCGAAATCTAAAGTGCAAATCGTAATATCATCTGCAATATTTTCAGCAGAGCAGTACTCATGCATATTTTCATTCAAATAATGGGTAAGCCCACCGGACAAATTAATAAACAACGCTTTTAATTTATCGATACCAAATGGGCGTTCTTCATGGGTATATTGCTCAATTAAACCGTCACTAAAAAGACAGGCATGGCCATTAAGCGGTAAATCAACGGTGAAAACATCAGCAATAAAAGTGTGTGGCGGCAATATGCCCAGCGCCATATTGGTTGATTTAAATTGTTCAATCGCGTTATGGGATAAGTTGTCGCACTCATTGGACTGAATATACAGAGGAGGCATACCACCATTCCAAATGTGTAATTTATTACGATTAAAATCGGCTTCCAAAATAATACAGGCAACAAATCTGTCTTCTGGATTTTCACGGTGAACCTTGGTATTCAACTCGTAGATCAGTGTAATTAAAGAAAAACCCTTTGAAACCATAGCCCTAAATGTGCTCGCGACACGCATAATGGGCATGGCCGCACTCAGGCCATGACCTGTAGAGTCGGCTAGAATTAGGAAGAAATTGCCATTGGGGGCCATACCATTAAGGATAATATCACCACTAAAATTGGCACTTGCTTGACAGTAGGTCTTCACAAAATCAAAGTCCGTGTTATCAATATTGACTAAGTGCTCAAACAAATGCCGGGCCATGTGTTCTTCTCTGGTCTTTTCATAAAGCATTTTTTCAAGTTCAATTCTTTGATGCTCTACTTTATGCTGAAGTTGCACTCGGGTAAGTAAACATTCAACCTTGTACCAAAATATTTCAACATTTATCGGTTTAACAACAAAATCCAAAACCCCATTCTAAAACAGGCTAACACGGATTGATTTTCTTTTGTCTCGCTCATGACGATAACAGGTGTTTCTTTTTTATCCTTATTCAACTTATCCAGTAACGCCAGTGCGGTACCATCCTTTAACCAATAGTTAATCAGAATTAAATCAACCGTATTTTGCGTTATTTCAAATAAACCTTCTTCTAGATCACTACAAACAATAACGTTGTAACCTTTGCTATGAATAAAGTCACTGATCCTTTGACTCGCAATAGCGTCATCATCGATAACTAAAATAAAATGTTCCGGCTGAGTAAGCGATACCATAATGAGTGTTACTCTATGATGTAGATTTTCTGCATATTGGCAATACTAAGGATTTCATTCGCCTGACCATGTGCACCTTTAACAGACGTAGAAATATGTAACTCCTGCGCCTTACGATGCAGCAGTACCATCATGCCTAAAGCGGAACTATCCAAATAAAGCACTCGACTAAAATCTAAAATAATATGGTTAACCTCTGGAAGCGTTAAAATATCTTGATAATCACTGGTGAATTTCTTGTGGTAATAAAAGTCAAAGCGCTCTGGCAATGAAATCACTTTAATATTTGACATTGTGTTATCCCTAATTAAAAGAGTTCAATTTCACCACAGGTAATTTGGTCCCTCGATACCGGATTGTGCGTCTCCTGACGCCGACGACTCATTTGTGTCGTGATGCCATCACCTTGTATGCCAAATTCCTGTTGCGACATGTTGGTGATGTGATTGAGCGATTCTTTTAAGTGATGTAGGGATTGATTGGTGTAAATCAGGCTTTGGGAGGTGATATCACTGAACTGCAAGCCACGGATCGTATCTGAGATAGCTTGTTCGAGTTCATGTGCCGATTAATCTATGCGTGCAATCACTTGAGAATCCTTCTCTGCTTTGACGATAATCTGCCTTAGTGCAGTATCAATATCCTTTTTTGCATCAATAATATAGGTCATATCTTGTGCGGCAACTTTACTCACGTGTACGGTTAATTGCTCTATCTGAACTTGAATCGATTTAAGCTGCTTTTGAATACCTTCACTAAAACCAGCACTGCGGGTAGATAAAGCCCGCACCTCATCGGCCACCACCGCAAATCCCCTGCCTGCATCACCCGCCCGCGCCGCTTCAATGGCCGCATTTAAGGCGAGTAAATTGGTCTGGGAAGAAATCTGGTCTATATCCTGTAAGGCTTTCATTGCTTGGGGCATAGACTCATAGATGAGATTGACTTTTTCCAACAACTCCATAGTAGATGCCGACATTTCAATGGTGGATTGGATAAAGCGCTCTAAGGTCAGAGAGGTATTATTGGCGAATTGTTTCATTTGGTCTGAATGGAATAGCTCTGCATCATCAGTGCTTTGGACAAGCGCTGAAATGAAGCCTGTTTGCTCCGTCATTAATCGCCCTAAACCATCGAACGACTCGCCCAGTAAATTGACTGCATCGCCCTGCACCGCAAGTACGCTGTCAATGTTAGATTCACAACTGTTGAGTGTGGTGATCGTTTCTTGATACAGACTGATGTGGGCTTGCCAGTCGGCGGCAAGTTGGGTGTTTGAGGACTTATCATCGTGCTGTTGAACTGATAGCTTTTGCTGGTGCTGATAAAATTGCCAAAGCAACATAATCAACACGGATATAATCGGCCCGATAGCCAATAAAGTGATTAAACCCAGTAAATATCCAACGCCTGCCGCAAGTAACGCAACGACCCCATCCTTGTATGTCATATGGATTTCACAATAATTGTACAGTGATTAAAAAGTAGTTTGGTACTGAGCAATTTTCAAACATGAAAGTGAAATTTTTCACATTGTTACGTGTCGCAATGCGGAAAATGCAGTTATCACAGGATAAGTCCACAGAATTGGGCTCAGATTCTCAGTAAATGACTGTAAATTCATGATTTGCTAATAAACTTACCTTAATCGAACCCGAAACTTAAACTGGGCAGTACTCATACCCTAGGTTACACTGGAAGCGTCATTGATTGGGATGGAATCGCTTATGAGTCAACGTACATTACACTCCTTATTTAAACCGACTTCCGTAGCCATTATCGGCGCTTCGAATACCGAAAAGCGTGCGGGTAATGTGCTGATGAAAAACCTGCTCTCCAGTGGTTTTTCGGGTCCTATCATGCCCGTCACCCCAAAATATCGGGCTGTAATGGGCGTGCTCGCCTATCCCAATATTGAAGCTCTTCCCATCAAACCCGATTTAGCGGTTATTTGTACCCGCGCTTGCCGTGTACCCGCGATTGTTGAAACTCTGGCGCAATTTGGCTGTAAGGTGGCCATTATTATGGCAGCGGGAATGGCGCAGGAATTTAACGAAGATGGCGTGAGCCTGCTCGACCTTGCCATGCAAAATGCTAAGCGTTACGGGATGCGCATTCTGGGGCCAAATAGCTTAGGAATGCTATTACCCCCATTGGGATTAAACGCCAGCTTAGCCCACGCCAGCGCCCTACCGGGCAAAATAGCCTTTGTGTCTCAATCGGCCGCCATTTGTACAACGGTACTCGATTGGGCCAATAACAAAGGTATTGGCTTTTCCTCCTTTATCTCCCTCGGTGATGCCACCGACATTAACTTTGACGAACTGCTCGATTACCTTGGCCGCGATAGCCGTACCAGCGCCATCATGCTTTATATCGACTCGGTGAATGAGAAGCGCCATTTCCTCTCGGCCGCTCGAGCCGCTTCACGCAATAAACCAATTCTAGTGATTAAATCGGGCCGTAGCGCCGAAGGTGCCCGCGCCGCAAAATTGCATACGGGCGGTGTTGGCGGTAACGATGCAGTGTATGAAGCGGCGTTTCGCCGCGCCGGTATGCTGCGGGTTAACGACTTAATTGAACTGTTTGCCGCGGTTGAAAGCCTTGCGCATTCCAATCCCCTGCAAGGTGAACGCTTAGGCATAATTAGTAATGGTGGCGGCCCCGCAGTGTTAGCGGTAGATGAACTCATTATGCGCGGCGGTAAATTGGCTGAGTTATCAGATGACACCATAGCCAAATTAGAAGCCGTGTTACCTAATACTTGGTCAAGGCAAAACCCTATCGATATCATTGGTGATGCAAACGCGTCGCGATATGCTAAAGCCTTGACTATCTTGATGGATTCCAATGAGCTGGATGCCATTTTGGTATTGCACTCCCCTTCGGCGCTCGGTGAAAGCGTTGAAATCGCCGATGCCTTGATTAGCGTGATCCATGCGCATCCGAAAAAGAATCGCCTTAATATTTTGACCAACTGGAGCGGCGAAGACTCTGCCTATCAGGCACGAAAACGCTTCACTAAGGGCGGCATATCCACCTATCGTACGCCCGAAGGCGCCGTGGGTGCCTTTATGCATATGGTTGAATACCGCCGTAACCAAAAACTGCTGCAAGAAGTACCGCAATCGATCCCCGACAATATTCCGACAGATAGCCACACGGCGCGTAAATTATTGCAAGCGGCTCAAGCGAAAGGAAAATCAGTACTCGAAACCCATGAGGCCAGCCCTATTTTGCGCGCCTATGGGCTGAACACTATAGACACTTGGTTTGTGAAAGATGCCGATGAAGCGGTGGCCATTGCGAATGAAGCGGGCTATCCCTTAGCGCTAAAAGTGCAATCCCCGAACATCTTGCATAAGTCCGATGTGCATGGGGTGATGCTCAATTTAACTTCAGCCGAAGATATCCGCCACGCCGCGAGTGCCATTACCCAAAGGGTGCATCAGGCCAATCCTGAAGCCATTATCGAAGGTATGATAGTGCAAAAAATGGCATTGACCGCTGGCGCTCAGGAAATCCGCGTGGCCGTGATAAGCGATCCCGTCTTTGGTCCAGCGATTTGTTTGGGTGAAGGTGGCTCAGAATGGGACCCCACCAATGATGCTGCCGTTGCCCTGCCTCCCCTGAATATGGCACTGGCGCGTTATATGGTGATCCAAGCGTTAAAGACCCATAAGTTAAAGGACAGACATTTACCACTGGGTCTAGACATGAATGCCCTGTGCGTGATGTTAACGCAAATATCCCATATTATTATCGATTGCCCTGAAATCGCCTCGTTAGATTTAAACCCAGTACTGGCCGCGGGTGAAAACATCACTCTGCTCGATGTGAATATCCGTTTGCATGATGCCAATGCCGACAGTTCATCGCGGATGGCCATCATGCCCTATCCGAAGGAATTAGAAGAATTCGCCGAGCTTAAAAATGGCCTTAAGGTAATGCTAAGGCCGATTCTGCCCGAAGATGAACCCAAGCATTTGGCTTTTGATAATTCGCTCTCCGATGAAGACAGATACAAACGCTATTTCGGGGTGCGCTCTAAAATGACCCATGAAGAAATGGCGGTATTAACCCAAATCGATTACGCCCGTGAGATGGCTTTTATCGCCACCGCCAAAGGTCCTGATGGCGATGACATCACCTTAGGTGCAGTACGGGCGTCCATCGACCCCGACAATACTGAGGCCGAATTTGCCATGGCTGTGCGCGGCGATCATCAAGGTATAGGTTTAGGTAAATTGTTGCTCGAAAAACTGATTAAGTATTATCAAGCCAATGATACGCCCGTGCTCACCGGCTTTACCATGTTCGAGAATCGCAATATGGCTAGCCTTGCCAAGAGTCTTGGTTTTAAGGTGACCTTCGATATGGAGGAGCATTTGATCAAAATGCATATGGATTTAAAGCCGCCCACTGATAAATAGCCTTATCCTGACTAACAAAAACGCCGCAATGATTTGCGGCGTTTTATTATCACAGCTGCAGGAATCCACAGTACAACCTCAAAGTTCAATTTTTATGCAACTGACTCTTATCGATTAATCACTTAAAATGTCAGATGCTTAAGAAGAGTATTGGTAATGAGCCAAGGCCGTGCACCGTTGGCTGAATAAACGCAGCAAAATAAAGCTGTTTATGGTAACTGAACCAGCAAAACTCAGACGAAAGTCACCTCTCTATTTATACCCTATCTATTTTATCCCCTGACGCAGTTACGGCCTTCGGACTTGGCTTGATACAGGGCCTTATCGGCGCGACTAAATAGAGTTTCGGCATCGTCGCCTTGCTGCAATGAAGCCAGACCAATCGAAACAGTAATGGCGCCAAGGGAAAGTTTTTTGTCTTTTCCTATAGTTAAGCGGCGCTCAGAGATACGTTCCCGAAGATTTTCAGCCACTTGTAATGCATCGTGAAAATGAGTGTTAGGCAACACCACCACAAATTCTTCGCCGCCATAGCGCGCCACAAAGTCATCCCCTCGCACACATTGTTTTAAGGCTAATGCGACATAGGCTAACACTTTATCGCCGGTTAAATGGCCATAAGTGTCGTTAAAGGCTTTAAAGTTATCGATATCGATCAGTAAAAGGCTGCAACGGGTTTGATGATCTTGGGAAAGGTAGATTTGATCTTGAATACTCAGTTCATAGGCACGACGATTGTGCAGCGAGGTTAATTGGTCCGTCATCGCCGCCAGGCTCAGGTTTTCCATTTCCGATTTAAGATTTTGCACTTCTTGGCCCATGGTGCACAGGCTTTGCTCCATCTCACGGTTGTTGATGAGCAGCATCTGCATTTCATCGACCACACCATCAACCAGCTCATTTAAAGTATTAATGTCGGGATTTGTCTGTAGGCGCAAACCAAACTCAGCTAATGAACCTGAAAACGCTGCGGTGCCTTGACTCAACTGGCTAATTTTACTTAACAAACTATTGATCAGGATTTGCGTTTCAATCTGCACATTTTCAATCACTTCAGGTGACTGCTCTTGAATAAAGTTCTTATACAGACTGGTATTGACCTCCTTAGTAAAAGAAACTGAATTTGCCAGAAAGCCATCAATCGCACGGTTTAAATCGAGATTTGTCCCTGCAAAATATTCATACCAAACAGTGTAGTTTTCAGGTGTGACTGGTATATCGAGGGCAGACATTTGCGGTACGGCCAAACGCAAAATTTGCGCGGCAGAATCAAGCTCTTTATTTTCTGCAGTAGAAGGCATAAATCGCGAACCATAGATTTGTTATGTTTTTGTATGCATTAAGTTAACTCAAGTGCTTCAATTTGGATATGGGGGAAATCAATTATTATGATAGGCGACAAAAGAAAAGAGGATGCCACCATCCTCTTTTAAGTTAGAACTTGAATTGACGACACCAAACTAACGAGGTATCACTCAATAACTTGCGGTCAGTAGATCAGACTTAGTCATAAGATAACATTGAGTCACAAGATAGCATTGAGTCACCAGATAAGATTGAGTCGCACGATAAGATTGAGTCGCACGATAATGCTCACGACTCAATATTGATGAGTTAATGGGTTGATTAACCTCGGCAACTGGCAAAGATATCTAACTTAGGCTGATATACCTCGGTCTTGACATTCATTAGGCCTAAAAGACTGTCGAATAAATTGTCGTGGGAGAAACCGCCCTTCGCCGCGTGCTCAGCTAAACAGGCCATGTCTAAGTGGTTATCTTTACTGAAATCTTCAGATACCCAAGCAAGCATAGGAATACTCGTCTGTTCGATTGGGGCAATGCTGTAAGGTGCGCCATGTAAATACATGCCCTTCTCACCTAACGACTCGCCGTGATCGCTCAAATACAACATGGCTGGATCAAATTTATCTTGCTGATTTTGTAACTTTTTCACTACTTCGCTGATGATGTAGTCAGTATATAAAATGGTGTTGTCGTAGGTGTTAATCAGTTCATCTTGGCTACAGTTTTGAATATCGCTACGCTGACAATCCGGTGTGAACTTACGGTGCTCAGGTGGATAACGTAAGAAATACGTTGGTCCATGGCTACCAATCACATGCAACACAATCACGGTATCTTTACGTTCTGCAGTGGCCAAGGTTTCATCTAATTTGTTGAGTAACACTTGGTCAAAACAATATTGGCCAGTACACAACTCAGGATCGCTATTCAAATCAATCGTAATGTTTTCAACTTGATCGCACACGCCTTTACAACCAGAGTCATTGTCAAACCACTGCACTTTAATTCCGCCATGGTTCAACACATCAACCGCAGTATCTTGGGCATAGGCGCGGCGAGAATCATAATCTTCACGTCCCATGCGTGAAAACATACAAGGCAGGGAGACTGCGGTTGCCGTGCCACATGAATGGGTATCTTTAAAGATAATCAAACCTTGATCTTGGGTATGAGTGTTGGTCGGCTTGTCATAGCCATAATACTGATAATTCATCGAACGCGCGGTTTCACCAACCACAAGCACTA
This sequence comes from Shewanella hafniensis, assembly GCF_019655335.1. Lineage (GTDB taxonomy): Bacteria > Pseudomonadota > Gammaproteobacteria > Enterobacterales > Shewanellaceae > Shewanella > Shewanella hafniensis. The sequence continues at coordinate 42,902 of NZ_BPFD01000032.1, forward strand.
GCAAGTTAGGTTTACCATTAGGGTTAGTACTGACATTCTTAGCATCGAGGCCAAGCTGCTGATATTCCATCGGTGTTTGTAAGTAATGCACATTAATGTACTTAGACGCCGCACCAATAAAATACGTCGGCACTATATAGCGTTTTAGTTCATCGTTGTTACGGCCAAAAGCGGCGTAATCTTGGAAATAGAAGAAAGCAATAATAGCCAGTCCCGCCAACATCGTCAGCATAAACAGTACTTTATGCAGTAACTCTTTGAAGAATGGCTGGTATTGAATATCGGCCTTATAAATAAGGTACGCGGGTAAAATCCCTGTGATTAACATATTGATTATTGATGCGAAATTCACATACATCAGCGCTTCAGCATGATTGGTCTGAAAGGTGTTTTCTATCATGCCGTAATCGAAGACGACATTGTATTGATAAGCAGCGAAAAACACACTCGATGACAATAAGGTCAGTATGATAAAAAATGGCTTAACGAGGTACTTCACCGTAAATAAGGAAAACACAAAACTAAGGGCAAAAGTTAAAAACAACGGCATAGTGGCGATGAAGATTGGATCGACATCAGGTTGCTTTTCGATGCCTTTTTTAATGATATCGAATAGTGGAATATTGAAAATACAAACGTAAAACAACGCCGTGATAAAAGTGAAACGATTCACCGATAGAGTCTTAAATCTTGCTAGCACTGATAGCTCTCACTCAAATTAGTTGTATGCCGAGACTAACTTACAATTCTTAAGGTAATCTTAGGCTGTAACAGTCAAATTTTTTCGCCATAGTAGCAAGCTCTCGGCAATGGCTCAAATTATCTGTGGTTAATGTTAACAATTAAAAAACAAAGTTAAAAAAACGGCCGAACCTCAATCAGTTCGACCGTTTTTTGCTCCCCAACCTATTAGGGCATTGCTCGGCTTTGTCACCAACTTGTTAACAACTTATGTTAACCCAGCGGTGATTATCGTAATTGCTGTAGTAAGTAGGCAAACGCCATTGAATTAAGTTCCGCAGCTTGATTATTATCTGCAGCGCCGGCGTGGCCACCTTCGATATTTTCGTAGTACAAGACATCAATTCCCATGTCTTTCATCTTAGCGACCATCTTACGGGCGTGACCTGGGTGAACCCTGTCGTCACGGGTAGAAGTGGTGAAAAAGACCTTGGGATAATGCACGTCTTTATGCAGATTATGATAAGGCGAGTAGGTTTTAATGTACGCCCATTCCTCTGGAATATCAGGGTTACCGTATTCGCCCATCCAGCTAGCACCCGCTAATAACTTATTGAATCTAAACATATCAAGCAGAGGTACTTGGCACACGACAGCATTATAAAGATCCGGTCTGCGGGTAAATGCCGCGCCCATTAACAGGCCACCATTGCTGCCACCTTGGATACCTAAATGTTTGCTGGAAGTGATTTTACGGGCAATCAAATCTTCAGCAATGGCTTCAAAATCCTCATAGGCTTTATGACGATTTTGTTTTAACGCCGCTTGATGCCAAGCTGGGCCGTATTCGCCACCGCCACGAATGTTGGATAACACATAGACGCCGCCCTGCTCTAACCAATTCTTACCAATGGTGGCCGAATAAGATGGACGCAGCGACACTTCAAACCCGCCGTAACCGTAAAGTAGCGTGGGATTAGTGCCATCTAACTTAAGATCCTTAGCCATCACCACAAAGTACGGCACTTTAGTGCCATCTTTAGACGTCGCAAAGTATTGCTCGGTTTTAAACTTGTCCGCCGCAAACTGTTGCGGCATACCTTTAATTTTCTGCGGATTTAGGGTTTTAGCATTCACAGTGTAGAGAGTTGAAGGTTCAAGAAAACTGGTGTAATTCACAAAGAAATCATCACTGTCTTGCTCAACATCCATTACAGTCAAGGCGCCATTCGCTTCGAATGGGACTTGGGTGCTCTGCCAAGCGCCCTTTTCGTCTTGCTCATAACGCACTAATTTGCTTTTAACGTTATCGAGCCAATTAACGAAAATTGCACTCTTACTAAAACTGAGCTGCGCTATCGATGCGGTTTGAGTCGGGCTTACAAATAAACTGAACTTGGCTTTTTGAGCGATAAGATCCGCCACATCGGCATACACGACCGCGCCTTGCTTAAAGTTACCGTCTTGATTGGTTAAATCGCTCTTTAACTCAATGAATAACTTACCTTTGAAATAACCTTTAATCTCAGCATCTTGCGGTAAAGGCAATCCAATAAGTTTACCGTCTTGGTACACATATTGGCTGGCGGTATAAAAAGTATGCGCTTCGGTGACTAAACTCAGCGGCGTTTTATCATCAAATAACACCCAGCCAGAAACTGCAACTGAAGCCTTATCGCCAGTAAAAACAGGCTTAGCTTGCTCGAGTGGCGTGCCGCGTTGCCACAGTTTAACGCCCCGTGGATATCCAGAGTCCGTCATGCTTTGACCATCACCAAAATCTGTACCGACAAAGGCGTGATCTTTATCTATCCAGCTCAGACTCGATTTGGCTTCTTTTAAAAAGAATGGTTTATCTTTGGCAGCAACAAAGGATTTAGTGTTGAGATTAAATTCACGCACTTCCACCGCATCAGCACCGCCGCGAGACAATGAGACAAAACAGCGCTCATTTTCGGGATACTGACAGCTAATATCCTTAAATACCCAATTGACGGATTCAGCTTTACCTAGGGCATCGATATCAAGCACGGTTTCCCATTTGGGATCGGGTTTAGCATATTCTTCCATGGTAGTGCGGCGGTAAATACCGCGCACATGGGTATCATCCTTCCAAAAGTTGTATAACTTGTCGCCAATGTGGGTCGCGTAGGGAATGCGTTCTTTATCGTTCAGGATGGCGAGACTGTTCGCCACTAAGGTATCAAAACCTTTAAACGCTTTAATTTCGGCGGCAGATGCAGCATTTTGGGTTTTCACCCATTCCATCGGCTTTGCGCCTTCAACATCTTCTAACCAAATGTATTTATCTTCTTCTGCGTGAAGTTGACCGCTCATACCGAGCACTCCTGCAATGCACCAAGGCAGTAATTTATTATTCATTCTATTCCTTTTAAACAAAGTCCATCTTGAGATCTGCCCTTACATTACCTTAATTAATATCCAGTTCAACTATTAATCCAACAAGAATGTAACAAAAGGTAAGGTACTGTAATAGCAGATGATTAATCTAGAATGAATCGCGTTTTTAAAAATGACGTGCTATAAAAAAGCGTCCGAGAAGGACGCTTTTTAGTGGATGAAATAGGGTAAATTAAAACTCGTTATTCATACGAGACAACAAATTGAGCAGTACGATTCGCTCTTCACTGCTCATTTTTGCGGTGAGATCTGTGGTGAGTTGTAGATGCAAAGCATCATGTTCGAGGAACAAGGCTTGCCCCTTATCGGTTAACTCCACCAGAATCGACCGGCGATCGGTTTCATGGGGACGACGCACAACCCACTGTGCCTCTACCATTTTATCGATTTGAACTGTTAATGTGCCGGTTGTGACGCCAATTTTATCCGCCAATTCCTTCATCCGCATGGCGCCGTGCACGCCGAGTAACTCAATGGTGTGCACCTGCGATAGACTAAACCCTTTGTCGCGCACAATGGCGTGTTCCCATGACGACAGCTTTTCATAAAATTCAATAATTACATGATTTAATGCATGATCTGTTGAATGCGCAGCCGTTGAATGTCCAGCTGTTGATTGTGCAGCAGGCAAATGTGCCTCACTTGCATGCAGGTTTGATGAGGGATGATGTTCAACAGTCATTTAGGCTTCCTTAGCCATACACTCGCGCTGACGACAAGTATGGAGTTCAATGGTGATATGGGCCAATTCAGGAAATTGTGACAGTAACTGATTAAAATAACTGACATCTTTCGGTGAATGGGACACGATGGATACCATAATAGCATGGTGATCGGCGCTCACTCGCCAAAGATGTAAATCGGCCACTTGATGATCTGTTACAGCTTCAATGGTTTGCGTGACTTTACGCTGTAATGATGCTTTAACGCCGCCGTCCAGCAAAATAGGGCTGGTTTGCTGAATGAGTCCCCAAGACCAACGGCTGATAATCACAGCACCCACTATACCCATAATCGGGTCGAGCCAAGTCAGTCCCATGTATTTACCAAACAACAAAGCAGCGATGGCGAGCACTGACGTTAACGCATCAGCCAGTACGTGAAAATAGGCCGCACGTAGGTTGTGATCATGGCCACCGTGGGCCTTCTGGCTCTTGTGCTCATGCTCATGCTCATGCTCATGCTCATGCTCATGCTCATGCTCTGCAGCATGTTGGTGATCCTGTTTATGTTGGCAATGGCTGTGATCATGATGACTTTCATCGTGTGCATGTGAGTCATGGTGCGGATCCGCATCATGTGAATGCGCTGTATGGGCATGTTCGTCTTTATGATCATCTTGATGGTCATGAGCGTGACTATGTCCGTGTCCGTGACCGTGCCCATGGTCGTGGGTATGATGATCTTTAAGTAAAAATACACTCAGCACATTGACGCTTAAACCAATAACGGCCACAAAAATAGCTTCGTTGAAATGAATTTGCTCGGGACTAATCAGTCGCATTCCCGATTCAATCAACATCACCAGTGCTACAAGTCCTAGCGCTATTGCGCTGGTATAACCGCCAAGCACACTCACTTTGCCTGTACCGAAAGCAAAAGCAGGATCGTTAGCGTGTTTACGGGCATAGGAATAGGCGAATAACGTGATCATAAAGGCCGCGGCATGGGTTCCCATATGCCAACCGTCGGCGAGCAGTGCCATAGAACCGTAAATGGTTCCGGCAGCAATTTCAGCCACCATAGTGATCACAGTTAAATACAGTACATAACGCGTGTTCTTTTCGCCATCGCGGTTCTGGCTCGAAAACTCATGGGAGTGTTGCCACTGGGCGAGTGAGTGCCCTTGGCGGTGGGCAGTAGCTTGATGCTCTGTCGCTTGCTCGGCTGTAGTTGATTTCATTGTGTTATTCCTACTCCATGTCCATCGCTATCAATGATAAAAAACGTGTTGCCTGAATTATAGTTTGAATATCAAAATATATGAAGATCAAATTAACTATTAATCAAGATATACCGTTTTCAAACTTTTAAACGTGCATGTGGATCCCCATAATGCATCTGTACTCCTGCCATCAGTCGAGACGCCAGTATGTGAAGCAAGAAAGATAACTAGACTAGGCAAAATAGTTCAGGCAAGGTTTAATGAGTAATTGATTTACTTGTAAATAACTCAGCAAAGAATTGAAATCGCCGTTAACGTATAAAATTAGTCTTTGGAC
>NZ_BPFD01000033.1 GCF_019655335.1 Shewanella hafniensis
TCAATCAGTGCCTTAGAGGCCAGCATCAAGCTGTTTAATCGTTTTAGGTGAAGTTCTGGGCAGTATTGGTGTAAAGAATGTTGTAGGATATTGGCTTCGCGCATCTTGTTGTCCAAGTGTAGTTTTTGGCGAAACCATTTGATCATGCAACAAGATGCGCTTCCACCCTAATTTGATGATTTATTTGTAAATCATCAGGGGATTCTTCAGCGCAAAGTATTTCTGCTGATTTAAACATCAATCAAATTGATGTTCCCGCGACAAAATCATCTCGACGTGAAACAGCAATAATTTCTAGCGCAGATTTAACTGGGCGTTGATATTGGCATTTATGACCGCGAAAACTGAATGCCTTTAAGACTCACTTCATTGTCACGCAATACCTTTATTACGCATCACTGATTTCACTTGGCCTGTGAACAGCAAAGACATTTCGCACATGAGAACGAACTCTTTCCTAATAATATGATAATAAACCACTATTGAATTGAGAATGCATGGCATAGTTGAACAGACTAGCGTGGTTTTATGACAACTATGCGGCGGTGAAATCGCCCAGAGAAAATAGTCCAGAATAGTGCTGAAATAGGTACTGGATTCAGTGCCGCTATCCTTATGTAGTCCCTGTGAGCCAAGGCGCGATTGCCATCTCACTGCCACATAAGCGATGCATACTAGTGCTTTGAACCTTATGCTTTGAAACTTAGCTTTGCATGAATCAATTCAGTGCGCACCAAAATGGATGAATGCACCAAAATGCCTCAACCAATAGCACCAAAGTGGTGCAAACTGGAATCCAATTAAGTGCAGCAAAGATTTTAAACCATGTTAATCAGTAATTTAAATTATTGGCATGGATATCGCTATATAGCTCGTAAGTTTGGCTCAAGATAAATCACTTGAGTTAAAAGATTATAGAAGGGGCATCCCTTTACCCTACCGGAGGCTTGAGAATGTCAGTTGAATCAGTTTTAAAGCAACTTGAAGAATTAGAAGTTAAGTTCGTTGATTTACGTTTTACCGACACTAAAGGTAAAGAGCAGCACGTATCTATTCCTTCTCATCAGGTAGATGCTGATTTCTTCGAAGACGGCAAAATGTTTGACGGTTCTTCTATCGCAGGTTGGAAGGGTATTAACGAATCAGACATGGTACTGATGCCAGATCCAACGACATTCGTACTGGATCCTTTCACCGAAGAAACTACAGCGCTGATCCGTTGTGACATTCTTGAACCCGGTACAATGACAGGGTACGACCGTGACCCACGTTCAATCGCTAAAAAAGCAGAAGCTTACCTGATCTCTACTGGTATCGCAGATACTGTATTGATAGGACCAGAACCAGAATTCTTCCTATTTGACGATGTCCGTTTCGGTACTGACATGTCAGGTTGTTTCGTTAAGATCGACGCTAAAGAAGCGGCTTGGAACTCAGCGACTAGCTACGAAGGCGGCAACACTGGTCACCGTCCATTTGTTAAAGGCGGTTACTTCCCAGTTGCACCGGTTGATTCATCACAAGACCTACGTAGCGCTATGTGTTTAGTGCTCGAAGAAATGGGCCAAGTGGTTGAAGCGCATCACCACGAAGTGGCGACTGCAGGTCAAAACGAAATCGCCACTCGCTTCAACACCTTGACTAAGAAAGCGGATGAAATCCAAATTCTGAAGTACGTAGTGCACAACATGGCACACGCTTACGGCAAGACGGCGACTTTCATGCCTAAACCTATCGTTGGTGACAATGGTAGCGGCATGCACGTTCACCAATCTCTGGCGAAAGACGGTGTTAACTTGTTCGCTGGCGACAAATACGCAGGTTTAAGTGAAACGGCTCTGTACTACATAGGTGGTATCATCAAGCACGCTCGCGCGCTAAACGCTTTCACTAACCCAAGCACTAACTCTTACAAGCGTTTAGTGCCACACTTTGAAGCACCTGTTATGTTGGCCTACTCTGCCCGTAACCGCTCTGCATCAATCCGTATTCCAGTGGTACCAAGCCCTAAAGGCCGTCGTATCGAAGCACGCTTCCCTGATCCACATGCCAACCCATACTTAGGTTTCGCAGCGCTGCTGATGGCGGGTCTTGACGGTATCCAAAACAAGATCCACCCAGGCGAAGCGATGGACAAAGATCTGTACGATCTGCCTCCAGAAGAAGCGGCTGAAATCCCACAAGTGGCAACGTCATTAGAAAACGCCCTTGAAAACCTGCAAGCTGACCATGAGTTCCTGACTAAAGGCGGCGTGTTCAGTGAAGATTTCATCCAATCTTATATCGTACTGAAAACAGCAGAAGCTGAGCGCGTAGCACGTACAACTCACCCACTTGAGTTTGAAATGTACTACAGCCTGTAATGGCTAACGACATGTAATTACTTACTGTATAAATGCATGCGTAAAGTATAAAAGCCCCAACAGTTTTGCTGTTGGGGCTTTTTTGTATCTTGAAGATAACAATGGTCATGGCGATAGATGTAACACAGAATTTGAGACTTATCTGAATTCTGCGAGGACGTGGCATACAAACTTCCTTATTTAATGCTTAATCCAAGCAGGGCTAAAAAGGTAACGACCACGCCATTAAGGTTGGGTGTCCAACTTAGCTGTCCTAAACAAATAAAGCGTCCGCATCGAATGTTATGCGGGCTTTCTTAAACTCTTTTAGCAATTGTGTCTGCCAATCAAGTTCAGCACTGATGTAGACAACACCTTGAATATCATTCTGAATCTCAACACCTGTTTTAACAATTGCTGAGACTTTCTTCCGACCTAGGCGAGCGATGAAGTAGCCATGCTCAAACACAACATTCTGGCGAGCGCGGCCATTCAGTTCTTCAGTGCCCTTTTTCCGTCCTTCATCACAAGGCGTATATAGCACTATTGCGTAGTCAACTGCACCATGCTCTTCAATCTTCTCGATGATAGTATTACCACCGCTCGCTTGATTCATCAACACGACGGGCTTTAATCCGACAGTTCGAACAAAGTTCTCAACCTCCAACCTCAAAACATCATCATGACCATGAACAATAAATACCTTCTGTGTATCGCTTAATTGTTGGGTCGGTTGAAGCACTTGTTGTGGTTGCTGATACAATATTGATGGTTGTAGCAGTGTCTGGGAACTTGGAGGTTGCTGGACAGATGCGGACGGTACGAATGGCTGATGCGGTTGTTGCACAGGAGGAGGGCTGAATGGTTTGGTCGGATTTGAGGCATGTGTACTCGAGGGCAGTGGATGTGGAGCACTTAAATGACTCTGAGCACGGTATGAGCCAGCTACTAGTCTATTAGCTATATCAAGACATCTTGCACGTAAATCATCGCTATGATTTTGGCTGCCATAGTAACTGTTCTCCCGCTTCTCATCGTAGTAATCAATTATACCTAAGAGAACTGTCCCGACTGTTGCTTCATCACTAAAGTGCCAAAAGCCACGCATTCTGTTTGCCTTTGAACCTGACCCGAATTGGTATTGTTCCTCATTGATATCAATACCATAATCATCGAAGAAATCAGCTAGTGTTTTATGTGAGAAGTCGAGCAGATGCCCACCTTCCATCTGTAAGTATTTTTCTAAGCTAGATATATCTCTGCGTGACAAGTTTGCCATAAAATCTCCTTTTAACTGCGGGATATTCTAACACCATCAAACAGTTACACCACTAGGTAGCACACAGATTTTTATGCTAGAGACAATAATCCAGCCATCCATTTTAAATCAGCAACATAATATGCTCTCGGCCTACCCTCAAGCGAATATTTACTGAAGCAGTTTTAAGGAAAGTAATAAAAGTAGCTAGATGGCCAGTGAGGGAAGTGGAGACTGATTTTGAAGAGTATGTTCAAAACTTATCTGAGTTCTGCGAGGGCAAGGCATACAAACCTCCATGTTTAATGCTTATCCAAAACAATAGTCGCCGTTAACAACTAGGTTATTGAGCTTGGTTGTATCTCGTTTCTGTTGATGAATAATTGACAGATATAATCATATAGTTAGAATGCCAAGCTGTTGAAACAGAACAGGTTGGCGTCGAATGAAACTAGATCTGGTTCCACATCACTAACGCTTTCAGTTGATCAAGTGAGTAGATCATACCGAAGCAATGCGGTTTTTCACCTATAAACAATGGAGTGGTTATGCGTTGGTTGACTTGGTTGGTCGTGTGCAGTTCTCTCACGGGATGTGCAACGATAACGTCGAGGATGGGAGAAGATTCAACTTGGGGTCATTCTTTCTCGAGTGTTCAAACGGCTGTTGATAATGGCGAGGAGTGTATGATTATCTCCGCGTTGGCGGCCCCGCCCTTGCTGCTCTTTACCATCCCGCTGACACTCGTTGATATGAGCAGTGCGTTGATCATCGATACTGTTATGCTACCTGCAGATTTAGCGATCACGCCCAGTGATCCCAAGCTCCACACCCCGCGACCTATGGTCTGCCGCTATGACTATAAGATTTAAGCATGATCGCACCCAATAAATAACCTCAAGTTGCCTGTGTGGCGGTGAGTTAACGCCGGCATACGGGAACGACCATGTCGCGGTTTGCCTCCCTGAGTGTTGTGTCTTGTTAGTTATGCCTTGTTAGTTGCAGTTACGTAGTACAACTTAGCCTAGCAAGCCATTTTAAATCATTTAAGTTAGCGATTGGCTTTAATCACATCTAGTAACAGCTTGATATCGGCCATATTGTTATAAATATGCGGCGAAATCCGGATACCCATGCTGCGGGCGTCGACACTAATATTCGCGTTCGCTAATGCCGTCATGATTTTATGTTGTTGCTCACCAAACTGTAAGATCAGTGTACCGCTGCGCTTTTCAACATCACGTGGTGATACAAACTCATGCTCAAGCTCCTGCGCCACAGCATCAATCAACTGCTGATTACATTTACGCAGCAAGGGGACACCTAAACCCGCCAGATAATGAATACTGTGAGCGGCAATGGCATAGGGGGCGATTGAAGGCGTTCCACCCCAGAAGCGCATTGCGGAGTGCTGATAACGAAAGTCGTGGATATCAAATTCGAACGGATTCTCATGGCTAAACCACCCCACATCCTTAGGTTGGCAACGATCCAAAATGGCAGGGTTAATCCAAAGATAGGCTGCACCAGGGCCGCCGCAGAGCCATTTCACACTCGACCCGATTAAAAAGTCAGGTTGTAGGCGCGCGAGATCTAGCGGAATAATCCCCGCCGATTGCGCCACATCCACTAAGCTCAAACAGCCTCGCTCACGGGCTATGGTAAAAATATTGGCTAATGGCGCTTGCTGCCCAGTATTCGAGTAAGCATGACTAACAAACACCAGATCCACATCACGACTGATATGCGCGTCCCACACATTAGGGTCAGTGACATCGAGCCCCTTAGGGATGAAACGTACTTCGCAGCTGGCTGGCAGTGCTTTTTTAAGGGCGAAACCCATGCTGGGGAAATCAATCTCACTCATTAACACAACGGCGTGTTCGCGATTTAATCGCTCGAGTGACATGACGATTTTAGTCAGCGCACTGGAGAGATTCACCTGAGGGCAAAAGTCCTTTTGGTGGCCGTTAAACAGTTTAGATAAGGCGAAAGTAAAATCATCAATCACACTCAGCCACTGACCCCAAGGTTCGCGCCCCGACTCCTGCCAAGGCGCAAAAAAGGCTTCTTTGAAGACCTGTTCGGTCGATTTTAACGGTCGACCGACGGAATGGTTCAATAGATATCCTGGACCCGCGAGGTAAAAGTCCTTTTTATAGTCTGCAAACATAGTGTTATCTCAAACTCTCTTTCAGTTTCTTAATCTCATCATAACGCGTCCGGATGTCGCTGCGCTGAGCGGCGGCACGCCTATCTCTGAGTCGCTCCAATGAACCGAGTAGCACATGCAGTGGCGGACCACTGGCGGTGACCTTAGCTAAATGCTGCTGCTCCATCGTTGTCGAAGGCTCGGCAATATATTTAGTCACTAACTCATTATGGTGCTGAATCGCAGTCTCGCCATGTAATTCGCAGACTTCAATAAAGAGTCGCAAGTTTTCTTGATACCAATCTTGGGTTGAGCAATCTTTTGCCTGCAGGAAGTCATCCATCAAATTCGGCCGACGCATGCATTCACGCAATATCTGTTGATCCTCCGGCATCATGTACAAAAACTTGTCCACCAGCATTTGCGAGTAGGAAGCTTCATTGGCGAAACAAAGACCTAGCGTTAAATCGATGACATTAATCCCCGCAAAATCCCCTGCATTGGCGCCGCGATAAATAACCGAGCCCACCCGATAAGGTTTGTAGTAAGGGCGAACACAGTAAAAGAAACGATCCGTATCTAATCGATTGAATAATTGAGTATTCGACTCAATCACATCCTGCAATGCCTGTTTGGCGACCCGCAGTAAATCGTGACTGATAGGATGGGAAATGCCCAAAGGCTGGATTTTCAATAACGCATCGGCGGCGCGTTTATAGGCCAAAATGCCCTTAGTGTTGTAATCCACAAACAGCTTTTCAGCGCTCAGATCGGTAAAGCGTTTATAAATGCCATTGTGGGCACGATTATGGGTAGTTAAATGCGCGGTGGCAAAGCGCGGCGTGACACCTATTGAAGCGCCAATGTGCATGGCTAGCGCGGAGGCTTCGGCTAATGGTGAGGTGGTTTCCCGTGAGGGCTCAGTAATTTCATGGCGTCGACAAGCTGCCATGTATAGGCCCACGTTACCGAGTAAATCAAAGGCACTGTCGAACCCTTCATCGGTATTCCCCTCATCGAGCAAGGCCTTAATCAATCCTCGGCCTTCGCTCTCTAGCGCCAACTTAGCTTCTGCGCCGATATCGAGCACATTGGCTCGGTCCGTTTGTTGATAATAAAGCTGTTCTAGCTCTGAGTTGAGTTCCACAAAGCGACTGCGGATCCAATCATCGAAGGCTTCGGTATTAAAGGTGGCAGGTTTCACGGGCTTATCCTTGAGTATTGTTATCGTTCTTGTAAACGGAGCGAGCGCTAAGTCTTAGCCCTTTCCGCAAAACTCGTTAACCAGAATGCAACTTATCGCCATGCGTTTCTAGCGCTAGCTCAAATTTATGAAAATTCTAATGCCACTTTTTATTTACACCTTGCTCCAGCGCAAGTTATCAAAATCAATCGCCTCGCAAAATAACGCCAAATACAGATAGTCCTAATACAAATAGCGCGGCAGGTTCCGCAGGGGTAAATCAAAATGATTTTAATGGAATTTATTGTCGTACTCGGCTGCTTGCTGCTGGGTACCCGCTACGGTGGTATGGGACTCGGACTGATAAGTGGTATTGGATTATTTTTACTGATATTTGTCTTCGGTTTAGCGCCGGGACAACCGCCAGTACAAGTTATGCTAACGATTCTTGCGGTGATCGGCTGTGCGGCCGTATTGCAAACCGCGGGCGGATTAGATGTGATGATGCAGTTTGCCGAGCGCCTACTGCGCCGCCATCCACAATACATCACCATTCTAGCGCCGCTAACCACTTGGACACTCACCTTTTTGTGCGGTACTGGCCATGTGGTTTACACTATGTTCCCGATTATTTCCGATATCGCGCTGAAGAAAAATATTCGCCCAGAGCGTCCAATGGCAGTGGCATCTGTCGCCTCACAAATGGCGATTTGCGCTTCGCCTGTGTCGGTAGCTGTGGTGTCTATGGTGTCGATTCTGGCATCACAACAGGGTGTAGGCCGCGCTTACAATCTGCTCGAAATTTTAATGGTGTCAGTGCCAGCATCGCTTTGCGGTGTCATGGCTGCAGCACTTTGGAGTCTGCGTCGTGGTAAAGATTTAGATAAAGATGAAGAATTTCAAGAACGCATTAAAGATCCAGTCCAAAGAGCCTTTATCTATGACAAAAGCGAAACCCTGCTTAATCAACGTTTTACTAAGGAAGCTTACTGGGCAACGGGGATTTTCTTTGCGGCTATTGCTGCTGTGGTGCTACTAGGTTCTTTTAGTGAACTGCGCCCTGCATTTGAAGTTAAAGGGAAAACAACCTTATTATCGATGAACTTAGTCATCCAGATGATGATGTTAATTGCAGGAGCTTTTATTCTGATGACCTGCAAAGTCAAACCGACTGAGATTGCCAATGGTCCAGTTTTTAAAGCTGGCATGGTGGCGATTTTCTCCGTATTTGGCGTGGCTTGGATGAGCGATACGTACTTTATCAGCCATATGGATGTGCTCAAGGAAAACCTCTCCCACGTGGTGCAAAGCCAGCCTTGGACCTATGCCTTAGTGCTGTTTCTTATCTCTAAGCTTGTTAATAGCCAAGCGGCGGCGCTGACTGCCATTGCGCCTATGGGCCTCGCTTTGGGGGTCGATCCAAAACTCTTGATCGCTTTCCTTCCTGCAAGCTACGGTTATTTTGTGCTCCCTACTTATCCAAGCGATCTGGCCTGTATCGGCTTTGACCGTTCAGGCACAACTAAAATAGGTAAGTTCATTATTAACCACAGCTTTATTATTCCAGGTTTTATCGGTGTAGGTACCGCATCGATCATCGGTTATCTGCTGGCGACAGCCTTGCTCTAGGCTGTATTTCACAAATAACAAAGGCCGCTGATGCGGCCTTTGTTTTGAATAGGATTAAACGCTAGATTTAAGCGCGATACATAGCCAAAAACATCTTAATATTGGCGTCGATAATCGCTTGCTGATTATCATCATTATTTTTCATATGGAACAGCTTAGGCCAGAATGCAAACGCCTTAAACATGCCCCAAAACTGAGTCGATGCCATTGCAATATCATCGATATTCAGCGCCTTGTGTTCTACCGCTCCCGCAAGCCAAGCTTCGAGTCCACCTTCTTGCTTCGCAAGCTTCTCCATCGCTTCAGTCGCTTGGACAGGCGAGCGAATAAACTCTGCCATCACCACCCGCGCCACATCGAGAAACTCAGGCTGCTGATACAAAGCCCAGCATCGATGCGCAATTTGCTGCAACTGATCTTCAAGACTCTGCGCAGGATTGTAAACTAAGGTCGCCGCCTCTTTCGTTCGCGCCCACAACTCTGTGGTTGTGGTATCAAACAGCACTTCCTTACTCGGAAAATGGTTATACACAGTACGTTTAGAAACATTAGCCCGCTGGGCGATCCTGTCCATACTGGCCCCCACAAAGCCATTAACCATAAACTCTTCCCGTGAGGCACGCAGAATTGCCACACGTTTCTGCTGAGTGTTTGTCAATTTAATGGGTTTGTCTGCCATGTTTTCCTACACCATAAAAATCATTTGTCGACATTTTACACTATCCAGTTTACTTTTACACCGTCGCATGTAAACTACACTGTGTAGTTTACTTTTTAATATTGTACATGCAATTATAAATGCGATTGAAGATTGTCTTGACCTTACTACGACTCGGGAGCTTTATCATGGCCACTCAAACAAAAACTGACGCAAATACTAAGACTTCGGCCCATGTTAAGGGTGACACATTCAGCAATGAAGCTCCCAATACCCACAGTGGTGAAGGTAATTTACTTTCTATTTTATGGCGTTACGTGACCGAAAGCATTCCTGATAAGAGTCCAAACCAAGCACTGCCAATCCAAAAAATGCAGCTAAACCCCACTGCGGATGCAACACCTATGCTGTATAAAATCAGTCATTCGACAGTGCTGTTGCAACTCAACGGTCAATATTGGTTAACCGATCCTGTTTTTTCGAAACGCGCCTCGCCAAGCCAAATGTTTGGGCCAAAACGATTCCACGAGTTACCAATCGAACTCGATAATATTCCAGCGCTCGCAGGGATTATTTTGTCCCACGATCATTATGATCATTTAGATAAACACAGCATTTTAGCTCTCGCCGAGCGCACGCAAAAATTTATCGTGCCACTGGGTGTGGATAAACATTTGCTCGCGTGGGGCGTGCCTGCCAGCAAGATAGTCGCGCTCGATTGGTGGCAAGCAACCCAACATGCGGGTCTGAGTTTTACCGCGACGCCAGCACAGCACTTTTCAGGCCGTGGTATCTCGGACAAAAACCAAACCCTGTGGGCATCTTGGGTTATTCAGTCCCCTGAACTAAAACTGTTTTTCAGCGGTGATTCTGGTTACTTCAGCGGCTTCAAAACGATTGGCGACAAACTCGGGCCTTTCGATTTAACCTTAATCGAAACGGGTGCCTACGATGAGATGTGGGCAGATATCCACATGCAGCCAGAGCAATCACTGCGGGCGCATTTAGATCTTCGTGGACGACACTTAATTCCGATACATAACAGCAGCTTCGATCTCGCGCTACATAGTTGGTACGAACCATTGGAACGAATCTCTGTAGCCGCTAAAGCCTATTGCGTGCCGCTGCTAACGCCGGAATTTGGTCAAGGCATCAACCTAAGCGATTTAGCCCATAGCCCTGCTTTGAATCACGCTTGGTGGAAAACCTATTTGCCCAAAGACAGAACCGTGTTTGAAATCATTCCAGCGCGTATGAGTTCAGATAAGCTCTAGTCAGAACTCTTATCTGAGCTTTATTAATACACTAAAAAACGTTAAATCATTGGCTCTCCAACACAGGAGAGCCACTGCGGATTACCATTCAACAGAGTCTCACTCGTCGGCGCTCAAAAGCTTACAACTTCAGTATTAAGCCTCCTCCTGCAAACACTAAATTCTAGACGCCTGCTTGATTTTGGGCATAAGATCACTTGCCTTGTCATTTTTTATACCCAACTGAATTAATGGTATTAATGCTTCTAACTGACCATATTAAAATAGCGGGCACAAGAACAAGACTGGTGATTTTAATCTTTGGATACACCATGATCACTTAACATTTCCCTAAAGGTCGCGCTCATGTCGGTGCTCACTTGGCTTAAGAAACAACTTCATCGCACTTTTTATGGCAACAGCCCACTAGAGCAACAGGATAACTTAACCGCCATTTTTCATCCCGCGCAAATGCCAGACATCGACTTGCCGACAAACCAAGCCTATCCGCTAGTGACATCAATTGTGCAGACTGATATCTACGCCTATCAAGTTCACTGCTTACTGACCTTAGAAGGCAAGCAAACCTTAGATTCGTTAATCGGCAATGCAGGTTTTGGGATATTGCCCGAACATGCCGCCAACTTTAATGGCCTGATAACCCATCCGAGCCAAGCGACCAGCTTGCAGCTCCACCAATATGCCGATTTTGCGGGGATCTGCGTCAGTTTAATAACCAACGACAAAGCGCTATTAGAACAACTGATTGCGTTCAAATCGACTTTACCTCACCCTTGGGAAAGCTTTCCCGATGTCGATCCCGATTCCCTTGGCAGTCTTCAAGGTAATATCGATTTTTGGTGCAACTATTTTTGGCAACCCTATTGGTTATCACTCTCAACAGCTGAGCGTTTACAGTACCCAGTAAATTGGCAGCAATTCAGTGATTTCCATTAAGGTTTGAAAGAAGCACTAAGGCTTAATGCAGGATAAAAAATGAAATTAACATCTGTTGGATTAGCACTGGCGTTACTACTACTTGGCGGTTACTTGATCCCTGAGTCACCTGTGATCCCGGTAAAAGGCGCCAGCAGTAAAGACTGGAATAGCCAAACCTTTTGGTATGAACCTTGGGGTTCATCGGGCGTGCACAAGGGGATAGATATTTTCGCTGCCAAAAATACCGCCGCGATTGCGCCAACGCCTATGTTGATCTTATATCGAGGCGACTTCTTTAAAGGAGGCAATGTGGTGGTTGGTCTAGGCCCTAAATGGCAAATTCATTACTTTGCCCATTTAGCGCAAATTGAATCGACCACGGGATTAATGGTCCACCAAGGTGAAACGCTGGGTACAGTCGGCGATACGGGTAATGCGCAAGGTAAACCGCCCCATTTGCATTATTCCATTTTGAGCTTATTGCCGAAACCTTGGCTGATGGATACTTCAACCCAAGGATATAAAAAGGCCTTTTATCAAAACCCCATCAGCTACTTAGAAACGCACTAAGACTTAGGTGATGAGTAACATAGCAGCTTCGCGGCAATATCAACTACAAATGAGAGTTCAGCAACTCGCCATGTCGGCAGACGCAATGAATGCCAGCACAGCCGTCAGATTATACGAAGAAATCAACGAAGACTTATGATTCAATAGATGCAGTATCAAGAGTCACAGCGTTAACTGCCGTAGCATCCACAGTCTGCGACTCGATACCGGCCCCTGCAGCTAATGCTTCCCTATCCGCCTTCGCAATATATTTAGGTTTATTGCTCGATTGCAGTTTGGCATTGGCCTTTTTCGCCTTGCTTTTCAAGGTTTGGTTTATCTTCTTTTTGCGGTTCATCAGGGCACCAATGCGGATTAGTAATAAAGGGGGCGCGATTATAGCCCTCCAGCTGCACGCCAGACAATCGAAAGCACTAAGTCAGATCGTCTCAGACCATCAAACCCACGCCCAACGCTAACTCAGTTAATAAGTCCCAAGTCATCAAGCCTGCGCCCAAACCATCAGATCGCGAAAGCTATGCCAAACGCTAAGTAAGGCGCGGGCTTACCGGCATGAACTCGCACCGGGTAACCCTTGAGGTTAAATCTCGATACCGAGTGCTGTGTCGCAATTTTTGAATACTGCCGTCAAATTGCGCAATTTCCGCGAATACACAACTAGACAAGCCGTAATTCCTGCCCTAAAATCGCGTCAGAATAAAAATCACTATCATTTGCAATGTTGTTTAACGGAAGAATCTAATGCCAAGGAATTCGGTGTAGCAAATCCACCCCTTAGCAGGAAGTTATATGACGTTCAAAACCTCGTTTGTTGCTCTCGCCGTCTTTGCGGCACTCACCCAATCCGCTGTGGCACAAGAAACATCCGATGCGGGAACGAATAAAAACAAAGATATTGAAAGAATAACTGTCACCGCGAGTCGGATGGATAAATCCCCAAGCTCGATCCCTAATACCGTCACTATCATTGACCGCGCCCAGTTAGAAGAACAGTTCCGCACCACTAAAGATTTATCGACCATTATCGGTAACTTAGCGCCTAGCTTTTCACCAAGTCGCCAGAAGATGAGTAACACAGGCGAAACCCTGCGTGGTCGTCCACCATTGATTATGATCGACGGCGTACCGCAATCGAACCCACTTCGCAGTGGAGGGCGTTCGGGTCAAACTATCGATCCTGCCATGATAGAGCGTATTGAAATCATTCACGGTGCCAATGCGATGCACGGTCTCGGTGCCCAAGGCGGCATCATCAACTACATCACTAAAAAGCCCACTGGCGACAGCGAACAGGTTGCGAGTTTCGATGTGACAGTTCCTGATTCGATGAAATCCAACGGCTTAAGCTTTGGTGCCAGCTATGCGTTTTCTGGCGAGTCTGAATTTATCGATATGATAGGCTCGGTTAGCTATCGCAATAATGGTGTGTACTACGATGCCAACCACGACGTTGTGGGCGTAGACACGACTCAAGGCGAGTCGATGGACAGTCAAAGCAAAGACTTCTTCATCAAGCTTGGCCATAACTTCGATGAGTCTCGCCTTGAATTAATGGTTAACCATTACAATGCAGACAACAATGGCGATTGGATGCCTGTCGCTGGTGATAAGCCTAATGGCGTGCCCACGGGCGCAGTTAAGGAAACTCAGCCATGGGAAGCGGCCAACAATCAAGTGACCACGACTAGTTTAACGTATACCCATGCCAATATTGGCGGCCAACAACTTAGCCTGCAACTCTTTAATCAAGATTTTAAAGCGGTTTATGGTGGCGGTTGTTTCGACAGTTTCTACGACCCCTCCTTCGAAGGTAGCGACCAAGTGATCCAGTGCGGTGTCGGCAGTAAAGGCGAAAGCTTGTACTACGAGCAATCCCGTAATTCTTCAGTTAAATGGGGTTTAAAAAGCTCATTGATTGCTAAGGATATTGCCGGCTCAGGCATTGATGCCGCCTACGGTGTGGACCTTTTCCGCGATACCACAGAGCAAGATTTAGTGACAACGGGCTTCTCATGGGTGCCTGAAAGCACCTATGACAACGTCGCGCCATACTTACAGTTAGATTATGATCTAATTGAAAATCTAACCTTATCGACCGGTGTTCGTTACGAACATGCCGAGTTAAGTGTCGACGACTACAAAACCCTATGGGGTGCGGGTAATAAGCAAATTGCAGGTGGCTCAGCCACCTTCGATGAAACCTTATTCAACGTCGGTATCTCCTACAAAATCACCCCAGACATTCGCGTTTATACCAGCTATAACCAAGGTTTTGGTATGCCAGATATCGGCCGTATTCTGCGTGATGGTAAAAGCTTTCCCGGCGACAATCCCAGCATAGATGACTCATTGGCACTCACGCCGCTCGTCACAGATAACGTTGAAGTCGGCGCCGATTACCAAGGTAAATACTTAAGCGCTAAGCTAGCTTACTATCGTTCCGCCACTGATTTTGGCTCACGTTTGGCCTTAAATAGTGATGGTTTCTACGACGTGAAGCGGGAAAAAAGTGTGATCGATGGGATCGAAGCCAATGTCACCGCCTACCTCACCAGCAATGATGATCTCGGTATGAACATCGCCATTCAGCAGGGCGAATACGATTCAAATGGTGATAACCAAGTCGATACCGATCTCGATGGCGCGAATATTTCCCCCAACCGTATCAACCTGTTCTGGACCCATAACTTCGATAATGACATGTCGACTCGTGTTCAAGCCAACTACTACATGGACCGCGACTTTAAAAATGCGGCGGGTAACAAGTATGCAGAATTTGATGGCTATACCACAGTCGATGCTTCCTTCTCTATGCCGCTTTACACTGGCACCCTGAGCTTAGGTCTGCAAAACCTGTTTAATAAGGATTATTTCAATTATTACTCACAAACCATGGGTACAAATGATCGTTATTTCAAAGGTATGGGACGTACTGCGACAATAGGCTACACCTTGCCTTTCTAAGTGAAAGCCCATTTGAAACATAAAAAAGCGCAATTACATTGCGCTTTTTTATTGTGCTGAAGAAAGACAATTATGCCTTGGTCACGACCCAGAGAGCATGTAATAAACCGGGGAACCAGAACAGTAAACACAAGACTATGTTTATCAGCAGATCTTTACCCGCTCCTGCCTTCAAAAATACAGCAACAGGAGGCAATAGAATCGCAATAATGACTAAGAGTAATTTATTTGTATCCATAACAGGGCATCCTTAAAACGGAGATGGTAGGCAAATCAACAAGGTCTAACTTCGCAGGAAGACTCAGAATTTGCAAACTTTTTAGCTTACAGAATGATAAATACTCCAAGTGATTCTCTAAACCAAAGCACTTAATATCGCTATAAATTTAAAGGAAGATGTAGCCCGCCTCATGCCGTTAAATACAGGTTAAGATATCCTATAAACTTCAACCGAAAATGCCTAAAAGCATCTATAGTTAAAGAAAAATATGAACTAAAAGAATGATATTTGATCCCCAAGCCCTATTACTCATCAAATTTATTTGCCTACTGGCCAGCACCGCAGCCGTGGCATGGGGACTCATTGCCAAACCTTTAGCGATTGCGACTCAAGCCAGTATGCGTTTTTCTCTGGCGAACTTGTTCGTCCTCCTTGGTATCATACTCAACAGCCAACGCTCCGAAGCCTCTAGTTACCTTTTTTGGTTCTGCTCCGATATGGCGATTTTGTTTGGATTCATCCTATTACGCTGGGGCACTAAGGCACTCTTCAGACTGAGTCCCAGCGTTAAATCTGACCTTATTCTCTTAGCAATCACAGCCGGTGTGATGCTCTCGGTTCCCCCCAACTTCAGCTCCGAACGCACCTTAGCCGTTGCTTTCTCCGCCTGCGCCGCACTGATTTTTATCATGCTGACGCGGGATAACTATCAGGCCATCAAACGCGATACAGGTAATCGAGTCGCCATCGCTATGGTTATGCCTTTAGTCGCCATGGTCGGTATTTTTACCATTCGTATCTTTATCGCCCTGTTGTCCCCCGAAGAAAGCCCGATATTTATCGCCATGCACACCCAAGAAGCGTTACCTGTGCTGTGGTTTTATGTATTTCTAACCCTATTAATCAATATCGTGATGATAGGAAATGCCATGACGCGACTCGTCAGCAAAATCCGTATGTTAGCGGAGCGGGATCAACTCACAGGCCTGTGGAATCGGCGGGCTATGCATAAGTTTCTCAACAATATCCATCAACGCTAGCTAAAGGATAATGTGCCTTACAGTATGATTTTATTGGATCTTGACCATTTTAAAGAGATTAACGATCAATATGGTCACGATGCGGGCGATCTCACCCTATTGACGGCGGCGAGACTGTTTGGATCGGTATTGCGAGAAAATGACGCATTATGTCGTCACGGTGGAGAAGAGTTTCTGGTGATTTTACCCGCGACCGATGCCCCCGCAGCCAGAGCCGTCGCCGAGAAATTACATCAAGTACTTAAAGAAAATTCGATTATCTGGCAAGGCATTACGATAAACATTCATGCCAGTTTAGGTTACGCCACGATTTATCAAGGATGCCAGCCTGACAAACTACTTATTCAAGCAGACCAAGCCATGTACCGCGCCAAATCCGAAGGTCGAGACCGTATTTGCCAAGCTTGCTAGGCTTTTGCAAAAATCTTGCTAGCCTTACGCAAAAATAATGCTGCCCGTATTAATCCCCTTTCGCTGGCCAAGCCAAAGTATCGGGCTCACGCCATTCGACCAGCGCCTCAATCACGCCTGCAGTGCCAAAATGCTCACCTTGAGTCGGCACATCCCTATACGCGTAATCACGCCAGCCAGTGACTTCGTCACCATAACGAAAATGCAGACAGTAGGCATGCAAATAACACCGATCCGCTGCCGCACCACCGTATAAATCATCCCCTAAAATCGGTACGCCTAAACTGGCCAAGGCGACTCTTAATTGATGGGTTTTACCTGAGTGAGGTTTCAGCAAATATAAACGTAATCCCTCGCCGACACTCAAGGAGAAAAACTGCGTAATCGCAGGATTCTCTTTAGTGCGCAGCAACTTAAACATGCTACGACGCGACTTTGCCATGTCACCAATCACCCAGCCTTGTTTCTTCTTCGGCTTGCCCTTCGCGAGGGCGAGGTAATATTTCTGCACTTTATGGGCGGTAAATAGCTCAGTAAATTGCTTGGCGGCGACCGCGCTCTTGGCCAAAATCAACAGACCTGAGGTGGGCGTGTCTAATCTATGTACGGCAAAAAGCTTAATCCCTAAATCTTGCTCAGCCTGCGCCACCACGCCTGCCGTCCCATCCTGACTGTGGAAATGCACTTTGGCTGATTTAGAAATAACAATAAAATCAGCCTCATCGGCTATGATTCGATACATGGAGTACTCGGCGTTGGTAATGCGGATCATCGACTTAAAACTGAATAGTGACGACTAAGCCAGGATGATTATCCGTGAGATTAATTTTGGCATTGTGCCGTGAGAGAATCGCTTTGACCATAGATAATCCTAAACCTGTGCCCTGTAAATGCCGGCTAGGGTCGAGGCGGACTAAACGTTCGAACACTCTTTCTTTACTGTCGTCGGGAATACCTGGGCCATTATCGCGGATCTGAATTTGTGGGCCTGACTGGATAATTTCAATCCGCGCACCTTGACCAGAATACTTCATCGCGTTATCGACGAGATTATATAAAGCTTGGAATAATAAGTATTTATCACCAAAAACCTTATGATCAGCCAGCAGCGACAAACTTAAGGTTTGCTCGTTAGATTCCGCCACAGCATCGGCCATATCCAACAAATCGGTACACAGTTGCGCTAGGCTTAACTCCTGCAAATCGAGCGTCTGCTGACCTTCTTCGATACGCGTGAGCGACAACATGGCATCAAATGTCGCTAAACAATGGTCGAGCTCCTCGGTCAAAATCGCGCAACCCTCGCTAATCTCATCGCTGGGTTTACTCGCTAACTCTTCAAGCCCAATACGGATATGTGACAATGGAGTACGTAAATCGTGGGCGATATTATCGGTCGCACCACGCACTGCCATCAGGTTATTTTCGAGGATATCCAGCACATTATTAAACTGCAGCGCCAACATATCGAACTCGTCCTGACGCCAACTCAAGGGTAAGCGGGTGTCATAATGACCGCGTTCAATCTGTTCACTCAAGCGGTTGTATTGCACTAATCGACGTAAAATCGCCTTAGAAAATAGATAGCCGAGCGCTAAGGTCAACACTATCGTAAGCATCACGGCTGTCGCCGCAGCGCTGATAAACTTATCGATTAACGTCGCTAAGTTATCGGTACGGGTCGCAATTAACACAGGGCCGTAGCGGGTCATCACTAGCCCGCCGGTAAGAATGTGCAGCTTATCTGGACCGCCGGTTAAGATGGGGAAGTCCCGCGTTTGCGGCAGCATGGGCATGCCTTCGGGCATAAAGCTCAAGGCGCCAACCATGTCATAACTGTTGCGCCAAGCGATGAGCGCCGTTTGTGGATCGGCGGCGCGGATTTGAGCGGCAAAACTACGGCGATCAACCGTTAGGGCAAGTTGCTGATAACGTTGGGTCTCTGACTCTAAATATTGAGTCACTTGATACTGTTGCTCGATGATCAACTGTCGATAGAGGGCAAATAGCAGCGCCCCAATGATCACAGTCACTAAGGTCGAAAAGACAATTGTGATGCGCCAGGCGCTGCTTTGGTAAGGCTTAATGCCTTTGTCGTAAGCGATAACCCGCTCCCCTCACGGTTTCGATAAGCTCGCCATGGCCTAACTCTTCAAATTTACGGCGTAATTTTGCGATATGCACATCGATAACATTCGTGCGTGGATCGAAGTGATAATCCCACACAGCTTCAAACAACAAGGTGCGACTAATCACTTGATTCGCATGTTCCATCAAATACTTAAGTAACTGAAACTCTTTCGGCTGCAGCATTAACTCCTGCCCGTCTAAGGTCACATTACGGGTCAGTAATTCCATCTTCAAGCCGCCAACAACAAGATCAGTAGTGACTGGTACAGATTGGCCACGGTGCATGAGTTTTTCGGCGCGCACTAATAACTCTGAGAAGGCAAACGGCTTAGTCATATAATCGTCGCCGCCCGCGCGCAGGCCTTTTACTCGCTCATCAACGTGCGCTAAGGCAGATAAAATCAGCACTGGAGTTTGATTGCCCGTTGCCCTTAAGGCGGCCAATAATTTTAAGCCATCAAGCTGGGGTAACATGCGGTCGAGGATCACGAGATCGTACTGACTACTTGTGGCGAGTGACAAACCTTGGTGGCCATCGCTCGCCGTTTCGATATTGTGGCCCTGCTCAAGAAATCCTTTGACGATGTAATCAATTGTTGTCGCATCATCTTCAACTAAAAGTATTTTCATCTGTATGTTGCGCTCCTCAATCCTAAATACTCGTTTGAGCACTCGATTAACTTAGATATTTCAATCCCACTTGAGTAAAGGTAACGGGCG
The DNA here is from genome assembly GCF_019655335.1 of Shewanella hafniensis. Taxonomy (GTDB): domain Bacteria; phylum Pseudomonadota; class Gammaproteobacteria; order Enterobacterales; family Shewanellaceae; genus Shewanella; species Shewanella hafniensis. Next base: position 19,470 of record NZ_BPFD01000033.1, read on the forward strand.
TAAATTTTCGACATCAAAAGCCAATTTAAACTTACCCGTATCGTCTAGCAGCTTAAGCTCTAAATAACTGATACCTAAGTCGTGATCTAACTTTGCCTCGGTTAAGAAGGCTTTGTGATCTTTAGTGGCCTTAGCGATTAAGCCTGAAAATGTTTGATCTTTTGCTGCGATCAAACGTGTCGCCTCAACCTCACCGAGATCATCCGCGCTTACTTTACTCGCCTTTTGTTTCAGCAACTTACCATCACGGGCACGATATTCAAACCGTGTTATAGAATTGGCCAAGGGATTAATCAACTCAAATTGGTAGACTAATTCACCCTCTTGCTCTTCCATATTAAATTCGGCAATCACGCCGGAGAACCCTTTTTCGATCTGCTGCATAACGCTCAGCGGCGGTACATAGTCTCCACCCGCAAACATCGAATACATGCTCTGAGCCGCAGTTGCGACGCCAGATACCAACATGAATCCTAGCAACCATAGTCTCATGGCTCCTCCATATAAATCAGCTAAGTTTGTATCTTATGAGACAATCAGTTAGAAGTCGATGGGACCAATTGTCCCTGGGCGCGATTCCAAGCTAGTCCCCCATAATGTACCACTGGATACAGCATCACCTTACATAAGCATTCACTCAGATTGGGTCATAAATGGATCAAAAAAACCTTTGAACATCACCTAAGTTATTAGCTTTTAAGCCAAACACTCAATCATCTTGTGGCTAATCTGTTAAGTCTACCTAATACCAGCTGAAACACCGATGGAAACAAGATTAAGCTTTGATCATCTGGGGGATTCCAAAATATGAATTTGCTCGGATTTGAGTGCCACTGTGGTTTGCATTCCTTTAGTGAGTGCAAGCTTTTGGGCAAAATGCAGCGAGACTTCGGTGTTAAGTTGTAACTGAGTCCCCGTGACATAGCAGATAAGGCGAACCGACTCACCCATCACCAGCATGGCGTCGATCGTGACATCTAACTTATTAAAACTGCGGCATAAACGCCCTTTGGAAATCGAATTAAACCGAATACCTTGGTTGGGGATAACCCAACGAACTCGACTTCCCACAGGGCGATCTTTGCCATAGTCGCAGGCAATTAGCTGCTCACCAAATTTAAGCCAAGTGAGATTTTTAGTGCTGTCTTGAAATACCACTTCACCATCGAAAATATTCCTTAGCCCCATCTGCCGCGCTACCGCTTCATTACGTGGCCGCGACAACACTTCGAAAGGTGCACCCTGCTGTAACATCTGACCTTGGCTGATCAAAATCATCGAATCAGCCAGCAACAAGGCTTCATTTAAGTCATGGGTAACCATGATCACTGGGCAGAGTAACTGCTCTTTGAGGCGCGCCAGTTCAAGGTATAAACGCTCGCGAGTTTCCCTGTCCACCGCAGAAAAAGGCTCATCCAGCAACAAAACCGACGGTTCACGGGCAAGCGCTCTGGCAAGCGCAACGCGCTGGCGCTGGCCGCCCGATAAATGCGCCGGTAATCTATCGGGTAATCCCTGTAGATTGACCCGTTCGAGCCAATCTTTCGCGCGCGGTATGCGCTCCGATTTGGGGATATGGTCAAGTCCAGCGACTACGTTTTCTAAGGCAGTGAGATTCGGAAATAAGCCAAAATGCTGCGGCATATAACCGATATGGCGTTGCTGCGGGCTTAAGGCGATACGCGCTTTATCATCAAACCAAGGCCGATCGCCAAAGTGGATTTGTCCCGTATCGGGATGATTTAACCCAGCGATCATCCGTAGCAGCGTGGTTTTTCCACCGCCAGACGGCCCTACCACAGCAAGTACTTCACCCGCTTTACAGCGAAAATCGGCGTTGAGTTTAATGTGTTTATGATTTTGGATCTGACACTGCAGATCAGCGATGATTTGCGCCACGCTGACCTCCTAAACGCCGCGATAGACTGGTTGTTAGTGCTAACGCCGTCACGGCAAACAGCAATAAGACTAATGACATAGTGCCTGCGGCATTAAAATCGAATGATTGCACACTGTCATAAATTGCAATCGAAATCGTCTTAGTCTCGCCAGCAATATTGCCGCCCATCATCAGCACAACGCCAAACTCCCCAAGCACATGGGAGAAGCACAGAACTAATGCCGTTAGCACACCCGGCCACACCATAGGCAATTCAATTTTAAGTAGAATTTTAAGTCGACTCATACCGCAACAAGCCGCTGCGTCGCGAACATCATTAGGTACAGTTTCAAAGGCGCGTTGTATCGGCTGCACCGCGAAGGGAATATTGACTAAAACGGAGGCGATAACCAGACCAGAAAAGTGAAACACGAGTTGCTGACCCATGACTTGCTCAATCCATTGTCCGAGCCAACTTTGACTGCCAAGCCCCACCAGCAAGTAATAACCAATCACAGTCGGCGGTAATACTAAGGGCACCATGATCAGCGCCTCGACCCAAGATTTGCCGACAAATTGACGATAGGCTAATGCTCGTCCAGCCAAAATAGCTAAAGGAATCAACACTAAAACTGTGATGCCACTCAGCTTGACCGATAACCAAAGTGCCTGCCAATCCATCATGGTTGCTCTGGCAATGAAAAACCATAATCGGCCAAAACACGACGAGCACTATCGGCTCTTAAATAATCGTAAAAATGCTGAGCAGTTTCACCCGCCTTGGCCATTAATGCCATACGCTGAAACAGTGGGCTATGCATTTTTGCTGGCACTATGGCGTAATCACTATGTTTAGCAAAAGTAGGAGACATAGCTAAAGAGAGCGCAATAATCCCGCCCTGGGTTGAACCACTAATCGCAAACTGCCCTGCTTGGGACACATTTTCCCCGAGGATCAATTTAGGTTGAATCGCATCCCACAACTGCACAAACTGCAATGCTTCTTTGGCCTTTTCGCCATAGGGAGCGTGATCAGGGTTAGCAATAGCAAAACGGGTAATTTTTCCTGCAGCGAGTGCTTCGGCTAGCCCCTTAAGTTCAGGATCAACGGACAAACGACCGGTTTTAGGTACAACAATAGCGAGTTGCCCTTGGGCATAAAGAACGCCGGCATCGCGGGCAATGCCAGCACTATGCAATTGCTGAATATATTTTTCATCCGCAGATAAAAATAATTCATAGGGCGCACCGTTTTGGATTTGAGTAGCAAAATTGCCCGATGACCCATAGGATATTTTTACTTTTAGCCCAGTTTCATTGGTAAATTTTTGGCTAATATCATCGAGGGCAAAACGTAAATCTGAGGCAGCGGCAATTGCGGGAATCGCTGTATTATCAGCCGCTCGGCAGCTAGATGGCGCGACCGCCAAGCACCAGAGTAATGCAAAAACACAGGTATGGAAGAAACGGGTCAAACTCTGCATTGGGTCACCTTAGTGCAATATTCGCGCGGGTCTTAAACTGGCAAGCTGCGTTACGACTATGAGTATCTCTGCCACGCGACTAGTCTTTGTGTTGCCATAGCTTAGCCGCTTGTTCATCGGCATCTTTCGCTTCAACCCAACTTTTACCTTGCTCGCCCGCTTCTAATTTCCAGAATGGCGCTTTGGTTTTTAAAAAGTCGATTAAGAATTCACAAGCAGCAAAAGCGGCCTTGCGATGGGCGCTGGTTACGCCGATAAACACAATCTGCTCACCCAAAGCCATAGTACCGACACGGTGAATAACCGTCACTTTATTGAGCGGCCAGCGGCTACGCGCCTCGGCAACGATTTGTTCTAACACGGCTTCGGTCATGCCAGGATAGTGCTCTAAGGTTAAGTCTGTCACCGCGGCGCCATCGTTAAAATCACGCACTTTGCCGACAAAAGTGACTACGGCGCCATCGCTATCATCTTGAGCTAGCTGGCGATATTCGTCAGCCACACTAAAATCGACCTCTTGAACTCGAACTGCGGCTAATAAGCGCATATTAACCTCCGGTAACGGGTGGGAAAAAGGCGACTTCATCACCATCGTTTACAGGCGTATCCCATTGGCTAATGGTCTGATTTACCGCCACCAGCAATTTGTCAGAGCTTAATACTTTGGCCCATTTATCGTCGGTGGCAGCCAGCGTCGCACGTAATGCTTCGGCAGTTTGTGTCTGCTCGCTCGCCTCAAGGCTTAATTTAGCTGTGCCCAACAATTCTCGAACTTGAGCAAAAAACAACACGTTAATCATAGTCTTCTCTCGTTTTAGATCCGCTAAACCTTAAAATGTCCCGACTTGCCGCCACGCTTCTCCAACAAACGGACTTGGGAGATCACCATATCTTTTTGCACGGCTTTACACATATCGTAGATAGTTAATGCCGCCACTGAAGCCGCAGTTAACGCTTCCATCTCAACACCTGTTTTGCCAGACAATTTGCACAGACTGGTGATACGCACGCGGTTATGTTCAGGTTGTGCCTCTAAATCGACTTCAACCTTAGTCAGCATTAGCGGATGGCAGAGAGGGATAAGGTCTGAGGTTTTTTTCGCGGCTTGAATGCCCGCAATACGCGCGGTCGCAAACACATCACCCTTGTGGTGGCTGCCACTAATGATCATCTCAAGTGTCGTGCTCGCCATCTCGATAAAAGCTTCTGCACGGGCTTCGCGCTCGGTAACAGCTTTTTCAGTGACATCGACCATGTGGGCATTGCCATCGGCATTAATATGGGTAAATACATTGCTCATTGGAGCGATCCTTTAATTGAGGTCAAAACAAGGTACAAGGGAAATTGTGCTTATACTCGCGCTAAATTGGCTATGGCAACAGACCTAAAACCTGGTCTAGCCGCCAATAGAGGCAAGATGCTGAGTGACACCTGTGATGCCTTGATGCAAATAATGGGTTTCTTTCTTCTGGGCTAATTGACCGTGCAAACGCTCAATCAATTCCGCTTGTTGACTGGAATGCTGTAGCAGATCACGTAAATCGACACCGGATTCGGTAAAGAGGCACAAGTGCAACTTACCCTTAGCAGATACCCGTAAACGGTTACAGGTAGCACAAAAATTATTGGCGTAAGGCATGATTAAACCGATACGGCCCTGATAATCGCTGCGGCTAAAATTTTGCGCTGGGCCATCGGAGGCACTTGGCGTATCTAATTGCCAGCCATCTGCCAATAACTGCGCTTTAATGTCGGCGCCCGCTAAATGGTGTGCTTCAAAATACTCACGACCAAGACCCGTTTCCATCAGCTCGATAAAACGCAGGTCGATTGGCGTGTGTTTAATCCAGTGTAAAAAACGTGGCAAATCTTTATCGTTTAAACCTTTAAGCAGGACGGCGTTGATTTTTACGCGCTCAAAACCCGCCGACAAGGCGGCATCAATCCCCCGCATCACTTCATCGAATTTATTCTCGCCAGTGATCTGGTAAAACATTTTGGGATCTAAACTATCCACGGACACATTGATACGGCGCAAGCCCGCATCGAACCATTCTTTAGCATGCTTTTCGAGTCTATAGCCATTAGTGGTTGTCGCTATGGTGTGAATGCGCGGGTTATCGGCAATGACACGTATGATGTCGGTAAAGTCTTTACGCAGGGTGGGTTCACCGCCTGTAATGCGGATTTTTTGGGTGCCGACTTGGCTAAATGCAGAGACTAAGTTTTCTATCTCATTGAGAGATAAGAATTTTGGTTTACCTTCAGGATGATAACCATCAGGGAGGCAGTAACTGCATTTGAAGTTACAAACGTCAGTGACTGACATCCGTAAATAGTGAAATTTTCGACCAAAGCTGTCTTGTAATTGAGACATGATCACCTTTCCAAGTGTGGGAGGTGAGAGCATTTCTTATCCCACCCCGGTGGCATTATTACCACGGCTACACCTCCATATCTTTCGACTTAGGTAGGCAAGCTCGGAGAACCGTCGTCGGTGATTATAGGCCGAAAGTACTCACTAGCTATACCCCTAAACAGGTATTTCTTAACCTAGATCACGCTAGCGTGAATAATCTGTGACAGTCCTCACCTAAAGATTTGTATTGAATTAGACTAAACAGCAGCGTAATCCACTGTGACCTTATCTTATTTTCAGGTAAGGTGGTACAAGCAATAAAACGCCCGTTTACAAACTACAACACTCGATAAAAATCGGGGAAACGTGAAGGAAGAGGTGAACTGATGGAACGCGAATCAATGGAATTCGATGTTGTTATCGTCGGTGCTGGTCCAGCTGGCTTGGCCACCGCGTGTCGATTAATGCAAATATCACAGGATTCAGGTAAAGAAATTACCGTCTGTGTGGTCGAAAAAGGCTCAGAAGTGGGCGCGCATATTCTGTCAGGCGCAGTGTTCGAGACAAAAGTGCTAGACGAGCTATTCAGCGACTGGCGTGAAAAAGATGCCCCAATAAAAACCGCTGTCACCCACGACGAAATCTACCTACTCAGCTCAGCCACCGACGGCCGAGTCATGCCTAATGCTTTTGTACCAAAAACCATGCACAACGACGGCAATTTTATTATCAGCGTCGGTAATCTGTCCCGCTGGCTTGCCAATCGCGCAGAAGAACTCGGTGTCGAAATATTCCCCGGCTTTGCCGCCAGCGAACTGCTATTTAACGCCGATAACAGCGTTAAAGGTATTTTAATTGGCGATATGGGAGTGGGTGCCGATGGCGAACCCAAAGACAGCTTTATGCCAGGCATGGAGTTGCATGCTAAATATACCGTTTTCTCCGAGGGTTGCCGCGGCCACTTAGGCAAGCAACTTATCGAAAAATACCATTTAGATAATGGTAAAACACCACAGCATTATGGTTTAGGCTTCAAAGAAATTTGGAAAGTCCCCGCCGAGCAACACGAACAAGGCAAAGTCGTTCACACAGGTGGCTGGCCATTAACCGAGGGCGCATCGGGTGGCGGCTTCCTTTATCACATGGAAGATAACCAAATTGCGGTCGGCCTTATTATTGATTTGAACTACAAAAATCCGCATCTGAGCCCATTTGACGAATTCCAGCGCTATAAAAACCATCCTGTGATTGCTAAGTATTTAACCGGTGGCGAACGTCTCAGTTACGGCGCCCGTGCTATCACTAAAGGCGGCTTGAACTCGCTTCCTAAGATGAGCTTCCCCGGCGGCCTGATCATCGGCTGTAACGCAGGTACGTTGAACTTCGCTAAAATCAAAGGCACTCACACTGCGATGAAGAGCGGTATCGTTGCGGCAGAAACCTTAGGCAAAGCCATGATGGCGGGTGTTGAAGGCGGTAAAGATCTCGACTGTTACCAGACTCATATCGAAGAAAGCTGGCTACATGAGGAGCTGTATAAATCGCGCAACTTTGGCCCAGCGATGCATAAATTTGGCACCTATTTAGGCGGCGCATTCAATTACATAGATCAAAACTGGTTTGGTGGAAAGTTCCCGATCACGCTACGTGATGAACACCCAGACTATGCACAAATGGCCTCAGTGAGCGCTTACAGCAAGATTGATTACCCAAAACCGGATGGCAAGCTTAGCTTCGATAAACTGTCCTCAGTGTATCTGTCGAGCACTTATCATGAAGAAGACCAGCCTTGCCATTTACGTCTTAAAGACAGCAGCATTCCACTGGGCATCAACCTGACTCAGTTTAATGAGCCAGCACAACGTTACTGTCCAGCTGGTGTGTATGAAATTGTCGAAGAGGCGGGTCAGCCTAAATTTGTAATCAATGCGCAAAACTGCATTCACTGCAAAACCTGCGATATTAAAGATCCTAGCCAAAACATCACTTGGGTTACGCCGGAAGGCGGTGGTGGTCCTAACTATCCCAACATGTAATTAGTTGCCAACAAATGTTAATAACGGCGCTCAATAGAGCGCCTTTTTTTCACCTTTGACACAAATATCTCACTTTTTTTGCTTGCCCTTAGCTACGACATTAGCCACAATTGCCACACAAAAAAGAGTTCGTTTTCAATCACCATCTCATTTCCATCTATACTCTACATAATTAGATCTAATGCAAGACCAACGGGTTAAGCCAAATAAGTTTTTTATACGCTGTTTTATTCGGCATTCGGCCTAGACTAAGGTTAACTTTTCACATTCCTGTCCGATAATCTTTTACCGTACAAGAGTGCGTTGACCGATAACGCAAAACAGTCCAACACAGGCATATTGATATTTATGATATTTAATAACCTCACCATTAAGCAGAAAATTCTGTTAACAGTGACATTTGCAGTACTGTTGTCGACCATACTCGTCGGCGTATTAAGCCAACGTAGCGCGAAAAATGTCGTACAACAAAGGATGTTAGGCTCGGAATTACCGAGCTTAATGATGCAAATTCGCAATAAGATCGATCTCGACATTTCCACTTTGATGAATGCTGCAGAGCAATTGGCCAGTAGCCGCATGTTACTGCAATGGCTCGAAGACGGTAGACCACAGGCCCAAGAAACCCAAGTCGTAGCCCAACTCAAAGACATCACTCGTCAGTATAAGCTAGCGCAAGCTTCCTACGCTGATAGACAAACTGCCGCCTACTACACTCAGGATGGTTTTCTGCGCGTGCTCACTCCTGCGCAGGATGGCTGGTTTTTTGGTTACCGAGACAGTGGCCAAGAACGTATGTTGAACGTATTTACTGAGGCCAACGGCGAAGTCAAACTCTTCATCAACTACCAACAACCCAATGGTCGGACTCGCTAAATCACTCGATGACATGGTGCGTTTGCTGAGCTCGTTTAAGATTGAAGAAACTGGTTTAGTCTACTTAGTGGATGCTAAAGGTGAGGTAAAACTCCACCCAGATACGAGCCAAATTGGTAAGAGCAGCCTAAGCAACTTATACAAGGATGCGAGTTCAAGCTCATTATTAAACCGCAGTGATTTCAATCTGATCAATACCAAAATCAATGGCGAAAACATGCTGGTTGCCAGTAGTTATATCGCATCTATGGATTGGTACTTAGTCGCACAGGTGCCAGAGGCCGAAGTATTCGCACTATTAACCGAAGCGGCTTATCAGATCTTAATCTGGACGCTGATTATTGCTGCGGGCTTTATTGTCCTCGCTATCGCTGTTGCAGGCTCTGTGAGTCGCCCCATAGCCCAAGTTGCCGCTATGTTCCGCGACATAGGCGAAGGTGAAGGTGACTTACGCCAACGCTTACCCGTCAATGGTGAAGATGAAATTGCGCAGCTCGCTAAGGGATTTAACAGCTTTATCAGCAAGATCCAAGATTCGGTCATCGAAGTGGCGCAAACCAGCGAACAACTCGGCTTCTCGGCTAAGGATGTATCGAATCAGGCACAACAAACCTTAGAAGACAGCCACGAGCAGAAAGATCGCACTATGATGGTGGTCACAGCCATTAATGAAATGGGCGCGACGGTTAACGAAATCGCCAGTAATGCCGCCCAAGCAGCGGTTGCGGCAAGAGATGCCGACACTGAAGCCAGCAGCGGTCAAGTGGTCGTGACCCGTGCCCGTGATACCATTAACCAATTGTCGAAGGACGTTGGCCAAGTAGGTGAAGTGATTGAGTCCCTCGCGACCCACACTAAATCCATTGGTGGGATTTTAGATGTGATCCGCGCTATCTCTGAACAAACCAACTTGTTAGCCCTCAACGCGGCCATCGAAGCGGCACGTGCCGGTGAAGCTGGGCGCGGTTTTGCTGTCGTCGCCGATGAAGTACGTAACTTAGCATCACGCACAGCAGCATCGACCAATGAAGTGCAAGGCATGATCGACAAGCTGCAATCGGAAGCCAGCCGCGCGGTTAATGCGATGGCCCAGAGTCGTACTCGCTCCCACGAAGGTGTTGTGGCCGTCGATGAAGCTAGCAAATCGTTGATTGGTATTAGCGATCGCATTGGTCTTATCAGCGACATGAACATCCAAGTTGCTGCGGCAACGGAAGAACAATCCACTGTAGTTGAGGACATCAACCGTAACGTCACAGAAATCAATGACATTACTCAACGTACTGCCAATACTGCACAAGCGGCAGCACAGGCGAGTTTAGCCTTGAATCAACTGTCACACCGCTTAGATACCTTAGTGGCCAAGTTTAAGGTGTAACACCTTAAACTTACGCCATAAAAAAACGCCTTAGATGGAAACATCTAAGGCGTTTTTCTTTAATTCGAAAAAGCGATTAATCCATAGCAATGAATTTAATCGTTAATGGATATTTATATACCTTACCCTCGCTGGCTTTAATAATCGCCAGCACAGTGCACACCAAATCGAATATGCCGAGTATGGCTAAAAAGATGAACCCTATCCCGACCAAAGCTAATACGCCACTGATGATTACATAAATCAGCAGGCTCAATTTAAAGTTCAAACAACTACGGCCACATTGATCGACAAATGCGGACTCTTCACGCTTCATCAGCCAGATAATCAAAGGACCAAGAATCGAGCCCAGCGGCACTAGGTATCCAACAAAGCTTGAGGCGTATACCAACAAGCCAAAATCTTTATCACTTTTTGTAACGGGTTCAATCATAAGGTCATCCCTGTTTTATCATTATGAATATAAATACTTATTTACCGCTCGGCCCACATAATACCAATCACATTAAATATCTAATCAGTTCAGAGCCTCACAGGCATCTCAATCCAAGGCGCATTGACGCAGAAATGGTTATTCCCTTTTAAGGCAATGCAACACGGGAGTGGGATGCCTGTGAGGCTCCCGAAGGGCGGGTTTCAATGCGCTTTATACTGCGTTCAAGGCTTTAGACAGAGCACCACTATGCCTTCAAGCCTTCGCCTTGCCTAAAGCGCGTTGAACTCCCGCTGAATGAACAGATATTTAATACGATTGGTATAAGCGCATTTGCCAATCTTCTACTGTTTGTGATGCTAAGCGGCGTTGTAGGCTATTCACCCAACTCTGCGCTAATCCCTCGCAGGAAGCTAAACGATCATAGCCGCTGGCATTAAAGGTGGGTGAAAAATAGAGTGCCATAGCCTCGGCGAGGCTAATGTCCGTACGGCGCTCAACCAGTTCAATCTTATCGTTTAACTGAATAATCCCAGGCGTTAATACTCGATAAAACCAACCACATAATTGGCTCTGCTGCATAGCGAGGGCAAATTCATTGTGCCCAAATTGCAGATTCAACTTAAAGCAAGGTGAACGCGGCTGAGTGACCTGCACTGTTACGGCGCCAATTTGTAAGATATCACCAATATTAACTTGGGTTTCGTTTAGCCCAACGGTACTGATGTTCTCTCCCATGCTGGGCGCATCTTCGAGTTGAGTGATTAAATCCCAACGACGATATTGGCCGTAATGCTCGCGGGGAAAATGATGTAGCACGCGATCAAGGCCGCCATGGTGTTTAGGATCGGCCTGTGCGTCCCCGTCTACATGGTCGATATGCACTAACAGTTGTTGAGCCGCTTGCTTGCCATCAATCCCAGTAGCAACACCGGACATGTCTTGAAGATGGGTTCCTAAGTACAATCCTGATAACTTATTGATCAACAACTTTGACATCCGTCACTCCCAATCCATAACCCATCTCGCATTACCGCCAGAGTGTAAACAGCGATGCGCCAATAACACAATCAACTCACTCAATAACTCATAAATGTAGACGACATCTTGCCGCCAGTAAGCACGGGGCTAAATCTATGAATGATTTAACACCACTTGATTTCGACCGGCTTCTTTAGCCTGATACAAGGCCAGATCGGCACGCTTGATCAGATCTTCCGCAGGCTCTTGCGCCTGATGCTCAGCAACGCCAATACTGGCAGTAATAGAAATGTGTAAGCCATTCACTTTAATTTCCCGCTGAAAAATAAGCTCACGGATCTGCTCAGCCAGTTCTGCCGCTTGGGTTAAATCCATCCCCGGAAGTAAAATCAAGAACTCCTCGCCGCCCCAACGGCATAAGATATCCTGTTGCTGCAGTGCGCTCCGTAGCATATTTGTCATGGTTTTTAATACTAAGTCACCAATCCCATGCCCATAGCTGTCGTTCACTTTTTTAAAATGGTCGATGTCCAGCAAGAGTATTGAAATCGGCGATTGTGTCAGCTTAGCTTTATCTAATGCCTGCCTAAAGTACCCATCAAACACCTGACGGTTAGCGGCGCCAGTGAGCTTATCGGTAGACGCCATTACTTCTAATTTGCGCTGATAACGACCTAAGGTCATGTTAGAGATAAATAAAATCCCTAGAGTCACCATTAGGCTTAAGCCCAAGTTGCCCCAAAAAGTATTCAGTAACTCGCGTTCCTGTGGCGCATCTTCCTGCTCAACAATCAAATACCACTTAAATTCGGGGACTAGACGGCTATTGAGATAAACGGTTTTACCATTTCTCTGGTAGCTAAAAGCCGCACTTGGACTCGTTAAAATACGCGTCGCTAAATTTTCAAGCCCTAAGCTGGTTTGCAGCGAATCTGCACCATCATATTCATCGCCATGCAAGGTGACATTGCCCTGCCTATCGGTAAAGAACACTCGGCGGTTATAACGTTTTTGATAAAGTTCGATGAGGGACTTAACCTTTTCAACCGCCAAACCCACACCGGTAACGCCTATAAATTTGCCTTCAAAATCAAAAACTTTATAGTTCACGAAAACGGTTGTTTTACTGCGGTCCGCCGTATCGGCATCGATATTAACCTCATAATGCTCAGATTCGGGTAAAGATCGCACTCGAAAGTACCAAGCATCATCAGGCTCAACATCTTGGATTTGTTTTAAAATCCCCGTGGAGTGGTAATAATTTCGGCTCTTTTCTGACACAAAAAAACTGGTGACAGTATCGTATTTTTCTTGGATTTCCTTAAGGTAACGGATCAGCTTTTCTGGCTCTTGCTCGTGACTTAATGTCCAATCGCGAACAAAGGTATCCTGCGCCATCAAGGATGAAATAAAGATAGGTCGCAGCAAATCCTGCTGAATTTCAGAGTAAATATTGTCACTTGTGAGTGGTAGGGTATTACTCTCGATTTGTTGACTCAGTGAGTCATGGGCCACCTTGTAACTGATACCACTGGTCACTAAAAAGGCGACCAAAAGCAGAACAGAGAGCAGCCAAATAAATTTATTCTTATCATTCCAAGCGTTATTGCCCATTCTCAACTCCAAAGACTACAGAACACCTTGAGTGGCTTATTATTTTAATGTCACGATAACTATTTTAGTTGAATAAATGTTAACGCAATTGCGCCATGGCCGCACAACATTTCAACCTTATGAATGTTCTGCGATGGAATAACTTTATTTTGAGCAAAAAAATGCCTCGTTGGGGAAACGAGGCAAAAAACATACTAACCAATAAATGGGAGAAAAGCACAAGAAAACGTTAAGGGACAAGAGCTATGCGCCACAAGACATACTCTAGCAAGGGTGTATGACAGAAAGATGACTCAAACGGCTCGCCCACAGATTTTTCATGCGATTTGCTTCGCCTCTAAATACTGTTTTAGTGCCTCACCAGGAATAGAACTATCGGTTGCCACTGCAAACGCCGCCCACACTGCGCCTTCTGCCATTGCCTCAGTAATCGACTGGCCTGTGCATAGACTATGGATAAGCCCTGCGGCATAGGCATCGCCAGCGCCTGTAGTATCAACTACAGTGGCAGGGATAGCCGCAACATGCTGCACTTGATCGTGCGTGTAAACCTTAGCCCCATTGATGCCATCGGTGACAATAAAATAACCTAATGAAATGCCAGCAATACTCACACCATACTCCCAGAATGCCGCTTCACACCTCCCCTGCATATCGCTCATAGAGGCCAGCAAAATATGACAAGGTCTCTGCCTATCATCCTTGGCTAATTGCGCGACCACTAGGCAATGTTCTAAAGCTGTTTTTGCCCAACTAACAGTGCCTTCTGCGGAAGTATTAAAATATAACGCATCCCATGGTTGCCATTTCGGCGGTACCGATAATTCAAATATGGGTCTTTGTGGCCGAATAATTGTTCGTTCACCATCTGGCGTCATTACGAGCAGCATTTCGCAAGTGTTACCGGCACGGCGCTGCACTAAACGGCAATCGAGCCCTTGAGTGCTAGCTTCTGCAATGAGCCAATCTCCCATGTCATCACGGCCAACTTGACTCACCAATGCGACGCTATGCCCTGCCCAAACTAAACCTAATCCAGTATTTGCCCCGCCACCACCTAGCCTTTGCCCACCATCTTGATAATGGAAACGCCCACCTGTTTTTAAAGGTTTATCAAGCAATAAGATCCGATCACAGTTGAGATTGGCAACTAACAGAATATTCGCCATTACGCGGCTCCAAAGGACAAAAAAGACTCAAGGCCAGAAGATAAAAACAAAGAAATATCAATCTAGAGCAAAATGCTCACAGGTACAATCCAATCATCAAGATAGCAGCACAATCGGGCTATGGCTGACGCCTGTGTAAGCATTTGTCCCGAATAAGATAAGGAAAAAAGTGCGCAGCCATACGGTAAAACCAACAACTTAACTTCAACCACCTGTTTTAAATAGATTTCTATATTGCATGACGCCCAACGGCATAAATGCATACAACAAACTTCAAACCAGCTCAGTTAAATAGCAATAACTGTCGTTAAAATATGCGCTAGAGATGTTGATTGAATTTATGAATGGAATCAAACGCTATGCTAATGGAAAGATGGGATACCGCTGAAGAAAAAGCTGAGCAGCTACGCCGTTACCAGCTCTGCCTTGATGAGTTTAATGAGCTGGATTTTCACGATGTATATGTCGCAGAAATTAAAAAAGAATACCAACAACTTGCAGAACTAGTAAAAGTGCAGTCAACGTCGGATCCCGAGCGCTAACTGCACTTACCTATTTAGTCACTTAACGATAAATCTTCAATTACTTTATTGGCGTCAATGGTGATAAAGACGCAAATTGTACTGCCAACGTCCAATCTGTGATGACCATATCTGACGGCTGCCAACTGTCATCAACCCACTCATAAATCAATCCTGGATTTTCCTCAGCATTGACTAACAAACGCCGTCCATCTTGCAATACCAGCGTATAATCGAGCCCCTGTGCATCGACACTTTCAATGTCCCCCAAGACATTATGTTTAATGGCCGAAATGGTTCCCGTTGCCTTAGCGGCATCGCTCCCCTTTGCACCGCTGTAAAACGTTAACGCCTCGTTTGCGACAGTCTTATGAAAGACAAACTCCTCAGTCACACCTACTACGATCGATTGATCAAGTTCGTACCAGGCGGGTATCCATAATGCGTTAATTGTCATCCCGTTATATCCTGCATAATATTTTTACGGACGGGATCATTCTGCCTTAACCCCGACAGAGAAAATACTCTTCAGGGATAAAATAATTTTAATCCTAAAAAGGCTGGCATCACAAAACGCAGTGCTCACTTCCTTTGTAAGATAATCTTAACTCTAAAGGTCATATCCGAGATGTTTTAGCGCCAGTGGCTGATGTTGGACTCAATTCGTGTTTCTGTTAGTTTGTAAATCAAATCGACACATTAAGCTGACAAAGTGATCCTGAGCCCAGTAATCGCGTATAGAGTCACACACGATAGATTCATGTCCCCATGCTTGCAGCGCAGGCCGATAAATACGGAGTTTACTTGCCTATGGATAAGCCCATAACGCAACCCCCTCAAACCCTTAAGCTCATTGGTGAAACTGAGGCAGGAAAGCGTCAAGAGCTGAAGCAGTACTTTAATCAGACATGGGCTCTGTACGAGTCACTGTTTGATTTGATCCAAGAAGATAGCGCCTATTACCTCAAAGCCGAGCCGCTGCGTCATCCGTTGATCTTTTATTTTGGCCATACGGCCACTTTCTATATCAACAAGCTCAAACTCGGCAAATTTCTCGACGAACGGGTAAACGATAACTTCGAATCCATGTTTGCCATTGGTGTCGATGAAATGTCTTGGGACGATCTGAACGAGCAACATTATCCATGGCCGAACGTGACAGAAGTGCGCAGCTATCGCCAGCAAGTTAACGCTGTCGTCAATCGCGTGATTGATGAAATGCCGCTGGCGCTGCCGATCACTCAAGACAGCCCAGCTTGGATCATTTTAATGGGCATTGAACATGAGCGTATTCACTTAGAAACCTCATCGGTGATCATCCGCCAACTGCCACTGGAACTTGTCGCACCTAACAGCTACTGGCCTGCTTGCCAAGACACCGCCCCTGCCGAGACCAACAGTTTATTAGCTGTAAAAGGGCAAAAAGTGACCTTAGGTAAAACTGAACAAGATCAAACCTACGGCTGGGACAACGAATACGGCCATAAAATCTTTAATGTTGCCGACTTTAAGGCCTCTAAATTCTTAGTCTCGAATCAAGAGTATCTCGCATTCGTCGAGGCAGGCGGTTATCGCTCCCCCAAATTTTGGAATGAAGAAGGCCAAGCTTGGCTCGCTTATACCCAAGCTCAAATGCCACGTTTTTGGCGCTTAAAGCAAGACAAATGGTGGCAACGTAACTTAACCGAAGAAATCCCGCTGCCATTAAACTGGCCAGTAGAAGTGAATCAGCTCGAAGCTAAAGCCTTCTGCAATTGGAAAGCCGAGCAAAAGCAAAGCAATATTCGCCTACTGACGGAAGCCGAATGGTACATATTACGTGAGAATGTACCTGCCGATGCGCCAGACTGGCATGAAGTGCCGGGCAATATTGGTTTGGCTTATTACGCCTCTTCCTGCCCAGTCAATCGCTTCGAGCATAATGGCTTTTTCGATATTGTCGGTAATGTTTGGCAATGGACAGAAACCGCAATCGACGGCTTTAACGGTTTTGCCGTACATCCACTCTACGATGATTTTTCGACCCCAACCTTCGATGGTAAACATAATCTCATCAAAGGTGGCTCGTGGATCTCCACGGGTAATGAAGCCATTGCTTCGTCTCGCTATGCGTTTCGTCGACATTTTTATCAACACGCTGGCTTCCGCTATGTGGAATCCACGCAAAATCCTGCCCAAATGGCCGAGGTCAATGTGTACGAAACCGATGAACTGATTTCCCAATACCTTGAGTTTCACTATGGTGCCGAATATTTCGGGGTGGCTAACTTCTGCGTCAATGGCGTGCAACAAGCGCTCAGTGAAATTCAGCTTACCCATACCGCCAAAGCCCTCGACATCGGCTGCTCCGTAGGCCGAGCGAGTTTTGAACTGGCAAAAGTGTTTGATCATGTTGATGGTATCGACTTTTCGGCGCGCTTTATTCAACAGGCCTATGCGCTGACCGAACAAGGTGAAAAACGTTACACCATACGTACCGAAGGCGACTTACAAGAATTTAAGAGTGCGAGTCTCGCGAAACTGGGATATGAGCTTGAGGCGAAAAAGGTCAACTTTATGCAGGGTGATGCCTGTAATTTAAAGCCAATGTACACAGGTTATGACTTGGTTTATGCCTCTAATCTTATCGACAGACTGAACGAACCTAAGCACTTTTTAACCAGTATTGCCCAGCGGATTAATCAAGGTGGATACCTTGTGATTGCTTCGCCCTATACTTGGCTAGAGGATTATACGCCCAAGGATAAATGGCTCGGTGGCGTTAAAGTCAAAGGAGAGAACTTCACCACCTTAGATGGCCTGACCGAAACCTTGATCGGCCAATTTGAGCTAGTCGCAGTGAAGGAGATTCCCTTCGTCATCCGCGAGACAAAACGTAAATTCCAACATTCCATCTCAGAAATGACCATTTGGCGTAAGCGCTAATTGTCACTCATGGGATAACCAGCTGAAGTCTCAATAAAAATATCCGCCAGAAATCCATTTCTGGCGGATGTGTAACATCCAGCTCAGTCATATTTGCAGCATCAACTAAGGTTGAATACGGCAAATACCGCGCAAATACCTACACCTTAAACTGTGCCGTAGTTAAACCAAGCTGATTCGCTAACCCTAACAAACTGCGCGTACTCGCCGCCACTTGGCTGATCGCCGCGCTATTTTCTTCCGCCGCCACGCTCAAGTCCGCAATCCCCTGTGCAATCGTTGCCGAAACTGTTGTTTGCTCCTCAGCGGCGGTGGCGGTTTGGATCATTAGTGCTTTTAAGGTTTCCAAACGCAAAGCTATGTCATCCACTGCGGTTTGCATGCCATCGGCATCTTCTGCGGTTTTAGAGGCTTCAGTAGTACAAGTCACACTATGCAGCGCCAGCACACCAGACTGCTGCTGAATGCCTTTTAGTACTTGGCCAATGTCCTGAGTTGCTAATTGAACCTTCACCGCTAACTGACGCACCTCATCGGCAACCACAGCAAATCCACGACCATGCTCGCCAGCTCTCGCAGCTTCAATCGCCGCATTAAGAGACAAGAGATTAGTTTGTTCCGCAATCGCATTTATCACAGCTAATACTGAGCCGATTTTCTGACTATCCGCCTCAAGACTGCCCACCTGTTGATGAATAGTTGCAAAACTGCTCAAGGTCACTTTTAAGCTTTTACGAGTACTGGCCAAGTTTTGCGAAAGAATTTCACTCGAATGGGTACAGGCGGACACTTCATCGGAGGATCTCATCGTATTCGTGCTGATTTCAGCTGCGGCATAGCTCATTTCTTCAACTGCAGTGGCCAACATATCGGTTTCTTTGGCCTGCATCTGAATACTGCAATCGGCTTGTGTCATAGCGGCAGAGTTTTGTTCGGCGGCTGATTCAAGTTCATGCCCAACGCCCACCAGCTGACTGATGATTTCTTTGAGCTTAGTTTGCATCCGCGCCAACCAACTCATCAGGTGATTATCCGTTTGAACATGCGGTAAATTATGAGTTAAATCGCCAGAGGCGATCATACTGGTCAAGTTACACATGTCCTCAGGCTCACCGCCGATCGGCTTTAATACAAACCCTGTAACTAACTTAGCGGCAGCGAACGCCAACACTAAGGCTGCTGCACAAACAGATAAACCGATAAACATCATACGGTAGGCGGGAGCTGCTATTTCACTCACATCAATTTCAGCCATCAAACCCCAACGTAAACCGAGCTCAACGACAGGAGAATAAGCGGATAAAACGGGATTATTGTTATAGTCATTCACTTGCATCACACCCGATTTACCAGCCAGCGCCTCCTTTACCGCCAGCGTATCAACACCATTCTGTGCAACCGTTCCAGCAAAGGAAGCGGTCACTGTGCGATTAATCGGGTCAAGAAAAGAATCGGAACGCATGCGATTATTGGGGCCAATTAAATAGGTCTCGCCACTTTGCCCCATACCCTCACGAATTTGCATAACTCTATTGATGCGATCAATTGATACTTGAGCTGCCACCACCAATCTTTGCTGATTGAACTGAATCGACTGGCCAATAAATGCCGCAGGTTGACCATTTGAAGGCGCGTATGCGGAAAAATCTTGTAGTAATACTGTGCCCGCCGATCCCAATGCCTTATTGAATAACTGTGCTAATCCCGAATCATGGAAGGGTCCAGTACGCAAATTGGTGCCGAAATCAGACTCCTTCGCCACTGTATATAAAACGGTGCCATCGTCACTAATAATAAATAGGTCATAAAAACCGAGGGATTTATTTAATGACTGCAAGGTTTGATCTATGTCAGTAAGAGTATCGAGGCTTTTTTGGCTAGCAATTACGGCGCTGACGGCCTGCAGGTTATCGGAAAAGTCCTGAAACATGCCAACAATCTGCCGTTGCTTGATCTCACGCACAGCCACTAAACGAGACTGAGCCTCGGCAAACAATTCATCCCGAGCAATGTAAGTGACTATCGCGGTTGCAAATATGAGGGGTAATAGGACAATCAATAAACTGATCAGCTGAATTTTACGAGTAAAACCCATGGGGAGACTCCTTGTCGCGCTTCTAATTCCATTCATTCACTTTTCTTGCAAAATTAAATCTGCCCTAAAACTATAGGAGAAGAATCTCAGCTAAACAAAGCAGCGCAGACTATTTTAATCAAAAGTTCACCTAAATGCTGCTAGCTCATTATTTTTAAATAGAAAAATGATTAATAACTTTAAATGACAGCCAAGCCATACCGACCATTTCAAACAAAATGATAGAGTGGAAAACACTTTATAAACTGAACGTTAGCATCAACTTATATTCAATACGCACATGCACACCACAAATGACGCATTGAAAATTATTAAATATGCATATAAATTCACCTCAAGCCAATTTAAAGAGGATTAATAATGAGTTTACTCGAGCAAGTGTCAGTATCTAAAAAAGCCAATATTTACTTTGATGGCAAAGTGGCTAGCCGTAGCGTATTTTTTGCAGATGGCAGCAAGCAAACCTTAGGTGTTGTATTACCAGGAGAATATGAGTTCTCGACTTCTCAAGGCGAAATCATGGAAGTGACTAGCGGCCGTTTTGAGGTGTTACTGCCAGAAACAACAACTTGGCAAGAATTTAGCGAAGGAACTCAATTTGAACTGGCTGCAAATGTCAGCTTTAAAATTCGTAACACAGCCATTGCTGAATATTGTTGCAGCTATCTCTAATCATCTTGATTGAGTAAAAGTTTCAATATCGATGATGAATCTAATGCCCACTGTGACGGTTTATCTCAACACTGTGGGTATTTTGTCCTACCGAACCATTTCTCCTTGCCACATTTTCAGTATCGGAACACTTTATCCGTCTGGCTTTTTATCAATTTGATAGCTTTATTAGGCAGATCCAAGACAGTTTAAACCTCGCGATTTAAAGAAGACTAAATTGGGCGTGTTGAAAATCGCCGATAAAAACAACACTAGACGACCGGTCTAATTTGTTTTATCCTAACTCACATGAAAATTGAAACTCAATCCACTCGCCAGCACATTCTCGACATCGGCTACAAGCTGATCGTACGTAAAGGCTTCTCCAGCGTCGGCTTATCGCTACTGCTGCAAGCCGCCGAAGTGCCTAAAGGCTCGTTTTATCATTACTTCAAATCCAAAGAACAATTTGGCGAAGCGCTCATAATTGATTATTTTGAAAAATATCAATTAGATTTAGACGCATTATTCAATAACTCGACGCTGACGGGCTATCAACGCTTGATGCAGTACTGGCAACAATGGTTGCACGTACAAGCCGATGGCTGCGTAGATCAAAAGTGCCTAGTCGTGAAACTCAGCGCTGAAGTGGCCGATTTATCCGAAGCCATGCGAGTTGCCTTACTTAAAGGTTCCGCCGGCATCATAGACAGGTTAACCACTTGTGTTCAAGTTGGCATAAACGACAGTTCAATCGCCGAGCAAGATCCGCAATCGACCGCAGAAATGTTGTATCACATGTGGTTAGGCGCCAGCTTAATGAATAAATTAGGCCACAGCCCTGCGGCACTCGAACGCGCTCTAGTGACGACTAAAGCCATTTTAACGCCTAAAACGGCCCTTTAACCTAATACCGACTCAAAACTAATATTGGCTGATATCAGTCAGCCCAGATTTTTAAAGAATACATTCTCACGCCCCAAAATTAGACGACTGGTCTACTAATTTGATAGGCGATTAATTAACGCAGCGCATTTAACACTGCTAATTTAAAGTAACTCACTTAAAGTAATAAGGGATAAATCATCCATGCTAAATTTTAACTATTACAACCCAACCCGTATCCGTTTTGGTAAAGACACTATCGCCGAAATTGATGCTTTAGTACCGAGCGATGCTAAAGTCATGATCCTCTTTGGTGGCAGCAGCGCCAGAAAAACCGGCACGCTAGATGAAGTTAAACAGTCATTGGGCAACCGTGTCGTCGTCGAGTTCGATGGCATTGAGCCCAACCCAACCTATGAAACCTTAATGAAAGCCGTCGCCCAAGTGCGTGAGCAGAATATCGATTTTCTCCTCGCAGTGGGTGGTGGTTCAGTTATCGATGGCACTAAATTTGTTGCCGCGGCTGCGGTATTCGAAGGCGAGCCTTGGGACATCCTCACTAGCTGGGGCGCAAAAGTGACTCAAGCTATGCCTTTTGGCTCTGTATTAACCTTGCCTGCGACGGGTTCAGAAATGAACAACGCCAGCGTAGTGACCCGTAAATCACTGCAAGCTAAGCTGCCATTCCGTAATGACTTGGTTTATCCACAATTCTCAATACTCGACCCGACGAAAACCTTCACCCTGCCAGAACGCCAAGTGGCCAACGGTGTCGTCGATGCTTTTGTACATATCACAGAGCAATACCTCACTTACCCAGTCAACGCCGCCGTACAGGACAGATTTGCCGAAGGTCTGTTACAAACCTTGATTGAGCTTGGTCCACAAGTGCTAGTTCAACCCGAAGACTACGACATTCGCGCGAACTTAATGTGGGTCGCCACTATGGCACTCAACGGCACGATTGGCGTAGGCGTTCCGCACGATTGGGCAACCCACATGATAGGCCATGAACTGACTGCACTTTACGACATCGACCATGCGCGTACATTGGCAATCGTACTGCCTGCTCTGCTGCAATGTACCAAAGAAGCTAAGCGCGAAAAGTTACTCCAGTACGCCGACCGTGTGTGGCACATCAACACAGGTACAGATGACGAGCGCATCGATGCCGCTATTGCAAAAACCAAGGATTTCTTCGAAGCCATGGGCATAGCGACACATTTATCTGCCTATGATCTCGATGCCAGCCACGTTGATATCCTAGTAAAACAGCTTGAACTGCACGGCATGGTGGCTCTTGGCGAACACGGCAATATTGACCCAGCAATGAGTCGTGACATTTTGACCTTAGCCCTATAACGCCAAACCGTATCCTGATTGAACTAAACCCAAAGCTCACACGTATAGATGTGAGCAACTAAGGTAAAGGTATGAAAATTAATATATTAATGGTACTAACTTCACACGATAAACTCGGCGACACAGGTTTAAAAACCGGCTTTTGGCTCGAAGAATTCGCCTCACCTTTTTATGAGTTTAAAGATAAAGGTTTTGACATTACCTTAGCCTCGCCATTGGGCGGTCAACCCCCGCTCGACCCTAAAAGTGATGAGCCAGACTTTCAAACTGAAGCCACTGCGCGCTTTAGCAAAGATCCTGAGGCACAAGCACGGCTAGCAAATACCACTTGCTTAAGTGAAATTAACGCAGCGGATTATGATGCGGTTTTCTATCCAGGCGGCCACGGCCCACTGTGGGATCTTGCCGAAGATAAACATTCTATCGCCTTGATTGAACAGTTCTATCAAGCGAATAAACCCCTAGGACTTGTCTGTCATGCGCCTGCGGCACTGCTGCACCCTAAAGCCAGTGATGGTAAGCCATTGGTCAGCGGCAAGCGCGTTACCGGTTTCAGTAATTCTGAAGAAGAAGCCGTGCAACTCACTCATGTCGTGCCATTTCTAGTCGAAGACATGCTGCAGAAAAACGGCGGCACTTATGTCAAAGGTGATGATTGGACAAGCTTTGTTGTCGCAGATGGCCATTTGATCACAGGTCAAAACCCAGGATCATCCGAAGCCGTTGCGCAGGCCATAGTCGCGCAATTGAACGCCAGAGGCTAAGCGATAAATGACGTAACATACTCAGCTTGAAGTACATAATGACAAGCGCGAGTGTGCTAAATACGGTAGAAATAGCTATCGCACCATAATGGTGCGATAGCTAAAAATGTACTCTCACAGCAAAAGGGAAGCCAATGATCACCTTGCACCATCTCAATAAATCACGCTCTAAACGTATCATCTGGTTGCTAGAAGAACTCGGTCAACCTTATCAAATTAAGAGTTATCAGCGTGATAGCCAGACTTTTCTCGCGCCACCCGAACTCAAGCAAATTCATCCATTGGGCAAATCACCCGTTATCGAAATGGACGGTCAAGTGATTGCCGAGTCAGGCGCGATCACTGAGTATCTGATTGAAAAATATGCGGCAGACACCTTAGCGCCAGCAAGAGACAGCGCTGACTACGTCGATTATCTACAATGGCTACACTTTGCCGAAAGTTCAGCCATGCTACCTTTGTTACTGCGTATGTTCGTGCAAAAGGACGGCTGCAAAACCAACTTCCTTGAAGGTTATGCGGCGATAGAAGTCAGTAAGATAAGCCACTACTTCAATGATAGGTTGGCCGATAAAACCTATCTGGTTGCAGACAAGCTCACAGGCGCGGATATCATGATGTCCTTCGTAGTTGAGCTACTGGCGAACAGTGGCGACCTTGAAAAATTCGAACACATTCAACGCTATGCTACTCAATTATCCCAGCATGCCGCTTGGGTTAAAGCGAGTGAGATCGAGAAACAACTCGACGCAAGCGTGTAATTTGCAACTCGAGTTCGGGCACATTAGTGTGCCCGAACTTCAGCTCGTTCAACTCAGTCCAGTTTCTAGCTCCCCTTTCCTGTCGCGTTTTACGCCTTCCAAGTGGCGACGCCGCATAACAAACACCATGATTTTTGATGTAAAAGAGACTAATCTTGATTAACTCTATCTCAAGGCTACAGGGACTTTAGCATGCGTTCACTCACACTCATCGGCTTAGTGCTATTTAGCATGTTAGCGCAAGCGACTGTTTATAAATGGGTCGATAAGGATGGCAAAGTCCATTACTCAGATGAACCGCAGCCCAATGCCCAAGTCGTTGAGCTCAAAGAGAAGACCTTAAATCAAATTGCCCTTCCTCTGCCCAAAACAGAGTCAAATAACGCAAACCAAGCAATTGAATCCATTCAATATCAAGTTAATATCACTTCCCCAGCAGAAGAAGAAACCGTCAGAGATAATAATGGCGATTTCGACGTCGTTGCGACTATCACCCCTGAGCTAAAAAGCCAGTATTTAATGGCCCTCAAACTCGATGGCAACCCCATAGGTCAACCGCAAATTGGCGGTACCTTTAAACTCAAAAACATCGACCGAGGTGAACATACCTTAGTCGTTGACGCTTTGACTCAAAACGGCAAAGTCTTTGCATCAAGTTCACCAAGAAAGATATTTCTTCATCAAGCAGCTAAGCGTTAAGGCCACTCATTGCATAGATAAAGTTAGTATTAAAACTTTAAATACATAGAGTTAGATTAACCGCACCAGACTAAACCGTTTGATGAAGACAAGTTGCAGCTTGCACCAGATTGGTGCACCATAGTGGTGCAACCCTATTTCTAGGAACGGTCGATGGATAAAGAGACACTGCTCAATCATTTAGTTACCGCCGTACTTGTCATAGATAAGGATCTTAAACCTTGTTATGCCAACGCAGCAGCAGAGCAATTATTAGGTGTTGGCAGCCATAGACTCGTTGAACAAACTTTACCTGAACATTATCAAATCCTCGGTGTCGAAGCCCAGTTATTGATGGATGCAGTAACCGCTGGCCAAGGCTTAACGGTCAATACAGCGGCCCTAGTCACGCTCGATGGTCAGCACCATACCGTTGATTTAACGCTTATTCCCCTCGATGATGAGGCTGAACTCAGCCTGCTCGAACTGCGCCAAGTCGACCAACAAAGACGCATTCATCAGCAACTGAGTCAAGATGCCCAGCAGCAAGCGGCACAGTTTTTAGTGCGCAACTTAGCCCATGAAATCAAAAATCCTTTAGGCGGCCTGCGTGGTGCGGCGCAGTTGTTATCGCGGGAGCTGGATGATCCGGCGCTAAAGGAATTCACTACCCTCATCATAGAGCAGGCCGATCGGCTGCGTAATTTAGTAGACCGTCTGCTCGGCCCTCAAAGACCGACACAGCATAGCCTGCACAACATCCATCAAGTGGTGCAGAAGGTCTATAAGTTAGTTGAAATGGCGCTGCCCGCTAACATTCAGCTTAAACGGGATTACGATCCATCCATTCCCGATATCGAGATGGACCCTGACCAAATGCAGCAAGCAGTGCTGAACATTTTACAAAATGCGGTGCAGGCGCTTGAGCATACGGGCGGCGAGATTTTGATCCGCACTCGTACTCAGCACCAAGTCACCATAGGTTCACAGCGCCACAAGCTAGTGTTAACCCTATCGATTATCGACAACGGCCCCGGCATACCGCCCGAGCTAATGGACACCTTATTTTATCCCATGGTGACAGGTCGTGAGCAAGGTTCAGGTTTAGGCCTCTCAATTGCCCATAATATTGCCCGTTTACACTCGGGAAGAATCGATTGCCTCTCCAGCGCTGGGCACACCGAATTCATCATTTCATTACCTATTTTAGGCGCGAAATAATTTCGACATACCGTATGAGGAAGCAAGATGCGAATTAGTGAACAAGTGTGGATCCTCGACGATGACAGCTCGATACGTTGGGTACTCGAAAAGGCACTTCAAGGTGCCAAGCTCAGTACCGCCAGCTTTGCCGCCGCCGAATCCCTGTGGCAGGCCTTAGAAATATCGCAACCGCACGTGATAGTGTCGGACATCCGTATGCCCGGCACGGACGGGTTAAGCCTGCTAGAACGATTGCAGGTGCATTATCCCCATATTCCCGTGATCATTATGACGGCGCACTCAGACTTAGACAGCGCAGTCAGTGCCTATCAAGCGGGCGCATTTGAGTATCTGCCTAAACCCTTCGATATCGATGAGGCTATCTCTCTGGTCGAGCGCGCACTGACACACGCCACTGAACAAAGCCCAGCACCCGCGCAGGAAGCCCAAGTAAAAACACCCGAAATCATAGGTGAAGCGCCAGCGATGCAGGAAGTATTTCGCGCCATAGGCAGGCTTTCACGCTCATCCATCAGCGTGCTGATTAATGGTCAATCGGGAACGGGTAAAGAGTTAGTGGCTGGCGCGTTACACAAGCACAGCCCACGTAAAGATAAGCCGTTTATCGCGCTGAACATGGCAGCGATCCCTAAGGATTTGATCGAATCTGAGCTATTCGGCCACGAAAAAGGCGCCTTCACTGGCGCAGCCAATGTCCGCCAAGGTCGCTTCGAGCAAGCAAACGGTGGCACGCTCTTTTTAGATGAAATCGGCGATATGCCGTTAGACGTACAAACACGGTTACTCAGAGTACTTGCCGATGGTCAGTTCTACCGCGTCGGTGGTCATAATGCGGTGCAAGTGGATGTGCGCATCATAGCGGCGACCCACCAAGATCTTGAATTATTGGTGCAAAAAGGTGGCTTTAGGGAGGACTTGTTCCATCGCCTCAACGTAATCCGCGTGCACTTGCCGCCACTGTCACAAAGACGGGAAGACATTCCCCAGCTCGCTACCCATTTCCTCGCCTCTGCAGCAAAGGAAATTGGCGTGGAAACTAAGATCATGACCAAGGAGACTGCGGTAAAACTCTCCCAATTACCTTGGCCCGGTAATGTCAGGCAACTCGAAAACACCTGTCGTTGGTTAACCGTAATGGCATCGGGGCAAGAAATTTTACCCCAAGATTTACCGCCAGAATTACTGAAAGATCCTGTAAGTGTCACCCACACGGCGAAAGGCAGCCAAGATTGGCAATCGGCACTGACTGAGTGGATAGATCAAAAACTCTCGGAAGGAAACAGCGATCTGTTAACTGAGGTGCAACCCGCATTCGAACGCATACTGCTAGAAACTGCGCTGCGCCATACTCAAGGCCATAAACAAGAAGCGGCGAAACGTTTAGGCTGGGGACGAAATACCTTAACGCGGAAATTAAAAGAACTGTCGATGGATTGAGTAAATAAAATAACGTTACTACTCGTTATATCAATACAAGCTCATTCATAACCAAATAATAAAAAGGGATATCTTCATATCCCTTTTTATTTGCAGCTGATTTTATTTTCATTGGCATTAATTAAATATGCCAAATCAAAAAATTAGAATTGATAATGCACACCTACAGCGAATTGCTTAATATCAGTGTCAATATCTTTCAATCCTAGATAGTTATCATCAGCATCTAACTTACCCGTAGTCACATCGTAACTTACGCGGATATTTAGGTGCTCTGTTACTGCGGCGTTTACACCTACACCGTAAGTCCAACCAAAACCAGTCAAGTCTTCATCAATACCATTTCCATCAAGTACTATCGCCATAGATGCGATACCCACTTTGGCATAGGCAGAGAAAATATCATTGATTTGTGCAGTAAATTTAGGTGTAAAGCTTAATGCGCCAGCGCTAACATCAATATCCTTATCGCCTAAGTCACCTGTGGCGAATAGGTTAGCTTCTAAACCAAACCACTCGTTGAAGTTATAGCCACCGTAAGCACCTAAGCCAGTACCAGAGCGTGAGTCAGTAACGTCATCGCCATCAAGCGTTACTTTATTCAGGGCTCCGCCCACATAGAAACCTGTGGTGTCATTTGCAGCAGAAGCTTGAGCTGTCGCTAATGCAGATAGTAAAGAGATAGCAACAATTGATAATTTATTCATCATATTTCCATAAGGATTTAACGTAAGTATTAGATGGCGCGGATATTACAATAAGCGATTAATAAGTGTCATTGTTTAAATTATCAAAGTACAAACCATACAGCATTGATTCAGCTTGAGTCGAAAAATGGAAGTTATAGTTATTCGTTATGTACTGAAGAATCCCCTGATGATTTACAAATAAATCATCAAATTAGGGTGGAAGCGCATCTTGTTGCATGATCAAATGGTTTCGCCAAAAACTACACTTGGACAACAAGATGCGCGAAGCCAATATCCTACAACATTCTTTACACCAATACTGCCCAGAACTTCACCTAAAACGATTAAACAGCTTGATGCTGGCCTCTAAGGCACTGATTGA
>NZ_BPFD01000034.1 GCF_019655335.1 Shewanella hafniensis
GTTAATGTGCTGATTTTAAATAACTATTTATATTTCGCATTTTTTGTTTATGAGCTTTAATTTACCTGCTATTCAACCTTCGAAACAATCTATTTCTCTTTTTTAAGATAAATAGAAGCTGATACACGATTTACTGAATAACGTTCTGTTAACTTGATGTTTTAATTTGTATCTTTGCGTGTTACAAATTGTCGCGATAAAACTCAGTGATCATCATCACAGTAAATTGAATGGTTATTCATAAAAAATGTCAGTTACAGGTGACGTTCTTGGTTGTTGCAGTGTGTTCATGCCACCAACCTGAGTTTTATAAATCATACAACTTATAAGAATTAGGGAAGTCACAATGAAAACTAAAATAGCACTAGCAGTGTCTATGGCGCTGCTATCGTCGGCGGCAAATGCGCAAACCGTTTTATCACCTACGGGTGAAACCTTGCAGTTAGATATTCCAAGTGAACTACAAACCACATCATTACGCGGTAATGCTGCCGGGGCTGAAGTTAAGTTTGTACCAGAAGCTGATTTAGGCGAGGGTGAATTTACTTATATCGTTCGTTTACGCGACAGTTCAGTTGCTAATTATCAAGGAACGACTCCTGGTTTTAAAGCGACGAGCTCACAGAGAGTGCAGGCAAGTGGCACTTCAAAAGTCGCGGTGAATGGTAAACTCGATGCTTCAAGACCTGAAGTCAAAAGCTATGTTAGCTATTTAAAAGTCAAACAAAACCGATTTCTAGCTAACGCAAGTGCGGCTATTGGCACCAATCTGCAGCCATTAACGACCTATCAGTATGCGTTAAACGGTATGGCAGTGCGCATGACTCAAGCTCAAGCGAAGAAAATGGCTGAGTTACCTGAGGTTGCGTTTGTTGAGCGCGAACGCATGGAACAAATGGAAACTGATGTTAGCCAAGCGCTTATCGGTTCTCCAAATGTATGGGATGGTAGTGCAACGGGCACGAAAGCCATGGGTGAAGGTGTGATCGTCGGTATTATCGACTCAGGCATTAACTCTGACCATGCTTCATTTGCGGATGTTGGTCAAGATGGTTATGACCACACAAACCCATTAGGTCAAGGCATCTATATTGGTGACTGTAAAACTGATTTCGCCAGCATGTGTAACGATAAACTGATCGGTGTCCGTAGCTATCCAGAAATCACCAATAACTTTGATGACGTAAAAGTGTATGGTGACACCCCTCCGGCAAAAAATGGTGAGGATTACGGCGGACACGGTTCGCATGTCGCCAGTACAGCAGCGGGTAACATTTTAGTGAATGTCCCTTATGTGCAAGGTGAAACGGGTAAGTTAGAAGGTGATGGTATTGCGACGGGTCTTGAATTTGCGCAAATCTCAGGTGTTGCACCACATGCAAACATCATAGCTTATCAAATCTGTAATCCGGGTAATGCGGGCGACACTTATTCTGGATGCCCGACCGCACCTATTTTAAAAGCGTTAGACGATGCAATCAAAGATGGCGTCGATGTGATTAACTTTTCAATCAGCGGTGGTGGAAATCCGTGGAATAGTGCAACAGAGCAAGGTTTCTTAGCTGCACGTAATGCGGGTATTTTTGCTGCCGTTGCTGCGGGTAACACACGTGCCGCGACAAATACTAGCCCTGCTATTAATCAAACACCTTACTCAACGCCTAAAAATGCGCCTTGGTATACGTCGGTTGCTAACTCGACCCACAATCGCGACATAGTACGCGCCGTTGAATTTAATGGTAAAAACTACCACTACACTGCTGGCTCTGGCCCGGTTCAAACAGAAGTGCTCAAAGGTGTGCCTGTTTATGCAGGCACAATTGATGCGGCCAATTTTGAAGCCTGTAAACCATTCGCTGCGGATGCTTTTAAAGATAAGATCGCTGTTTTAAGACGCGGTGGTTGTTCATTTGATATTAAAGTCGCTGCGGCGATGAAAGCTGGCGCTAAGGGTGTGATTGTTTTCAATAGAGATGGTGAAAATAATGCGCGTCTGACCATGTCTGGGCTAGATAAATTGGATATTCCAGCGGTATTTATTGGCGATATCGATGGCTTAGAACTGATTGCTGCTATGGCGGCAAATCCAGCGCTTGAAATCACGCTGTCTCCAACCCCTAAAGTCATCAGTAAAGAAGCGGATGTTTTAGCTGCCAGCTCATTGATTGGACCTAACCTGACTAACGATGTACTCGTGCCTTATGTTGCTGCACCGGGTAGTGACATTTACGCTGCTTATGCAGATCAACAATTCGGCCATGATAAGACGGGAACTGATCCTGCTGATTTCACGTTGATGTCAGGTACTTCGATGGCGAGTCCTCACGTTGCCGGTGCTGGCGCGTTACTTAAATCACTGCATAAAGATTGGACCCCAGATAACATTCGTTCTGCGCTAATGATGACAGCAACGACAGCCCAAGCGATGAAAAAAGCCGATGGCAAAACTGTTGCAGATCCGTTTGACGTAGGCGCAGGCCGTATTCGTGTGGATTTAGCGGCTAAATCTGGCTTAGTGATGGATGAAAGTGCCTTAAACTACGAGATTGCTAACCCTACAACAGGTGGCGATCCTCGTAAGTTAAACATTCCAAGCATGGCTGATTCACGTTGTATCGATACTTGTACTTGGACACGTACTGTCACTGCAATGGCTGACGGTAGCTGGACAGCAAAAGGTGTTTCCGCAACCGATAAGTTCGCGTTAACTGTGACGCCAGAAAGCTTCAACCTGAAAAAAGGTGAGAGTCAAACTATCACTGTGACTGCGGATGTGACTAACGTCGGTGCAAGTTGGGGCTTTGGTAACTTAGTATTAGCTTCGGAAGCCTTCCCAACGGCTAACATGCCGATCGTGGCTAAAATTGCTAAACGCGACTTACCTGCGGTTGTTAATGTTTCAGCCTCACGTGATGCCGATGAGCGCAATTTGGCTCACTTGAAAGCGATTGATCTACCGGGTGTTGCGGCGACAGTGACTGCACTTAAGTTAAGCGCTACTTATGAATCAAGTGTGAAACAAGATTCAAATACCGATAGTGCATTTGATGATTTAGCCGATGGCGTAAAAGTATTTAGCTTTAACGTTGAAGACAAAGCGTTATATTTCAATGCATCAATCGGTAATACCACCTCTCCTGACTTAGACATGTTTGTGATACTCGATAAGAAAGATGGTAGTAAGCTTTCTATCGCGGCATCTTCGGCTTTTGGTGGTTCAAAGGAAAGTGTGTCTATTAAGGACCCAGTGAAAGGTGAGTATATTGTCGTGATACAAAACTATCAGGCATCTGCAGCCGATGCGGATGATGCTTTTAGTTTGAAACAAGTGACCTTATACGATGAAGCGGGTGATAACTTAACGGCAAATCTTACCGGTGATCATAAAGATTTCAACGTCAACTTAGCTTGGAAACAAGCGATGTTAGTGGGCGATGCTGGCTTGGCAATGCTGACTCTGACCACTACTGATGACAAAGTCGCACCGGTTAAAATTCCGGTTATATTTGAGCGCGTCAGTGATGATGTTTTACCGCCTCTAGGTAGCACTGTTTCTGGCGAGTTAACGCCAGGCGCCGCTAAAATGATGAAGACCCGTGTCGAAGCGAACAAAACGCAAGAAACCCGCGTTTACACTTTAGAGGCGTTATTACCAGAAGGTCACGAAGTGGCTAATATCAGCCATCAAGGTACACAAGTGGGTAATAAGATCACTTGGACTATCGAGATGGTCTCTGGTGCATCGGCACAAGATGTGACGTTTGACTTAGTGCCACGTAAGGCAAGCCAAGACAACCTTGTGACTTTGACCAACAAAGTGAACAACGAGTCGGCTGAAATCTTGAAGCAAGAATATCAATTTGATGTGCCAGAAGTTGCGCCAGTGGCAGTGATTGAAGCGCCGGTATCTGTTCAAGAAGGTAAACCACTGTTTATCGATGCGAGCAAGTCATCCGATGCTAACAATGACCCATTGACCTACAAATGGACTCAGTTAGGCGGCGCGAGCTTCAACTTTGACGCGAATGCAGCCAAGCTTAATCTAGTGGCGCCAGAAGTAAGTGGTACTGCTCAAACCGTGTCATTCCAACTGACTGTAGCGGACAATCATGGCAACAAAGATTCAAGTGTTGTGTCTGTGTCTGTGACAGAAACACCAGCTAAGAAAGATGATGGTGGTTCATTAGGTTGGTTAAGCTTGTTATTGCTACCATTTGCCTTTGGCCGTCGTAAGCAAGGCTAATTGTTTAAGGTTAAATCGCAAGGTGTAACAGTTAGTTACTAGTAAAAAGAAAGGGCTGATATCAATATCAGCCCTTTTTGTTTTAATCGATTTAGGTCAGCGATTTGACATTAAAAAATCGACAAAGGCGCGGTCTGCTTGACTCACGGGGCGCTGTTTTTTCCATGCGATGTGCAGATTCAAAAATACTGGAGGATCGAAGGGTTTAGCTAAAATGTCATCTTTTGAGCTGATTGCCATTTCGAGCACGCTGGTGATCCCAAATCCTTGGGAAACAATCTGTTTGATAAGGTTAATCAAATTAGTCTCGAAGGCGACATTGGGCTTTTTCCCCAGATCCTTGGCTTGCGATAAGATCCACTCGCGGTGGAAATAACCTGTCTTGAACATCACTAATTCATGGTCGAAAAAGTCATTGAGACTGACGGCGCTATGTTCCGCTAAAGGATGTTCGGCTCCCATAGCGATCACCATTTGCTCACGGATCAACAGCTGACTATCAAATTCGGGTTGTAGGTCTTGGGCGGTAATGATTGCAATATCCACTTCTTCCTGTTGCAACATACGCAACGCGTCGCGCGTCCCGCCTTCAAACAGTGACAGTTTCAACTCGGGGTATTTATGCCGAAAAGCCATTAAGCGCGAGGGCAGGTAGAAAGATCCCAGCATGCCCGGCACGGCAATGCGGACTTCCCCCGAGGTGAGATTGGCCATGGCACGGATTTGCGCTTCGGCCTGCTTAATCTGTTTCAGGATCAAAGTGGCATGTTGATGCAAGACTAAACCTTCGGCCGTGAGTGCGAGCAGCTTGTCATTCTTGTTGCTCGTACGATTAACTAAAGTCACGCCGAGTGCGACTTCTAAGCGCTTGATACTTTGGCTTAAGGCCGGTTGGGCCATATTGAGCTTTTTGGCTGCGGCGGTAAAGCTGCCAGTACTGGCAAGGGCATCTAAATGCTTGAGTTGGCGGATATCCATCAATCGGGCCCATACTGTTGAATAGTGGCAAGGTCGGTGCGTTGTGGTTATAACAAAAATCAATGATAGCGATAGATATTATCTATTATTGTTATGTTATGCCCAGTGATAACCTTTGTCTATCCTATGAGTGATGCTTTGTCGAGGCTCCTGTGCAAGCCGTGTTAGATACTATGATTGATAATAAACAGCGTGATACCCGACTGATGTGGGCGCTATGTGTTGCTTCTGTGGTGGTGTATATCAACTTGTATCTGATGCAAGGCATGCTGCCGCTAATTGCGGAGCATTTTGCGGTATCTGGGTCTAAAGCGACGTTAATCCTGTCGGTAACCAGTTTTTCCTTGGCCTTTTCATTGCTCTTGTATGCGGTACTGTCAGACCGTATCGGTCGACACACACCGATTATTGTCAGCCTGTGGTTGTTGGCGCTATCTAACTTATTGTTGATTTGGGCACCGGATTTTAATGGGCTAGTGCTAGTGCGATTGCTGCAAGGTGCATTACTCGCTGCCGTGCCAGCGATTGCTATGGCGTACTTTAAGGAGCAGTTGTCACCGAGCACTATGCTCAAAGCCGCGGGCATTTACATTATGGCGAATAGCATTGGTGGCATTGTTGGCCGTTTACTCGGCGGCGTTATGTCGCAGTTTTTATCTTGGCAAGAATCCATGTGGCTGTTGTTTTTAGTCACCTTAGCGGGCGTGGCTTTAGTGAACTATTTACTGCCTTCACTTGCCGATGCGCAGGCCATGTCAAAGAGTAAAACTGAGCCCTCTTTATCAAAACGCGCCCGTTTAGCCCAAGATCTTCATGGCTTTAGCCATCATCTCACCGATGCACAAATGCGCTTGGTCTACGCGATTGGCGGCTTAACCTTTATGATGATGGTGAATCAATTTAGTTTTATTCAGCTGCATTTGATGGCGGCGCCCTATGAATGGAGTCGCTTTCAAGCAACCTTGATTTTCCTGTGTTATTCCAGCGGTACTATAGCTTCGTATTTCACTGCGAAATGGCTCGCCAAATTTGGCCAACATAAGTTGTATCAGTGGTCTTGGTGCGTGATGTTGCTCGGCAGTTTACTGACCCTGTTTGATACCACTTTAACCATTAGCTTAGGTTTTTTGATGACAGCCTGTGGCTTCTTCCTCACCCACAGTTGCTGTAATTCTTTTGTCGCAATGCGGGCCAGTCGCGATCGGGCTAAGGCGACATCACTGTATTTATGCTGTTACTACTTAGGCGCGGCGATAGGCGGCCCTTATTTAATGATGTTTTGGCATGAGGCGCAGTGGCGCGGCGTGGTAATGGGGTCATTAACCTTACTGGCTTTGATTGCCTTGGCCATCACCCGTTTACATTACCATCAAACCAATGACGTTCGTGCGCTTGCATAGGCTTCGACAGGGCTATTGTTGTTAAAGCAATAAAAGTAAAAAAATCGCTAAGCTATTATATCAAGTGATTAAATCAAATGAATAAAGGCCAACATCAACCGTTGGCCTTCGTTTTTGGTGTGGGTCGTTTGATCAGCTGGCTCAAACCTGCAAATCATACTCGTTATGCGGAATGTGGGGCTGAGTTTCATGCCTTGAGTCTTATGGTCGATATTTAAGCTCATCCACTAAGCGTTCTGATTTAATGCATCTGTTGCAGCTTAAGTGCAGCGATTTATTAACCTTGATATTTCCAATAGGGCGGATTGCCATACACCTCAAGAAAGTAGTCAATCACAGCGCGGACATTCAATGAGGGAGTGCGAGAATTTGGGTAAATCGCAGTAATATAATGCTGATCAATTTTTATCGCTGATTCGCAGTCCGTGAGCAATGAAATAAGTTGTCCATTTTTAAGAGAGTCACCGATTAACCAGTCAGGAAAGAGGACGATTCCCATATCATTTAATGCGGCTATGAGTAATGTTTCCGCATTATTTGAGGTGAGTATGGGGGTGATGGGTTGATGCAGCCATGTCGTCTTGTTCTTGTTAAAAAACCAGCGATTTTGACCCGAAGATCCGCTATAGACTAGGCATTGATGGTTTTTGAGATCGGCGGGTTCAGTGGGCATGCCATGCAGTGCTATATACGCTTTGGACGCCGCAAGATGATAGGTTTGGCTTCCCAGCATTCTTGAGTGGAGTGATGAATCAACCAAAGTGCCAATACGAAAGATAATATCGGCGGCACTAACATGCGGGTCGATATAATCGTCAGTTTGTGTGAGCTCCACTTGCACCTGCGGATATCGCCTTAAAAACCCCGCTAACCAAGGCGCAATATGTCGCTGGCCGAAAAAAACCGGGGCATTAATTCTGATCAATCCCTTAGGTTCTATCGTCCTATCTAATAATTCATTGCGGACTTCATTCAGTTGCTCTGCCATGGAACGCGCATATTCAATGAAAATCCTACCCGATTCCGTGGGTATGATTGCCCTGGTATTTCGATAAAACAGCTGCTGTCCCAGAGAATCTTCTAGTTGGCTGATGACTCTAGAAATCATCGAGGGAGAGACCCCTTCCTTTCGAGCCACAACAGAATAGCTTTTGCTGTCATAAACGCCGATAAAAAACTTTAACGCTCGCATATTGATTGAGTTTATATCATTCATTTTTGCAAATTCTGCACAGGTGTTTCCTGCATTGTCTCATTTATTGGTTTTATCGACTAGGGTACTCTTGCTGCCCTTAATCACAGGAGCTTATGTATGCAGTTTTTAATGATTTTTTTTGTTGTGCTAGGAGGGGCGGGATTATCCGTTGAAGCGGGCCTCCTAGGACCTTTAGGTGCTGAAGTCGGGGAGTTATGGGCAACCTTTAGCATTTTCGGTGTTGGCGCAGCGCTTACCTTTATCTTGATGCTGTTTTTCAGCCCTCGAAATAGTCCCTCATTTTTCGCGCAACCCTCTTGGACATTAACGGGCGGCGTGCTGGGCCCTATTTATGTGGTGATACTCACGATCGCAACACCAGCAGTTGGGATTGCTATGACAATGATCGGTATTTTAGCAGGCCAAGTTGCGAAGAGTTTGCTGATTGACCACTACGGTTTATTTGGTACAGCACATAGACGAATTGATACCAAACGTATTGTGGCACTGCTATTTATCGTCGCAGCATTAGTGCTGATGGCGCAAAGTTAAGGGCGAGTTATGACATTGATTATGATTATGTTGGCTGTGATTGGCGGGGCAACCTTGAGTATGCAAGCAGCAATAAATGGACAGCTGGGGAGTAAAGTGGGGGTGTTTCGCAGTGCATTTTTAACTTTTTCGACTGGAGCCTTGATCACTGGGTTGTTGATTTTTTATTTTGAACCACCTCAAGCAGTGACATTGTTGGATGTACCTAAATGGCAGTTATTAGGTGCAATGTGTGGCGTGCCTTATATCGTCATCATGGTGTTAGCCGTTCAGCGGATAGGTACAGCTGTCGCAACCGTTGCGGTTATTTTTGGACAGCTACTAATGAGTATGTTGATTGATAATTTTGGCTGGCTTGGCAATGAAACGATTCACTTTTCTGCAAGTCGAATCGCCGCCGTGATCTGTTTGGCGATCGCACTGTATTTTATACATTCAAGTAATAAAACGTCGGCGTAATACATGATTCAGACTCATTTTTATGCTGTGATAGCGAACCCAGCTCAAGCTGGGTTCGCACTCTCTTGTCATCGAAATGAGCTAGTCATCGGAGTTAATGTACTGCTTGCGGTCTAAATCGTATTTTCGCATTTTGTCGTAGAGGGTTTTACGGGGCAGTTCCAGCTGCTCCATTGTTTGCTTAATGCTGCCCTTGTTGTGGCTAAGCGCTTCTTCAATCAGTACCCGCTCAAAAAACTCTACCCTTTGTAGCAAGGACATACTCGAGTGCAGGCTTGGGGTATTGCCCAAAGTGCCAGCAAAGGCGGCTTCTCCGCCCAGCAGCACAAAGCGTTCGGCGAGATTACGTAATTCACGCACATTACCCGGCCAGTCGTGGGAGGTGAGTATGGCGTTTTGCTCGGCATTTAAGGCAATAAGCGCTTTGTGATAGCGTGCCGATGCGACGCGGGCAAAGTGCAGGAACAGCAAAGGAATATCTTCTCGGCGATCCCGCAGGGGAGGGATAGGCACAGTCACCAGATTTAAGCGATACAACAAGTCTTGACGAAACTCCCCCGTGTCACACAGGCTTTTTAAATCTACTTTAGTGGCGGCAATTACCCGTATATCAAGGCTGATGCTTTTGTTTGATCCTAAGCGTTCAACTTTACGATCTTCAAGTACCCGCAGCAGCTTTACTTGCAGCGACAGTGGCGTACTTTCAATTTCATCTAAAAATAATGTGCCGCCGTTGGCGTATTCAAACTTACCAATGCGCATCTTATCGACGCCGGTAAAGGCACCTGCTTCGGCGCCAAAGAGCTCACTTTCAATTAAGTTTTCGGGGATCGCCCCACAGTTGATGGCGACAAAGTTGGCTTGGCTGCGGCTGCTGTGATCGTGTAAATAGCGGGCGACGAGCTCTTTACCTGTGCCTGTTTCACCCTCGATTAACACGTCAGCGGGGGTGTCTATCACTTGATCTATGATGTGGCGCATGCGGTTGATGCCGACACTGTTACCCAAAATGCGAGGGCCTGGTACGCTCTGGCTTTCGAGATCCTTTTTAAGCTTACGGTTCTCTAGGGTCAGGCTGCGTTTATCTAAGGCGCGCTTGACCACATCGAGTATATGCTCGTTATTAAAGGGCTTTTCGAGAAAGTCGTAGGCGCCTTGCTTTAGGGCATTGACTGCCATGGCGATATCCCCAAACCCTGTCAATAGCACAACGGGGAGGTCGGGGTCCTGCAGCCGGATTTGTTGCATTAAGCTGATGCCATCTAATTGCGGCATGTTGACATCCGATATCACCATTCCCGCCCAATCCTTATGCAGGTGCTTAGCGATCCCTTTAGGCTCTGTGGTGGCGAGCGCCTTAATGCCCTCAAGTTCAAATAGCTGAACGAGAACTGTGCCTATGTGCGGCTCATCGTCGATGATGAGTACAGAATAATCTTGGATGGAATTGGGCACACTCATGAGACTAACGTTCCTCAAGCAAATAAATAGGTAAAATAATCTGGAAAATGGCGCCACCCTCTTCGGCATTGGCAACGTTAATTTGGCCTTGCATGGATTCGATAATACGCTGTGAAATCGATAAGCCCAGCCCTAATCCGTGGCGCTCGTTAGTGGTAAAGTAAGGTTCGAATATTTTTTCCATTTGGCTTTCACGCACGCCAGGGCCAGAATCTTGGATGCTGATACAGAACTTATCTTCATTGGTCACGCGGATGACCAAGCTGCGTTTAACCGATTGTTGCATAGCGACAATGGCGTTGCTCATGATATTGACAAACACTTGCTGTAATCGGACTTTATCGCCCCAAACCTGATAGTTGCCATTGGGTAACTGCACATCGAGTTCAACGCCTTGCTTGTCTATTGCAGGCTGAACTATGGTCAGCGCTTGTTTGATACAGCGGCCAATATCGGTAGCGCTATCCGTGCCTTGGCTCTTGCGAGTGAAGCTTTTAAATTGGCCGACAATATCGGCCAATCTATCGGTCAGTTCAATAATAATCTTGATATTATCCAAAGCCTTATCTTGCATATTACGGGCTAGAAAGGTTTGAGTATTTTGGGCGTAGCTGCGCAGTGCCGCAAGCGGCTGATTAAGCTCATGGTTAATGCTGGCGGATAAACTGCCGATCACTGTGAGTTTTGCCGCTTGAATGAGTTCATCCTGAGTATCTTTAAGCTGATGGTTCGCCTGCTGCAAGTCCTGAGTCCGTTCTTCGACTCGCTGCTCTAACAGGCTTTGTGCCAGCTGCATACGCTGTAGGTTGCGGCGACGCTCGGCGCTAAACAAGATGCTGAGCGCCAGCAACAGATAAATGCTGGCTGACAGTAACATTAGTGCAGGTAAAGACGACAGCAAGGGTTTGATGGGCGCTAAGATGTGCACCCGCCAGCCAGCTTTGGCCATCAACTGATGATTATCCATGTATTGCTCATGATCTCTGCCCGTTTGTAATTGGTAGAGCATGGCTTGGCTGCCACTCTCATAGGGCGGTTTCATCAACAGTTCACCTATGGGGCGTTCCGCGTAACGCTTTGATGCATTAAGCGCATATTGTTTGGCTTGGGTAAGTGGAGTGAGTGACTTTAACCGCCACTCATCGACGCTAGAGATAAAAACAATGTCTTCAGGGTCGCTGATAAGGAATTGGTATTGACCCGCAATGGCAATGCTCGTGCTTTGCTGCTCGATACCGCTAATGTCCACTTTGACTATGATCGCGCCGAGTATGCCTTTGCCGCCTTGCTGATAAATAGGGTAAGAAAAGTAAAAACCACGCTTATCTGAGCTGGTACCCACGGCATAATAACGGCCTAAATTGCCCGAAATAGCATCGGTGTAATAGGGTCTAAAGGAATAATCCTTGCCAATAAAGGAGAAACTCTGTTGCCAGTTACTGGCGGCAATCGCGATCCCTAAGGCATCAATCAGATAGATATCGGACGCCTCAGTGACATGCTGGATTTCTTCGAGATATAAATTAAGTTCTTGGACTTTATCGGGGTTTTGTTGGTCGTTCAGTACATTGGCGAGCATAGGGTTAGTCGAGAGCACGTGGGGAATGCTTTCGTATCGCGATAATGCACCATCGAGAAAGCTGACTAACTCCTTCAGTTGTTTCTCCGATTGGGTTTGGATCTCGATTTTACCTTGATGCAAATGCACCCAATAGGTCAGTTTGAGCGTTGCAAATAGGCCTGCAAGTAACACTACAGTGAGAAAGAGGCGTTTCTTGGCCTTAGGCGTCATGGGCAACATGGTGGCTATCCTGATAAAGCGACGGTATCAATCACTGAGATTGTGCATCATAAAACAAAGCGAGCCTGACTAGGCTCGCTTAAAAACTAACTGTAATCAAGGGGTAATCTCACAACCTTGCATTGCAGATTAATATCCACGCATCGAATCCAACCATTCTGGTAAGAAGAGCGAAATCTGTGGCACGTAAGTGATCAAGGTTAAGAAAGCTAACATCAGCAGTAACCAAGGCAGAACCGATTGAATGACCCAGCCAATACTCTTACCCGTGATCCCCGCGGTAACAAAGAGGTTGAGCCCCACCGGCGGCGTGAGCATACCTATCTCCATGTTTACCACCATGATGATACCTAAGTGAATAGGATCTATGCCTAAGTGAGTCGCGATAGGGAAGAGGATCGGCGCCATAATCAGTACAATTGCCGATGGCTCCATAAAGTTACCGGCAGCAAGCAGCAGTAAGTTAACGATGATCAGGAAGCCCCAAGCGGGTAAACCCATGTTAACGATATGCTCAGCGATAATATGTGGAATACGTTCAGTGGTTAATACATGCGCGAACAACATAGCGTTAGCTATGATAAACAGCAGCATGATACTGACCTTAGCACCATCACGCACTACGTTACGTATGTCTTTGTCGATAGGCGTTTTAATTAGCCCTAGGAACATGTGACCTAAGTTACGTGCGGCGGCTTTAGGTAAGCTTTCACCTTGATTGCGCCAAGCCACCTCTTTTAATGGCCCAATGTCACGGTAACCAAATACCGCAATAAAGTACGCATACATACAAGCCACAGCCGAAGCTTCAGTCGGGCTAGCAACGCCGCCATAGATAGAGCCGAGTACGATAAGGATGAGTGCTAATCCACCCAAAGCTTTGGCGCTTGAAATCCCCAGTTGTTTAAAGCCTGGGAAAGGACGCGAAGGCAAGTTCTTAAAGCGGGCGACGATGTAGATAACGATCATCAGGATGAATCCCATCATTAAACCTGGGATTAAACCTGCCATAAACATTCTTGCTGCAGACACTTCGGTCGCTGCCGCATACACCAACATCACAATGGACGGTGGGATCAAAATACCAAGTGTGCCTGAGGTGGTGATAACCCCCGCCGCAAACTTCTCGGGATAACCCGCTTTAACCATGCCCACAATCACGATTGAACCAATCGCAGCTACGGTAGCGGGTGATGAGCCTGAAACCGCCGCAAACAGCATACAGGCCATAACAGATGCCATCGCTAATCCACCACGGACATGTCCAATACTGTCCATGGCAAAATCGATAATCCGTCTCGCGACGCCACCGGTTGAGAGGAAGGCGGATGACAGAATAAAGAAGGGGATAGCGAGCAGAGTGTAATGCTCCGATGAAGACTCATACAGTTTGAGTGCCACTGAGGCTAAGGAGTCATTCGAGAAAAACAAAATGGTGAGCATGCTGGAAAAACCTAACGCAATAGCGATAGGCATACCGAGAAACATACACACTAATAGGGCGGTAAATAGGGTTGCGATCGCCATTATTTAGTCTCCTTTTCGTCAGAGACGGGTTCTTCATTGGCGTTTTTAACGCTTTCATCGATTAAGTGCATACTTTCTTTCGCTTCATCGGCAAATTGGAAGCCAGTGACTTGGTCACGTAGGATGGCAATAAAGAGTTCGGCGAATCGCCAAGTCAACATCGAAAAACCAATGATCAAGATGCTCTGGGATAACCAAATCGGTACCGCGCCATCTTCAACATCAATCCGTAAGGTGTTCCAAGCAAAGTCTGGGTCGAGGCTTTTTAACAAAAATTGGGGGAAATTAATATCTTCCATAGGCACACCAATTTGATACATCTGGCTTAAGTAATCCCAACTGCCTTTTAAAAAGAGTCCGCAATAGACAATACAGACAAAGGCGGTAACGAGGGACGTTATCTTTTTGGCCCGAGGCGCTAAGTTTTTAACGAAGGCATCGACACCAATGTGCGCGCCAACTTTTACCCCATAAGACATACCAAACAACACAAACCAACCGCAAAAGGTCAGTGTGAGTTCTTGGATCCACAG
Source organism: Shewanella hafniensis (assembly GCF_019655335.1). Classification (GTDB taxonomy): domain Bacteria; phylum Pseudomonadota; class Gammaproteobacteria; order Enterobacterales; family Shewanellaceae; genus Shewanella; species Shewanella hafniensis. The sequence continues at coordinate 14,150 of NZ_BPFD01000034.1, forward strand.
AAAACCCGTATTGAAGAAGAATCGTGCGACGACTTCTGAAAACACTAACAACGTCATCAGAGTGATCAATAAATTGAGCACACCTTCTTCAAAATAACCAAATATTCGCGATATCACAGCCATAATCCCCTCGCTGAAATGGCCGCTTAACCTCGGTTGAGATTAAGCGGCTATCATCATTATTATTTATTTGCAGCTACAGCAGCTTCAATCACATCTTTACCGATTTGCTCTTCAAACTTAGCCCAAACTGGTTTCATCACATCGACCCATTTTTGACGTTCAGCAGGCGTTAAAGTCACTAACTGTGAACGTTTAGAATCTAGGATTAACTGTTTGTCTTGGTTATCTTTCTCAGCGGCAATTTTGTTACCTAATGCGATAGATTCATCTAAAGCTTCTTTGATGATCTTACGTTTGTCAGCGGGTAAGCCTTTCCAGAAAGTGTCAGAGGTCACGACCATATAGTCGAGCACACCGTGGTTACTTTCAGTGATTTGGCTTTGCACTTCATAAAACTTTTGTGAGTAAGTATTTGACCACGTGTTTTCTTGACCATCGATAGCGCGGGTTTGCAGCAGGGTAAATACTTCAGAGAAGGGTTTTTTCACTGGGATAGCACCGACAGCATCAAACTGAGCCGCCAAAACATCAGATGCCATTACGCGGAACTTCAAGCCGTTTGCATCAGATGGATTTTTAAGTGGCGTGTTAGCCGAGAACTGTTTCAGGCCATTGTGCAAATAACCTAGACCGACAATCCCTTTACGGGTCATAGAGTTCAGCAGTGTTTGACCTGCTTCACCTTGTTGGAAACGGTTTACCGCATCCATATCATTGAAGAGGAAAGGTAAATCGAATACTTGTAGGCGTTTAGTGTAACGTTCAAATTTTGAGAGTGACGGCGCAACAAATTGCACGTCGTTTAACAGTAGTGCAGCTAACTCGTTGTTATCCCCAAATAACTGTGAGTTAGGAAATACACTGACCTTGTATTCACCCGGTAAACGTTGTTCAACGAGTTCTTTAAACTTAAGTGCCATTTGGCCTTTGGGCGTATTTTCTGCCACAACGTGCGAAAACTTAATTTCAATAGGTTCTGCAAATACGTTAAAGCTGGTTGCGAACACGGAGGCAACGGCGAGCATTTTGACTAAGGTTTTGAGTGGACGGGTCAATCCAGTTTGTTGATTCAATGTCATCTTGAGTTCCTTTTTCTGTTGTTAGGATTTGTCCTCAGTCTTGGTTAGTTTGTTACCAAGTTTGAGTAGGAATACAGCCTTGATTTCCCTGAGGTCTGTCTTACTAAAGGCAAATACCACGCCAACTTACACTGACTTCTGTAAGTGTTTGGTTACTAAAGTGTAGTTCATTTGATGTTTGTCACACTTTTAGTTTTGTGGGTGAGATCTCGCTCACAGTGATTTTGTATTTGGGTGGGAACCCACCCATGGCGCGGATCTGCCTCAAATAGATAGCCCTTGACGGTGCAGGTTTATTAAACAAACTTAGTTATTTTGAGATCAAAAAATGCCGCAAAAGTATGCGCTACGCTGAAAAATGCGTGATGGATTATTTTGGGATAAGCAGTGTAGGCTGATTGTGTGGTTAATTGTGGTCAAGTCGATGGTGTTTGTCGTCAATCAAGACAAAGGGACAGTTGGTGCAGTTAATCATCATCTAAAAGGATACGTTTTAGGATCGCATCGCTAGGCAACAACTCTAAGTGGCCTTGTTCGTCAAAGTACCAACCGGTAATAAAGCCCTTTTGGCGCATACTAACGAGATTATGCATGACTTCCCGTGCTTCCTTGAGTGCCGTTTGCTCATCGCAAGCGTGGGTATGCTTTAAATAAGCGGCAATATTGGCAAGAGAAGCGGATTGACTGACGCTGGCCATAATGTTGATCTCCAAACAATGCTAAAAGCAGAATGAAATCAGGCTGAGTGTCGATAGAGCTTGGTATTTTACGGATTATAAAAGGCGAAAGAGTAAAATTTAGCACTCGCTGATTGAGATCAAGCATAGTTGAGTCAGCGTGTTGGTAAAGTTTATTGGGGGGATAAATATGGTGGTCGCTACTGGGCTCGAACCAGTGACCCCCTCCTTGTAAGGGAGGTGCTCTCCCAGCTGAGCTAAGCGACCTGGGATGTAACTTGTGTATTGCAGAATATGGTGGTCGCTACTGGGCTCGAACCAGTGACCCCCTCCTTGTAAGGGAGGTGCTCTCCCAGCTGAGCTAAGCGACCTGGGATATAACTTATGTATTACAGAATATGGTGGTCGCTACTGGGCTCGAACCAGTGACCCCCTCCTTGTAAGGGAGGTGCTCTCCCAGCTGAGCTAAGCGACCTGGGATATAACTTGTGTATTGCAGAATATGGTGGTCGCTACTGGGCTCGAACCAGTGACCCCCTCCTTGTAAGGGAGGTGCTCTCCCAGCTGAGCTAAGCGACCTGGGAATTCTGATATTACACAATTTTAAGTCATTCTTCACTGAAGAATGGTGGTCGCTACTGGGCTCGAACCAGTGACCCCCTCCTTGTAAGGGAGGTGCTCTCCCAGCTGAGCTAAGCGACCTGGGAATGACTTTCACACAATAAGGTACATTAAGTTATATGGTGGTCGCTACTGGGCTCGAACCAGTGACCCCCTCCTTGTAAGGGAGGTGCTCTCCCAGCTGAGCTAAGCGACCTGGGATATAACTATTTTGTACAGCCATTATTTCTTTACAAATTATGTATAAAAACAATGGTGGTCGATACTGGGCTCGAACCAGTGACCCCCTCCTTGTAAGGGAGGTGCTCTCCCAGCTGAGCTAATCGACCTCGCTGTGTGGAGCCGTATTATAGGGAGGTTCGATCTAGTGTCAACGCTTTTTAGTGAAAAAAGCATTGGTCGCGCTATTTTTGTTCGCATTGGCTTAATGCTAATCACGCCGCCGATCAAAGTGTTAGTTTATTCGCCTGTCAATGGCGTGCAATTTGGGTGTTTTGGATGCCGCGATAGCTAGACTCATGTCATTCGTGAGCATTTCGGACGATAAAATGACAGGGTGTGAGTGACTCACAATGATTAGATGTTAGAGATTGAGTGGATAGCGATGTATAGGCGTTGCGTCAAAGACACACTATTTATAGCTGAAGGCATGATAGGGGCAAAAGTAGGGCAGGGATCTAAGCGTAGCGAAAATCAATCCATGAGTCTTAAGTCAGATAAATGGGGTGCAGGTTTGCGGGTGATAAGAGTAGCGTCACTCTAATATGTGCACCTTTATATAGGCTTCTCTATATAAGGAAGGGATTTAGCGTCACGATTTTACTAGATAAGTGATACTGCAGAGCTTGTCCCATTTGCAGCGCCTGCTTTGACTGTTAGAATAAGCCCACTTTTTTATCGTGATTGTCTTTATCTAGACGACTTTATATAGGTTAGTGTCCCATTATGACAACTAAGACGCGTTTTGCCCCTAGTCCTACTGGTTTCTTACATGTTGGTGGTGCCCGTACTGCACTTTATTCTTGGTTACAAGCTCGTGCCAATAACGGTGAGTTTGTATTACGTATTGAAGACACTGATATTGAGCGTTCGACTCAAGCCGCCTGCGATGCGATTTTAGAAGGTATGAACTGGTTAGGTTTGACATGGGACGAGGGCCCGTATTACCAAACTAAGCGTTTTGATCGTTATAACGAAATTATTGCCCAAATGTTAGCAAAGGGCACTGCATACAAATGCTATTGCTCACGTGAGCGTATTGATGCGTTAAGAGAAGCACAAGCCGCCAACGGTGAAGCACAAAAGTACGATGGTTGCTGCCGTGACTTACCCGCTCGTGATACTGATGAACCATTTGTCGTGCGCTTCAAAAATCCTATCGGCGGTTCAGTGGTATTTGATGACCATGTTCGTGGCCGTATTGAATTTTCTAACGATGCATTAGATGACTTGATCATCGCCCGTACCGATGGTGTGCCAACCTATAACTTCTGTGTAGTCGTTGACGATTGGGATATGGGAATTACCTGTGTGGTTCGTGGTGAAGATCATATCAACAATACGCCGCGTCAAATCAATATCCTTAAAGCATTAGGGGCGCCGATCCCAGAATATGCTCACGTCTCTATGATTCTCGGTGATGATGGCGCGAAATTATCTAAGCGTCATGGCGCAGTGAGCGTAATGCAGTACCGTGACGATGGCTATTTGCCAGAAGCACTGTTGAACTACCTAGTACGTTTAGGTTGGTCACATGGCGATCAAGAAATCTTCTCATTAGAAGAAATGAAACAATACTTTAAGCTCGGTGATATCAATAAAGCCGCTTCTGCCTTTAATACCGATAAACTGGTGTGGTTGAACCAACACTATATAAAGAGTCTTGCCCCAGAATATGTGGCAACACACTTACAATGGCACATGGACGATCAAAAAATTGATATGTCAAACGGCCCAGCATTAGCGGAAGTGGTTACGGCATTAGCCGAACGCGCTAAGACACTAAAAGAGTTAGCCGCTTCTAGCCGCTATTTCTATGAAGACTTTGCAGAGTTTGATGAGGCCCAAGCGAAAAAGCATTTACGTGGTGTTGCGTTAGAGCCGTTGCAACTGGTTCAACAAAAATTAGCCGCATTAACTGAGTGGACTGTAGAAGCTATCCATCAGGCGATTGAAGACACTGCAACAGAATTAGATGTGGGTATGGGCAAGGTTGGTATGCCTTTACGTGTCGCTGTAACAGGGGCAGGGCAGTCACCAGGCCTTGATATCACATTATTTTTAATCGGAAGAAGCCGTTCTGAGCAAAGAATATCCAAAGCGATTGAATTTGTAGCAGATAGAATAAATTCCTAAAAAACGAGTTGACACTTTTAGGTGCGCTGCATAGAATGCGCCACGCAGTTGAGACACAGACGAGCAAATGCTTGTAGTGCACTTAAATGTAGTTTAATAAGTTTGGGGCTATAGCTCAGCTGGGAGAGCGCTTGCATGGCATGCAAGAGGTCCACGGTTCGATCCCGTGTAGCTCCACCAAACTTACTGCAGATGTTAAGCGGGAACGTGAGTTCGAATTAATATGTCTGAGGTTACCTTCGTTCTTTAGAATAGAGTGCCTAGGACACCGTAGATGTTAAACGGGAACAATAAGTTCAAATTAATATGTCCGGGGTCCCCTTCGTCTAGAGGCCTAGGACACCGCCCTTTCACGGCGGTAACAGGGGTTCGAATCCCCTAGGGGATACCATATATTTTTTATAGAGAGTGGTTCCTAGCAAATAACTAACGAGTTGTTTGGTAAGAACAAAGCATTTACTTCCTAGCCTACAGAAGTGAATGTGTTACAAAGCTCGGTTACGAGTTAAAACATAAGTCCGCGTACCCTTCGTTTTTCTAGAAGAGAGTGCATAGGATACCGTAGATGTTAAACGGGAACTTTAAGTTCAAATTAATATGTCCGGGTCCCCTTCGTCTAGAGGCCTAGGACACCGCCCTTTCACGGCGGTAACAGGGGTTCGAATCCCCTAGGGGATACCAAGTATTGGTTCCTGTCGAATAGCTAACGAGTTGTTTGGTATGAACAAAATCTAAATTTCTGCTGATACGCATACTATTAAAGTTAGCAGTGTCGACAAAAATTTGGGGCTATAGCTCAGCTGGGAGAGCGCTTGCATGGCATGCAAGAGGTCCACGGTTCGATCCCGTGTAGCTCCACCAATTTACTGTAGATGTTAAGCAGGAACGTGAGTTCGAATTAATATGTCTGAGGTGACCTTGCTTCATTAGAAGAGAGTGCCTAGGACACCGTAGATGTTAAACGGGAACAATAAGTTCAAATTAATATGTCCGGGGTCCCCTTCGTCTAGAGGCCTAGGACACCGCCCTTTCACGGCGGTAACAGGGGTTCGAATCCCCTAGGGGATACCAAATTTTGGTTCCTAGCAAATAACTAACGTGTTGTTTGGTAAGAACAAAGCATTTACTTCCTAGCCGACTGAAGTGAATGTGTTACAAAGCTCGGTTACGAGTTAAATCATAAGTCCGGGTCCCCTTCGTCTAGAGGCCTAGGACACCGCCCTTTCACGGCGGTAACAGGGGTTCGAATCCCCTAGGGGATACCAAATTTTGGTTCCTAGCAAATAACTAACGTGTTGTTTGGTAAGAACAGAGCATTTACTTCCTAGCCTACTGAAGCGAATGTGTTACAAAGCTCGGTTACGAGTTAAATCATAAGTCCGGGTCCCCTTCGTCTAGAGGCCTAGGACACCGCCCTTTCACGGCGGTAACAGGGGTTCGAATCCCCTAGGGGATACCATCTATTTTTATAGAGAGTGGTTCCTAGCAAATAACTAACGAGTTGTTTGGTAAGAACAAAGCATTTACTTCCTAGCCTACTGAAGTGAATGTGTTACAAAGCTCGGTTACGAGTTAAATCATAAGTCCGGGTACCCTTCTTTTTTTAGAAGAGAGTGCCTAGGATACCGTAGATGTTAAACGGGAACATTAAGTTCAAATTAATAAGTCCGGGTCCCCTTCGTCTAGAGGCCTAGGACACCGCCCTTTCACGGCGGTAACAGGGGTTCGAATCCCCTAGGGGATACCAATTTTAATCAAGGTTTATCGAAACTTTGGTTAAAGACAATAAACCACCTCAAGGTGGTTTTTTTGTATCTAAATTTTAGTATTTAATCGAGACCCCCAGTTCATTTGCGAGTCATACGCCTCGAGTTATTTGCCGAAGCCGAATTTACCCACCAATCAAACCATCCACATTAAGATAAATAATGCTTCGAGAGGCATACTTAGTGTGGTGAAGTCATTCTGTTCAATTGTGTGATAAGAATTATTTAAGTGTTTTCCTGCTTAACCTTACGTTAACCCATAGCTAAAACTTACCTTTCGGATTATTCAGTGTGTTGGCACTTTGAATGCTGCTACTTTCAATACTGATAAGTTGAACCGTTAATCGCGATTTATCTCATGCTTCCAATAGCTCAACGAGCGCAATTTGAAGTGAGCCGTTCTCACTGCATCTATTGTGCAAAATAGCGTATCGTTGCGGTGAATATGAGGGCGAGTGTAAGAGTGAAGCTTTGCGGGAAGAGGGCAGATTTAGGCGGAGACTTATTTGAGATAAAAAAGGCGACACTCATTGCTGAGTGTCGCCTTTCGTCATTTAACGTTTAATTTAGTCTACACCTAAGAATCCACCGGTTTGGTGTGCCCATAGCTGGGCATAAATACCGCCAGCGGCAATAAGTTCTTGATGAGTGCCTTGTTCGACGACTCGGCCTTGATCTAACACTATTAGCCTGTCCATTGCTGCAATGGTCGAAAGTCGATGAGCGATTGCAATGACTGTTTTACCTTGCATTAACTCATATAAACTTTCTTGAATGGCGGCTTCGACTTCAGAATCAAGCGCTGAAGTGGCTTCATCAAGCAGCAAAATCGGCGCATTTTTTAATAAAACCCGCGCGATAGCGATACGCTGTCTTTGGCCCCCAGAAAGTTTTACACCACGTTCACCGACTTGGGCATCTAAGCCATGATTACCGTGAGGGTCACTTAGATCCTTAATAAAGTCATAGGCTTGAGCTTGTTTAATCGCACTGTCGAGCTGTTCTTCGCTGGCCGTTGGATTGCCGTAAAGAATGTTCTCGCGGATAGTACGGTGCAACAGTGATGTATCTTGGGTTACCATACCGATTTGCGAGCGTAGCGAATCCTGCATAACTGTTTTAATGTCTTGATCGTCAATATTAATCTGACCTTTCTCGACATCGTAGAAGCGCATTAATAGATTCACTAAGGTCGACTTACCCGCACCAGAACGTCCCACTAAGCCAACTTTTTCACCAGCCTTAATATTCAGATTCAGATCTTCAATTACCCCTGTTTGCTCACCGTAATGGAAACACACTTGGTTGAAATCAATCTTACCCTGATTGACGACCAACGGCTTGGCGTTTGGCTCATCTTGGATGATCGTTGTTTTCGATAAGGTGTTCATCCCATCGGTGACAGTGCCGATATTTTCAAATAACGAACTGATTTCCCACATGATCCACTGTGACATGCCGTTTAAGCGTAGTGCTAAACTGACCGCAATGGCGATGGCGCCTACCGTGATTGCATTATCAGTCCACAGAGCTATCGATACAGCGGCAATGCTGAATGCGAGTACATAGTTGATAATTTGCACGCTGACACTGATGCCCGTTACTAAGCGCATCTGGCGATAAACCGTGTCTAAGAATATCCGCATGCTGGATTTGGCGTATTCGGCTTCTTTTTGCGTGTGGGCAAATAGTTTCACTGTGGTGATGTTGGTATAACTGTCGACAATACGGCCTGTCATGGTCGAGCGCGCATCGGCTTGTTCGGTAGAGACACTTTTGAGCCTAGGTACAAAGTACCATTGCAGCCCAACATACAGTGCAAGCCAGATGAGCATAGGTATGACTAAGCGCAGATCTGCGCTGGCGATCATCACTAACATAGAAGTGAAATACACGAGAATGTATACCAATACATCGAGTAATTTCATCACAGTTTCACGCACGGCTAGGGAGGTTTGCATGACTTTGGTGGCGATTCGGCCAGCAAAATCATCTTGATAAAATGACACACTTTGCTTTAGCAAATAACGGTGGGCGAGCCAACGGATCGACATAGGATAATTGCCGAGCAAGGTTTGATGCATGATAAGCGCATGCAGTAATACCAATATTGGCATCACAATCAGCACCATGCCCCCCATCAGCATTAAGGTCGTGCCTTCGTCTTGAAATAAGGTTTCGGGATTTTTTTTCACAAGCCAATCCACTAATTGGCCCATAAATCCGAACAGGGACACTTCAAGCATCGCCAGCATCGCGGTTAGCACTGACATTAAGATCAGCGGCAGTTCGTAGCCTTTAGTGTAGTGGCGGCAAAAAGCATAAACCCCTGTGGGTGGCTTAGTCGGTTCATCATCGGGGAGGGCTTCAACCCAAGATTCAAATCGTTTAAACATGAATTAACTCTATGGTGAGATAAAAAATAGTCGCGTATAGCATATACCCAAACAACCTGAAGATGCAGGATTCAGCGGGAATTTAACGCACTTTAGGCAAGGCGGTTATTTGCAGACCTAGTGGACTAAGTTAAAAATAACCAACACGGCATAAAGTGCGTTAAAACCCGCCGGAACGGAGCGTCTAGGGCACTCCACTTCCGTGTTGCATCAATTCAAAAGGTGGCCGACATTCTGTCATTGATGCGCCTTGAATTGAAGCACCCTAGACGCTCTGAAACTCGTATCTTCAGGTAGCTTGGGTATATAAGATTTCATTCCCTAAAAGCATTGAAATGATTGAGTTCCGTTTTCCGCTAGTGCTACATGCTAGTTTTACGTAAAGTAATGAACAAGAAATTAATTGTGAGCGAATATTGTCGGGCGTGATGAAAAATGAGTACAGATAGAGCGTCTGAGAGTGCGATTAAGTGTGATGAAATAGACTCAGTGCATTCACTGGAATCCAGTGCGGGACTACTTTCTGCGTCTATTTGCCGTGAGGCGAGGATGAGCCGCGATCCGCGTTTTGATGGTAAGTTTTTTGTGGGCGTATTAACGACGGGGATTTATTGCCGTACCGTGTGTCCCGCCGTCGCGCCAAAAGAGCAAAATGTGCGTTATTTTGATTCGGCCGTGAAAGCCGCACAGGCGGGATTACGCCCGTGTTTGCGTTGTCGGCCCGACAGTGCGCCAGGTTCAAATCCGTGGAAAGGCACTGGCACAACGTTGGCGAGGGCCATTAGTTTAATTGAAGCGGGTGCCTTAGCGGGGAAATCATCGGGAGAGCCAGCGTCGACTGTGACACAATTGGCTGACAGATTAGGGATCAGTAGTCGTTATCTCAATAAGCTCTTTACCGAAGGTTTTGGCACTTCGCCTAAACAATATGCCTTATACCGGCAGTTACTGTTTGCAAAACAACTGCTACATCAAACCCAATTACCTATCACCCAAGTCGCGTTGGCGGCGGGTTTCAACAGTATTCGCCGTTTCAATGAGGCATTTAAGCAAACCTTACAATTGACGCCAACGCAATTAAGAAAGACCGCGTTAACCAAGGCGGCAAAGGAGCAGGATATTGATTCATCAACAGGATTCGGTGAAATTGATACTTTGGGTGAATTTGTGCCGCACTATGGATTAACCCTATATCAATACTATCGACCCCCATTGGATTGGGCATCGCAGCTGGCATTTTATCGCTTACGTGCGGTGACAGGGATGGAGTGGTTTACGCCGCAAATGAGTCATCCACAAGCGAGCGATGCAGTTCAGATTGCAGATGAAACCTATGTTTCAGCAGAAGCCAAGGCTGACGATAACGGGCTCGAATATGGTCGCTGTTTTGCCATAGGCAAGATGCGCGGCACAGTGCAAATTATCCATGAACCTAAGCTAAATCGCTTCAAACTTGCGATTGCTTTGACCGAAGATTCCGCCGTTGATGAGCTGCAATTGCTGGTCACTGAGGTGCGACGCATTTTAGATCTCGATGCGGATATGCAGCAGATTGAACAAGGTTTAAGTACGCTACCGAGTTTAGGCTTAACGCCGTTTTCGGGACTTCGCATTCCTGGCGCTGGATCTTTATTTGAAGCGGTTTGCCGCGCGATTTTGGGCCAGCAAGTGACGGTCGTGCAAGCAACTAAGTTACTGAATATATTAGTTGAAGCCTATGGGGAGCGTTTTAGTCTCAATGGCCGCGAGTATCGATTATTCCCAACACCCGAGGCGATTCGTGAGGCGGGTTTAACTGAGCTTAAAATGCCGGGCGCCCGTAAATTAGCGCTCAATGCGCTCGCGGCGTTTATCTGCGAACATCCTGAGGCGAGCGTCGATGATTGGCTTAGCGTTAAAGGCATAGGTCCTTGGACGATAGCGTATGCCAAGCTTCGTGGCTTGGGCGATCCAAACGTGTTTTTGCATTCGGATTTGATTGTTAAAAAGCATTTATTGGCCTTATATATCAAGAACAATAGGTTGGATGAAACAGCCGCTGCAGCGGTGAGCTATCCCCAATTGTGCGAGCAGCTGAGCCAACAAATTGCCCCATGGGGCAGTTATTTAACCTTTCAGCTTTGGCATCAATAACCATTAAGCTGTCTCACATTAAATGGCCAGTTTAAAAAGATGAGTAAGCAGTTCAGTTAAGAACCAAATTAAGATCAAATAAAGAGACAGATTATGAAACATGCGATTCGTCAATTGAGCCAAGCGCCAAGCATTGCAGAATATCAACCCTGCGCCGTGGATACGTTTATCAGTCCTGCCGGAATATTGCAGTTAAATGCCAATGCCTATGGACTAAGCCATTTAACGGTTGTCGGCTCGGATCGCACTGAGATTGTGCTTGCCAAGGCGAGTGAGGATGCCCTCAATCAAGCTAAGGCGCATATTCGCGAAACTCAGGCGCAGCTCGCGGATTACTTTGCGGGTGAGCGGGTTGAATTTGATTTAAAACTCGCGCCCAAGGGCACTGAATTTCAGCGCGACGTATGGCAAGCCTTGCTCAATCTAGATTACGGCCAGAGCTGTAGTTATGGGCAAATTGCCGAGCAAATCGGTCGGCCTAAGGCAGTGCGCGCCGTGGGCGCGGCCAATGGCGCCAATCCCATCGCGATTATCGTGCCTTGCCATAGAGTGATAGGCAAAAATGGCAAGTTAACGGGTTACGCCTACGGGCTTGCGATGAAACAGCAGTTGTTAACGCTGGAAACTGACAAGCACTGCCTCGATATTTAAGCTAGAATAGCCGCCTATTAAGATATTGGTGAGCAGTTAAACTTTCTATGACTCAGGCTTCTTCCTCTGCAGCAAGCTTTGCCCAACTCGGCATTATTGCACCTTTGCTAAATCGACTAACCGAATTAGCGTATGTTTCGCCCACACCAGTACAGGTGGCGACGATTCCCGCTGTGCTCGCTGGGCGGGATGTGTTAGCCGGCGCCAATACGGGCTCGGGTAAAACGGCAGCCTTTGCCGTGCCGCTGTTGCAGCAACTTGTTGAAGCAAAAACAGACGATAAGACAGGCGCTTATGTTCGTTGTTTGGTCTTAGTACCCACCCGCGAATTAGCCCAGCAAGTCGCAGACAGCTTTCTGTCCTATGCCTCGCATTTGAATGGCAAGCTAAAAATCGTTGCCGCGTTTGGCGGTGTGTCAGTTAATGCGCAAATGCAGAGCCTACGCGCTGGTGCTGACGTATTAGTGGCAACGCCAGGGCGTTTGTTAGATCTGTTGTCCAGCAATGCCATCAAACTTAACCGCGTTAGCGCCTTAGTGCTCGATGAAGCTGACCGTATGTTAAGCCTTGGTTTTACCGAAGAATTAGCCCAAGTGCTCGACGCGTTGCCCGCCAAGAAACAAACCTTATTATTCTCAGCGACATTCCCAGAAGAAGTCCGTGAATTAACGGCAAAACTGCTGAATGATCCGCTTGAATACCAATTGCAAAGTGAACAAGAAAGCACGATTCATCAGCGGGTGATTACCGTTAATCGTCCGATGAAAACCGCATTATTGGCGCATCTGATTAAAGAACATCAGTGGTCACAGGCGTTGATTTTTGTGAGTGCTAAAAATACCTGTAATCACTTAGCGCAAAAGTTATCTAAACGTGGGATCACTGCCGAAGTCTTCCATGGTGATAAAGCCCAAGGCGCGCGTACGCGGGTGCTCGATGGCTTTAAAAACGGTGAGATCAGCGTGTTAATTGCGACCGATATCGCAGCGCGTGGGATTGATATAGATAAACTCCCCGTGGTGATTAACTTTGATTTACCCAGAAGTCCTGCGGATTATATGCATCGTATTGGCCGTAGTGGCCGCGCCGGTGAAGCAGGCTTAGCTGTGACCTTGATTTCCCATGAGGATTATCACCACTTTGGCGTGATAGAGAAAAAGAACAAGCTTAAGTTAGTGCGTGAGCAAATTGTCGGTTTTGAAGCCGATGATGAAATGCCAGTCGAACTGTTAGAACAAGCTAAACCTGTCGCCAAGCCCGAAGGTATGGGTAAAAAAAAGCGTAAACAGTTGCCGGCTGCCAATGCTGAATTTTGGGGCAAAAAATCTTAAGTCGTTGGAAACAAGCTATTCTTAGCTTATCTCTGGCGTTCCTTGTCATCTCACTTGTCGTAGGTAAGGTTTATGCAACACTTATTCTGGTTAGTTGAAGGTAAAGTCGCAGGGCGCAGTGGTCCCAATAAAGATCCCTGGGATTTGCAGGCGCTTAAAGAGGCCGGTATTGGTGCTATTTTGTCGGTCAATGGGGGCGAAGGCTGTGAGCCTAGCACCTTTAAAAAGCTCGATTTACGTTACGAATGTATTCCCTTTTCGCGCAATGTGCCGCCCCAAGATGGGGATGTGGCGATTTGTGTCGCTCAATTGCCCAAGGCATTAGCTTTTATCCAACAGTGTGAAGCCGATGGCTTACCTGTGGTGATCCATTGCCGTTCTGGTAAGGATCGCACCAGTCTTATCATGGCCTATTACTTAATGGTCAATGGTGCTGCGCCATTACACGCTGTAAGCCAAGTACGCAGTATTCGCGATATCGCCTTTACTGCCGATGGCTGGGATCAATTCGCCTTTGACGTTTTGTACGCATTACAAGACTAAGCCTTTTGTAGGTGTCTCAGGGCCGAACCTATTCATTAATAGGCATAATAGTTTCATTCGTTTGACCTTAGTCATCAAAATTTTACTGTGTTAAGGTTAAGCTATCCGCAGGTTGGTTTTAGTGAGTTATCTATCTAATTATGAAAAGTAAGGCAAGTCAGTCACAGGGATTACTACTGTTTCGGTTATCACAAACGCAAGTGTTTGCCTTAGGCACGTTGAAAGTGCGTGAGCTGGTGCCGTACACACGTCTCAGCAAAATCCCCCAATCTCATCCGACGATTCTGGGGGCTTCGACTATCCGTGGTCATACGATTCCTATCATAGATATGGCGGCGGCGATTGGTTATCGGCCGATTGCTCCTGAAGAGCGGGAAAAGTGCTACATCATCATCACGGATTGTCAGCGGATGATCATTGGTTTCTTGGTGCGCGGTATCGATAAGATTATTGAATGTAACTGGCGTGATATTGAAGCTCCTTCGTCTAGTTTAGGGAAAAATGCCTATTTGACGGGCGTGACACGTTTTGAGGACCAACTGGTACAGTTACTTGACGTTGAACTGTTATTGTCGAAAATCTTCCCCGATGATCCACAGACGAATCGGGCTATTTTGACTGACGTACAACGTGAAAAACTTAAACCTATGAATATCTTATTGGTGGATGATTCTAAGGTAGCGCGTAAGCAGTTATCCGACGCCCTTGATATGATTAACATTCCTTATCGAGTCACCGCCGACGGTAAAGAAGCGCTAGTCATGATGGAGCAAGCGGCACTGGAACATCACCCGATAGATATTTTGGTGAGTGATATCGAGATGCCGGGACTGGATGGTTACGAATTGGCTTTTGAAGTGCGTGATAATCCACTGACTGCCAAGGCCTACATCATTTTGCATACGTCTTTATCCAGCGAAATTAGCGTGAGTCAGGCCCATCAAGTTGGGGCGAATGAAGCACTGACTAAGTTCGATGCCCACGAGTTAATCGACGCCATGTTACGGGGCGCCGATCTCGCCTTAGACAAGCGCTAATCTGGCGCTTGTTAGTTTTTTGTATGCTTTTTGCGGGGCTAGGGTAATTTAGTTAGCTTATTTCCCCGCAAAACTAGACAAGTCCAGTCACATCCTATAAAAACCTTATTGGCCTCATTTCCGAAGGTGCGCGTTGGGGATCTCAACCGAAATATAATAACGATAGGTTAAACCATGAAACAAGAATCATCATTGTTAGCTAAGTTGGCTAATGGCAGTCTCGTAATACAAATCTTTTTGGGGATCATCGCTGGTGTCGTCTTAGCCAGTTTTTCACCGAGTAGCGCGAAAGATATCGCCTTCTTAGGCAGTTTATTCGTTGGCGCATTAAAAGCGATTGCTCCCATCTTAGTCTTTATCTTAGTGGCGTCATCGATTGCTAATCAAAAAAAGAATACTCAAACCAATATGCGTCCCATTGTGGTGCTGTATTTATTCGGCACTTTCGCAGCCGCATTAACCGCAGTACTCCTGAGTTCGATTTTCCCGACTAACTTAGTTTTAGTTGCTGGCGTAGAAGGCACTAGCCCACCACAGGGCATTGGTGAAGTCATTCATACCTTGTTATTCAAACTGGTTGATAACCCAGTCAATGCGTTAATGACGGGCAACTATATTGGTATCCTCGCTTGGGGTGTGGGCTTAGGTTTAGCCTTACATCACGCTACCGATTCGACTAAACAAGTGTTTGCCGACATGAGCCACGGTATTTCACAAATGGTGCGTTTTATTATCCGTTTAGCGCCTATCGGTATTTTTGGTCTCGTTGCGGCGACATTTGCCGAAACCGGTTTTGCGGCGATTGCAGGTTATGCCCAGTTATTGGCCGTGCTATTAGGTGCGATGGCTATTATTGCTTTAGTTGTTAATCCATTGATTGTGTACGTGAAGATTAAACGTAATCCGTATCCGCTGGTATTTCAATGCTTGCGTGAAAGTGGTGTGACGGCGTTTTTTACTCGCTCGAGCGCGGCAAACATTCCGGTGAATATGGCGCTGTGTGAAAAGTTAAAGCTGCATGAAGACACGTATTCAGTTTCTATTCCCTTAGGTGCCACCATCAACATGGGCGGCGCGGCGATCACTATTACCGTATTGACCTTAGCGGCGGCGCATACCTTAGGCATTCAAGTCGATTTACTGACCGCCTTGTTATTGAGTGTTGTTGCTGCTGTTTCAGCTTGCGGCGCATCGGGAGTGGCGGGTGGTTCATTATTGTTGATCCCACTGGCTTGTAGCTTGTTTGGTATTTCTAACGATGTTGCCATGCAAGTGGTCGCTGTTGGCTTTATTATTGGTGTGGTTCAAGATGCGGCCGAAACCGCATTGAACAGTTCAACCGACGT
Source organism: Shewanella hafniensis (assembly GCF_019655335.1). Lineage (GTDB taxonomy): Bacteria > Pseudomonadota > Gammaproteobacteria > Enterobacterales > Shewanellaceae > Shewanella > Shewanella hafniensis. The sequence continues at coordinate 30,208 of NZ_BPFD01000034.1, forward strand.
TATCTTTACCGCTGCCGCTTGTGAAGCCGCCGAGAATAAAGCTAAACTGAGTTAACGAGTGCTGTTATTCGTATCGAAAAGTATTATGGAAGCAGTCACTTAGGTGGCTGCTTTTTTTATGGGAGTCGTTATGATATTTTTTGATTTTAGCGTGCTAGATGCCGCAAAACCCTGGTATGGGATAAATGACACTGTGATGGGCGGTTTGTCCCGCAGTAAAATGACGGTTTCACCTTTGGGTTATGGTGAGTTTAGTGGCCATGTGTCGCTGGCAAATGGCGGCGGGTTTGCCTCAGTGCGTTGTGAGTTTAGCTCTATAGATGTCAGTGAGTTTACTGGGATTTACCTCGAACTCGATGGCGACCGAACTAAAGACTATAAAGTGAATTTAAAGGATGTCGACACACCACAAAGTACGGTGTATCAAGCGCCTATGCCCACGCCAACTCACCAAACCTTTGGCGTGAGTAGTGCCAGAGTATTGAATTGGCAGCGGATAGAAATTCCATTCCGTGATTTCAAGCCCCAATGTCGAGGTAAACCCATTTCCCGAGTGGCAATAGATTTAAGCCAAGTCTGTAGTCTAGGGCTAGTGATTGGTGCCCAGCAGAGTGGTGATTTTTCTTTGAAAATCAGAGAAATCGGCTACTACTAACGCTTGTGGTGAGTTTCTTATGGTGATCGCGAGTTTCTTACCGCTAAGTGCTTATGGCTGATGGCTTGTTGCTAATGGCGCGGGTCATCTCAGCACTTAATTTAACAGTAAGAAAAAGGATAAGGCCGAAGCACTTATCCTTATGGTGAACTCATTAAAATGATGTGTTTGGCGAAAGCCGCAGTTTAAGCGCCAACAATCCCTAATGGTTTGGCGGTTTGCCATGCCCCGCGGGTAAAATCAGGGAAGGTGACAGAGTTACTGCGATCATTAAGTGAATGTTCACTTAAGATATTCACCACCGACCAAGACGCGCCATCGTACACATCCTGATCTAAAGCTTCGCCATTGCGTAGGCAATAAATCATGCGCCATAGCATCACAAAGTCCATGCCGCCGTGGCCGCCGTTAATTTCAGCCTCTTTTCCTATGCGCTGCCACAGTGGGTGATCGTATTTGTCGTACCACTTTTGCATGTCCATATCCCACTCGTGGTAACTTTGACCAAAGCCACCATTTTCGACGGCGATCCGATTCGGGAAGCCAGCAAACACGCCATTTGTTCCTTGGATTAAATTATGGCGACTGTAAGGTCTTGGGGTCGTCGTGTCATGCTGTACCATGATGGTTCGGCCCTTAACGGTCTTAATCAGACTGGTATTGATATCCCCATTGATATACTTGAGCTGATTACGTTCATGATCGGCGGGAAACGTTTAGCATAGAGCGCACGGCCAAGGGCAGGCGAACTCATCGAGGTTAGATAATCGAACCTGTCACCGCGGTTGATGTTCATATACTGGGAAACTGGCCCTAAACCGTGGGTAGGGTACAAGTTACCGTTACGTTTGGTATGCCAGTAAGTGCGCCATGAGCCTGTCTTATGATCGATCTCTTTCATCTGCCAACGTAGCTCATGGATGTAGGCGGCTTCGCCGTGGAGTAGCTCACCAAACACGCCTTGACGCACCATGTTGAGCACCATCAGTTCTTCGCGGCCGTAGTTGACATTCTCCATCATCATGCAGTTTTTCTGAGTGCGCTCAGCAGTATCGACAACTTGCCAGCACTCCTCAACCGTGAGCGCCATTGGCACTTCGACAAAGGCATGCTTGCCGCTCTCCATGGTTTCTATCGCCATTGGCGCGTGCCATTCCCATGGGGTTGAAATAATCACAATATCGATATCATCGCGGCTCAACAGATCGCGATAGCTCAGATCATTACCTGTATAGACAGCCGGTGTTGGTCGATTCTGTTTAACGATATGATCCACGGCCCTGTCGACTACCGCTTGATGGGTATCACAAATGGCTTTGAGTTCAACGCCTTGTAAATGGCAGAATTGCTCGACATGGCTAAAACCCCGCTCGCCAACACCGATAAAACCGACTCGGACCACGTCCATCTTAGGTGCTATGAGTCCGATAACGGATTTACCCACTTGCGGTTTAGGGGCGACGCTACTGGCGTAGGCATTGAGAGCAATATTGGCAGTAACGAGTCCTGCAGTAGCGGCACCTGCAGCCTTAAGAAAATTACGACGATGAATGTTATGCATAGCGCTTCCTGCTTTATTTTTGTTTTGTAGGGATATTGAAATATCACTTGGTCTTATTTGTACGGTCATTCACTTATGGGTTATATCAGAAACCCCATTTAAATTGGCAATAAAGATGTAACAAGCTCCTATAAGTCCATTTAGTATGAAACGCGTAACATTGTTGGCTTGATGTAAAATTAAAAAAAACAATTGCTTGAGTTATTTTTGTTGCGAGTTCATCAATATGATCAAAGCAAACTAAAAAACGAAATTGGACAAGATGTGGAGCATATTCATACCAAAGGATTGAGTTTTAGATTTGTAGAAATAACGCTACATCCCCCTTGTGCTTAACTCTTCATCAAGAGTCGTAGAAACTGGAAGAGATACAATCGTATCTAAATTGCTTGTTTGTGAGTGCTTTCTGTCAATACACGTGCGTGTTATCTCAAACATCTAAATCTAAAAATATTTAAAATAAAACACTTAGAGGTTACCGTTTTAGGATAATAGGTCTGGAAAACGCGCATGCGTGTCTTTCTGATGGATTCTTGTATATGAAAAGCGGTATAAAGCTGATAACTTTTAGTTAATACAGGTAGTTAAGTGTGCGCGTTTTTATTTTTCTATGGACGCCAACGCTACGCTGCATTGGCGCTTTTTAGCTCAGCATTAGGGCCTTTTATGGGGGCATTTGAATATTCACAAGCCACTCTTCGGATCTTCGGGGATGATTTGATACCTGAAGACGTATCAAATTTACTTGGTGGTACAGCAACTAAAAGTAAAAAGAAAGGTGATGAAGATGTCAGCAAAATCAGCGGAAAAGTGCGGATTGCCAAAACGGGTATCTGGCATTTTCAGGCTAAAAAGAGAGAGCCAGAAGACCTAAACGCGCAGATTGAAGCAATTTTATCCCAGCTAACAAGTGACTTAGCGATATGGGAAAAGCTTTACCAACGCTACAAAGTTGACATGTTCTGCGGCTTGTTTATGGGCAACTGGAATGATGGTTTGAGCTTGTCACCTGAAATCATGCTGGCACTTGGTCAACGTGGAATTGTTTTAAGTTTAGATGTTTATAGTGGGTCGGACGATTAAGATGGTTGTCGCCCCTAAAAACAAATGTTAACGCCTGCAAAAGTGCTGGCTGCGACGTCAACCCGCTGCACGGCTTTGCGTGCTAAATTTGGGCGCTAGGCACTAAAACCTTACTTGTTTTTCATTAATTAAAGGAATAATAAATGACCCACCTAATTACTAAATTGATGTTAACTGGACTCATAGTGGCATCAACTCATCTTCACGCTGAAAACTACGACTTCAAACCGGGTTTATGGGAAACCATTTGGAAATCCGAAATAGTAGAAATAGACGCACCTCCTGAAATGGAGAAAATGATGCGGAGCATGTCCAAAAGGCCTGATTACACGGAAACTGAATGCATAAATGACATCTCCTCTGCATTTGATTTGGAGCCTGAAGAAAATGAAGGCGAAGAATGTCAAACCAACAGCAATTGGATCAGTGCTAACAAAATGGTGTTTGAAACATCATGCACTAGTCCTGATGGTGCATCTAAAACAGTGGGTGAAATGCATTTCAATGGGAAAACGTCCACTTCTAAGCTTGAAGTGACAATCTCTGAAGAGGCAATGAAAATCAAGTCGAAACTCGTTGGCAATGGAAAATATATTGGCGCTTGTGACTAAGTGCCATACAAGCTCTTCAACTTAACGCATAACGGTTAATAAGGATGTTATGAGGACTGTTAGTAATATAAAAGGGATTTATTGAACTTTCGCTGGCATTGCCAGTTGGTCTGTATTGTGTATGGCTGCCGTTCCATTGTATCGACGTTTAAACAGCGTGGCGCTCTCATTCAGCTCGCTAGATAAGTCTTTTAGCTGTCTTTACTTTAGCGATAAGTAAATAGTGATAAAGATCGCGTTTTTATTTGTAGATTGAGCTACACTGCCGATTAATTAATCAAAGGTATTTATCTTTTATATTTAAACATTTAGCAAATTTAAATTAACCTAAAAGTTACATTTGACGGGCGGTTTGAAGTAATTTGCTGTAGTGGGGAGTAAAGCGTTAAATGGGTTCTATGCTTAATGTACTACCACAACTGACATTCACTTTAGGTGATTGGGTATTGCATAAGGATATCAGGATGTCTGGGATTGAAAAACGCCGTCGCCTTCATTGGCGGGAGACAGATATGCAAAATCGTGAAATTATTGGTCGTTGGTTAGATGGGCGTCCTTTATTGGGTGACAAAATTACCCTCTATAAAGAAGACGGAAAATATTTTTTAGAAACTTGGTTTAGCGATGGCTGCCATAGTTTAGATGAAGTCTATATGTCGCCAACCGCTGAAGGCCATAAGCTGGAAGATGTGGGCGGTAATTTCTTTGGTGAATTCTTTATCGTGACACAGTCGCAGCAATTACAATTTTGTAATGAGCAGGGCTGTTATTTCCAAGCGGATAAATTAGCCGCCGATGCCGATTTTGCTCAAGGCATACGCGTCGCTTAAAAGGCAACAATCGAGTCCGTAAGTAACTAAGGTCGCATTTTAGCTCAGTGCTAAATCGCGACCTTTTGCTTTTATGGGGTTGCAGCTATTGGATTGAGTTATTCGCTAAAGGGATGTTTGCTGCTAAAAAACAGTGGTTTAGCCGAATAGGGATGAGTCAGACTTAAGCTTTGTGCATGTAAGCATAAACGCGGCGCGGCTTTGATAACCTCGACATCACCGTAAAACTCATCGCCTAAAATCGCATGGCCTAGGGCAAGCATATGCACACGCAATTGATGGGTGCGGCCGGTTTCTGGCGAAAGCTCGACTAAGGTGCTGTTTTCTCGGCGCTCTAGTACACGGTAGTAGGTGAGCGCGCTTTTACCGCCAGTCTCTCCTGCTTGCAGTGTCTTTTGATAGGGTGGATGCTCAGTGTCTGGTGCTATCGCGAGGTCAATCATGCCCTGTTCCTGCGGCACATGTCCCATCACTTCGGCAATATAGACTTTCTTACTCTGTCTATCTTGAAATTGCGTTTTTAAATGCGACTCGGCTTTTTTATTGCGGGCGAACACCATAATGCCCGAGGTCGCGCAGTCGAGACGATGCACTAAAATTGTTTCTGGATAAAGGGTTTGTAAGCGAGTTAACGCGCAATCGGAGGTGTGAGCCGCTATACCCGGATTAGACAATAGGCCCGAAGGTTTATTGATGATAATCAGATCTCTATCTTTATAGCGGATGTCTAGCCAAGGAACTGCTGGGGGCTGGTAATCAAATATCTGCATTTTGTCCTCATTTTTGCGCGGCCATATTAGCAAAATTTACGCAGGCACACAGCATAATCTCATGCTCGCTTATTCCTAGAGGGAGGAAGGCAAATATTCTGCAGGTGTTTTACGGCTCCAGATACGGGTATAAGCCATCAGCTGCGGATAAAAAGTGCGGAATGCGGTTTCGATTTCGATCTGCATTTTATTGACGACTTTATGGGCATCTTTAAACAGTGCGGCTTGCGGATGTTGTTTTGCCACTTGTGCTAAGGCGTGTTGTAAGCCTTTTTCTGTGGTGTAGCTGCCGAGCCAATCGGCGCTGCGCATGGCAGGCAAGAGCTTAGCAAGTGCTTCTGGATGGTATGGGTCTACACCTTGGACGGCGAAAGTATCTAACGCATCATAGGCCTTGCGGCTGAATTCATCTAAGGGTTGGTGATGATATTCTTCCCAATAGTAAGCTAAATAGTGATCAAAACTCACGGCCATGAGTTCTGCTGCTATGCTTCTTAAAGGCGCAGGGAAAGCTTCCATTAATTCAATCGTGAGTTCGTGGCTAGCGCAGAGGGTATTAATCTCTTGGTTTAACCATAACGCTTGGCGTAACTCAATTGGAGCTTGTGCAATTGGCGCTTGAATATAATTGCCCGCCACATTGGCGGCAAGGTGTGTTTTACTGATGTCGGCGAGATGTAAGTGTGTAAGAAAGTTCATATTTTGTACTTGGTTAACCACGTCGGTTCACGGTATCATGCGCAAGCGCGCTTAGGAAAGCACGGAAGCTAAAAATGCAGTATTTTTTCACTTTTTAGGATCATGGATGATGTGGAACTGGTTCACCAAAATGCTTGGTAGAGACGAGCAGCCGAAGCGCAAAAAAGTGCTGGTAGAAATCCCCTTTGAACAACACCGCTTTAGCATGGATGATTTCAGCCGTTCGCGGCTTAAATTCGATGCCGATGACAATTTGCCCCAAGATAGCGCCAAACCTATGGTTCCTGAGCAAGAAGTGGACGCTGGCAATAAGTAATCTTGATATTCTTGGCCTCTAACCATAGACTAGCCGCCGTTCTAAGCTATCTAGAGGCCTATCATGCGCGTTGCAGACTTTTCTTTCGATCTCCCCGATGAGCTGATCGCTCGTTATCCTATGGCGCAGCGTAATGCATCACGTCTGTTAACCTTAGACGGCAATTCTGGCGCCTTAGGCGACAAACAATTTACCGATCTGCTGGGGATGATTAATCCCGGCGATTTAATGGTGTTCAACAATACCCGAGTGATCCCCGCGCGTATGTTTGGCCAAAAGGCCAGCGGCGGTAAGTTAGAAATTTTAGTTGAGCGTATGCTCGATGATAAGCGCATCCTCGCCCACGTTCGCAGCTCTAAATCGCCGAAAGTCGATTCGTTAATTCTGCTCGACGGTGGCTATCAAATGAAGATGGTCGCCCGTCACGATACTTTGTTTGAACTTGAGCTGTTATCCGACTTAACCATTCTAGAGGTGCTCGAAGCCGTAGGGCATATGCCGCTACCGCCTTATATCGACAGACCCGATGAAGATGCTGACAAAGAGCGCTACCAAACCGTGTATAACCAAAATCCAGGTGCAGTTGCTGCGCCAACGGCGGGATTACATTTTGACGATGCCATGCTCGATGCATTAAAAGCCAAGGGGGTGAATATCGCCTTTGTGACTTTGCATGTGGGCGCGGGCACCTTTCAACCGGTGCGTGTTGATACCATTCTTGAGCACAAGATGCATTCAGAGTGGGCCAATGTGCCGCAGGATGTGGTTGATTTAATCGCGCAAACCAAAGCGGCGGGTAAACGTGTCGTGGCCGTCGGCACAACATCTGTACGTTCCTTAGAAAGTGCGGCGCGCGCAAGCCTTGGTGAACTCAAAGCCTTTAGCGGCGATACCGATATCTTTATTTATCCTGGTTATCAATTCCAAGTGGTCGATGCCATGGTGACGAACTTTCATCTGCCCGAATCGACTCTCATCATGTTAGTCAGCGCATTTGCCGGTTTTGATCATGTTATGGCGGCGTATCAACATGCTATCGCGCAAAAATATCGTTTTTTTAGCTATGGTGATGCCATGTTTGTGACGAAAAAAGCCCACTAGACCAAGATTTTGTTTTAAAATAGCCGCCCAAAGTGAGTATGGGCGGCAACTTTTTTTCGTTAAAAGGTTGAACCTTTTAACGCTGTCCCCATCTCTATTGTTAATCAAAATGGCATTAGCCATTAAAAATGTAGTCAGACTGTTTATCTGGCGAGGTGAATTATGAAATTTGAATTAGACACTACCGACGGCCGTGCGCGCCGTGGTCGGTTGATTTTTGACCGTGGCACAGTAGAAACCCCCGCATTTATGCCTGTTGGAACCTACGGCACAGTTAAAGGTATGACGCCAGAAGAAGTACGTGCTACAGGCGCGGACATTTTGCTCGGTAACACTTTCCATTTATGGTTGCGCCCAGGCGAAGAAATCATGCGTAAGCACGGTGACTTGCATGATTTTATGAACTGGCAGCGTCCGATTTTAACGGATTCGGGTGGTTTCCAAGTATTCAGTCTTGGCGATATCCGTAAGATCACCGAAGAAGGTGTGCATTTCCGTTCGCCAATCAATGGCGAGAAAATCTTTTTAGATCCTGAAAAATCAATGCAAATCCAAGATGCATTGGGCAGCGATGTGGTGATGATTTTTGACGAATGTACGCCGTATCCCGCGACTGAAGATGAAGCGCGCAAGTCAATGCAGATGTCGCTGCGTTGGGCCAAACGTTCGCGTGATGAATTTGACCGTTTAGAGAACCCTAACTCTCTATTCGGCATTATTCAGGGCGGTGTGTATGAAGATTTACGCGACGAAAGCTTAAAAGGCTTAGTCGATATCGGTTTCGACGGTTATGCCGTCGGTGGTTTGGCCGTAGGTGAGCCTAAAGCAGATATGCATCGCATTCTTGAGCATATTTGTCCGCAAATTCCTGCAGACAAACCTCGCTATCTGATGGGGGTCGGTAAACCAGAAGATTTAGTTGAAGGTGTACGTCGTGGTGTTGACATGTTTGACTGTGTAATGCCAACCCGTAATGCCCGCAACGGTCATCTGTTTACGAGTGAAGGTGTGATCAAAATACGCAATGCGCGTCATAGAGATGACACGTCACCACTCGATACTAAGTGTGATTGTTATACCTGTAAAAATTATTCACGGGCGTACCTTTACCACTTAGATCGTTGTAATGAGATTCTGGGTGCGCGTTTAAACACCATTCACAACTTGAGATACTATCAAATGTTAATGGAAGGTTTGCGCGGTGCGATTGAGACGGGTACATTAGACGCCTTTGTGGCGGACTTCTATACCAGTCAAGGTCGCGAAGTACCAGAGTTAGTCGATTGATTTTTTGCTAATAAGAAGAGAAAACTATGTTTATTTCAAATGCATATGCAAGCGCTGCCGGCGCACCACAAGGTGGCGGCACGATGGAACTGATTTTCATGCTGGCGATTTTCGGCCTGATTTTCTATTTCATGATTTTCCGTCCGCAATCAAAACGCGTTAAAGAGCACAAAAATCTGATGTCTTCACTTGGCAAAGGTGATGAAGTGCTGACCAGTGGTGGGATTTTAGGCAAAATTGCAAAAATCAGCGACGAAAGCGATTACGTGTTACTGAGCTTAAACGACACAACACAAATCACGATCAAAAAAGACTATATTGCAGCTGTATTGCCTAAGGGCTCTATCCAGTCGTTGTAAGCCAAGAGGGCTCAGGCGTGTTAAATAAATACCCAATGTGGAAAAACATTATGGTGATGCTCGTCATTGCCATAGGTTGTTTCTATGCCGTACCGAACCTATTTGGTGAAGATCATGCGGTGCAAGTGGTGGCGACTCGAGGTGCTGAAGTCACGGCATCAACCCAAGCCAGTGTGAACGAGCTGTTAGCCAGTAAGGGCATTGCGGTAAAGCGCTCTGAGCTTGAAAAAGGTCAGTTGTTGGTCCGTGTGCAAAATGCGGATCAACAGCTACTGGCGAAAGAAGTGATTGCTGACAGTTTAGGTGACAAGTTTACTGTGGCGCTCAACTTAGCCCCAGCGACACCTAAGTGGCTTGAGTCAATGGGCGGTAGCCCAATGAAACTCGGTCTCGACCTTCGCGGCGGTGTGCATTTCTTGATGGAAGTGGACATGGGCGAAGCGATTCGCAAAATGGAAGAGGCTAAAATTGCCGATTTCCGTTCGCAATTACGTGAAGAAAAAATCCGTTACGCGGGCATTCGCAATAATGCTCAAGGAATCGAGATTAAATTCCGTGATGGCGAAAGTTTAGCCAGTGCCGAACGTTTCCTAAAATCTCGCAGCAACGATATGGTGTTCACCGATGTGAGCAAGGGTGAAGACTTTGCCCTGCAAGCTGTGATGAGTGACGTGTATCTTAAGCAGATTAAAGAAGAAGCACTGCAACAAAACATTACGACCATTCGTAACCGTGTAAACGAGTTAGGTGTGGCTGAGCCTGTAGTACAACGTCAAGGCGCCGAGCGCATTATCGTTGAATTGCCAGGTGTGCAAGATACCGCTCGCGCTAAGGAAATCTTAGGTGCTACCGCATCGATTGAATTCCACATGGTCGATGACAAAGCTGATCCTAATGCTGCGCAATCAGGCCGTTTACCAGCGGGTTCTGAAGTGTACCAGCGCCGCGAAGGTGGCACTGTGATATTGAAGAAAGAAGTTATGTTGACCGGTGATCATATCACGGGCGCACAACCTAGCTTTGACCAGTACAGTCGTCCACAGGTTAGCATCAACCTTGATGCGAAAGGCGGCACCATTTTCTCTGACGTGACCAAAGACAACATAGGCAAGCCTATGGCGACATTGTTCATCGAATATAAAGACAGTGGTGAACGCAATGCCGACGGCAGCGTTAAGATGCAGAAAATCCAAGAAGTAATTTCTGTCGCGACCATTCAAGCGCGTTTAGGCCGTAACTTTGTGATCACTGGCTTAAGCCATGGTGAAGCACAAAACCTCGCGCTATTACTGCGTGCTGGTGCCTTGATTGCCCCAGTGTCGATTGTTGAAGAACGTACCATTGGTCCAAGCTTAGGTGCTGAAAACATTCAAAACGGTGTGCAAGCTATGGTTTGGGGTATGGCGGTTGTCTTACTCTTTATGCTGGTTTACTACCGTGGCTTTGGTCTTATTGCCAACATCGCCTTAACCATGAACTTAGTTATGGTGGTGGGCGTAATGTCGATGATCCCTGGCGCAGTGTTAACCCTGCCAGGTATTGCCGGTATGGTGTTGACTGTGGGTATGGCAGTTGACGGTAACGTGCTGATCTATGAACGTATCCGTGAAGAATTACGTGCGGGCCGTAGCGTCCAGCAGGCCATCCACGAAGGTTATGGCAACGCATTCTCCACCATAGCCGATGCGAACATCACCACTTTCCTAACGGCGCTGATCCTGTTTGCCGTAGGTACAGGCGCTGTTAAAGGCTTCGCGGTGACCTTGATGATAGGTATTGCGACTTCCATGTTTACTGCAATCGTGGGTACTCGCTCAATCGTTAACGCGATTTGGGGCGGTAAGCGCGTGAAGACTCTGTCTATCTAAGGGGAAGTGACAATGTTAGAAATTTTATCTTTAAAACATACGGTAAACTTCCTCCGTCATGCACTGCCTATCAGTATTATGTCGGCTGTATTGGTGCTGGGCTCGCTGGTTTCGCTCGCGACCAATGGCATCAACTGGGGTCTTGATTTCACTGGCGGTACCGTCGTTGAAATGGAGTTCACAAATCCGGTCGATTTAAACGCCCTGCGGGTGCAACTGACGACGCCAGATTCTGAAGGCGCGATTGTGCAAAACTTCGGTTCTAGCCGTGACGTATTAGTACGTTTACAGGTGAAAGAAGGCGTTAAGAGTGACGTGCAAGTTAAGTCTGTCATGGAAGCTGCGCAGAAAGTTGATCCACAGGTTCAGCAGAAGCGTGTTGAGTTCGTTGGCCCACAAGTGGGTAAAGAACTGGCTGAGCAAGGCGCTTTAGCAGTATTAGTCGCGCTTATCTGTATCATGATCTATGTGTCATTCCGTTTCGAATGGCGCCTAGCGTTTGGTTCAGTGGCAGCATTGGCGCACGACGTGATCGTGACTTTAGGCGTGTTTTCGGTATTCCAATTGGAATTCGACTTGACCGTTCTGGCGGGTCTATTGACGGTTGTGGGTTACTCACTCAACGATACTATCGTGGTATTTGACCGTATCCGTGAAAACTTCCTTAAGATGCGCAAAAGCGACCCGGAAGAAGTGGTTAACGTGTCCATTACTCAAACAATGAGCCGTACTATTATCACCACAGGTACAACCTTAGTGGTGGTCGTGGCCTTGTTCCTTAAAGGCGGTACTATGATCCATGGTTTTGCGACTGCATTGCTGATGGGGATTTTTGTGGGTACGTATTCCTCTATCTATGTGGCGAGTTTCTTGGCCATCAAACTGGGGATCAATCGTGAGCACATGATGCCAGTTGAGATTGAGAAAGAAGGCGCTGATCAACCTCCTATGATGCCTTAAAGGTTACATTCGAGTTAAAAAGCCACCGACGAGGTGGCTTTTTTTTAGCTCGAATTTGAGATAGATCTGACATTCTGCTAGCAAACTCACAAAGTTATAGTCAGTTATGCTGTAAAAATGGAATGTTAATTAAATTAACAACTGATGCAAAAATCAGCGCTCGACAGGCTCGGCTATTTAGCAGTAGGATGTCGGCAACCCATATTCCAGAGAGTTGTAGCCGTAGGATGTCGCATGGAAGAACGTAAAGTGTTAGTTGCTGGTGGTAATTTATTGCAAGCCCACACATGGAAAGGTTTATTAGAGGCCTGTGGTATTCATGTTGAGCTCAGAGGTGAAGCGCTATTGGGCGGAATTGGTGAGCTTCCGACAGGGATGCAAAACGTCGAGTTGTGGGTGGGCGAGTCCCAGCATGCGTCGGCGCAAGTGCAACTGAATGCGTTGGATGTCGAAAGCCCACAGTGGCAATGTGTGCAGTGCCATGAAACCAATGAAGGCAGTTTTGAGCTGTGCTGGCAATGCAGCTCTGAGCGCAGTGAAAGCCACAATTAGCCTTGGATAGGCAATCACCTTTGCTTTGTGCTGTGGCTGAAAGATTGCGTCTACTGGATGAGAAGATTACACTTTGCTGATAAGCTGACATTCATCATGTCATTCAATATCTTATCTAGGAGTCAGTGATGCCGCATCCCAGTGCTTTTTCCGCCCTTGTTGACGCAATTCTGCCTAACATCACCGAAGTGACCATTGAAGCCTATCAGGCCGATGACAGCTGGCACCTTGTGGATGTGCGTGAGGATCGCGAGTGGCTGCAGGATCATTTACCCCAAGCAAAACATTTAAGTCGGGGTATTTTAGAGCGTGATATCGAAGCACGTTTCCCCGATAAACATACCCCCATATTACTCTATTGCGCAGGTGGTGCGCGCTCAGCCTTGGCGGCCCATAATCTGCAACTCATGGGTTACACCCGCGTTGCCTCTTTGATTGGTGGCTATAAGGGCTGGGTACAGCGTCAACTGCCAGTCGTGCAGGATTAAGCGTTCAGGATCTCATCTAATGCAATATTTCCCCTTGTTTGTCGATACGGTTAACTTAAATGTCTTGCTGGTGGGGGCGGGTGATGTGGCGAGCCGTAAGCTGGCGCTGCTGATACGTACCGAAGCCAGTATCCACGTGATAGCCCCTGAAGTGAATCCTGAAGTGCAGCGTTATGCCGATACGGGCCGAATTCTGCTATCCCAGCGTGAAGTGGTCCACGCCGATATTCAAAATTATGATCTGGTGTATTTAGCCACGGCAAACGACAGTCTTAATGCCGAGTTGGCGACTCTAGCCACCGCGCGCGGTATTTGGGTTAATGCCGTTGATAATCCGGCATTTTGCCGTTTTATCACCCCTTCGATTGTCGATAGAGGCCGTTTAGTGGTCGCGATCAGCACTGCGGGCGCAGCACCGGTATTTGCACGCACGATTCGCTCGCGCTTAGAATCCAGCCTACCGCAATCACTCAAGCCTTTATTCGACTTTGTCGCCGATAGACGCGTCGAAGTGCAAGACAAGCTCGATTCAACCTCGAAACGCCGTTTATTTTGGGAGCGTTTTTTCGATACCAATGGCGACCGTTTCGATAGTCGTACCGCCGAGCATTACCATAATGCGTTTAATCATTTAGTTAGCCGCGGCGAAATCCTTTTGTTGGATGATTCAGCCTCTGTGGACTTACTGCCGCTCGCTGCCATGCCGTTGTTGCAGCGCCTCGATTGGATCTATAGCCAAGGCGATTTGAGCGACGAGTTGGCAGAATTAGTTCGTCGAGACGCTAATCGTGGTGAGTTACCCGCACTCAGTGAATTGAGTCAGCAGTACGAGCAGGGCACTCGCATGTTGCTGGTGGCCGATACGCAAAAAATCAGTCTGTTGAAGGCGCATTTTCCCATGGCTAAGCATCTGCGACCCGGCGCGATTTAACCTCTTATCGATTCTGACTTCTGTCCGATTGCACTTTCTGTTCGATTTGATGGACGTATCTTATTGTTCGTTTGAGCTAATGCCGAGTCTCAGGTAGACTCGGCAGCCTTATTTTAGGATTTCGCTGTTTCAGGATTTCACTCTGCATTTAGGATGACTATGGCCCTCAAAGCGACCGTGTTTAAGGTCAATTTACAGATAGCCGATATGGATCGGAATTATTACCAAGACCATCAATTGACGCTTGCCCAGCATCCTTCCGAAACCGATGGCCGCATGATGGTGCGTTTACTAGCGTTTATTGTGAATGCCAGCGAAACCTTAAGTTTCAGTAAAGGTTTGTGCGTCGATGATGAGCCCGAGTTGTGGGACAAAACCTTATCAGGCGAAATTGATCTGTGGGTTGAGTTTGGTCAGGCCGATGAGAAATGGCTGCGAAAGGCCAGTGGCCGTGCCAAAGTTGTGCAGTTATTTACCTATGGTGGCCGTAGTGTACCCATTTGGTGGAAACAGAATCAGCAGGCGTTAGAGCGTTACCAGAATTTAACCGTGTGGAATATTGCCGAAGAGTCGGTCACGGCGATGGAAGCCTTTGTTGGGCGCAATATGGCATTGCAGGTTTCTATCAGCGAAGGCCAAATTTGGCTATCGGATAATGAGACCAGCGTGTTGATCGAACCTGAAATCCTCAAAGATATTGCATAACATGTCTTGTAAAAAAAGAGCCTGCGATTGCAGGCTCTTTTCATTTATTACTTTCATTTCTCAGTAAGCGTATCGATTTGGATTTATTGGAAGCTCAGCTCCCAGCTATCGATATAACCCACATCACCACCGCCACTGTCTACGGCTTTTAACTTCCATACGCCGTTCGAATTAGCACCCGTCATATCAGCGGTATAGCTCTTGTTGATATTGGCAGCACCTGAACCTGTGTTGCTATGCAATGTAACTGTTTTACCAGAAGGGCTGATCAGCTGCACTTTCAAGTCACCAATATAAGGGTGGACTATGTTCACTACCGCAGTCACAGTGCCTGAATCACCGGTGCGAGTGACTGTGATTGGGCTAGTGATCCCTGCTGCTTTGTTATCAGGGATGTTGTAGTTATCAGTGTTGCTATAGCTTGCTGGCGTAGTCGGTGGAGTTCCGCCGCTAGATGCTGTGTAGCTTGCTGTTAACGACACTCCAGTGAAGGCAGAGTAGCCTTTCAGCATGGCGTAGTAAGTGCCTGATTGGATATTGGTGATTGGGCAAGACTCGCTATTGCCACTTTTATACGGACGGCAATCATAGTTAGCTGTAGTTGGCGCTGCGCCATATTGCACATACAAGTCTGCATCACCTGTACCACCGTTCATTACAAAGCCTAAATTAGTTGCGCCTTGTGGTACGTCAAAGGAGAAGTGCAGTTCTTCACTCGCTGCGCCGCCTAAGCCCGTTTTAGCCACACCGTTAACTAACACGCCATCGGTTGGTGTTGGATCAACCGGACCCGTTGGGCCAGAACAAGAGGCATCTAAGAAGGTTTTCGCGGCAACAGCGTTGACTAAACCATAGCCATAGTAGTTATCACGACCCGCAGTACCAAGATCTTCAGCGGTCATTTTCAATGCGTTACGAACTTGTGCGGCACTACACTCTGGGTGATAGCTCCATACTAAGGTTGCAACACCTGACACATGTGGCGTCGCCATCGAAGTACCGTTGTAGTACTCGTAATCTTTATTGCCTTGATTGCTGACTGTAGCTGTCGCGCCCAGTTGATTACGCAGTGCTAAACCTGTTGCGCGATCTACTGACACGGAAACCATATTGATTTCACTGTTAGCATCGACAAGGAAGGGGTTTTGTAAGCCCGGCAATGCCGCGTTACTGTAAACAATCGCCGCACTGGCACCGGCATTTTTACAGGCTTTAGCCGCATTGATTTCAGGGTAACTTGTGCCTTGATTGCCAACACGTTCCACTAAACAGATTTTATTGGTCATGTTGCCGCAGTTAAAGCTAGTTCCGCTGACGCTACATTCGGCAAGTGTGGCTGTCGCTGTGCCATTGTATGGCGCAGGTACATAGCTGCCGCCCGATGAAATGAGGCGATTATGTGGCACGACACCTGAATCAAAGTAAGACTGACCACCGATAGTGATATCGGCTAGACGGCCTTCGCCACGGGTAACCGTCGACAGAATCGCTTCACCTGGGCCAGATATTTCCACTTGGTTGGTGTATTGGGAAAATGCCGAGTGATCTTTATGATTATCCACAGAGGCAACAGACATCACGCCATCGTAAGATGCTGGGTAGCTGTGAGTGCTGTCACCCGCGTTACCCGCTGCGGCAATCAACAGCACGCCATTGTTATAATGTGCAGCCAGAGCGTTACGCTCAGTGGTGCTGGAACCCGCGCCACCTAAACTCATAGTGACAACGTTAGCGCCGTTGGCAACACAAGTATCTACTGCGGCCACTAAGGATGAAGAGTAACCCCAGCCCGATTCATTAAACACTTTAACGACATGAATATTGGCAGTTTGATTTGGCATTACGCCGATCACGCCGTCATTGTTAGCAATCGCCGCAATCGTGCCCGCAACGTGAGTACCGTGGGCGTTGTTGTTGCCCGGCTCAAACCAGTTGCCTGTACCTGAGTTATTGGTACCCGTGACATTATTGCCACCTAATTCGCTGTGGCTACGGTCGTAGCCAGAATCGATAATACAAATCGTGCGATTGCCCGCTTGGCTATCGCTTAGCTGAGTCGCTCCTACAAAGGTTTGGCCCCAGGGTGTGCTTTCACTCAGTAAGTGACGCGGCATGTCTTCTTCAACATATTCCACATCGGCACGTTTTTTTAAGGTATTGATGCCGTTAGCATCGAGTTTGACCGAGTAGCTGTTACTGCGTCCGATACGCTTCATTTCCTTCGCTTGCACTTTGTTCAATGCAGTGTGCTGGGCACTGATTTCCGCCATTTGTGGCTGATAATTCATCGTGCTTGGCAGCGCGTCAGTTGTCGCGTCACTCGATTGTTGATCACTCATTGATTGCACATTGCTGGCCGACATAATGGCCGCTGCATCGGCGTTTTTAAATTTCACTATGTAACGCTTTGGCAGTGGAGAGGTTTGTGCTTGTAATGCTGCGGCAAAACCTGGGGCTTGTGGTGCTGCTTGTACACCGGCTGAGATCGCAATAGCTAAGCTTGAAAGGCTTAACGCTATTTTAGTGGTTCTGTTGATTGTCATGTTCTTCTTCCATGGTCAATTTAGTGTTAATCATTATTATTTTATGTTTCATAAGAATAACTACGACTCAGATGCTACTCGGTTAGTGAATTTATCTGCGACTAAAGTATTTGTAAACCAATTGTTAATGGTATGGCTGCTTGTAAAAATCTAGATTTTATAAGCAGTTAATGTGAATGTAAATTCAACATGTAACGAGTTGTAACCAAATTTTATTCAAATTTTTGTTTTTTTATGTGGTAAATATGAATAAGCGAATGCGAATTTACGGTCAATATGAGTACTTTATATTGATTTGTTGGTTACCATGGCATT
>NZ_BPFD01000035.1 GCF_019655335.1 Shewanella hafniensis
AGACGTGAAGGCTTCAAGGTACATGCTCTGATGTTCTCTATAAGAAAAAGAGAGCATAAGATCATAATCGATACCGTTCGTCAAATTGGGTTCAAAACGGTTAAAATACATTCACGATCTCACCCTGCTTAGATAAGGGCGCGCACCTAATTCCCATAAGTGAGGGGTATACTTTTTTGATAGGAACCCAGGGTTTTTATTAGATGGCCATTTTAAATAACCTCCATGTGAAAAAAGATTGCTGACATCAATGTTGTTCCATATGCTTAATGATGATTTAGAGACAAAGTTTATAAAGTCAATTGTAAATCCATTACCTAAAACCACGCAAACTTTCTTATTTTTAGACATACAATTCTATTTCGCATCCAATTGAGACTTCGAGATAATAAAAGTTAATATATCAAGCTGGAAATTATTATACGATTATTGTGTGTAATTTAATAACCAGTTGCGATTGATATTACTACAAAAAAGCTAAAAAGCAAAAAAATACAATTAACTGTACTACCATTTAATTGGTTTCTAGTAGGCATTGAACTTGGAAGTTTGACCATAATACCAACATTGTTTACGGCAAAAATTTAACGAGCCACCTATTGTTAAATTTGCAAAGTGTATGCTTGTGAAAAGGCATACAGATAACTGAAGAGTTGGTGGGATTAAGCATTGGCATGGAAGTGACCGTTGACGGCATGGATGCCGTCGTCGAGCCCTCATGGATGAGTTCATGGCGTGTCACTGGAATGACAGTGCTTAATTATCAGCGATGTATTGGTTAAGTTTGTGAATGACTTAAACAAAAAGGCGCCTAAGCGCCTTTTCTATTTAAGTTTTGATAAAAACCAAAATCTGATTAAACAATCAGATCATACTCTTCCCGTAGGATCTTAATGATATCTGCCTTTGGATTCGCTGGCAGTGGAATCGCCGCGCCAGTCACTTTCTCGGCAACGCCAGTGTAAGTACGTGACACTTGCATCATGGCCTCAAGTGGCAGGTCATTGTCGCGGGCGAGGGCTTCACGCTCTGGCATTCTGTCTTTGTTGAGCAGCACATCAGGATCGGGGAAATGATTCAGCAAGAACTGGCGGAAACCTTCTTTAGAGTTTTCCAAAATCTTGCCATCGCGGTAGGCGCCGCCGTCCCATATACGTGATGAATCTGGGGTGCCGACTTCATCCATGTAAATCAGTTTTGAATTGCCATCTTTATCGGTGACATAGCCGAACTCAAATTTAGTGTCGACAAACACTTGGTCAAGTTTCGCCAGCGCGGCAGAAATCACTTTAAAGCCATCTTTTAACAGCTTCTCGTACAGGTCGATATCTGCAAGCTTTTCAAAGCCAAAGGCTTGGTAATTGGCTTCGATGTCGCTGCGGCTGATGTTCACGTCATCTTGGGCGGGCACGCCTGGGATGCCAGTTAAAATGCCTTTAGTCGATGGGGTGATTAACAGCTCAGGGAGCTTTTGATCTTTTTCTAAGCCTTCTGGCAGTGTGATGCCACAGAATACTCGCTCGCCTTTTGAGTAAGCGCGCCACATTGAGCCTGTGATGTACTGGCGGCAAATAGCTTCGACTTTAATAGGGCGAGCTTTTTGGACTATCCATACGAACGGGTGCGGGATATCCAAAATATGGCTGTCGGCTAGGCCGTTTTCGGCGAACAGTTTAAACCAATGGTTAGATATCGCGTTTAATGCTGCGCCTTTACCGGGAATGCCTTTGAGGCCGCCTTCACCGTGGAAGATACAGTCGAAGGCCGAGATACGGTCGCTGATCACCATGATGGCGAGCGGAGTATCTTCGGGGACGTTATAACCTTTAGTGGTAATTAAACGGCGGCTGTCGGCGTCGGTTAGCCAGTAAACGCTGCGAACCTTGCCGCTGTGGACTGGGCTGTCGGAGCGGATAGGCAAATCGTTATTGATGGCAAGTACGGAATCAGCAAGACTCATGACGAGTATTCCTTAGGATAGAGAGTGTAGGGATAAGGTTTTTATAAGTGTCGGTTTGCAGATGGACTATGGCGTTAGCAACAGCCAGATTTATTGCAACCGCTTTATTATTCGCGCGTGGCTTAGGGCGTAAAGCGTTCAGCCAGTTTGCGGGATTTGATGTTAAATCTTGAACAGCAAAAGGGGTATTTTCGGGCGGTGTTTGAATTGTGTCAGCAGGAGATAATGCAAGGGATGGAACAAACGCAGGGCAAGGTTGGCACCACAGTGAAAGTGGTCTGTTAAAGCGGGCTGGGCCCGTGCCATTTTGCTCGAAAATGCTAACCATTAATCCGAGAGAACCTTGTGCTAGACTGCCGCGAAAAAGTGGCGACATTTTACCTTTATTGACGAAATTTGCCACGGCTATTTGCATTGTTCTTTGCTGATGTGCGAGCTTATGACGTAGCTGCAGCCGACAAGACCATCAAGCCAAATATCCAATGGAGGGAAGTACACTGCGCGGGTGCTGCATTGGAATAGCGAAGATAGGCAGAATCATGAGGATATGGGGTTTCATCAGGGTTGGTCTAAGGCGACCGATCAGCTTGAGGAACTCGTCGCGACTCTCTAGCAGGCGCCCCTATCGGAGAGTCAACATTAGGTCGTACCTAGCCCAATTGCCCTGCATTATCATATTGTTGGGGATTGGGCAGGATTAGAGGTGTTATGTCATCACAGAAAGAAGTGCCACAGCTTACACAATCGCAGCTTGCGCCATCGCAACTCGTGCCATCGCAATTAGCCTCAAGTGCGGCTTTGCAGGGCAATAGTTTTTTATCAAAACAGTTCAATGGTTTGTCGGAATTAGCCCAAGAGCTACAGGGCATAGAGTTTGAGGATTGTTGCTTTCAAGATTGCCATTTTAGTGAGAGCACTTTCCGTAAGTGCAAGTTTATCGATTGCCGTTTTGTACGCTGCAACTTAAGTTTAGTGAAAGTGCCCCAGTGTCAGTTCAGTGGGGTGGAGTTTGAAGAATGTAAGTTAGTCGGTATCGATTGGACCCGCGCCGCGTGGTCACGTTTATCCTTTGCCGCGCCCTTTTCCTTTAAGCAATCCATCTTAAATGATTGCTCATTTTTAGGTTTGTCCCTCGATGAAATCATCATCGAAGAGTGCAAGGCCCACGATGTCGATTTTCGCGAGGGCAGTTTTAATCAAGCCAATTTCACCTACACGGATTTTAGTCATAGTCTGTTTGGCCGAACTCAATTATTGGAGGCGGATTTCAGCGAGGCATCCAATTACGATATCGACATTTTTAACAATAAAATCAAAGGCGCTAAGTTTAGCCGCGACGAAGCGATACGTCTGCTCAACTGCCTTGATATAGAGTTAATGGATTAATGCGATTGTAATCAGTTTGCGCCCGCTAGCGCGATGTTCTTATCCTGCTAGGGTTATCGCAATTGACTGAAATGTCAGTTTTCTTCTCAGCCGCCAGTATCCAAAGCTGGCGGCTTTTTTCTGCCCGTATTTTAAGACCTATTGATCTTATTCACGTATTTCAGCGTCAGTCTTAGGTTTTAGTTGCTGTAGATCACACCGAGCTTCCCCATGTGGTTTACCACAATACCCACCTACCTCTTTCGGGATAACAATCTCTGTGGATGAGCAGTGTATTCAGCGGATGCTGGTTTTGAAGATATAGCGGCGCTGTTTTTACGCTTTTATAACTAAAAAGTAATCAAATCAGTGAGCAAACCTCTGCTCGATGGCGCCACAAATGGCGACTGACGGGTGGGATGAGCGTGATGGAGGTAACCATGATTGAGCTTAATAGGCGAACCTTTTTAAAGGGAGCGGGAGCGAGCAGCGCCACCTGTGCGTTGGCCAGTCTGCTGCCGGGCAGCTTAGCGGCATTAGAGAATAAGCAGCTAAAGGGCATGGGCAAAGACATTGCCAGTATTTGTGAAATGTGTTCGACTCGCTGCCCGATTTCGGCTCGGGTGATTGAGGGCAAAAACGTCTTCATTAGTGGCAACAAGGCCGCTAAATCCTTTGGCGGTAAAGTGTGTGCCCGTGGCGGCGCAGGCCATAGTTTATTGTACGATCCACAGCGTATCGTTAAACCGTTAAAGCGGGTCGGTGAGCGCGGCGAAGGCAAATGGGCTGAGATCAGTTGGGATGAGGCTTATCAATTAATCGCCGAAAACCTCAATAAAATCAAAAAAGAACATGGCCCAGAGGCCGTGGCATTCTCGTCAAAATCTGGCTCACAAGAAAAGCATTTGTTTCACCTTGCGACCGCCTTTGGTAGTCCAAATACCTTTACCCACGCGTCGACTTGCCCTGGTGGTTATGAAATTGCCGCTAAGGCTATTTTTGGTACTAAGGTCAAACGTGATTTAAGTAATTCTAAATACATCATTAACTTCGGCCATAACCTGTACGAAGGCATCAATATGTCCGAAACCCGCGGCATGATGGCGGCGCAAATGGACAAAGGTGCCAAGCTGGTGGTGTTCGAGCCAAGATTCTCCGTCGTGGCCGATAAAGCCGATGAATGGTATGCCATTCGCCCCGGAACCGACGTGGCCGTCGCCTTGGCGTTATGCCATGTATTGATTGAAGATAATCTTTACGACAAGGCATTTGTCGCGCGCTATGTGGAAGGCTTCGAAGCCTTTGCCGCCGAAGTGAAAGCCTATACCCCTGAATGGGCCGAAACCATTTCCGATGTGCCTGCCAAAGACATTCGCCGCATCGCCCACGAATATGCCGCTAAAGCGCCCCATGCCGTGGTCGATTTTGGTCACAGAGCCACCTTTACCACCGAAGAGTTTGAGATGCGCCGCGCCCTGTACGCTGCCAACGTCTTGATTGGTAATATTGAGCGTAAGGGCGGGATTTATATCGGCCAGAAACCCGGTGATTACAACAAGCTTGCCGGTGAAGCAGTTGCGCCCGTATTGGCCAAACCTGGCGTGAAAGACATGCCAAAACCAGCAGCGAAACGTATCGATCAGGTGGAAGAACAGTACGCCATGATGTGGACATCGGGCGGCGTTTACCAAACTATTCTCGATGCCACGTTAAGCGCTGTTCCTTACCAGTTACACGGCTGGGTGATGTCACGCACTAACCCAATGCAAACCATGACAGACAGAGCGCGCGTTGTTGAAGCGATGAAAAAGCTCGACTTTATCGCCGTGTGTGATGTGTATATCAGCGAAACCGCCGCCTATGCGGACGTGATTTTACCTGAGTCAACTTATCTTGAACGTGATGAAGAAATTGCTGATAAGTCAGGTAAAAATCCGGCCTATTATGTGCGCCAACGGGTAGTTGAAACCTTAGGTGATACTAAGCCTTCTTGGCAGATCTTTAAGGATGTGGGTGTGGCTATGGGCCTTGGCGAGTTCTATCCATGGGAAAACATGGAAACCCTGCAAATGCTGCAGGTGAACCGCGACACTGACCTGCTGCGCCGTATCAAAGACGAAGGTTTTGTGAGCTTCGGTAAGCCAATTATGTTGTGCGAGCCTAAGATGGTTGCCGAGTTTATTAAGGCATACCCCAATGCGCGACCTGCCGATGAAGACGGCACTTACGCCAGTGCACTCACCTTTAAAACCCCGAGTGGCAAGATTGAACTCACTTCCGCGAAAGTCGAAGCCATGGCACCGGGCCGTGGGGTGATCAAGTTCCGCGAAGTGAATCTTAAAAAAGCAGATGAGCTGTACTTTATCCAAGGCAAAGTGGCGGTGCACACCAATGGCGCCACCCACAATGTGCCTATGCTCGCTAACCTGATGTCGGATAACGCTGTGTGGGTTCACCCCGTTACTGCGGGCAAATTAGGCATCAGCAATGGCGACCCAATCCGCCTCACCAGCAGTGTTGGCACAGAAGAAGGCCATGCCTTAGTCACGCCGGGCATTCGCCAAGATACTGTGTTTGCTTACATGGGCTTTGGTTCTAAAAACAAAGAGTTGGTCAGAGCAACGGGCAAAGGTATCCACTGCGGTAACTTACTGCCGCACGTTACTGCTCCTGTGTGTGGCATGACAGTGCACACCACGGGCGTCACGCTGGCAAAGCGCTAATCGGAGGCTTAAATGAATAAACGATATGTAATGGTGCACGACGAGAATAAGTGCATCGGCTGCCAAGCTTGTAACGTGGCGTGTCGCAGTGAAAATGGCGTACCCGAAGGCGTAACTCGTCTGCAAGTGCGTGTGGAAGGCCCCTTTGGTGAGATACCTAATCTGCATTTCAAATATCACAGGGTATCTTGCCAGCAATGTGAAGATGCACCTTGCGTTAAGGTGTGCCCAACAGGCGCGGCCTATGTGGGTGAAGACGGCATTGTCTCCATCCACGGCGACAAGTGTGTGGGTTGTATGTACTGCGTGGCGGCGTGCCCTTATAAAGTGCGCTTTATGAACCCAGAAACCAAAGTGGCTGACAAGTGTAACTTCTGTAAGGATACGCGTTTAGCACGGGGCGAAGAGCCAGCGTGTGTGACTGTGTGTCCAACCGATGCCTTAGTGTTTGGCGATGCTAACGATCCACAAAGTGAAGTGGCCACACTGCTCAACACTAAGATCACTTACCAAGATAAGACCCATTTAGGCACTAAACCTAGGGTATATCGCGTTCCTACCAAAAGAGGGGGGATTTGATTATGAACAATACTTGGGGCGACATGGCGCAATATGATCCTGTCACTTGGCACTGGGTCATCGCCGTTTACCTGTTTATGGCGGGGTTATCTGCGGGCAGTTTACTGATTGGCATTGGTTTACGCTGGGCGAATAAGGAACTCAACGCGGGAGCCGAAAGCAGCATTCTTAAGGCTGCGGCCATTATTGGGCCTGTGGCGATTAGCTTAGGTCTAGCTTGCTTAGTGTTTGATTTAACAAAGCCATTTCACTTCTGGCTGATTTTAATTCACTATAATTTCCAGTCTGTGATGGCAATCGGGGTGCTGGCGCTGCTGGCGTATTCACCCTTAGCCTTTGCGTACGCCATTATTGTGCTGCGGGATGACTTGCCAAAGTGGGGTTTGGGTTTCTTAACGCCTATCGCTAAGTTACTTATGCCATTTAGAAAGCTGATTGAAGTATTGTTGTTTGTCCTTGCCATTGGCGTAGGGGCTTACACTGGCTTCTTAATTTCGGCGATGAATGCCTATCCTATGCTCAACACTGCGGTACTGCCTGCGCTGTTTTTAGTATCGGGTCTATCGGCGGGCGCTGCGGCAAACGCGGTACTGGCGTTGCTGATGTTTAAGACTGACAGCCACGACAAAACCTTAGTGAAGATGCACGGTTTAGAATTGCCTGTGATGGCGATTGAAATTCTGTTCCTGTTCATGTTGTTCTGCGCCTTGTACTTCAAGGGCGGCGCGGCGGCTGCGGCCTTAGCATCGTTAACGTCTGGGTTATGGGCAAGCGTGTTCTGGATTGGTGTCGTGGGGATTGGTTTTGGGATTCCATTGCTGTTTATGCTGCTTCCCGCTGCGACTCGCCACACTAAGGGTGCAACGATTATGGTGGCCTGTGCCAGCTTAACCGGCGTGCTCGCGCTAAGACACTTTATTGTGTATGCGGGCCAAAGCTACTTAAGCTGAGTGTAAGCTGGCTTTACATATTGATAGATAAAGAAAAAGCACTGGCAATGTCAGTGCTTTTTTATTGTTTGAATTTTGAGAAGGTTTGCCAGTACAAGCAGGACGCTTATTGGGGTAATAATTCGATAACTGACTTCACCGTTAGCACTAAGGCGCTGATACTGCACAGGACTAGCGTCGCCATCTTTGTCTTCTCTTTATCGACACGGCCCACTAATCGTCCTGCGACTAAGTAACCTAAAATCACTGAGGGGAGCAGCATCAACGACAGCCACAGATGTTTTAATTCTAATAAGCCAGTGATCGCTAAAATGATCAGTGCAATCATGGAGCTAAAAATGAAGAAGGCCGACAGGGCAGCACGAAACTGCGAGGCATCTTTGCCTGCCAACAAAATCGCCATCGGTGGGCCACCAATCGCGGCGATATTGCCGAAGATCCCTGAAACCACGCCCGCACCGAAGAGGGTTTTCTTATTCACTGGCAGGCTGAATTTATACAGGCTGAGGATCACTGCGACAGTCACAATGGCGGCGATGGATAAACCGAGTATGGGTTGAGGCGCAAACAGCAACAGACTTGCGCCGATAAAACCGCCGGGCACGCGACCTAGGAGCGCATATTGCAAGCCATTGAATTCTAAGTGACCGCGTTCACGCACTAAGGTCAGCAGGGCGATGGAGAAACCCATAGCAATAACAGGCGCAGGTACAAGTTGTGGATCGACGATATACAGCAAAGGACTGGCGACAACCGCAAGCCCAAACCCAATAAGACTTTGGGTTAATGCGCCCAGAAACACGACCAGCGAGGCTAAGGCGAGTGTCTGTGGATCTATCATAGAAAACATAGGATTTCCTATATCCCAAACCAACTCAAGATGGTGAAATTTAAAGTTTGAAGTCGCTTGGGGATAAACAAAAAGGGATCGTTAACGATCCCTATTGATGAGCACTGTGATATGACTTTGAAAGCGACGAGTCGCTATTCCATGTCTTCCCACTCGATTCCCATTTGATCCATCAACAACTTGGCTTCGGCGGGAATGCTGTCTGGGTTGTCTTTTGACAGATCTTCATCGTTGGGCAATGGCTGGCCAGTGTAGGCGTGCAAAAATGCCTCACACAACAGCTCGCTGTTGGTGGCGTGACGCAAATTATTGACCTGACGACGAGTACGTTCGTCCGTGAGGACCTTAAGCACTTTGAGCGGAATAGACACAGTAATTTTTTTTACTTGTTCATTCTTCTTGCCATGTTCAGCATAGGGGCTGATGTATTCCCCATTCCATTCAGTCATTGACTCACCTGTTATAACGCTAAATTCGGGGCAGATTTTAAACCCTTACAAAGAACAGTCAAATTATTGCTACTATTTCTTTGTGATTGCAAACAGATTTCTTTATGTTCAGACGTCTAAACGTCTTCACGCCTATTGACGATGGCGTTGGGCTTAGGTACATTTAGACGTCCAGACATCTCTATCAGTCTATCGAATTTAGGAGTCCACCCATGGCAGAGCGTCAATTAGCCACACTGGCAGTGCGTCAGGGTATCGAAAGCGATACTCAATATGGCGCAGTTGTGCCACCGATTTATTTGTCGACTAATTACGCCTTCGATGGTCATAAAAATCCCCGCGAATTCGATTACAGTCGTTCAGGCAACCCAACGCGCTGCATTTTAGGCGAAGCATTAGCGCAATTAGAAAAGGGCGCCACTGGCATAGTGACGTGCACTGGCATGGCGGCCATCACCTTAGTGACTACTTTGCTCGGCCCCGATGACCTATTAGTTGTGCCCCATGATTGCTATGGTGGTTCCTACCGTTTATTTACCAACTTGGCGAAGAAAGGCCAGTTTAAGCTCATTGTGGCCGACCAAACCGACAGCCAAGCGTTAGCCGCCGCCATTGCGCAGAATCCTAAGATGGTGTGGCTCGAAACCCCATCGAACCCGTTATTGCGTGTGGTGGATATCGAAGCCATTGCTAAGGCGAGCCATGAGGTCGGCGCGCTGGTGGTGGTCGATAACACCTTTTTATCGCCGATATTGCAACAACCCCTATTGTTAGGCGCGGATATCGTTATCCACTCCACCACTAAATATATCAATGGTCACAGCGATGTGGTCGGCGGTGCAGTGGTCGCCAAAGACGCGCAAATCGGCGAAAGCTTACATTGGTGGTCGAACACTCTAGGCTTAACGGGGTCAGCCTTTGACAGTTATCTGACCCTGCGCGGCCTGCGTACCTTAGCGGTGCGTATTCGCGAGCATCAAGCCAATGCCCAGCGTATTATTGAGGTATTAACGCAAAGCCCTGTGGTGAGTAAAGTCTATTACCCAGGGCTTGCGGATCACCCAGGCCACGCCATTGCGGCCAAGCAACAACAGGGCTTTGGCGCTATGCTGAGTTTTGAACTCAAAGGCGGCGAGGCCGAAGTGGTGTCCTTTTTAGGTGCACTCAGCTTATTTAGCGTGGCGGAAAGTTTAGGTGGCGTCGAAAGTTTAGTGGCCGTGCCCGCAACTATGACCCACAGAGCCATGGAGCCGCAGGCGCGCTTCGAGGCTGGTATTAAGGACACCCTATTGCGTCTATCGGTGGGTATTGAAGATGCCGCCGATTTAGTTGCAGATATTCAAGCAGGATTAGCCGCCGTTGCGGCTTGTCAGTAGAGGAATAATAGATGGCACGTTGTCACTTACATAAATTTGGTGGCTCCAGTTTAGCGGATGCCGATTGTTATCGCCGAGTCGCCCATATCCTATTAACCCACGGTCATAGTGATGATCTCGTGGTGGTCTCTGCGGCGGGTAAAAGCACGAATTTCCTGTATAAATTATTAGCGCTGCGTGATGCGGGTCAGCTATGGCAAGAAGAATTACAAGTGCTGATCAGTTACCAACAGGGGTTGATTGAGCAGTTGTTGTCGAATGAACAAGCCCGCGATCTGCGTGAGCGTTTGGCCACTGATAAAGCGCAACTCATCAGCCTGTTGTCCTTAGACGAGCGCAACGAATACCAAATCAACCATGTGGTGAGCTTTGGCGAACGTTGGTCGGCACGTTTAATGGCGGCGCTACTGCGCGAATCTGGCGTGGCGGCAAGCCATGTGGATGCCTGTTCAATTTTAGTGGCCGATGAAGCCGCTGTGCCACAAATTCGGGTACAAGAATCCCGCGCTAAAGTACAAGCCCTATTAGCCGCGCATCCCAATGAACGCTTAGTGATCACTGGTTTTATCTGTGCTAACGAGCATGGCGATACCCTATTACTTGGCCGTAATGGTTCAGATTTTAGTGCCAGCCTGATTGCGAGTCTCGCTGATATCGAGCGCGTGACCATTTGGACCGATGTGGAAGGGGTGTTCAACGCCGATCCTAATAAAATCAACGATGCCAAGTTACTGAAAAGCATGTCACTTGCCGAAGCCGATCGCCTAGCGCGTTTAGGCTCGCCAGTATTGCATTCGCGCACTCTGCAGCCTTTGTTTAATACCGAAGTGAGTTTAGCGGTACGCTCAAGTTATGCATCCCACACTGACTTTACCTTAATCGCGCCCCACAGTTCGTCGGCGAGTGCACCTGTGGTGACTAACCTTAATGCAGTCGTGCTGTTCGGCTTTAAGCTTACGGGCGAATTAACTCGTTTATTAGATCTATTGATCGCCGCGGGTTTAACGCCATTGGCCCATTGGACCTCTGCCCACCAAAGGGTTGAGCTTGCCTATACCGCTGAAAATCAAAAACAAGTGCAAAGATTGCTCGATGCCGAGGCAGAAGCTTTAGGGATCAGCGATCAGCAGATCAATACCGATCTCGGCTTAGTCGCATTAGTCAGTGCCGATGCCGAGCATTATCGCCGCAGCTTCGCCCGTTTACTGAGCCGTGATGCTAAACCTTTGTTCAGTGGCGATTTAAGTTTAGTGACGTTAGTGCCCCAGTCGCAGGTGAATTTGTTAACCCAAAAGGTTCATCGTCGCTGCGCTGGGCCGCGTAAACGCATTGGTGTCCTGCTGCTCGGTGTGGGTAATATCGGTGAGGCTTGGGTCGATTTGTTTAAGTCGGTTTCATCATCATTGGACCATGAACTCGAAGCCAGTGTTGAGTTAGTCGGTTTAGTCAGTTCGAGTAAAGCTTTGATTAAATCCACAGGGATTAATCTTGCCGCGTGGCAGACTGAGTTTAATACCGAGGCAACACCTTGGCAGTACGAGCACTTGTTCGAGCAATTAGAACGGGTTAACTGCGATGAGCTGGTGGCCTTAGATATCAGTGCCAGTGCCAGTTTGACGCTGCAATATCCAGAGCTATTCGAGCGCGGTATTCATGTGGTGAGCGCGAATAAACTTGCGGGCTCGGGTCCACTGCCTTTCTACCGTGAGTTAAAGCAGCAACTGGGTAATCGTCGTTTATTTTGGCGCTATAACGCCAGTTGCGGCGCGGGCTTACCTATTCAACATGCGCTAAATGATCTGCGTAACAGCGGTGATAGCGTTGAAGCCGTGGGCGGGATTTTCTCTGGCACCCTGTGTTGGTTATTTGAAAAATACGATACCAGCAAGCCATTTTCAGAATTAGTGATTGAAGCCAGAGGCTTAGGTATTACTGAACCCGATCCCCGCGACGATCTGTCTGGTCGTGATATGCAGCGTAAGTTGCTTATTTTGGCTCGTGAAATTGGCCTTGAAATCGAGCTTGAAGATATTGAATTACGCTCGTTAGTGCCAGCCGATTTGGCCGATATTCCCTTAGATCAGTTTCTTGCCCGCATTGCCGAGTTAGATGCCGATCTACTGCAACAATATGGTGCGGCGGCGGAGCAAAATAAGGTGCTCAGATACGTAGCATCCTTAGACAACAGCGGCCCAGAGCTTAAAGCCGAAGTCGGTTTGCAATGGATTGATGCCCATCATCCCTACGCTAATTTGACCCCCGGCGATAACGTGTTTGTGATCCGCAGTGCCTTCTATCAAGGCAATCCGTTGATCATCCGTGGGCCGGGCGCCGGACGCGAAGTGACAGCGGCAGCGGTGCAGTCGGATCTGACGCAGATCTGTCGCGATCTGCTGCAGGAATAACGCGATATCAAGCTTCTTTAAGGACT
Organism: Shewanella hafniensis; assembly: GCF_019655335.1. Lineage (GTDB taxonomy): Bacteria > Pseudomonadota > Gammaproteobacteria > Enterobacterales > Shewanellaceae > Shewanella > Shewanella hafniensis. The sequence goes on from NZ_BPFD01000035.1 coordinate 12,684, forward strand.
CCTTCGAGTCCTTTTTTATTGGCTAGAATAAATCTATCGAATTAACCGAGATTAAATGCGGTTTATGGGCATTTTTTGGCTTGACTTACATCTCAGTTTCTCTAGCATATGGACATATAGACGTCCAAACGTCCATTTGAACGAATTCATACTAGCAAAGAGTAGCGCCAAGGGCGGTTGAGGAAATACACATGGCTTTTCATCACGCACAACATTCACAATCGCTGAACCAGAGTTTGTCTGAGCTTAATGGCGATATTAATGTTTCTTTTGAGTTTTTTCCGCCATCGACCCCCGAAATGGAACAAATCCTGTGGAACTCTATCCGTCGTTTAGAGCCGCTGAATCCTAAGTTTGTGTCTGTGACTTACGGTGCTAACTCAGGTGTGCGCGACCGCACCCATGGCGTGATTGAGCGTATTCAACAGGAAACCGACCTCGTTGCCGCGCCGCACTTAACCTTAGTGGATGCCAGTGATGAAGAGCTGTTAGAACTGGCTAAGCATTACTGGAAGTCGGGCATTCGTGACATAGTGGCACTGCGGGGTGATTTACCAGCAGGCAGCCCTAAGCCAACCCGTTTTGCGGCGGATTTAGTGCGTTTACTGCGCTCTGTGGCTGACTTTGATATTTCCGTTGCGGCCTATCCAGAAGTGCATCCCGATGCGAGTAATGCACAGGCGGATTTGATCAACCTTAAGCGTAAGATTGATGCGGGCGCTAGCCGTGCCATTACCCAGTTTTTCTTCGATGTGGAATCTTACCTGCGTTTTCGTGACCGCTGCGTTGCCGCCGGTATCGACGTTGAAATCGTTCCGGGCATCTTGCCTGTGACTAACTTTACTCAGTTAAAACGTTTTGCGGGCATGACCAATGTGTCGCTACCTAACTGGCTGCATAAGCAATTCGATGGTTTAGAAAACGATGCCGGTACACGCCAATTAGTGGGTGCAAACGTAGCGATTGATATGGTTAAGGTGTTGTCACGTGAAGGCGTGAAGGATTTCCACTTTTACACCCTAAACCGCGCCGAATTGACCTACGCGATTTGCCATACGTTAGGCGTGCGTCCTAAGTAAAACTTTATAAAATAAGCTAATAAAAACGCCGCAGAGAATGCGGCGTTTTGTTTTGTTTAAATTCTAAATTGAGCTAATAAAGTTGTTAAACGGACTGCGAGTTGGGCAAGCTCATCGCCAGCGCGTGCAGTTTGTACCGCACTATCTGTCGCATTAGTTGCAATGTCATTGATGTTATTAACATTCTTATTAATCTCTGCTGAAACCGCACACTGCTCATTTGCCGCGCTGGCGATTTGGATATTCATCTGGCTAATGGTGGAAACCGCATGGGTAATGGCTTCGAGTGCCTCACCTGCTTGGTGAACTTGGGATACACAGCTTTGGGTGGTGCGGGTGCTGGTTTCCATCGCATTGACTGTGGACTTAGCTTTATGCTGAAGCGCTTCGATCATCTGCTGAATTTCTGTCGTAGATGCTTGAGTGCGGCTCGCCAGAGTGCGTACTTCATCGGCAACGACTGCAAATCCTCGACCTTGTTCTCCCGCCCTTGCGGCTTCAATTGCCGCATTGAGTGCGAGTAAATTAGTTTGGTCGGCAATGTTACGGATAACCACAAGCACAGAATCGATTTCAGCGGTATTACGCTCTAATTCATTGATTGCACTTGCTGCTGTGGCTATTTCCTCGGCTAATATTGCGATAGTGGTTACCACTTTTTGTACAACTAATTTGCCTTGTTCGGTTGAGTCATTGGCATGATTGGCGGCATCGGCCGCATCGGTTGCGTTATGGGCAACTTCTTGTACCGTTGCGGCCATTTCATTCATTGCGGTGGCAACTTGATCTGTTTCGAGGTGTTGACGACTCGCCATCTTCTGGGTTTCCCGCGTAATGCTCGACATTTCTTCAGCAGAGGTTGCGAGTAAACTCGTGGCATCAGACACTTGAGTTACTGTGTGGTGGATTTTCTCCACAAAACGGTTAAATGCCTGCGCTAACTCGGCGATTTCATCTTTACTCGTTATGGTAATTCGACGGGTTAAATCGCCTTCGCCTTCGGCGATGTCATTCATGGCTTGGGTTGTTTCTGCTATTGGGCGGGTAATGCCCTTAGCAATAAACCAAGCAATGGCAGTGCCGATTAACATTGCAGCGAAACCGATGAGGATCAACTTGAGGCGAATATCCGCCATGACTTGCTCTGAATGGCTTCTGTCCATCGCAATATTCAGTACCCCAAAGACTTGTCCCGAGTAATCTTTTATGGCGTGGCGATACAAAGCGAAGGTTTTGCCCTCTAAGCTAATAGTGCGAATTACTTCATTGCCTTGCATCACGCTATTGAGTTCACTTATGGCCTGAATATCGGGCGTGAACGTGGCGCCAAATGCTTTAAAATCCGCACCATTAGGCAATAATAGTGCGATTTCAGCTTGATAAGCATCTTTGAAACTGTCGAAGAAAGGTTGTCCAAAGGACATACCAAATTCCACGGATCCTGTGTGTTGGCCTTGATAACCCATGGGCACTAAACCGCGAATGCCTAAACCTTCAACACCATATTCCAACCCGTTTAATGGCTGTTTTGTGGTGTTGGTTTCCACAATGGTTTTACGAATGGTAGTGAGATCATCACCGAATTTTTCGGGGCGATGTAATCGTAAAAAAGAGGTTGCCGGCGGCGTATGAAACTGAAATTGTTGTACGGCGAAATCTTGCTTAAGCTTGGCAAACAGCGGCAGAGTACGGTCTTTGAGTGCAGGGCGATCCCGTTCGGCGAAGTTACTTTGGATCTCTGGCGTCAGTGAAACTATCGTTGCCATTGCCTGTGCGAGTTTACCGGATGAGGCTATGTTGGCTACCGCAGTTTCGTACAGTTTATGCAGTTCTCTTTGCTCAGATTCTTTCACCTGACTGCTGAATTCCGACAGGACTAGCAGCATGATAAAGCTCATCATGGCCAACAGTAATAGACATATCCCAACCACAATCCTCGTACTAATTTTTAAATTCACCAAAGCCAACCTCCCAGTTCACTTCATCAGTCTGATTTATCTTCTTAATATTATAGAGATACGGCTGATTATATTTGAGATGGCGCCAGCCTTTTGGATTATTTGTTTCCCCATGCGACATTTTTGCGCCATAGGACACAGAAAATTTTTTATATGAACACATTTACTTAGCCTGCTAACTAAGTATAATACTTAGCACGCTAACTAAGTGGGTAATCAAGATGCAAAAAGAATTAGAGCGATTGAAAGAATTATCACTGGCGGAGCATTTAGGCCGTCTGCATCGACTGTGGCGTACCGTGGCCGATGTCGAGCTGGCGCCTTTGGGATTAACCCATCCCCGCTGGACGGCATTGTGGAAATTACTGCGTTTAGGCGACAGCGTGAGCCAGAAAGTGTTGGCCGATGCCTTAGAAATTGAATTGGCTTCGTTAATGCGCACCTTAGGGCAATTAGAAGAGCAAGGTCTAGTCGAGCGTCATTGTTGTGACAAAGATAAGCGGGCAAGGATTGTGAGCCTGACGCCAGCGGGATTAGATGTTTTAAAGCAAATGGAAGCGCGGATTATTCAAGTGCGCCGTGAGTTATTAGGCGGGATCAGTGCCGAAGAGTTGAGCGAATTTGAACGCATTATTAGCCTGATCAGCGACAACGCCAGCGCCAAATTAACCAAGGTTACAGACACCATTTTGTGAGAAAGAAGATGACACCGGATCAACAGTTTGCCCGTTTAGTAAAATTTGCCATGTTCGCCTTTGTGATGGTTTTCGGCTATTTCATGCTGGCCGATACTATGATGCCATTGACGCCGCAAGCCATGGCGACCCGTGTAGTGACTAAAGTGACACCGCAGATCAGCGGTAAAATTCAGACCATAGCCGTGACTAATAACCAAGCGGTTGCCAAGGGCGATTTGCTGTTTCAAGTCGATCCCGCGCCCTATGAGTTAGCAGTATCGCAAGCTAAATTGGCCTTAGAGCAAGCCCGCCAAGACAATGCTGAGTTAGATGCCTCGCTGCTGGCCGCTAAGGCCGAGGTTAATGCCAACAAAACCACCTCGCAACAGAAACGTAGCGAAGCTAAACGTCTCGATGCCCTGTATGCCACCCATGGTGTATCGCAGCAGCAAAGGGATCAGGCCGATAGTGATGCTGCCGCCGCGGAAGCCAATTTGCTCGCCGCTAATGCGCGCTTAGAAAAACTCAAAGTGAGCCGTGGCAGTTATGGCGAAGAGAATCTTAAGGTGCGTCAGGCGCAAAACCATCTTGCCCAAGCCGAGCTTAATTTGTCGTATACCCAAATCCATGCCGATCAGGACGGGATAGTAACTAACCTGCAGTTAGAAGTCGGGAGTTTTGCGACCGTGGGACAACCATTGTTAGCGTTGGTATCGGATAAGATTGATATTATTGCCGATTTTCGCGAGAAGAGCCTGCGTGGTGTCAATACTTCTTCGACCGCTTTGATTGCGTTCGATGGCGAACCTGGCCGTTTATATCGGGCGACGGTGAGCAGTGTCGATGCGGGCGTGAGTGCGGGGCAATTCGATGCCAATGGCCGTTTAGCGGCGCCGCAGGAGTCTGACCGTTGGGTACGTGATGCCCAAAGACTCAGATTGCACTTAATTTTGGATGGCAATGGGATGAAAGATCTGCCAGCGGGGGCGCGCGCCACAGTGCAATTGCTGCCAGAGAACGGCCTATTTGGTTTGCTTGCTAAGGTGCAGATTAAAGCAATCAGCCTGCTGCACTATATTTACTAGCCTATCTACTCGCACTAATTGCTGTTGACGGGTGAGTGACTCGCGGTCGGTGTGTGTTTGCCGTGAGTCGCTTGAGTTAACGCTTCAAAGCTACATAAGTGTGAGCGCAGCATAAGCCAGCTAAATATCCCCATTTTACGTATCGACTTAACAAGGCGACGAGCATGTTACTACGCCATAGCCCATTGACGGCCAACGATTTACGCCAGTGTTTACGGATTGCGACTGGCGCGACCATAGGTTTTACCCTGTGTAAAATGTTTGGTTGGAGCAATGGAGTCTTCTTCACTGTGACGCCTATGCTGCTACTCGGACTCGTGTCCGTGATGAATGGCCATGCTATGCGCCAGTTATTGGCCTCTTCTGCCATGGCGGGGTTAGAGGTTGGACTGCTCGGTGGTCTGTTTGGCAGTCATCCCGGCCTGATGACACCCATCGTGTTTTTACTATTTTTATATCGCTTTGCGGCCATGTCCCGCGGCAGTTTGTTCCTCTTTGGCGCCAACGGAGTGCTCAGTCTCAGCATCATGCTGCACTTTGCTAGCTATCCCGGCGTTGATTTAAACGACTTAGTTTTCAGTAACTTTTGGGCGACGGCACTTTCAGTTGTTATCGCCTACGCTATGACGGCACTCTGGCCCGATGTCGAACCTAGGGCGGCTTACAAGCCGGGACCTAAGGCGCCACATAGAATGCGCCACGAAGCGTTACTCGGCGCGACCATAGCGACAGCATCGTTTCTGGTATTCCAAATATTCGATCTACGGGATTCGATGTCGGCTCAGGCGACCACCTTGTTGCTGCTGTTTCCTATGCATTGGAATGGTGCACTCGATTATGCCCGTAAGCGCGCCATAGGGACTTTGCTGGGCGTGTCGTTTGGAATCGTCGTGCAATTGGTACTCTATGATTGGTCAGGACTATTGATTTTAATCGCCCCTTTGTTGTGGATTGGCTTAATGATCTTTAGCCAAGCCCATGTGCGAGAGGCAAGTGGCTCTGGCGTGGGTTTTGGCGCTATGACAACCTTAGGTATTCTGTTTGGACAGTATCTGACCCCAGGCAACGATTTAATTTTTAGCGCCTTGTATCGAGTGAGCAGCATTCTCACCGCCATTGTCGGCACATTACTCCTGTGCTACTTGATACATAAATTATTGAATCGTTTCGAATCGACAAGGTTTGGTTATTAACAAACTAATATTAGATTTTTTTAATGCTTGTCCCTCGGCCCTCCGAGTAGTAAGGTACTCGGAATTCGTTTAGCGTCAGCTAGGCGTGTGAGCACTTAACTTAATAAAACCTCCTATGCTTAGAGCCTAACTCTCTTCAAGGATAGAAAATGAATATTAAAATTAAAACATTAGCCACAGGCTTAACACTATTAAGCGGTTACGCCATGGCATCGGTTGCCCTCGCCGCAGGAGCAACCGCCATCCCACAAGCTGCACAGTTATGTGTATCTTGCCATGGAGTAGAAGGTCAGGGCGTTGAACCGCTCGGCCCTCGATTAGCGGGATTATCTAAACAATATATCTCGACCCAGTTACAACATTTCCAAGCGGGCGTTCGCCAAAATGCGACCATGATGCCGATGGCAATGACGCTCCAAGGTGACGGTATTGAGCAAGTGTCGAGCTATTTTTCAGCAAAGCCTGCCAATGAGGTCAAGCCTGTTATCCGCGGTGAACAAGTTGTTTTTAATGACGATACCGCCCGTTTAGCCTACCAAGGTGATTGGTCACGTGGTTTACCAGCCTGCGTGACCTGCCATGGTCCTTCCGGACTAGGTGGCGGCTTATTTCCCCGTTTGGCAGGTCAGCAAGCGAGTTACATTAAAACTCAGCTACTGGCATGGCAGTCGGGAACGCGTAAAGGTGATGTCGATGGCATGATGGCGAACGTGGCTAACAAGCTTACCGCTGCTGAGGTTGATGCCTTAGCGAACTACTTTGCAAATTTGAAATAAGGAGCCGGCCATGAAATATTCCGCAATGTTATTACTGGCCGCGATGGGGTCGTTAACCGTGCAGGCGCACGCTGAAACTGAGCCAGTACAAGAACGGCCAGATAAGCAAGCTCCGCTGCCTTCTTTCCCTAAGGTAGCTGATCAAACCTATCTCGTCCCTAGACCTTTGAGTGCGATTCCCGAAGGCGCCTTTGGTGATAAAGTGCGTTTGGGTTATCAGCTATTTGTGAATACCCAACAGCTGCGTGATAAGTATGTGGGTAATGAGCTTAACTGCACCAACTGCCATATGGATGCAGGCCGTAAAGCCAATGCTTCACCCCTCTGGGGCGCGTATTTTGCTTATCCGGCGTATCGCAAAAAAGACAATAAAGTCAGTAGCTTTGAAGAACGCATCCAAGGCTGCTTTAATTATTCGATGAATGGTAAAGCTCCTGCATCGGGTAGCTCTGAGTTAGTGGCGCTTTCTGCCTACGCCTATTGGTTAGGCATGGGTGGTTTGATGGATGAAGCTAATATCAGTGGTCCTGTCCCTGAGCTGAGCGATGCCGAGTTAGTTAAAGGTGCCAAACGGGAAGACTTCCCGCTACCAGAGGCATTAGCTAAGGCGATGACAGTTGAGCAGCGTGCCAACTTGCCGGGTCGTGGTTATCCTGAGATCCCAAAACCCGAACAAGCCTATTCACCTGAACGGGGTAAAGCCGTGTATGTCGCCCATTGCCAAACTTGCCATGGCGTCGATGGCCAAGGTCAAGCGATTGCGGGTGTATATACGTTGCCGCCGCTGTGGGGACCTCAAAGTTATAACTGGGGAGCGGGAATGCACAGGGTCAATACTGCCGCATTTTTCATTTATGAAAATATGCCTTTTGGTAAGAGTATGCAGTTAACTAACCAACAGGCTTGGGACGTTGCCGCTTACATTAACTCCCACGAGCGTCCACAGGACCCACGTAGCAAGGGGGATGTGAAGCAAGCGCAGGAAAAATTCCATAATGACAGCGATTACTATGGTGTCGAGGTCGATGGCAAAGTGTTAGGCACTGAGGCCTATCCGATTTTTCCTAAGAAGTCATAGTTGAGCGGCTTTGATTCAGGGCTCGCTTGATGAAATGATGAAATAAAGCGAGTTAATAAATAAAGCAGAAAAGCCAGTAAGCCTATAGCCTGCTGGCTTTTTTATTGGTCAATTGTACTGATTGCTCTTAGTGGTTTAGCCCGCTAGTATCGGCTTTCATGGCGTTAGCTCGTCGACTCGCAGCCAGTCCATCCTTGGATGCTCGACCGCCCCGTCTATGGGGCGGACGGTCGTCTCGCAAATCACCATGACTCACCTTTCGAGCATTAGTGTCATCTGTTGATCTAAAGTACACCGAGAATTTAGCCATGGGTGGCTTATTAAACTACTGGCGTATCTTTGATTTATAGCTCTTGCTATGATCAGACTAAAGAACTGAACCAAAAATAACCAGATTTCAGATATCCAATAACAATAAGTTCAAAATCGTTCATCAATTAGTTCGTAGCTCCAAGTGTGTTAAGCCAAATAAAATAAGGATATTCAATGTTTAGGCAAGTTTATATTGATGGCCTTCTTGAAAAATTAGAAGACCAAGAATTTAGAGACTATGCATTTAATGCATTAAAAATATTTAGGTCTGAGCCGTGGAGCATAGACGATGGAGATACAGTTTCCATGCCCTTTATAGATATATACTGCCAGAAACCCAAGGGGATGGAGATTAACTTAATTGATTGGATAGAAGCTGCACTTGCATGGCAGCGAGTGTTATCTAATACAATGATTTATAAGTTTATCCAATGTCCTGCTTTGGCAAAAAAAGATGCCAACATAAAAGGAAATAACCAAATCATTAGTAGTCTGACTGAATTGTACTCGGGAATTATCAAAGATTCAGGATTTTACGGTGGCAACTATGGTGCTGACGGGCATATTGAATTTTTCAAACCTCCATTAAGCAATAATACTTACTTTCCCCTCGAAGTTGGTTATTGTAGTTCAGACCAAATTAACACTCATATTTTTACAAATAATTGTTTCGCAAGACTCCCATATAATTCTGAATATATAGTGATTTTTGAAGTTATTCAAAATTATTTATCATAAACTTAATTGTAAGTAAGGAACTTTATTGAAACATCCATAGTTAAATTTAGCGGCAGGTATACTCGGGAATTAATAAGATTAAGTACTTGCACGGAAGTGACTGTTGGCGGCATATATGGCGCCGTTGAGCCTTCTGGGATGACTCATTTCTAAATCAAAGTTGGCGTGTCACTGGAAAACAATGGCAATTAATGCTGCATAACTCAGCAGCTTTGCTTTGGTGGGAAACAACTCAGCCTGAGTTGCAAAAATCTATTATGATCTCCGCGCTATAACAACTTATCTTGCAATAAGGATTACCGTGTCTCAGCCGTTGGAAGAACCTAAGTTAGAAACTGCGCAAATTTGCCCTTTGTGCCAAGGCGCGAATCAATGTGCGGTGATTGTTGGTAAGGGTATTGAGGATTGTTGGTGCGCGCAGCAGGTATTTCCGCCTTTGGCGGTGTTGCAAGCGCAAGCATCAGATTCGCTGCAAGATTCAATCAGCCCCATTTTACTGTCTGCCGATGCGTGTATTTGCCAAACCTGTCTAAGCCAACTCAAGCAGAGTTTAAGTCAGGGGCAGCTTGCAACGCAGGATGAAAAAAGCCCATCGAGTGTGAGCGATGGGCTAGGTTATGAGGTGAAATAGCGAGCTGAAGTAATGAGCTATCGATTTATGGTGTAATCCAGTTGCACAGTGGTTTGTGCCTCAACGGCTTTACCATTTTCAAACTTAGGTGCGTAACGCCATTTATCTATCATTTTTAGTGTTTCTTTCTCGAAGAGAGCACCACCCTTAGAAGCTAAAATTTCAGGATTTTTGACGAAGCCATGCTCATCAACAGTAAATTTAAGCTGAACCCAGCCACTTTTACCTCGCTGCGCATAGGACATTGGATAGTCTGGGACGGTACGGAAAATAGGTTGTTGTTCCTGTGCGTCGGCCCAAGGGCGCATTTTGCCGATAGCAATACAGTGGGCGGTGGACTCGTCACGCTTTCCTTGGCGCTCATAGAGTTCGACTAAATACGCATGGGCACTCAAGGCATAGGGGTGACTAAAATTGAGTGCGTCGAATTGTTTAACGACTTCTAAAAGCAATGGAATCGCTTTGTCATCATGCTTTTCGGCATATTCAACGGCACCCACCACATAGGTTGCTTTGACTCTGTCTATGGCGTTCTCTGGTAATATTTCTTTATAAATATCATAGGCATCGAAGGCATAGCGTCTTACGCTTTTCGTGTATAGCTCTGTATTGGATAAGCGGTTAAAGGCTGCCATTTTTACATCGGCGATCAGCTTCTTTTTATCGGATTTTTCCGCAATTGCGATAGCAGTAAGAAAATGCTCTTTCGCATCTTTGGCTTCGACGGCGGTTTGCGCAGCGCCCAGTAAGGGATCGATAAGCTCAAGCGCTTGTTTGCCATAATGAACTTTATAGTTTGCCAGAGCGAGCTGATACAACTCATTCGCCTTAGCCGTTTTGGGTAGATTCTTTTCTGTAAATGGGTATGGGGCGACTTGCTTCTCTATCGCGCTGGCCCAATTCAAGGCGAGATTTGCTAAGTCGACACTGTCTTTGGCATATTGAGCTTCACCGAGTTGATAAGCGGCTTTTGCGCTTGCTTCAATATTTGCAGTGTCGCCTTTTTCAACGGCGGCTTGATAGTCACTATAGGCTTTGGCAAAGCTATTTTCTGAGGCGTACACGCTAAGAGATGTGCCTAAAGTGAGGGCAAGAAGACAGGCTATTGGCAGCATTTTTCCGTGCGACATTCTATATATCCTTATTATTAATGAAGTTAGATGATACATAGGTGTGCACTATGGGACAAGTCGGTTTGGCTTTTGTTAATAATGCTGGGGGAATGCTGATAACTGAGAATTGATAATTGAGAGCTGAGATTAAAAATAAGCGAGCCCAGTTGAAACCGAGTTCGCTTATTTATCAGTGTTTTGTCGCTTTACTCGCCGTTATGAGTTCGAATAGCCGCAAGTGCTTTTACTCGCCGCAATTACTTAGCTGTGAACGTTATGGCAAATTGCCCGAGCGCGCCGTATTCAAAGTCACAAACCTGCGCCAATGGCAGATCGAGGACGCCAGCGTAGGAGCCTGTGATCACATATTGCCCTTGAGTTAGGCCAATGCCTTGGGCGGATAAAAAGTTAACTAACCAGTAGAGTCCCGCCTTAGGGAAACCATTGGGATGAATGGCGGATTTTTGCAGCGTTTCATTTTGCAGCTGCTCGCCATTGGCAATATTAACGCTGAGTTCGAAATGGCTGGTCTCTAAATCTTTTTGCGGATTAAGTACTGGGCCTAACCACAATCCTTGATTGACTAAGCCATCGGCGAGGGCATCAAAATGCGTCGCTTCACTGGGCGTGTGGTAGCGGCTTTTGATCAATTCCAAGGCTAAGCGAGTGTGGCCTAAGGCCGCGTCGATTTCAGCCTCTGTGTAAGGTGTGGCTCTTGGTGGTAAATCGCGAGCAATCTCGAAGGCGAGTTCCGGTTCGACTCGGGCCAGATCTTTAGTCGATGGATAGAGTGGGCAAGTGGCCGATTGTTGATACACATCAGCTTGATAAATAGGCGCTACGACGGTTTTTTCCGCCGAGGGTAATAGGCATTTCCACGCTGCGATAGGATTATTGTTAGCCTTATAGATGGCAGCCACGGTTTGCTGAATGGCGAAGGCCTGTTCGAAGCTAGTTGGCCTCAGCTCTTGGAGCAGTAAATCGCCGCTGGTGCCTGCGGCGCGGCGCTCGGCTAATTCTTTGGCTGCGGCATGAATATGCGTTTTAACTTGTTCGATCGTGGCGGTAGATAACATTAACTTTCCTATTTAAAGCGTTCGCTTAAAAAGAAGTGGCCTAGAGAGTGTGTGAAGAAGCCATTTTATGGGCCAAATATACTCGGTTATTGCCATCGCGGGAAATGCCAATGTTTGCTTTCCTAGTAAATCAGCTGCCGCAGGGTCAAGAGTGCGGCCAATATTCCAATTATTGTAAGATGCTGAAATTTGCTCAACATCAGTGTCAGCTAAAGTATCCAATCTAACGCGAATGTTTCCATGATGTGCCGCTAGATATTGCGCTGACTCAGTGCCAGAATGACGCTCCATTTTGCGGTCTCTACTGGATATCTCCGTGAACCTTAGCCATAACGCCCCTTCGGCAAATAATCATGCTCAACTCGGGCTGCTCTTCATCTCAGTTGCGATTGTATTTTGGGGTATGTTACCCATAGCCTTGAAGCTTTCGGGGGCTTTTATTGATCCTGTCACTTTGACTTGGTTTCGTTTTTTGGTTGCGCTTGTGGTCAGCATACTAATCCAATGGAGCGCGGGCAGCCTTAAGCAATTTGCGGCGCTCGATGCTAAAGTCTGGTTAAGATTAGTGCTTGCGGGCATCTTCTTGATGCTCAATTATGTGTCTTTTGTTTACTCACTCGATTATCTCGCGCCGGGTGCTGCCCAGCTGAATTTCCAGACTTCGCCCTTTTTCCTTGCCTTCGGTGGCGTGCTGTTTTTTAAGGAACGGCTGAATGCGGTGCAGCTCAGTTGTTTTGCGACACTGGCCTTAGGCATGTTGATGTTTTTCCATCCGTATTTGGATTTATCTGGCGCCAATAATCATCAGGTTTGGATTGGGGTGATGATCATTCAGTTCTCGGCGTTGTCGTGGACTAGTTATGCCTTGTTGCAAAAATCCTTATTGAATCGTTTATCGCCCGCGAACGTGCTTTTAGTGATCTATGGTTTAGGTATTTTCGTAATGGCTCCCTTTAGCGACTTTAGTCAGTTTGCCAGTATGGACAGCTTCGAGTGGCAGATTGCGCTGTTTTGCGCCGCCAATACCTTGATCGCCTATGGCTGTTTTGGGCAGTCGATGAAGTACTGGCCGACGGCACAGGTGAGTGCCATGTTGGCCCTAACGCCAGTATTTAGCTTTAGTGCCACTGCTTTGGTAGTGAGCATTGGCTGGTGGCCAGAAGTCTTCCATGCAGATGAATTAGATGGATTATCTCTGCTGGGGATTGGCGTCATTATTGTGTCTGTGATGGTGGTACAATTACTGCCACTGTATCGCAATCGTCAGGCGAAGCGTTTGCAGATTGTCTAAGGCGTACATTTTCACCTAATGGGAAAGGCCAGTGATCACCAGACTTAGCGATTTAAAACTTAAGGATATCCGTGGGGTCATCTTCGATCTCGACGGCACCTTAGCGCATTCTAATCCCGATTTTGCAGGGCTACGGCGTGAGTTGGGGATTCATTCTGGTACGGATATCTTGGCCCATGTCGAGAGTCTCAGTACGGATGAAGCACGGGCTAAGGCGTTAGACATTGTCCATGAGTACGAAAGACAAAGTTCACTCAAGGCCAGTTGGATTGATGGCGCGCGTGAGCTTATCGAATGCCTACGGGCCAAGTCACTGCCCTTGGCTATTTTGACCCGCAATATGCCAGAAGCGGCGCAAATCACTATCGATAAGCTCGGCATAGATATCGAATTGGTGTTAACGCGCTACGACGCGCAGCCTAAGCCGCATCCCGAAGGCATTCACCTTATTTGCCAGCAGTGGCAACTCGCCCCCGCAGATATCTTATATGTGGGCGATTATTTGTTTGATCTGCAAACTGCGCGTAATGCGGGTAGCCGCTGTGCTCTCTATTGTCCTGAGGATATTCCCGATTATGCCCACGACGCCGACATGCTAGTGGCTTGCTACCATAGCTTTATCGAAGCGTGGACAGTGGGTGACTAGGCATTGTGTGGGGCTGTGACTGCATCTTGTTTATCTTGCTTTAGCCCTAAGCGTACACTATCCAATAAGGCAATCAGCCAGCAGAGGATAAATCCGTACATCAGCTTGTCTGCACCATCACGAATGGTTGCCGTGGTTTGTTTCGTCACTTCGGCTGCAATCATGCCCATATCCAGCGGCAAAACACCAGTTTGAATATCCAGCGAGATAAGCTGCGCCACTTGCATGACTTGTTGCAGCAACAGGCCGAGACTCAGTATTGCCAGCACAAAAAACACTAGGGCACTGCGTTTATGTTGCAGATAAAAATGGCCGCTGCCAGGGGCGACGAAGGCGGATAATAGTCCAGCGGTTAGGGCTTTTTTCATGGGGAAACTCTCAAAGGGAACGCTTAGCGTTTGGGTGACATTGTTAAGCGAATAAGCATGATAGTCAATCTTGAGCCATGGCTGCTTATTAAGGAGCCTGTTTTGTTTAAATTGCGTCTTTGCGCTGCCTATTCGTCGTTTATCTATTAACATCAGTCTACACTGAGCGTATTCTTCCGCTGCTTGCATGGCAGCTTCTGGAGGAAAAGGAATAAAATGCAGATATCATTAAATAAACGTGTTCAAGGGTTTACCTTAATTGAATTGGTCGTCGTGATCATTATTTTAGGTATTTTGGCTGTTATCGCCGCCCCTAAATTTATGAACTTGCAAAGAGATGCCAAAGTGAATGCCGTCAAAGGGTACTTGGGGCAGATGCAAGATATGACCAAGATGCTGCATATGAAAGCGCAAATCGTTAACACCACTGGCGACGATGTTACTATCGCGACCCAATACGGTGATTATCAATTCTATGCAGGCTTTCCTGAAACTAAGAGTGAATCAACGTCACCTAATTTGTATTTCTTAGAGACTTTTATGGATTTAGGCGTGCCTAAACAACAGACTAAAAATAATACCAGAAGGCAGGCTGATTACGGTGATATACAAGCATTTGAAGATAATGACTATTCGCGATTAGGTTATGGAACGGGAGATTTAACTGCTGGCCAGTGCTATGCCGAATATCACCATACCTCAACTGGACATTCGTTTTTATTCGAGACCGATGGATGCTAGTTTTAGCTGTTAGCAAATTCGTTATCTGAGGCCTGTATTCATGTTGTGAATGGTCGTAGGCTCTCTTTGTTAGAGACAGATTACTGATTTCAAGCCAACAAAAAAGGAGCCTAGGCTCCTTTTTTAGTCTCTAGCTTAAGCTAGATTAGTCTTCACGTGGTTTACGTGGCTTACGCTCACCGGCAGGTTTGTCTGCACGAGGTTTGCGGTCAGCAAATGGCTTGTCACCCGTAGATGCTGCGCGAGGCTTACGATCACCCGCTGGGCGGTCACCACGTGGTTTACGGTCACCAGCAGGGCGGTCTGAACGCGCGCTACGGCCTGAATCAACAAATACTTGATCGCCAGCTTCACGGATGTTCAATGGCTTGCCACAAACACGTACTTTACGTAGGTGCTGTAACACGTCTTTTGGCATGCCGTCTGGCAGGTCAACAGTGGTCACTGCATCGTAAAGTTGGATTGCGCCAATGTAACGGCTGTCGATGTTAGCTTCGTTCGCGATAGCACCAACGATGTTACCCACACCTACACCATTCTCACGACCTACGTCGATGACGTAACGGCACATTTTCAAATCTGGGTTGTCTTTCAACGCTTCAGCTGAGCCTAAGCTGGCTGGCATTGGACGCGGTTCGCGGCTTCTGCGTTCGCCACGCTCACCACCACGGTCATTACGATCACTGCCGCGGTCGCTACGTTCAGTGCGCTCACTGCGTTCATCACGAACACGTTCTTGAATCACAGGTAATTGCAGTGGACGTTCTTGCTGAACTTGCTGTAATAATGCTGCAGCTAGCAGATCGCTATCGACTTCTAACTGTTGGCATAATTGCGCAACAGCTTCTTTCATGAAATCTAAATCGCCACTGATTGTTTCAGCCAATTGCTCACCTAAACGAGATAGACGACGTTCTGCAACAGTCTCTGGGCTTGGGATTTTCATTGGAGAAATGCGGCTGTTAGTTGAACGCTCGATCGTGCGCAGCATGCGCATTTCACGGCTTGTCACAAACAGGATCGCCATACCAGTACGGCCAGCACGGCCAGTACGGCCAATACGGTGTACATAAGCTTCGGCATCATACGGAATGTCGTAGTTCACAACGTGACCGATACGCTCAACGTCAAGACCACGGGCCGCAACGTCAGTCGCGATCAGTATGTCTAACTTGCCACGTTTCAGTTGGTCAACTGCACGCTCACGGGCTTGCTGGTTCATGTCACCATGTAGTGGTGATGAAGCATAACCGCGGGCTTCTAACTTCTCGGCTAACTCAACACATGAGTTACGAGTACGCACGAATATGATTACACCTTCAGTGTTTTCAACTTCTAATACGCGTACTAAAGCTTCGAGTTTGTTGTGCTGTGATACTTGCACGAAACGCTGCTCAATTGACTCAACCGTTGTTTGGCTTGATTCAATACGAACATGCACTGGGCTGCGTAAGTGTTGGTTTGCAACACGCTTAATTTGCTCTGGCATAGTGGCAGAGAATAACGCCAGTTGGCGCTCGCTTGGCGTGTGCTCAAGGATCCATTCGATATCATCGATGAAGCCCATTTTTAACATTTCATCGGCTTCATCGAGCACGAGTGCTTTTAATGAGTCGAGTTTCAAAGTACCGCGACGCATGTGGTCCATAACACGACCAGGCGTACCCACGATAACTTGTGGACCACGTTTCAGGGCATTCAACTGTTGTTGCATGCTTTGACCGCCGTAAATTGGCAGTACGTGGAAATTCTTCATAAATTTGGCATAGCTGCTGAACGCTTCAGCAACCTGAACCGCTAACTCACGTGTTGGCGCTAATACTAAAATCTGCGGCGTGGTTTGGCTGGTCACTTTGTTTAGTAGTGGTAAAGCGAAGGCGCCAGTTTTACCTGTACCTGTTTGCGCTTGACCTAAAATATCTTTGCCAGCCATAAGTGGGTCGATACTGGCTGACTGGATTGGCGTTGGTTTTTCATAACCTAGCTCGTCAAGAGCACGCAACAAATTCTCGGATAAGCCGAGTTCACGGAAAGTTCTTTCATCGGATGACATTGGGTTGTAGCCTTGTGGATGCGCGCGCGAAATGGCGCTAATAGTTTCACAGACAGAAAATCAACCCCGTGTCGATTTCCCGCGAACGACGGATTATAGCAGCATGGACGCCACTTTACCAATCAGAGTCACGCTATTTAACCTGTTTTCTGCATTTTTTTCGCTAAAACTGAGCAAGAAACGCGCCACTTCCCATTAATTCTTTAAATATTCGGCATTTAATTGAAGTAACTCAAATGCTGACTCAGTCACTGCCGCAAGAAAAGTGATGTCGATTGTCGCGACGGTATCTTCAGGGGTGTGATATTGGGGATGGGTCGGCACGCCAAAATACAACCAAGGGATATTAGCTTTGTGGAAGGAATAGTGATCCGATGCCCGCAGCCAATCGGTACTTTGTATGCTACGGCCAACGGGTTTGGGGTGGGAGAGCTTAATGCACAGTCGGTTCTGTTGATTCAGTAGAGGTTTAAATTGAGTGAACTGAGTGAAGTTTCGACTGCCTTCGAGATAAATCGCATAGGGCCTGCCGGGGTGACTCACCATATCTAAATTCAACATCAGCTCAAAAGTCGCTTCTGGCAGGCGGGTTTTGAGTTGTTCGACCAAGGCTATGCTGCCATAGAGCCCAGGTTCCTCGGCATCGGTTGCGACAAACATCAGATTCACCTTAGGCAAGGTATTGGGTTGTAGGGCAAATTGCTGCTGCCAATGTTTGGCAATCGCCAGCATAGCGGCGACGCCGGAGGCGTTATCATCGGCGCCGTGGTAAATCTTGCTGCCGCTCATGCCTAAGTGATCGTAGTGGGCGACGATAATACGCCATCGATTCGTCGGCTCTGTCGCCATGGCGGTGGCGACCACGTTGGCGCCATTTTCTTGGGTGAAGAAGGTTTGATATTCAAAGGGCACGATAAAGTCTGCTCCCCAAGGCTGTAAACCTAGCTCCTGAAATTGCTGCTTTATATAGTCACGACTTTTTTCTGCGCCTGGAGTTTGGGTTTTGCGGCCTTCAAATTCATCTGAGCTTAATCTTGTGACAATCGCTTGTAACTCTAAGGGGTCGGCCCAAGTGAGCTTAAGCTCAGTACGCGCACAGGTTTCGGGTGAACTGGCGCAGCCAGTGAGAGTCGTTGCAACAAAGCAGGCCAGTGCTAATAAGCCAAGTCTTTGGAATTGATCTCTTATAAAGTGCATGAACGTGAACTTGGCGAGCAGCTGACCGATGCGACTGTGGTTGAATTGAGTCGATGGGCTTAGGTTTATGTCACTGAGGTTTATTTCGCTTAGTTTTTTATTTAAAAGTGATTGATGTTGCCTCGGTAACATAAGGTGGGTCACTGGGGACTGAGTGCTATCACGCATGGACATTCCTTATCGCTGAAGCCTTCGCCAGAAGATGAATATCATCTTTGCCTAAATCCGATTCTAATTCAATGAGATCTCTATGTATGCGATAGCTTAAGCATATTGGATTGCTGAGCTAAAAAAAAGCGCAGTGCTTATGCGACTGCGCTTCTATTCTACTCAGACCAAGGGCTCGAAACTCAAGCCTTGGCTTGATTGGCCTTTGCCATTTCAATATCCCGTTCCAGCAGTGGCTTTAAGAAGCGTGCCGTATGGGAGGTTGGATGCTCGGCGACGTCTTCCGGCGTGCCTGTGGCTAAAATCATCCCGCCGCCACCGCCGCCTTCTGGGCCTAAGTCGATAATCCAGTCCGCGGTTTTGATCACGTCCAGATTATGCTCAATCACCACAATCGTGTTGCCGTGGGATTTAAGACGATGCAACACGTCGAGCAGCAATTGAATATCGGCAAAATGTAAGCCCGTGGTCGGTTCATCCAAGATATACAAGGTCTTACCCGTATCACGCTTAGACAGCTCTTTAGCAAGTTTCACCCTTTGGGCTTCACCGCCTGAAAGGGTGGTCGCGCTTTGGCCGAGGCGTACATAGGATAAACCCACATCCATCAAGGTTTGCAGCTTACGGGCAATGGCAGGTACGGCATCGAAGAAAGTGCGCGCATCTTCCACTGTCATCTGCAGTACTTCGTGAATATTCTTGCCTTTATAGCGTACTTCTAAGGTTTCGCGGTTATAGCGCTTACCTTTACAGGAATCGCAGGGCACATACACATCGGGGAGGAAGTGCATTTCGACCTTGATCAAGCCGTCGCCTTGGCAAGCCTCGCAGCGACCACCTTTAACGTTAAAGGAGAAGCGGCCGACCTGATAACCGCGCGTGCGTGACTCTTGGGTTCCGGCAAAAATTTCGCGAATTGGGGTGAAGATGCCAGTATAAGTGGCAGGATTCGAGCGCGGCGTGCGACCAATCGGGCTTTGGTCGATATCGACCACTTTGTCGCACTGCTCCATGCCTTCAATACGGTCATAGGGTGATGGCTCATCCACTGTCGCCCCGTTGAGCATTCTATGGGCGATCTTGAAGAAGGTATCGTTGATTAAGGTTGATTTACCCGAACCCGACACGCCCGTCACACAAGTGAATAAACCAATGGGAATGGTTAAATCCACATTGCGCAGGTTGTTGCCGCGTGCGCCAAATAACTCAATCACTTGAGTTTTGTCGAACGGAATACGCGGCGTATCAATATGAATGCTGCGCTTACCGGAAATATATTGGCCAGTGACAGACTCTTCACAGGCGATGATTTTCTCAATCGGGCCGTCGCAAATCACTTCACCGCCGTGTACGCCAGCGCCAGGGCCAATGTCGATCACGTGATCCGCCATGCGGATCGCATCTTCGTCATGCTCAACCACAATCACAGTGTTGCCCAAATCCCGCAGGTGGATCAGGGTTTGTAGCAGACGTTCGTTATCCCTTTGATGCAGGCCGATTGAAGGTTCGTCGAGCACATACATCACGCCGACGAGTCCGGCCCCGATTTGGCTGGCGAGTCGAATCCGTTGGGCTTCACCGCCGGAGAGGGTTTCTGCCGAGCGCGATAGGCTCAAATAATTGAGGCCCACGTTGACGAGGAAACCTAAGCGATCGCGGATTTCTTTTAAAATCTTCTCGGCGATCTGCGCCTTTTGGCCACTAAATTCGACCTTCTCAAAGTAGTCTAAGGCTTCGCCAATCGACCAAGTGGTGAGTTGCGGCAGATTGATATCGCCTAAAAATACGTTACGGGCTTCTTCGCGCAGACGCGAACCACCACAGCTTTGGCAGGCTTGGGTGTTGATAAACTTGGCTAATTCATCACGTACCGAGTTGCTTTCGGTTTCGCGATAGCGTCTGTCCATGTTGTTGAGAATGCCTTCGAAGGGGTGATTACGCACCACCACATCACCGCGATCATTGATGTACTTAAAGGCAATGCTATCTTTGCCTGATCCGTACAGGACGATTTTGCGGACTTTTTCGCTGAGCTGCTCATAGGGCACTTCGACATCGAACTTATAGTGTTCGGCGAGTGAGCTAAGCATTTGGAAATAATAGAAATTGCGCCTATCCCAGCCGCGGATCGCACCGCCCGCCAGTGACAGCTCGGTGTTGCTGATCACGCGCTCAGGATCGAAAAATTGTTGTACCCCTAAACCATCACAGGTTTGGCACGCGCCGGCTGGATTGTTAAAGGAGAAGATCCTTGGCTCTAATTCCGCCATCGAATAACCGCAGTGCGGGCAGGCAAAGTTGGCCGAGAAGATCAGCTCTTCACTTTTTGCTTTACCAGTACCTGTGTCGTCATCCATGGTGGCGACGGTCGCGATGCCGCCGGAGAGTTCCAGTGCGGTTTCAAAGGATTCAGCTAAGCGTTGCTTAATATCGTCACGCACTTTAAAACGGTCGACGACCACTTCAATCGTGTGTTTAACGTGTAAATCTAAGGTCGGTGGATCGGTTAAGTCACACACTTCACCGTCGATACGCGCACGGATATAACCCTGCGCCGATAGACCTTCGAGCAATTTAACGTGTTCACCCTTACGGGCGTTGACCACAGGCGCAAGCAGCATTAAGCGGCTGTCTTGGGGCATTTCCAATACTTTATCGACCATTTGGCTAACGGTTTGCGCCGCCAAAGGTTGATTGTGCGTCGGACAGCGCGGCTCACCCACGCGGGCAAACATCAAGCGTAGGTAATCGTAAATTTCGGTAATTGTGCCCACGGTTGAACGTGGGTTATGGGAAGTGGATTTTTGCTCTATGGATATCGCAGGGCTTAAGCCTTCAATATGGTCCACATCGGGCTTTTCCATCAAACTCAAAAATTGGCGAGCATAGGCTGACAAGGACTCGACGTAACGTCGCTGGCCCTCGGCATATAAAGTATCGAAAGCAAGGGAGGATTTGCCAGATCCCGATAAGCCCGTGATGACAATCAGTTTATCCCTTGGGATAGTCAGGTTGATATTCTTGAGATTGTGGGTGCGTGCGCCGCGTATTTCAATCTTATCCATCTATCGCTCTAATGCCATATGCTTAAAAAAATGAGCACAAGTATCGCACAGTTCCGCGGCTGAGTTTAGTTGATTCTGTGATCTGCACCAATCCTAGGGCTGGCACTGGCTTTTAATCACCTTGCAGATAGCGGCAGTGATGTACCGAGTGGATTAACTAAGATTAATCCACTTGTTGCGTACTGACTCACAGGACAAATGTGAACACTATGTTAGACTCGTTTCCCTGTGCCTGAGCGTTAAATAGGGCAGAAAAATAAACATGTTAATCCGAGCGCGGCCAATATAGGTCTGTGATAATCGGGATAAAAGTTAACGGTACAGGCAGTGGTTTAGGCCACTATTTCCTTTTGAGCAAATCCTTTTGGGTGTGGTAACATGCGCCCCTTAAAAGACTTCAATCCAGGGCAAAATCATGGGTAACAACGGACTTTCGGGTACTGAGAAAAAAGTCGCGTTTTCTTTAGCCAGTGTATTTGGTTTACGCATGATGGGCTTGTTTATGATCATGCCCGTCTTTGCACTTTATGGTCAGCATTTAGAAGGCTTCTCGCCGCTGTGGGTCGGTATTGCTATCGGCGCCTACGGTCTGACTCAAGCTGTGCTGCAAATCCCCATGGGGATTTTATCTGACAAATATGGTCGCAAGCCGATTATCCTTATCGGTCTGGTGCTGTTTGCCATTGGTAGCTTGATTGCCGCCAACGCCGATTCGATTTACGGCGTGGTGTTTGGTCGTGCAGTGCAGGGCATGGGCGCGATTGCCGCAGCCGTGTTAGCACTGGCGGCGGATTTAACCCGCGACGAACAGCGTACTAAGGTCATGGCGATTATTGGTATGTGTATTGGCGGCTCTTTTGCGCTGTCCTTACTGGTCGGCCCGATTGTGGCGCAACATGTTGGCTTATCAGGCTTGTTCTTCCTCACGGCGATTCTCGCTGTGACGGGCATGTTGATCGTGCAATTTTTAGTGCCGAATCCGATTTCCCACGCGCCTAAGGGTGACACGTTAGCCACGCCTGCCAGACTCAAGCGTATGTTGACCGATCCCCAACTTTTTAGACTCGATGCGGGGATTTTTATTCTGCATTTAGTGTTAACCGCGGTATTCGTGGCCTTGCCACTGGATCTGGTGGATGCCGGTTTAGTCAAAGAAAAACACTGGATGCTGTATTTCCCTGCTTTTGTGGGCGCGTTTTTCTTGATGGTGCCGTTAATCATCATAGGGGTTAAACGTAAGAATACTAAAGCTATGTTCCAAATCGCCTTAGTGATCATGATAGTGGCGCTGCTGGCGATGGCGGCATTCTCTAACAACTTATGGGTGTTGAGCTTTGCCGTAGTGCTGTTTTTCACTGGCTTTAACTATTTAGAAGCCTCATTGCCCAGTTTGATTGCCAAATTTTGCCCCGTCGGTGAAAAAGGCTCGGCCATGGGCGTGTATTCCACTAGCCAGTTTTTAGGGGCCTTTTGTGGTGGTATGCTGGGCGGTGGCGCCTTCCAATTAGTGGGCGCGGTTGGGGTGTTTATCGTTGCCGTGATCTTAATGTCTATTTGGTTATTCCTGACATTAGGTATGCAAAATCCCGTGCTGTTAAAGAGTTACACCTTAGAAGCCGAAGTCAAAGACAAGGCGCAAGCGCGGGATATGGCGGCACAGTTATCGCAACTGATGGGGGTCGTCGAAGCGATCGTCGTG
Organism: Shewanella hafniensis; assembly: GCF_019655335.1. Lineage (GTDB taxonomy): Bacteria > Pseudomonadota > Gammaproteobacteria > Enterobacterales > Shewanellaceae > Shewanella > Shewanella hafniensis. The sequence goes on from NZ_BPFD01000035.1 coordinate 35,627, forward strand.
CTGGACGAGAAAGTCGCCTACTTAAAGGTTGATGAGCATTTCGATTTAAGAGAAGCACGAGCTGTGTTAGGCTCTGCTCAATAATATCTGGGTCTGCCGTGTGGTATTTGGGGAAGCTGATTTTCCTCTATGGCGACACAGATAAACAACATACTGAATTAATAGATTATTTAAAGAATCGCAGGAGATTTCAATGGCCAGTCGTGGTGTTAACAAGGTAATTTTGGTTGGCAATTTGGGACAAGATCCAGAAGTGCGTTATATGCCAAACGGTAATGCAGTCGCAAACATCACAGTAGCGACCAGCGAATCGTGGAAAGACCAACAAGGTCAACAGCAAGAGCGTACTGAATGGCACCGTGTGGTTCTGTTCGGCAAATTAGCTGAAATTACCGGTGAATACCTGCGTAAAGGTTCACAGGTTTACCTTGAAGGTAAACTGCAAACTCGTAAGTGGAAAGACCAAAGCGGTCAAGACCGTTACAGCACTGAAGTGGTTATCGATCAAAGCGGTAGCATGCAAATGCTAGGTAGCCGTGGTCAAGGTGGCCAAGCACAAGGCGCGCCAATGGGCGGCGGCATGCCACAAAACGCAGGTTATCAATCTGCACCACAACAAGCGGCACCAGCGCAAAATCAATATGCGCCAGCCCCTCAAGCTGCACCTGCTTACCAAGCGCCTGCTCAGCAACAGTATGCTGCGCCAGCACCTGCTCAGCAGCAATATGGACAACAACAAGCTCAACCACAACAAGGTGGTTATGCGCCTAAGCCACAAGCCGCTCCAGCGCCAGCTTATCAAGCGCCAGCCGCACCGGCACAACGTCCAGCACCACAACCACAGCAAAACTTCACTCCAGATTTGGATGATGGCTGGGACGACGATATCCCGTTTTGAGGAATACATAAATAGTAAATGTTGATTAAAGCTAGAATAGGTCTGTTTATACAGGCCTTTTTTGTTTTTATCATTAAAATGTGTTGACAAAAATTATCCTAGGAATTATACATAAATATGTGTAGATAATAGGTGCATCATATGTCGAAAATTAGAGATCTTATTTTTAGTAATGGTGAGCGTTATCCAATCCTGATTGAAGAGGGTGGGGTGCCTAATTATTGGGTAACTTTGTACGTTACTGAAAAGTTAAGAACAACGCATACTCAATCTGCAATTTCAAACTCTCTTGCCCACTTGGTTCATTTACAATTGTGGGAAAGTATTAATAATCGAGATCTAGTAGGTGAATTTCATCAAGGCAAGTTGTTAACTGATGAAGATATCTATTCAATACGTGATCACTGCATTTTAGATACAAGAAGCTTAAAGAAGTGGCTTAAGTCATCAGAAAAAAATGTTGTTAAGTTTGCTTCTGCTTCAACGGCAAGCGTTACACCAATTCAAAGAGTTTCTAATAATCATGCAGCAAACCGATTAACTCAGATTGCTGCCTTTCTATGCTTTACTGCTCGAACCATTCTTAAAACTCAGCTGATCGAAGAAAAAGTTTCAAATGATATTGAATCTATGAGTAAATCATTACTAGCCAATAAACCCAAAGGTAGTAAAGGGAAGGGGCTCGCTGCTGATCCAAACACAAAAGCACCGCCACCAAAAGCGTTTGAAAGGATATTAAGTATTACAAGAGAATCTTCACCAGATAATCCATTTAAAAGTGAAGATGTTAAATTCCGTAATGCAATAATTTTTGAGGTCATGGAAGCAACCGGGATGAGAGCTGGTGAAATACTAGCATTGCAGATTCGAGATATAGATTTCCAAAAAGGGACTATATCAGTTGTTCGCAGACATGATGCGATTGAAGATCCACGTAAAAAACAACCTGTAGCAAAAACAAATGAGCGCGTAATACCGGTAAATAAAGTCATAACAAACAGGCTACGTGAATACATAATGGATAAGCGATCCAACATACCATCAGCTAGAAAACATCCTTTTTTGTTTGTAACACACAAATATGGTGAACATCATGGTAAACCAATTTCTAACAGCACTTTTGTCAACCGAGTGTTAAAGCCTGCAATAGCTATTTATCCCGAACTACTTGAAGATATTACAAGGCATGGTTTTCGTCACAATTTTAATTACAAGCTCTCAAAAAAAATTGATGCTGTTAACAAGGCTGCTAAAGAAAATCCTGATATTCAACCAATTAATGAAAAAAAGGAAATTCAAATCCGTAAGGAGTTAAATGGTTGGAGTTCCGATAAAACGGCTGAAACATACAACTTGAGGCATATTAGAGAGGAAGCCGACAGAGTTATGAAAGAAGATATGGATCATTGGGCTAAGCGAGCAAAGAAGGATAAGTAGTATGCAATTAAAACACAGTGCCAGCTTAGGAAGCTTGCACACAACTAAAAGTGGCTACCCATTTGATTTCTTCGGTTCTGAGTGGAGGCTGGATGGCTCAACAGTGATTAACTTCAAGTATTTAGCTGATATAGATAAAGATACAGCATTGAGTTTTAGAAGAGCCTTGTGTCGATATGCAGAAGAATTATCAGCTATGCATACTTATAGTATGTTTCACCGTTTTAATGCTTATATAAAAGCAACAAACGATGGCAAAGTTACATTGCAGAGTTTAACCAATTATCGAGCATCGTTCGATTCTGAAACAGAATACAAGTTAGGGGCACTTAAAGGTTTCTTGCTTGCTTGGTACGAGTGGGGCTTCAAAGGTATTACCAGTGAGGTTGCAGATTACTTAGAAGAACTTATATTAAAAGGCAATCCCAAAGGCAATGCTGTTAAGGGGGCTTGTCCATACTCTGGCCCTTTGACTCACAACGAGCTTGGCGCGTTAATAGACTGGGCCTCTAATGCATTCACGGAAAGCTTGTTAAATTTAAAAGAGTATAGTTGCTTTATGTCATTAGCTTTGACAGGACGAAGATACGTACAAATTCGCGCACTGCGTTCAGTTGATTTGGTCGTTCGGGAAGATGAAAACGGCAATGATTATGTTATTAACTGTCCCAGAGCTAAACAGCATGATACACAATTCCGTGGGCAATTTACTCCATTACCAATTAATGAAGATCTGTATCTTCTTCTCCATAATCAGCGTAACAAATCAATTCAATATGTAGAGTCCCAATTAGGTACAACACTACCATCGACATTGCGTGAGCAGATTCCAATATTTTTGGAGGAACCTAGAGTCGATGAGTTAACTGGTATTGAGGCATTAAAGTCAATACTGACTAAAACTCCTGATTATTTACATATGACAGCTAAATCAGCTCAAGAAATATTACGTGAGGTATCGGTTAAAAATACAGCCTACTCTGAGCGAACAGGTGATTACATTAACTTTACAGCCTCTCGTTTTAGATATACCAAAGCGACAAATTTGGCACGAAGAGGCATAAGAGGGGTATCTTTAGCTGCTGCGCTCGATCAATCAGATACACAGCAAGTTGGCATTTACTGCGAAAATACAGAAGAAACGGCTAAGCAAATTGATGAAATCATGGCTCCAATGCTGGCTACACTCGCTCAAGCTTTTGCTGGAAAGCTCATTGCATCAGAGCGTGATGCTGTTAGAGCAAATGATCCTAATAGTCGAGTTAAAAATGGTAAGTCTGATAATGTTGGTAACTGTGGAACTTACGCTTTTTGTGCCTCTGGATATCGAGCTTGTTATACCTGTTCTAGTTTTCAACCATGGTTAGAAGCACCTCACGAAGAAGTGCTTAATGAAATCCTTGCGGAAAGAAAAAAACAGCAAGAACTTAGTGTCTCAAAAAACGTTATCCAATCTACAGATCGACTTTTATTGGCCGTCCAACAAGTTATTATAATGTGCAAGCAGGCTTCATCTGAGGGGGATTTGTAAATGGCTAATATTATTCATTTTCAACCAAAAAATGAGATAGCTGCACAGAAAAATTTAGAAAATTTTATTGAGCACTGTAGAAATAATCTAACTCTCTATGAAGATCAAGGTGGCTGGCAAAATAATAATTGGCAACATAAACAAAAAAACCGTTATATTGCCATGACTTTCTCAAAGTATAGAGAAAAGTCTAACCCTGCCAACTTTGATCCGTTAAACGAGCCTTATTTATCTTTCGCTAAAGCCTATATTCGATACAACCAGAGTATAAAAGCCGTATCAAGTGTAACGAATAAAATGGTGGCACTTCGGATGTTACATGATGCCTTAAGTGAGGTTCATGGTGTTACCAATGTCCTACAAACTGATGGCTTAGTTATTGGTGAATTAGAAGCATTAATTAAGAAACGAGTTACCAACAAAGACCGAAGAAATAAAGTAGGTTATCAAGTTGAAATATTGCTCAACTTTATCAGAGATAAGCGATTTGTTCCCGCTCTTCAATCATGGAAAAACCCGTGGCCTAAGGTTGCTGCAAAAGCTGAGCGAACCGATAAGGAATCTCGTAAATGGCAAGATACTCGTTGCCCAAGTATGCATCAGATGCTTGCACTTGCCGATTGTTTTGCAAATACAGAAACCGTAGAGGATAAGTATTGGTCTAGTGTTATTACTTTATTGATGTTTGCACCTGGTAGAGCGGGTGAGCTGGCAGAGCTAACAGTTGACTGTTTGCACCGAGGCGAAAATGGAGCACTTGGTGTTAGATGGTATGGCGAAAAAGGCTTTGGTTTCACTGTTAAATGGGTACCAAAAGTATTAGAGGAAACAGTGATTGAAGCCTATAAAAGGCTGATTGGAATAGGAAAGCAAGCAAGAGAAGCTGCAAAGTTTTCTTACGATAATCCAGATATTTTTATGCGACATAATCGCTGTTGTACTTCAAATGATTTCGGGGAGAACACACCATTAAATGCTTATCAATTTGCACATGCCATGAGTTTTAGTGACGATACAATATCGAGAATGGAGAGCAAAACGATTAATTTTAGCAATGCGTCAGCTTGGCAGACTGTTGGCGCGCACGAAAGCAAGTGGGTGCAATCATTACTAGCAAATGGTGAGCCGACATATAGAGATCTAGCGGGATTTGTAGCTTCAGAGTATCAAAACAGTGATTGGCCTAATCTTACATCCATCAAGCGTCCTATTTGGGAATCTTTAGTCTTAATACGTGATCGTGAATTTCACAAAGAATTTAAAGTCAGAGAATTTTCATGGCGGCTGCCAAGTGTAAATGAATTAAATGCTCAATTAGCCGTCAGGGATAAACTTAAAAATCCACCAGAAACCTTGTTTCAACGTATGGGTTTTAAGGATGAAGACGGTTCAGATATTCGTCTAACGTCTCACCAAATTCGAGTTTGGTTATCAACTAATGCCGAACGGGGAGGAATGGATGCATGGCAGCTTGCCAGATGGGCTGGTCGAGCTCGAATCAATGATAATCGTCACTATGATTTACGTACAAAGGATGAACGTGAACAGCAAGTGAGGAGTATTGTTGAGTTTAATGAAAGGCCTACAGCATTAGAGGCCATAAAGTTGAATTTGCCAGTCAGTTATAAAGACTTAGGTGTAAATCGAATCGGTATAGCAGATGTGACAGAATATGGAATGTGTGTTCATGATTATGCCATGTCGCCATGCACAAAAGGTGGTGAGTGTATGACATGTAAAGAGCACGTTTGCATCAAAGGGATGCCAAAAACACTTGAACGCATTATAAGTTTAGAAGAAAAAGTCGAATCTCAATTCAATAAAGCTATAGAAGATGACGCTGATGGTGAATTTGGTGCTGACAGATGGGTTTCACATTTGGGCTGGAAGCTAGCACATATTCGTACACAACGTGAGCGACTTGAATCAGAAGATACACCAGAAGGTGCAATCTTATGGATCCCGCCTGAGCATGATCCAAGCCCAGTAAAACGAGCGCTAGAACAAAAAGATTTTGACATAAAGGTTAGCAGTCAAGATCTTGTTGAAGAGTCAACGGTAGCAATGTTGCTGGGGATCGAAAATGCCTAAAAAGATAATCACAGAAAAAACACTGCCTGTAGCATTACATGAACTTGATAAATGGTCAGGAAAGTTAACGTGGAATAGTTTTGCGGCACAGCTTGCAAAAGTCCTAGGAGAAGAGAGTGTCAGTCGACATACGCTGCTCTCATATCCTGCTCTAGTAGAAGCCTTTAATAATAGGAAAGATAGCTTAAAGGAGCAGTTAAATAGTACCGAAAAGGATGTCACTCTTGAGTTTGCAAAGGAGCAGATTTCTATTCTTGAAGCTAAAGTTGAACGTCTAGAGAAGCAAAACGAAAGTTTATTAGAGCAATTTGTGCGCTGGCAACATAACGCTTACATGATGCCCAATGTCGATATGAAAGTGCTTAATCAACGGTTGGACAAGCCTCTTCCAGAGGTTGATAGACGATGATCAAAGGCAAGAGTGGGCAACAAATTGCTCAAGAAAATCTCAAGTTAGTACAAGCGTGGATTAATGAACGAAACGCCGCTCGAGATTGGGATGAGTATGAATATAGCGGCAAAGTTAATCGTAGAGTTTTGGCTGAGGAGCTTGGCTTTGCTAAGTCAGTATGCACCCAAAATAAAGCCGTCAGAACACTTATTGAAGAAGCTGATAGCTATTGGTTTCGGAAAATTGATGAAGATAAAAAGTCTCATGAAGCCGCACGAGAAAGAGCTGAAAAGCAAACTAATATGGTGTCAATGAGCAATAATGCTCTTACACAGCGAATAGTTGAATTAGAAGCTGAGAATCGGCAGCTTCAGCGTGAACTGACCAAATTTAAAAAACAGCAGAACCTGGTCCAAGCTGGAGCGGCAGGATTCAAGATATGAATGAAGTTATCCATCTACGCCAAATCATTCAAGTCAAAAAACAACGATCAAACTCATACGCAACAGTTGATTTGATCAACGTTGATGGTTCAATAAAAAAACGTGATAAAACAACGGTCGTTAAGTTCCCCGAGCATGCTAAAGATACCGCTACAATAGGCAGCTTGTGGGAGGTATCAGGTAAAGAGCGACTTAATCATTTCTTAGTAAATGACTTTTCGTTGAGTGAATACACAATAGATGCTGCCAATATTAAGTTCCTGAAACCATCAGGTAGGATTTTATCTCGTTGGATAAGCAGTAATATTAAAGGAATTGGCAGTGTCATCGCTAATCGACTAGTAAGAAATAAACAGCTTACTCAGCTAATTATTCAACAAGATAAACAAGCACTGCTAAACATTGCGGGTATGACAGAATCTCGTGTAAGAGATTTATTGGACAACTGGCCTAGCTCAGCTCTTTATAACACGATTAACTGGCTTGAAGAGCAGTGTTTACCTTTAGGGTTCGGTGAAAAGTTAGTCGCAATTTTTGGCGAGTACGCGATAGATAAAGTCAAAGAGCACCCGTTTTTATTAGTAGCAATGGGAGCTTCATTTGATCAGGTCTCAAAATTAGCAAATAAGCTTGGCTTCACCTTGGAAGATGAAGTTGTTGTGGCTGGAATTACTCAGCATGCAGCTATTAATTATGCAAATAAAACAGGTTCCACTGTAATTACTCAAGTAGAGCTGATTAAAGAATACAGCAAGCTAATGAAATCTAATCCACCTGAAAATATTGGTGACATTGCTTGTGAACAAGGATTTTTAGTTCAGGTGAGTAGTGGCTACCAGGTTTATGGTAAAGCGTTGATGGAGGCGTCTGTCGCTCAGTTTTTTGTTGATGCACATCAACGAAAAAAGGGCGACGGTTCATTATTAGCGTCCTGGGAGACTGGCTTATCAAGCGCTCTAGTGTTTTCTGCATTGGCAGAGTACGAAACCACGTTGGATTTTGAACTAACAGTTGATCAACGAAATGCTATAGTTGGGGCCGTTTTATCACCTATCTGCGGTATATCTGGCGGAGCCGGCACAGGAAAAACGACAATACTTAAAGCCATTTTAGGAGTATATGATCGAGTGTCTGAGGGCTTGCAGTGCTATCAGGTTGCGCTAGCAGGGCGCGCCGCTCAGCGTATGGCGGAAAGTACACAAAGGCCTGCCTCAACCATTGCCAAGTTTGTTGGAGAGCATGTAGGCGATAACAAGCCCAAGCTACCTGAACAAATATTGCTAATTATTGATGAGTCATCAATGGTTGATTTGTTGTCGATGTATCGTCTAATCGGGATATTGCCCGATGCTACAAGGCTAATTTTTGTGGGTGATACGTCTCAACTACCGCCTGTGGGTAATGGATTAGTATTCCAGGCATTAACAGATACACAAATTCCATTCTTCAATTTGTCCCAAGTAAAACGTCAAAGTGCTGATAGCTGCATACACAGTTTTGCTACTTCAGTTAGAAATCGAGTATTGCTGAACCCTCAGGATACTAAAAATACACTGAGTGAAAGTAGCGATTGCTCTATTGAAAAAAATCCCTCAGTAAGCAGGTTGATAACACTTTGGCGAGAGTCAGGTGGTATTGAACAAAGCATTGTTTTATCACCAGTTAGAAAAGGTGAGTTTGGCGTCGATAATCTAAATATTGAGCTTCAAGCATCTGTTGGCCATGCCAGAAAAGCAATCTATTTCCAAGATGCTTCAAGAGGTTGGATCCCTTGGGTTACATCGACAGGAACCAAAATTTTGTTAGGTGATCCAATTCTGGTTATCGCCAATAATTACGATGAGGGCGCAGATCTGCGAAATGGTGACTTAGGTATTGTTACTGAAGTGTTTGAGCAACAAGATGAAAATGGTGCAGTCGGCGTTATTGAAGTAAATCACGTATCGATAAACCTCACCGTTGATGTGCTTGCAAAACTTCAGCTAGGTTATGCCATCACTATTCATAAATCACAAGGTTCACAATGGCCAACGTGCTTTGTCATGCTTCCTCAAGAAGCGGAACGAATGATAGATCAAACTTTACTATATACAGCATCAACCAGACCGAGTGAAAGGCTTGTTTTAATGGGATGCCAGACTGTGGTAGAGCAAGCCATGAGGCGCGGCTCAATAGCACTCAACCGAAAAACATTTTTACGGGAGCGAATTGCATTGGCCGTACAATTAGAGAATGAATAGAAACAACAAACCACATTTCAAACAAGAATCGATATTATAAGTGCGATTAACCGCCTTGTTCTTCATTTTGACGAGACAAACTATCAACCAAAAGCATTAGCCAAAACATAAATTAAAACCATAACTTACTAATATTTGACCAATATGGTTTTAAACGTTTACCTAAGCTTAATAAGCCTTATATGATAGCGTTTATAAGCAAATAAAAGTGTTAAGCCCCATGGCGTAACACCTAAGTACATTTTTACGTGGACTTATCAACACGCCACGCCAAAGCCCAAGAGAGAATCAATGTTAACAGGCAAAATACGTAATCAAATAGACCAAGTGTGGACGATGTTTTGGACCGGCGGTGTCGCCAATCCTATCTCGGTAATTGAACAAATCTCTTATCTGTTATTTATTCGCCGTTTAGACGAGCTACAGCGCACCGCTGAACGCCGCGCACAAGCCACTGGCATTCCTGTTGCTAACCCAACCTTTGGCCCTGACGAGCAAGCGCTGCGCTGGAACAACTTTAAAGATAAAGACCCTAACGTGATGATGGACATAGTCCAAAATCAGGTGTTTCCTAAAATCAAAACCTTGCACAATGAAGGCAGCTTTGCCGAGCACATGAAAGACGCCATTTTCATGATCCCTTCAGCTAAGTTGCTCGACCAAGTGGTACAACTGCTTAGCGCCATCAACATGGACGACAAAGACACCAAAGGCGACTTATACGAATACCTACTCAGCAAGTTGCAGCAATCGGGCGTTAATGGCCAGTTCCGTACCCCACGCAACATCATTCAAATGATGGTTGAGTTAATGCAGCCAAAGCTGGGCGACACCATTTGTGACCCATCATCTGGCACCTGCGGCTTTTTAATGGCGGCGCTTGAATACGTTGAAAACAACTACAAGCAAGAGGTCAACAAGCCAGAAAACCGCAAACATGTGAACAATGCCATGTTTACTGGTTTCGACTTTGACAAAAGCATGTTGCGCATTGGGGCGATGAACATGCTACTGCACGGCATTGAAAACCCAAGCGTATTGTATCGCGACAGCTTACAAGACCAAGGCGATACCAATATCAGCGAGGCTTACAACTTAATTTTAGCTAACCCGCCGTTTAAAGGCTCGGTTGACTTTGACATCGTCGCCCCTGACTTACTGCGCGCCTTAGGTAAAAACCCTGCCGCTAAAAAAGCCGCCGTAAAGTACAAAACTGAAATCGATGAAAACGGCGTTGAAACCCAAGTTGAAGTCAAAGCCAAGGGCCCAACCGAAAAGTCTGAATTACTGTTTTTAGCGCTGATTTTACGCATGCTAAAAGTCGGTGGCCGCGCAGCGGTTATCGTGCCTGACGGCGTATTATTCGGCTCAACTAAATCCCACAAAAGCATTCGCGAGAAAATCGTCAACGAGCAAAAGCTCGACGCGGTGATTTCACTGCCATCCGGGGTGTTTAAGCCTTATGCCGGTGTCAGCACCGCCATTTTAATCTTTACTAAAACCAATTCAGGCGGCACCGACAAGGTGTGGTTTTATGATATGCAGGCCGATGGTTACTCGCTGGATGATAAGCGTACTCCGCTGGTAAAAGACGGTACAGAAGCGACCCACGAACAAAGCAACATCGCCGATATTATTGGCCGTTACTTAAGCTTAACTAATCCCGATGGCACACCCAACCTTACCAGCCCAGAACACAGCCGCAAAACCACCGAACAAAGCTTTATGGTGCCAGTGGCAAGGATTACCGCCAATGATTGCGATTTAAGCCTGAATAAATACAAGCAAGTGGTGTATGAGGAAGTGCAATACGACTCACCAAAAGTCATTTTAGGTCGGATTAAAACACTACAAGAGCAGATGGCAAAGGGTGTGCAAGAGTTGGAGAAATTGTTGTGAGTTGGCCTTTAGTTACTTTAGCCTCAATTGCCGAAGTTGTAACCGGCAACACACCGAGCAAAGCTGATGACAGTTTTTTTAATGGTGACATTCCGTTTGTCACTCCTGGTGAATTAGATTTGGGATATGTAAATACCGCTAAGCAAACTTTAACAGATAAAGGAGCCAAAGTTTCGCGTCTTATTCCGGCTAATTCTGTAATGGTCTGTTGTATTGGTTCTTTAGGGAAGGTAGGGATATCATCAAAACCAGTTGTTACCAATCAACAAATAAACAGCTTAGTTGTTAATGAAGCATTGGCATCTCCCTTATATGTTTATTATTTTTGTAGAACACTTAAAAACACATTAGATG
>NZ_BPFD01000036.1 GCF_019655335.1 Shewanella hafniensis
TTTAATTCCTCTAAAGAGCCGTTCGAGACTAGGACGTTGATAGGCATGGTGTGTAAGCGTTGTGAGGCGTTGAGCTAACATGTACTAATGACTCGAGAGGCTTAACCATACAACCCAGATGGGTTTTGCTAAGCGAACTTAGACAGAATAGAGATACTTGATAAAGTGAAAGACTCAAAGCAAATCAGCTTTTCAAATTTTAATTAAAAGGTTAATTACGCAGGAAATTGTTAGGCTGACAAAGCCGTGACGAGCGAGGCGCGGAGTGTACGTTAGTACATGAGCACAGTAGCGAGGAGACAATGCCGTCAGACGGACAATTAACCAGTAAGAATTTGCTTGGTGACAATAGCCTTGTGGAACCACCTGATCCCATCCCGAACTCAGAAGTGAAACGCAAACGCGCCGATGGTAGTGTGGGGTCTCCCCATGTGAGAGTAGGTCATCGCCAAGCGCCTAATTATCTCATTGAGATGTAACCAAGCCAGCTGAATAAGCTGGCTTTTTTGCGTCTATAATTTGTTAATTGGAGTGATTTTCCTGCTTTTCTCTCAGTTCTTCATTCAGTCATCTTCTCTAGCATGAGCTGCAATCCTCGCTTTTAGCAGTTACAATACGTTTTTGTCGTCATTGAACAAACACATGCCTCTATCTCATAGCCTTCAATCATTTAATTCCTTTGGTTTGGCCCAGTCTTGCGCGGATCTTGTTGAGGCGCACTCAAAAGAAGCTGTTAAGGCGATCTGTCTGCCGCTATGGCAACAACAATTGCCTATGTTGGTGCTTGGTGGTGGTAGCAATCTGGTCTTTACGGAGGACTTTAACGGCACAGTTGTCAGGATGTTATCGAAGGGGATAAAAGTCTCTGAAGACGCAGAAGCGTTTTATCTCGAGGTTGAGGCGGGTGAGAATTGGCACGAGTTAATTCAGTTTACGCTCGAGCGTGGCATGTTTGGGCTGGAGAATATGGCGTTAATTCCTGGAACGGTTGGCGCAGCACCTATACAGAATATTGGCGCCTACGGTGTTGAGCTCTGTGATGTGTGTGATTGGGTTGAGTATCTTGATTTACCCTCAGGTGAGTTTGTGCGTATAAGCACAGCTGAATGTCAATTTGCTTACCGTGAGTCTATTTTCAAAGACACATTGCGTGATCTTGCCGTAGTTACAGCTGTCGGACTGCGCTTAGCTAAACGTTGGCAACCGTGTTTGGCCTATGGTCCATTGCAATCGTTTGATCCAGCAACCGTCACTGCGCGTGAAATTTTTGATCGCGTATGCCAAGTGCGCAGTGAAAAGCTCCCTGATCCAGCAGTGCTCGGCAATGCAGGGAGTTTCTTTAAAAATCCTATTGTAAGTGCGGCCTGTTATTTAGATTTAGCACAGCGTTTTCCAATGATAGTGGGTTACGCACAAGCGGATGCAACAGTGAAATTGGCGGCAGGTTGGCTGATTGAACAAGCAGAACTGAAAGGTTTTGTGCTTGGTAATGCTGCCGTGCATGACAAACAAGCTTTAGTGCTAGTGAATCGAGGCGAGGCAACGGGGCGTGATATTTGTCGCCTAGCACGGCATGTCATTACGCAGGTGCAGGATAAATTTGGTGTCGTGCTAGAAGCGGAACCTAGAATCATAGGGGCTAACGGCGAAGGAGATTTGTATGTCGGATAATTGGGGAAGAAAGCGCCAGATATTAGCGTTATTGTCTAGCGGTCAATTTGTTTCAGGCGAGCAGCTAGCCACTGAACTTGGGATTTCCCGCGCCGCGGTGAATAAGCATATTGATGCGTTAGAAACCTATGGCGTGGCAATTTATAGCGTTAAAGGTCGCGGCTATAAGTTAGCTAATCCGATCTCTTTAATTGATGCTTCACGTTTAGTGAAATCAATTGATAACCGTTGCTTTTACTTTGATGAGATAGCAAGCACCAACGGCTTTATGCTGAGTCATACCACTGAGTTAAAGAATGGCGACGTGTGCGTGGCAGAGTATCAATCCGCAGGTCGTGGTCGTCGAGGTCGCACTTGGGTGTCACCCTATGGGCATCATTTATATTTCTCGCTGTTTTGGACATTTCCGCAGGGAATGGCACAGGCTATGGGATTAAGTTTAGTGGTGGCCTGTACATTGGTTGAAGTGCTTAAATCGTTTGGGGTAGAGAATATCGGGGTTAAGTGGCCGAATGACATCTATTTAGATCACAAGAAGCTTGCCGGGATCTTGATTGAAATGTCGGGACAGGCGGATAGTCAGTGTCAGCTGATCATTGGTGTTGGCGTTAATATGGCGATGTCAGATGAGCAAGGTAAAGGTATAGATCAGCCTTGGAGTGACCTGTCAGAGTTAGTCGATATGCCTGATAAGACAGCGCTTGTTATCGAATTACAGAAGCAACTCAAGCGTGATATCCAGCTATTTGAGCGTGAAGGATTAGCTGCATTCAAAGCTCGTTGGCAAGCGGCAGACTTATTTTATGGCCGTGAAATACGTTTGCTTATGGGTGAAAAATCGGTCGAAGGGATTTGCCGCGGTGTTGATGAGCAAGGTGCGGTCTTGCTCGAAACCGCCGATGGTGTGCAAGCATTTATCGGCGGTGAAATTAGCTTAAGGGCACGCTAAGCACCCAAGAGACTATTTTACAGAAGACTATTTGCGCATCAGTACGTGGGACATCAAATGATCCTGACCTTTTTGTAGGATCAAATGGGCCCTTTCACGGGTCGGTTGAATATTCAATTGCAGGTTGGGACCGTTAATCGTGTCCCAAATATTGGCGGCAATGGTATTAGCTTCATCGTCAGTTAGTGTCGAATAGTGATGGAAATAGGATTTCTTGTCACTGAATGCACCAGAGCGGAATTGCAAGAAGCGTTCTTTGTACCATTGTTTGAGTAATGGCTCTTGTGCATCGACATAAATAGAAAAGTCGACAAAATCAGAGACGAAAGGACGACGGGTATCAACGGGGGAGTCGAGTCCGGTCTGTAATACATTCAAGCCTTCCAAAATTAAGATGTCTGGCTGGGAAACGGTTTGGTGTTGATTCTTCACACGATCATAGGTGACATGTGAATAGATAGGGGCTTTCACATGTGGCTGACCGGATTTCACGGCGGAGATAAACTCAACCAGCATTTTCATATCGTAGCTTTCCGGAAATCCCTTACGCTGTAACAAGCCTTTACGCTTCAAGTCTGCGAGTGGATACAAAAAGCCATCCGTGGTCACCAGATCGACCTTAGGGTGCTCAGGCCAGTGCTGTAGTAAGGCTTGCAATATGCGCGCTGTGGTACTTTTGCCGACGGCGACACTGCCGGCAATACTAATGATGTAAGGGCTTTTTGATGGCTTTTGACCAAGGAACTCATCAACGACTAAACCACGTTGTTGCTTAGCTTTGACTATTAGATTGAGCAGCCGACTAAGGGGAAGATAAATATCTGTGACTTCCGATAAGGATATCTTCTCATTAATGCCTCTAAGGTTTTCCAAGTCTTGCTCGCTCAGCGTCAGCGGCACTGAATCTCGTAACTCAGACCATTGCAGGCGCTCAAAGGCGAGATAGAGTGCTTTTTGAATTGAATTTTTAGAAGTCATTGGCTTTCCTCAGCTTAGGAAAGGCACAGTACACTATGGAATTATTCGGAACAATACTAAATGGGTGATTGCAGTCGTGTTTCCGTGACCGTTTGATGTATTCGCTGTTTAATTGGTCGGCAAACTTGGATAACGTGTAAAAAAACACCGTTCAAGCGTTTTTTTTACGTAAATAGGTTTTTTTACTTGCACTTGGGAGCGCATTTACCTAATATCCCGTTCCGAAATGATAATGCCGGCATAGCTCAGTTGGTAGAGCAACTGACTTGTAATCAGTAGGTCCCGAGTTCGACTCTTGGTGCCGGCACCATTTTCTGTGGAGGGGTTCCCGAGTGGCCAAAGGGATCAGACTGTAAATCTGACGGCTCAGCCTTCGAAGGTTCGAATCCTTCTCCCTCCACCACTTTTTCTAGGTAGTTAGGTAGCCTTAGTTAGGTTGCGCGGACATCGTATAATGGTATTACTCCAGCCTTCCAAGCTGATAACGCGGGTTCGATTCCCGCTGTCCGCTCCAAATTAGTTGCTGATATGGCTCAGTTGGTAGAGCACACCCTTGGTAAGGGTGAGGTCGGCAGTTCGAATCTGCCTATCAGCACCAGCCTCTCTAAATTTAGCTCCTACGCCTAAACATAATCGGTTCGATGTCATTTTAATGCATCGGATTTTTTCTATATGTTAGTTTTCATCACCAAGATTCTTGGACTGAGGCATTACCATGGCTAAAGCTAAATTTGAACGTATTAAGCCCCATGTAAACGTGGGCACCATTGGTCACGTTGACCATGGTAAAACCACACTGACTGCAGCTATCTCTCACGTACTGGCTAAGACCTACGGTGGCGAAGCTAAAGACTTCTCTCAAATCGATAACGCTCCAGAAGAGCGTGAGCGCGGTATTACCATCAATACCTCTCACATCGAATATGACACGCCTTCACGTCACTACGCACACGTAGACTGCCCAGGCCATGCTGACTATGTTAAAAACATGATCACTGGTGCTGCACAGATGGACGGCGCGATTTTAGTAGTAGCTTCAACAGACGGTCCAATGCCACAGACTCGTGAGCACATCCTGCTTTCTCGTCAGGTTGGCGTACCTTTCATCATCGTGTTCATGAACAAATGTGACATGGTAGATGACGAAGAATTACTGGAATTGGTTGAAATGGAAGTGCGTGAACTTCTGTCAGAATACGATTTCCCAGGTGATGACTTACCAGTAATCCAAGGTTCAGCTCTGAAGGCCCTAGAAGGTCAACCAGAGTGGGAAGCTAAGATTATCGAACTTGCTGAAGCTCTGGATTCTTACATTCCAGAACCACAACGTGACATCGACAAGCCGTTCCTACTGCCAATCGAAGACGTATTCTCAATCTCTGGCCGTGGTACAGTAGTAACTGGTCGTGTTGAGCGTGGAATTGTTAAAGTGGGTGACGAAGTTGAAATCGTTGGTGTTCGCACTACGACTAAAACAACGTGTACTGGCGTAGAAATGTTCCGTAAACTGCTTGACGAAGGTCGTGCAGGCGAGAACTGTGGTGTGTTATTACGTGGTACTAAGCGTGATGACGTAGAACGTGGTCAAGTATTGGCTAAACCAGGTTCAATCAACCCACACACCACTTTTGAATCAGAAGTTTATGTTCTGTCAAAAGAAGAAGGTGGACGTCACACTCCATTCTTCAAAGGCTACCGTCCACAGTTCTACTTCCGTACAACTGACGTAACCGGTACTATCGAACTGCCAGAAGGCGTAGAGATGGTAATGCCTGGCGACAACATCAAAATGGTAGTGACTCTGATTTGCCCAATCGCGATGGACGAAGGTTTACGCTTCGCAATCCGTGAAGGTGGTCGTACAGTTGGTGCTGGTGTAGTAGCTAAAATCATCGCTTAATCGCGACAGAGATTAGTTTGAAAAGGAAGCTTCGGCTTCCTTTTTTGTTTAAGTGGATTATTTCACAGGTTTTGTGGATTGCATGGGATTCGCATCCTTGCTTACAAAGTCGAATAAGAATACAATCTATGGCCGATTTTTGACCCTGAGCTTATGCTATTTTGCGTTTCTAAGGGTGTTCGGAAATGCAGAGTATGATGTGGGAATTATGCCCGTCAATTAATGTGCTCTAAGCTCAGGCCGTATTGAGTAACGGAAAAACCGATGACAACAAATACTGAAAACCAGAACAATTCTCTGGATATCGTGAAGTGGGGTTTAGTGATTGTATTACTAGCCGCTGCTGTTATTGGCAATCAAATGTATAGCGAAGCCAGTGCCGTAATACGTGCGCTTAGTGTTATCGTTGCATTCGCTATTGCTGGTTTTATTGCGCTTCAGACTGTAAAAGGTAAAAAAGCGTTAGCTTTTGCCCGTGAAGCGCATATCGAAGTGCGCAAGGTTGTATGGCCGACGCGTCAAGAAGCACTAAACACCACTTTTATTGTCCTTGCAGCAACAGGTATCTTAGCTCTTATCCTTTGGGGTATGGATGCTGTGTTAATGCGAATTGTCAATTTTATCACTGGCGTATAGGCACCTCGAATGACTGAAGCTAAAGAAGCTAAAAAAAGATGGTATGTAGTGCAGGCATTCTCAGGCTATGAAGGCCGAGTTTGTAAGTCACTGATTGAATACATTAAGATGCACGGCATGGAAGAATACTTCGGCGAAGTATTGGTTCCGACTGAAGAAGTTGTTGAAATGCGTGCAGGTCAGCGTCGCAAGAGCGAACGTAAGTTTTTCCCTGGCTATGTGTTAGTCCAGATGGAAATGAACGATGACAGCTGGCATTTAGTCAAAAGCATCCCGCGTGTTTTAGGCTTTATTGGCGGAACCTCTGATCGTCCTGCCCCAATTTCCGATAAAGAAGCGGATGCAATTCTGCGTCGCTTACAAGAAACGACAGCGTCACCAACTCATAGAACTATCTTCGAGCCTGGTGAAGTGGTGCGTGTATGTGATGGTCCATTTGCTGACTTCAACGGTACCGTTGAGGAAGTGGATTATGACAAGAGCCGCGTAAAAGTATCAGTAATGATCTTTGGTCGTTCTACGCCTGTTGAACTTGACTTTAGTCAAGTTGAAAAAGGCTGATTAAATAAAATACAAAATCCGTTTGGCAACGGGGGCGAGTTTCTATATAATTCGTCCCCGTTGTTTTCGGGGGAGCACGTCAGCATGTCGCTGATGCGCGTTTGAACCCAAACTGAGGAAATGTCAGATGGCAAAGAAGATTGATGCTTATATTAAGCTACAAGTAAAATCAGGTTCTGCGAACCCGTCACCACCAGTTGGTCCAGCTTTGGGTCAAAAAGGTGTGAACATCATGGAATTCTGTAAAGCGTTTAACGCCCGTACAGAAAAAATGGAAAAAGGCATGCCTATTCCTGTCGTGATCACTGTTTACAGTGACCGTTCATTCACTTTTGAAACTAAGACTTCTCCAGCGTCTTACTTACTGAAGACTGCTGCAGGCCTGAAATCAGGTTCTCCACGTCCAAACACTCAGAAAGTGGGTACTATCGCACGCGCTAAAGTTCAAGAAATTGCTGAACTTAAAGCTGCCGATATGACTGGTGCTGACATTGAAGCGATGACTCGCTCAATCGAAGGTACTGCGCGTTCAATGGGTTTGGTTGTAGAGGATTAATATAATGGCAAAGCTAACTAAACGCATGCGCGTAATTCGCGAAAAAGTTGACGGTACTAAAAGCTACGATATCAACGAAGCTGTTGCTCTGTTAAAAGAATTAGCAACTGCAAAATTCGTTGAAAGTGTAGACGTAGCAGTTAACCTGGGTATCGACCCACGTAAATCTGACCAAAACGTTCGTGGTGCAACAGTGTTGCCACACGGTACTGGTCGTGACGTTCGCGTTGCAGTATTTACACAAGGTGCAAATGCTGAAGCGGCAAAAGCTGCTGGTGCTGAGCTAGTTGGTATGGATGATCTGGCTGAGCAAATCAAAGCCGGTGAAATGAACTTCGACGTGGTTATCGCATCTCCAGATGCAATGCGCGTTGTTGGTATGTTAGGTCAAATCTTAGGCCCACGTGGTTTAATGCCTAACCCTAAAACAGGTACAGTAACACCAAACGTTGCTGAAGCTGTTAAGAATGCCAAGGCTGGTCAAGTTCGTTACCGTAACGACAAGAACGGTATTATCCACACTACTATCGGTAAAGTGGATTTCACACCAGTTCAATTGAAAGAAAACTTGGAAGCGTTGATCTCTGCACTGAAAAAGGCTAAGCCTGCAGTTGCTAAAGGTGTATACGTGAAAAAGGTTAGCATCTCTACCACTATGGGTGCAGGTGTTGCAGTTGATCAAGCTACGCTTGAGACAACCATATAATTTTACAAGGTGAGCGTATTAATCTATAATGCGCGCACTTTGTGGGTTGAAGCCTGTTTTATCGCCGTTTAATCGGTTGTAACTCAGGTTTCCGTCCAAGACCGCAGGTGTTTTTTGTAAAAATAACTTAATTTCCTGCGTAGACGGTGTCAGGCCCCAGCTAAATTTTTTTACTGGATAATCTGCACCGTAAGTCACTAAATACATAAGTATTTAGTATGGTAAATACTAGGGAATACCCTAGGTAGAATCCAGGAGTAAAGCCAATGGCATTAAGACTCGAAGACAAAAAAGCGATTGTTGCTGAAGTCAACGAAGCTGCCAAAGGTGCGCTATCTGCAGTTGCCGCTGATTCTCGCGGTGTGACTGTAGGTGCTATGACCGGTCTGCGTAAAAAAGCTCGCGAAGCTGGTGTATATGTACGTGTAGTACGTAACACATTGGCTCGTCGTGCTGTTGAAGGTACAGCTTTTGAGTGCCTAGCAGAAACGTTCACTGGCCCAACTTTGATTGCTTTTTCTTTAGAGCACCCAGGTGCTGCAGCACGTCTGTTAAAAGACTTTGCTAAAGAACAAGCTAACTTCGAAGTTAAAGGCGCAGCCTTTGAAGGGAATTTCATCCCTGCAGCTGAAATTGATCGTTTGGCGAAACTGCCAACATACGAAGAAGCACTAGCTCAGTTAATGATGACTATGAAAGAAGCATCTGCTGGCAAGTTCGTTCGTACACTGGCCGCCCTGCGCGATCAAAAACAAGAAGCCGCTTAATTTCAAGCTGGCTGCTTAATAAAATTGAATTCAGAACAATAGGAAACATTTGTTATGTCTATCACTAAAGACCAAATCTTAGAAGCCTTTGCAGCTATGTCTGTAATGGAAGTTGTTGAACTGATCGAAGCAATGGAAGAGAAGTTCGGCGTTTCTGCCGCTGCTGCTGTTGTTTCTGGTGGCGCTGAAGCTGCTGTTGTTGAAGAACAAACAGAATTCAACGTAATCCTGACTGCTCACGGCGACAACAAAGTTGCTGTTATTAAAGCAATCCGTGGCGCAACAGGTTTAGGCCTGAAAGAAGCTAAAGCTATGTCTGAAGCTGCTCCAGTAGCAGTTAAAGAAGGCGTTTCTAAAGAAGAAGCTGAAGCTCTGAAGAAAGAACTTACTGAAGCTGGTGCTTCTGTAGAAATCAAGTAAGCTATTATTTAGCTTGCTCACCCAAGCCACTTGGGTGGAGGCTGGCGGTTTTTTAACCGTCGGCCTTTTTTGCGCTATATGCGCTGGCGATTTTTTTTCACCGTTTGTCGCCAAATTTTGCAGTCCCTAGCAGAGATTACTGGTTAGGTTCTTGCCATCAACGGTGATGGGCAAACGTGCTGAATTTAATAACATAAGTTATTTATTCAGTCTTGGTCACATCTCGTAAGCAGAGGAAACCCATGGTTTACTCCTATTCTGAAAAGAAGCGTATTCGCAAAGACTTTGGTAAGCGTCCAAAAGTTTTGGATATCCCTTATTTATTGTCTATCCAGCTAGACTCTTTTAAGAAGTTCACCGATCAAGATCCTACCGGTGAGCGCGGTTTAGAAGCCGCCTTCCGTAGCGTTTTTCCCATCAAGAGCTTTTCTGGTAATTCAGAACTGCAATACGTCAGCTATAAGCTTGGCGAGCCTGTTTTTGATGTGAAAGAGTGTCAGATCCGTGGTGTTACGTACTCAGCTCCACTACGCGTTAAATTACGCATGGTGTTGTATGACCGTGAAGCAGCGGCGGGCACAGTAAAAGATATTAAAGAACAAGAAGTCTACATGGGTGATATCCCATTGATGACGGATAACGGTACTTTTGTTATCAACGGTACTGAGCGTGTAATCGTATCTCAATTACACCGTTCTCCAGGCGTGTTCTTTGATCATGACCGTGGTAAAACCCACTCATCAGGTAAGGTGCTGTATAACGCACGTATTATTCCTTACCGTGGTTCATGGCTTGACTTTGAATTCGATCCTAAAGATGCACTATTTGTGCGTATTGACCGTCGCCGCAAATTGCCTGCGACCATCATGTTACGTGCATTAGAATATTCTACTCAAGAGATCCTCGATCTGTTCTTTGAACGCGTTGAGTTCAAGATCAAGAAAGATACTCTGGTTATGGCTTTGGTTCCTGAGCGTCTGCGTGGCGAAACTGCCAGCTATGACATCAAGGATGCTGAAGGTTCTGTATTGGTTGAAGCTGGTCGTCGTATCACTGCGCGCCACATTCGCCAATTAGAAAAAACCAATACCACTGAGCTCGAAGTGCCAGTTGAATATATCGTGGGCAAATATGCTGCTCAGGATTATATCGATCCGGATACAGGTGAAGTTTTAGTCTCTGCCAACAGTGAAATTAGCTTAGAAGATTTGGCTAAATTATCATTGGCCGGTATTAAAGAACTCAGCACCTTGTATATCAACGAGCTAGATCATGGTGCTTATATTTCAGATACGCTGCGTATCGATTCAACCACTAACCGCTTAGAAGCACTGGTTGAAATCTATCGTATGATGCGTCCTGGCGAGCCACCAACCAAAGATGCTGCCGAAGCACTATTCCAGAACTTGTTCTTCAGTGAAGAGCGTTATGACCTGTCTAAAGTCGGTCGTATGAAGTTCAACCGTCGTCTCAGCATTCCTGATGACGAAGGTAGCGGTGTATTGTCTAAAGAAGACATCGTCGCGGTAATGAAGAATATCATTCATATCCGTAACGGTTTCGACGAAGTCGATGATATCGATCACTTAGGCAACCGTCGTATTCGTAGCGTCGGTGAAATGGCTGAAAACCAATTCCGCGTAGGTTTAGTCCGTGTTGAGCGCGCCGTGCGTGAACGTCTATCTTTAGGCGATCTGAACGAGCTGATGCCACAAGACTTAATCAACGCTAAGCCAATTTCTGCTGCAGTGAAAGAGTTCTTCGGTTCTTCTCAGCTGTCACAATTCATGGACCAAAACAACCCGCTGTCAGAAGTAACGCATAAGCGCCGTATTTCTGCTCTTGGCCCTGGTGGTTTGACCCGTGAACGTGCAGGCTTCGAAGTCCGCGACGTACATCCAACGCATTATGGTCGTTTATGTCCAATTGAGACCCCTGAAGGTCCAAACATTGGTCTAATCAACTCATTAGCAAGCTTTGCTCGTACTAACTCATACGGCTTCCTAGAAACGCCATACCGCAAGGTTATCGACGGCGTGATTACTGACGAAGTGGAATACTTGTCAGCAATCGAAGAAGGTCGTTATGTGATCGCACAGGCGAACATTGAAGTTGACGCGAACGGTCGTATGGCAGAAGAGCAAATTGCTTGTCGTCATAAAGGTGAATCTACCTTTATGCGCGCTGCTGACATCCAATATATGGACGTTTCGCCACAACAGATCATTTCAGTTGCTGCGTCGCTCATCCCGTTCTTAGAACACGATGATGCTAACCGTGCATTGATGGGTGCGAACATGCAACGTCAAGCCGTACCAACACTGCGCTCTGAAAAGCCGCTAGTAGGTACTGGTATTGAACGTACACTCGCTGTTGACTCAGGTGTTGTGGTTGTTGCTAAGCGTGGTGGCTTCATTGACTACGTTGATGCGAGCCGTATCGTTGTTAAAGTAAATGAAGATGAGCTGCGCCCAGGCGAAGCCGGTATCGACATTTATAACCTGACTAAGTACACCCGTTCTAACCAAAACACTTGTATCAACCAACGCCCTTGTTGTGCTGTTGGTGAGCCAGTGGTTCGCGGTGACGTGTTAGCAGACGGTCCGTCTACTGACTTAGGTGATTTAGCCCTTGGCCAGAACATGCGTATCGCGTTCATGCCTTGGAACGGTTACAACTTCGAAGACTCGATCTTAATTTCTGAGCGCGTTGCGCAAGAAGACCGTTTCACCACTATCCACATTCAGGAGCTGTCTTGTATCGCTCGTGATACTAAGTTGGGTAGCGAAGAAATCACAGCTGATATTCCAAACGTTGGTGAGTCTGCTCTGTCGAAACTCGACGAGTCAGGTATCGTTTACATTGGTGCAGAAGTGAAGGGTGGCGATATTCTGGTTGGTAAAGTGACGCCAAAAGGCGAAACACAGCTGACGCCAGAAGAGAAATTACTCCGTGCTATCTTCGGTGAGAAAGCGTCTGACGTTAAAGACAGTTCACTGCGTGTTCCTAACTCTGTTAAGGGCACTATCATCGACGTTCAGGTATTTACCCGTGACGGCGTTGAAAAAGACAAGCGTGCAGTTGAAATCGAAGAGATGCACATTGCCCAAGCTCGTAAAGACTTAGGTGAAGAGTTCAAGATCCTTGAAGAAGGTGTTTTGAGCCGTGCACGTAACCTGTTAATCGGTGCTGGTTTCACTGAAGCGCAAATTGCTGCCTTGCCACGTAAAGATGTGTTGATTCAAGTCATTGACGATGAAGCTAAACAAACTGAACTTGAGCAATTAGCTGAACAGCATGAAGAGCTGAAAGCTGACTTCGATAAGAAGTTTGAAATCAAACGTCGCAAGATCACACAAGGTGATGACTTGGCTCCAGGCGTACTGAAGATCGTTAAGGTTTACTTAGCGGTTAAGCGTACTATCCAACCTGGTGACAAGATGGCGGGTCGTCACGGTAACAAGGGTGTTATCTCTAAGATTTGCCCAATCGAAGACATGCCGTATGACGAACAAGGTAACCCAGTAGACATCGTATTGAACCCGCTAGGTGTTCCATCACGTATGAACATTGGTCAGGTACTTGAAGTCCATATGGGCGCCGCTGCCAAAGGTATTGGTAACAAGATCACTGCGATGCTTGAAGAACAGCGCGAGCTGGCTGAAGTTCGTGGCTACATCAAGCAAGTTTATGAATTAGGTGACGAAGTGCAGCAGCGCGTCGATATCGATTCATTCACTGATGATGAAGTATTACGTCTTGCGACTAACCTGAAAGGCGGTATCCCGATTGCAACTCCTGCATTCGACGGTGCTAAAGAGAAAGAGATCAAGCAGATGCTTGAACTTGCAGGTTTGCCAACCTCTGGTCAGTTGAAGTTGTTTGATGGTCGTACCGGTAACGAATTTGAGCGTCAAGTAACTGTTGGTTACATGTACATGCTCAAACTGAACCACTTAGTTGATGACAAGATGCACGCCCGTTCTACCGGTTCGTACAGCTTAGTGACTCAACAACCACTGGGCGGTAAAGCTCAGTTCGGTGGTCAGCGTTTCGGTGAGATGGAAGTGTGGGCACTAGAAGCATACGGTGCCGCTTATACGCTTCAAGAAATGCTCACCGTTAAATCGGATGACGTTAACGGTCGTACTCAGATGTATAAGAACATCGTCGACGGTAACCATCAGATGCAACCTGGCATGCCAGAGTCCTTCAACGTGTTACTGAAGGAGATCCGTTCACTCGGTATTAATATCGAGTTGGATCAGGCATAAGCGCAGGCCTTTAGCCGCGTTTGGCAAACAGAATGGTGCTCCGTGCGAGCGGAGCACCCGGTTTAACTCCTTCAGGAGAGAAACGTGAAAGACTTATTAAAGTTTCTGAAACAGCAAAGCAAGACTGAAGAATTTAACGGCATCAAAATTGGTCTGGCATCGCCTGATCTGATCCGTTCTTGGTCTTTTGGTGAAGTTAAGAAGCCAGAAACCATCAACTACCGTACCTTCAAGCCTGAGCGTGAAGGTCTGTTCTGTGCGCGTATCTTTGGCCCAGTCAAAGATTACGAATGTTTGTGCGGTAAGTACAAACGTTTGAAGCACCGTGGTGTTATTTGTGAAAAGTGTGGCGTTGAAGTAACCCAAACTAAAGTACGTCGTGAGCGTATGGGTCACATCGAACTGGCTAGCCCAGTTGCGCACATTTGGTTCTTAAAATCACTACCGTCACGTATCGGCTTAATGCTGGATATGACGCTGCGTGATATCGAACGCGTACTGTATTTTGAATCATTTGTCGTGATCGAGCCTGGCATGACCAGCCTTGAGCGTGGCCAAATGCTGACAGAAGAAACTTATCTGGATGCATTAGAAGAATACGGTGATGAGTTCGAAGCTAAAATGGGTGCCGAAGCAGTACTTGAACTGTTACGTGCTATCGATTTAGCGAAAGAAATCGAACAAATGCGTGAAGAATTGCCTTCAATCAACTCTGAGACTCGTCGCAAGAAAGTGACTAAACGTCTTAAGTTGATGGAAGCATTCTACACTTCAGGCAACAAGCCTGAGTGGATGATCTTAAAAGTACTGCCTGTGTTACCACCTGACTTACGTCCATTAGTACCGCTCGATGGCGGCCGCTTCGCGACTTCAGATCTTAACGACCTGTATCGCCGCGTGATCAACCGTAACAACCGTTTGAAGCGTCTGTTAGATTTAGCTGCGCCAGACATTATCGTACGCAACGAAAAGCGTATGTTACAAGAGTCTGTTGATGCGCTATTAGATAACGGTCGTCGTGGTCGTGCTATTACCGGTTCTAACAAACGTCCTCTGAAATCTTTGGCCGATATGATCAAAGGTAAGCAAGGTCGTTTCCGTCAGAACTTATTGGGTAAGCGCGTCGACTATTCTGGTCGTTCGGTAATTACCGTAGGTCCTACTCTACGTCTGCACCAATGTGGTCTTCCTAAGAAGATGGCACTGGAACTGTTCAAGCCATTCATCTATGGCAAGCTGGAAGGTCGTGGCTTAGCTACTACCATCAAAGCCGCTAAGAAGATGGTTGAGCGTGAAGTGGCGGAAGTTTGGGACGTTCTGGATGAAGTGATCCGCGAACATCCAGTGATGCTCAACCGTGCACCAACACTGCACAGACTGGGTATTCAAGCGTTCGAACCAGTACTGATTGAAGGTAAAGCCATCCAGTTACACCCACTCGTTTGTGCGGCATACAACGCCGACTTCGACGGTGACCAAATGGCGGTACACGTACCGTTAACACTGGAAGCGCAGCTTGAAGCCCGTGCCCTGATGATGTCTACCAACAACATCCTGTCACCAGCCAACGGCGAGCCTGTAATCACCCCGTCTCAAGACGTGGTATTGGGTCTGTACTACACCAGCCGTGAGCGTATTAACGGCCGTGGTGAAGGTATGTACTTTATGTCTGTTGCTGAAGTTGAAAAAGCTTACGCAACTGGCGCTGCTGAATTGCATGCCCGCGTTAAAGTGCGTATCACTGAAACCATTATTGGTGACGCAGGTGAGCGTACTGAACAACGCCGTATCGTAGATACAACAGTGGGTCGTGCTCTGCTGTCATTGATTCTGCCAGCAGGTTTGTCATTTGATCTTGTTAACCAGAACATGGGCAAAAAGCAGATCTCTAAACTGTTGAACACTTGTTATCGTCAACTGGGTCTGAAAGATACTGTTATCTTCGCTGACCAATTGATGTATACCGGTTTCCGTTTTGCAACCATCTCTGGTGCCTCTGTCGGTATCGATGACATGGTTATTCCAGACGAGAAATACACCTTAGTTGCTGATGCAGAAGCGGAAGTTCTTGAAATTCAAGAGCAGTTCCAATCTGGTCTAGTTACAGCTGGTGAACGTTACAACAAAGTTATCGATATCTGGGCAAGTGCCAACGAAAAAGTTTCTAAAGCTATGATGGAAAACCTGTCAACTGAGACAGTGATTAACCGTGATGGTGTTGAAGAGAAACAAGCCTCGTTTAACAGCATCTATATGATGGCTGACTCAGGCGCTCGTGGTAGTGCCGCACAGATCCGTCAGTTGGCGGGTATGCGTGGTCTGATGGCTAAGCCAGACGGCTCAATCATCGAAACGCCAATTACCGCTAACTTCCGTGAAGGTCTAAACGTACTCCAGTACTTTATTTCTACTCACGGTGCGCGTAAAGGTCTAGCCGATACGGCATTGAAGACAGCGAACTCGGGTTACCTGACTCGTCGTCTTGTAGACGTTGCACAAGATTTAGTGGTTATCGAAGACGATTGTGGTACTCACGAAGGTCTAACCATGAAACCGCTGATTGAAGGTGGTGATGTGGTTGAGCCGTTACGTGAACGCGTACTGGGTCGTGTAGTTGCGATTGA
Source organism: Shewanella hafniensis (assembly GCF_019655335.1). GTDB lineage: Bacteria > Pseudomonadota > Gammaproteobacteria > Enterobacterales > Shewanellaceae > Shewanella > Shewanella hafniensis. Next base: position 16,043 of record NZ_BPFD01000036.1, read on the forward strand.
TGTGTTCTATCCAGGCACTGAAGACGTACTCGCACCACGTAACACGCTACTCGACGAAGCATGGTGTGATAAGTTAGAAGAGCATTCAATTGACGAAGTCATTGTACGTTCTGTTATTTCTTGTGATACCGATTTCGGTGTGTGTGCAGCTTGTTACGGTCGTGACTTGGCTCGTGGTCATATTATTAACCACGGTGAAGCCATCGGTGTTGTGGCAGCACAATCTATCGGTGAACCAGGTACACAGTTAACGATGCGTACGTTCCACATCGGTGGTGCGGCATCGAGAGCGTCTGCAGAAAACAATGTCCAAGTGAAAAACTCGGGTTCATTGAAACTGCATAATGCTAAGCATGTTACTAACAGTGACGGCAAACTGGTTATCGTTTCTCGTTCTTCTGAACTGGCCGTTATTGACGAGCTGGGTCGTGAGAAAGAGCGTTATAAAGTGCCATACGGTACTGTGCTCGAGAAGCTAGAAGAAGCCGCTGTTGAAGCGGGCGATGTTATCGCTAACTGGGATCCACATACTCACCCAATCATTTCTGAAGTGGCGGGTAGTATCAAGTTCGTAGACATGATTGACGGTGTTACTATGACACGTCAAACAGACGAACTAACGGGTCTGTCATCAATCGTGATCCTTGACGTTGGTCAGCGTGGTACTGCGGGTAAAGAAATGCGCCCAATGATCCGCCTGCTTGGCGCTAATGGTAGCGATTTAATGATCCCAGGTACTGAAGTTCCAGCACAATACTTCTTACCAGGTAGTGCGATCGTTAACTTAGAAGATAACGCGCAAATCAACGTGGGTGACGCATTAGCTCGTATTCCTCAGGAATCGTCTAAAACTCGCGACATCACCGGTGGTCTGCCACGCGTTGCTGACTTGTTCGAAGCGCGTAAGCCAAAAGAGCCTGCTATTCTGGCGGAAATCTCTGGTACTATCTCGTTTGGTAAAGAGACCAAAGGTAAGCGTCGTTTGGTGATTACACCTGCTGATGGCGGCGATCACTATGAAGAGATGATCCCTAAGTGGCGTAACTTAAACGTGTTCGAAGGTGAAAAAGTCGAACGTGGTGAAGTTATCGCTGACGGTCCAGAAGCGGCACACGACATTCTGCGTCTTCGTGGTATCCACAACGTAGCTAACTACATTGTGAACGAAGTACAGGACGTTTACCGTCTGCAAGGCGTGAAGATCAACGATAAGCATATCGAAGTGATCATCCGTCAGATGCTGCGTAAGTGTCTTATCACTTCTGCCGGTGACACTGAGTTCCTTGAAGGGGAACAAGCTGAAGTGTCACGCGTTAAGATCGCTAACCGCGAACTGATCGCCCAAGGTAAAGTGCCTGCGACCTTTGAACGTGAACTACTGGGTATTACTAAAGCATCTCTGGCAACAGAATCCTTTATCTCAGCAGCATCGTTCCAAGAAACCACGCGCGTACTGACCGAAGCTGCCGTAGGTGGTAAGAGCGATCAATTACGTGGTCTGAAAGAAAACGTTATCGTTGGCCGACTGATCCCAGCCGGTACCGGTTACGCTTATCACAAGACTCGTAATGAAGCGCGTGCGAAGAAAAACGAACCTGTAGTAGTGAATAAGATCACTGCAAGTGAAGCCGAACAGAACTTGGCCGATCTCTTAAACCTGGCTGGTAGCCAAGATTAAGTAATCAGTTTGTTATAAAAAGGCGCCTATGGCGCCTTTTTTCTTGGAATATGCCGCAAAAGTTGGCTATTTCTTGACAGTCAGGCATTACCTTTCTAAAATTCCGCGTCCCACCATTGTGGGATATAGATTTTTCACACCTTATCGTTGAGTTTGATTCAACTGACTCGGAGCTATACATGGCAACTGTAAACCAGTTGGTACGTAAGCCACGCGCGCCAAAAGTCGACAAGACTAATGTGCCTGCGTTGAATGCGTGCCCGCAAAAACGTGGTGTTTGTACACGTGTGTACACAACTACCCCTAAAAAACCAAACTCTGCACTACGTAAAGTAGCTCGTGTGCGTCTAACTAACGGTTTCGAAGTAACTTCGTACATCGGCGGTGAAGGCCACAACCTGCAGGAACATAGCGTGATCTTAATCCGTGGTGGTCGTGTTAAAGACTTACCAGGTGTGCGTTATCACACTATTCGTGGCGCATTAGACTGTGCAGGCGTGACTTCACGTCGCCAAAGCCGTTCTAAATACGGTGCTAAGCGTCCTAAGTCTTAACTTATCCGTTAAGTAAGGCCAAGCTAGTTTTATTTTGAGAATTCCAGTTTTGGAAATCCCTGAAGCATACGGAGAATTGTTATGCCAAGACGTCGCGTTGTAGGACAACGTAAAATCCTACCAGATCCAAAGTTTCACAGTGAGTTGCTGGCTAAGTTCATCAACGTCATTATGCAAGACGGCAAAAAGTCGACTGCAGAAAAAATTATTTACAAGGCACTAGATGTTGTCGCTGAAAAGAAAAGCGAAAACCATTTAGTTATCCTTGAAGCAGCCCTGGACAACGTTCGCCCATCAGTCGAAGTTAAATCTCGTCGCGTTGGTGGTTCTACGTACCAGGTACCATGTGAAGTTCGTCCTGTGCGTCGTAACGCACTGGCGATGCGCTGGTTAGTTGAAGCTGCTCGTAAGCGTGGTGAAAAATCTATGGCTTTACGTCTAGCAGGTGAAATGCTGGATGCGTCTGAAAACAAAGGTACTGCTGTTAAGAAGCGTGAAGACGTGCATCGCATGGCTGAAGCTAACAAAGCCTTTGCTCATTACCGTTGGTAATATGATGGTGTGGGCTTAGGCCCACACCATGTTGTTGATATTGCCAAGACTTAGGTCTTGGTGGAGAGGGTATAATAGTGGCTCGTACAACCCCAATTGAGCGTTATCGTAATATCGGTATTTGTGCTCATGTTGACGCAGGTAAAACCACCACAACAGAACGTGTTCTGTTCTATACCGGTTTGTCTCATAAAATCGGTGAGGTGCATGACGGCGCCGCTACCACAGACTGGATGGTTCAAGAGCAAGAGCGTGGTATCACTATCACCTCGGCTGCGGTAACCACATTCTGGCGTGGTATGGATGCTCAATTCACTGAACACCGCATCAATATCATCGATACCCCTGGTCACGTTGACTTTACTATTGAAGTTGAACGGTCTCTGCGTGTCCTCGACGGCGCTGTTGTCGTTTTCTGTGGTTCATCTGGTGTTGAACCTCAGTCAGAAACAGTGTGGCGTCAAGCTGATAAATACCGCGTTCCACGCTTAGTATTTGTCAACAAAATGGATCGTGCAGGTGCTGACTTTGAACGTGTAGTGAAGCAAATTAGAACTCGTCTTGGAGCCACTTGTGTGCCTATTCAATTGAATATTGGCGCAGAAGAAAACTTCAAAGGTGTGATCGACTTAATTAAGATGAAAGCTATTAACTGGAATGAATCAGACCAGGGTATGACTTTCACTCATGAGGAGATCCCTGCAGAGTTAGCGGCTAAAGCGGCTGAAATGCATGAGTATCTAGTTGAAGTAGCAGCCGAATCTTCGGATGAACTGATGGATAAGTACCTTGAAGAAGGCACGCTATCAGAAGACGAGATTAAAAAGGCGTTACGTCAGCGTACTATAAATAATGAAATCGTTTTAGCGACTTGTGGTTCTGCATTCAAGAACAAAGGCGTTCAAGCGGTACTTGATGCGGTTATTGAATTCTTGCCTGCGCCAATTGATGTACCTCCAATCAAGGGCATCGATGAGAACGAGCAAGAAGTAGAACGCCCATCAGATGACAATGCACCTTTCGCTGCATTGGCATTTAAGATTGCTACAGATCCATTCGTAGGAACTTTGACCTTTATTCGCGTGTACTCAGGCGTACTAGAATCAGGTTCAGGTGTTTACAACTCTGTTAAACAGAAGCGTGAACGCGTAGGTCGTATGGTGCAAATGCATGCAAACGATCGCACTGAACTGAAAGAAGTGCGTGCCGGTGATATCGCAGCGGCTATTGGTCTAAAAGAGGTGACTACGGGGGACACGCTTTGTGATAACGATCATAGAGTGATCTTGGAACGTATGGAGTTCCCAGAGCCAGTAATTACCATTGCCGTTGAGCCTAAGTCAAAAGCCGACCAGGATAAAATGGGTATCGCGTTGCAAAAGCTTGCAGCGGAAGATCCATCATTCCGAGTTGAAACTGACGAAGAATCATCACAAACTCTGATTTCGGGTATGGGTGAGTTACACTTAGACATCATCGTTGACCGTATGCGTCGCGAATTTGGTGTTGAATGTAACGTAGGTAAGCCACAAGTGGCGTACCGCGAAACTATCCGAGCGTCAGTAGAAGCTGAAGGTAAATTTGTACGCCAATCAGGTGGTCGTGGACAATTCGGTCACGTTTGGTTAAAACTAGAGCCTAATGAAGAAGGCGCTGGTTACGAATTTGTCAATGCAGTTGTGGGAGGTGTGATTCCTCGTGAATTCATTCCTGCGGTTGATAAAGGTATCCAAGAACAGATGAAGAATGGCGTTCTCGCTGGCTTCCCTGTGTTGGACGTGAAGGTCACTCTATTCGACGGTTCATATCATGATGTGGACTCGAATGAAATGGCGTTCAAAATTGCAGGTTCTATGGGCTTCAAAAAGGGTGCGCTTGAAGCAAACCCTGCGTTGCTCGAACCTTGCATGAAAGTTGAAGTATCTACCCCTGAAAATTATATGGGTGACGTCGTTGGTGATTTAAACCGTCGTCGTGGCTTGATTGAGGGGATGGATGATGGCTTTGGTGGCATCAAAATAGTCCATGCTGTAGTGCCTCTTTCTGAAATGTTTGGTTACGCAACTGATTTGCGCTCTGCTACTCAGGGACGCGCTTCATACTCTATGGAGTTCTTGAAGTACTCTGATGCACCGCAAAACATTGCAAAAGCGATTATTGAATCTCGTAGCTAATATCCAGTTACGACATAAATGTTATTATGGTCCAGCACTGACTGGACTATTCTGAAAAGAAAGGAATATATCGTGGCAAAAGCTAAATTTGAACGTATTAAGCCTCACGTAAACGTGGGCACCATTGGTCACGTTGACCATGGTAAAACCACACTGACTGCAGCTATCTCTCACGTACTGGCTAAGACCTACGGTGGCGAAGCTAAAGACTTCTCTCAAATCGATAACGCTCCAGAAGAGCGTGAGCGCGGTATTACCATCAATACCTCTCACATCGAATATGACACGCCTTCACGTCACTACGCACACGTAGACTGCCCAGGCCATGCTGACTATGTTAAAAACATGATCACTGGTGCTGCACAGATGGACGGCGCGATTTTAGTAGTAGCTTCAACAGACGGTCCAATGCCACAGACTCGTGAGCACATCCTGCTTTCTCGTCAGGTTGGCGTACCTTTCATCATCGTGTTCATGAACAAATGTGACATGGTAGATGACGAAGAATTACTGGAATTGGTTGAAATGGAAGTGCGTGAACTTCTGTCAGAATACGATTTCCCAGGTGATGACTTACCAGTAATCCAAGGTTCAGCTCTGAAGGCCCTAGAAGGTCAACCAGAGTGGGAAGCTAAGATTATCGAACTTGCTGAAGCTCTGGATTCTTACATTCCAGAACCACAACGTGACATCGACAAGCCGTTCCTACTGCCAATCGAAGACGTATTCTCAATCTCTGGCCGTGGTACAGTAGTAACTGGTCGTGTTGAGCGTGGAATTGTTAAAGTGGGTGACGAAGTTGAAATCGTTGGTGTTCGCACTACGACTAAAACAACGTGTACTGGCGTAGAAATGTTCCGTAAACTGCTTGACGAAGGTCGTGCAGGCGAGAACTGTGGTGTGTTATTACGTGGTACTAAGCGTGATGACGTAGAACGTGGTCAAGTATTGGCTAAACCAGGTTCAATCAACCCACACACCACTTTTGAATCAGAAGTTTATGTTCTGTCAAAAGAAGAAGGTGGACGTCACACTCCATTCTTCAAAGGCTACCGTCCACAGTTCTACTTCCGTACAACTGACGTAACCGGTACTATCGAACTGCCAGAAGGCGTAGAGATGGTAATGCCTGGCGACAACATCAAAATGGTAGTGACTCTGATTTGCCCAATCGCGATGGACGAAGGTTTACGCTTCGCAATCCGTGAAGGTGGTCGTACAGTTGGTGCTGGTGTAGTAGCTAAAATCATCGCTTAATCGCGACAGAGATTAGTTTGAAAAGGAAGCTTCGGCTTCCTTTTTTGTTTTAGGGCTAGTTTTATCTACAGATTTGTGTAAAATGCTCGCCACTCTGAAGTTGAATAGTTATTTGATGACTATTTACACAGCGGGCTTGATATCCGGATTTAGATAGGTATAATGGCCCCCTCGTCGACTTAGGTTGACGAATTAAATGATTAGTCGCTGAAGTTAATCATTATCATAGCGGCTCCGATTGGGAGTCGAACGGTTAAATCATCTCGCTCTGCTTTTCTATATAGAAGAAGCTAGAGGGTGATTTTTTATGTGTCCATTTTAGGAGCTCTGGTCAATGCAGAACCAAAGAATCCGTATCCGCTTAAAGGGATTTGATCATCGCTTAATTGATCAGTCTACAGCGGAAATCGTTGAAACTGCTAAGCGTACAGGCGCGCAGGTTCGTGGTCCAATTCCACTACCTACTCGCAAAGAGCGTTATACCATTTTGATCTCTCCGCACGTTAATAAAGATGCTCGTGACCAGTACGAATTACGTACACACAAGCGCCTGGTTGACATCGTAGAGCCAACTGAAAAGACTGTTGACGCATTAATGCGTTTAGATCTTGCGGCTGGTGTCGACGTACAGATTAGCTTGGGTTAATTGAGATCCTAGTAAGAAGAGGTTTGAGAGATGGCTATCGGTCTTATTGGTCGTAAAGTTGGTATGACTCGCATCTTCACTGAAGATGGTGTTTCAATACCAGTTACTGTAATTGAAGTTGCAGGCAACCGTGTTACTCAAGTGAAAACTTTAGAAACTGACGGCTACCGTGCACTTCAAGTTACAACTGGCACCAAAAAAGCCAATCGCATCACTAAACCAGAAGCAGGTCACTTTGCCAAGAGCGGTGTTGAAGCCGGTCGTGGTTTGTGGGAAATGCGTTTGGTAGACGGTGAAGGCGAGGGCATTGAAGTTGGTGCTGAGCTAAATGTTGATATTTTCGCAGACGTAGCGAAAGTAGATGTTACTGGTCAATCAAAAGGTAAAGGCTTCCAAGGCGGCGTTAAGCGTTGGAACTTCCGTACTCAAGATATGACTCACGGTAACTCTTTGTCGCACCGCTCGAATGGTTCTATCGGTCAGAACCAAACGCCTGGTCGCGTATTCAAAGGCAAAAAAATGTCAGGCCATATGGGTGCCGAGCGTGTTACTACTCAAAATCTAGTTGTAGTTCGTGTAGATGTTGAGCGTAACCTGCTACTAGTCCGTGGCGCTGTTCCTGGCGCTACCAATGGCGACTTGATTATCAAGCCTGCCGTTAAAGCTTAAGGTCTGAGGAGATAGTAATGGAATTGGTATTGAAAGACGCGCAAAGCGCTCTTGAAGTTTCCGAAACTACCTTCGGCCGTGACTTTAACGAGGCACTGGTTCATCAGGTAGTTGTAGCATACGCTGCAAACGCGCGTCAGGGCACTCGTGCTCAAAAGACTCGTGCGGAAGTAACTGGCTCAGGCAAAAAGCCTTGGCGCCAAAAAGGAACTGGCCGTGCTCGTGCTGGTTCTGTTAAAGGCCCAATCTGGCGTGGCGGTGGCGTAACATTCGCTGCTAAAACCCAAGATCATAGCCAAAAAGTTAACAAAAAGATGTACCGCGGCGCGCTGAAAAGCATTCTGTCTGAATTGGTACGTCAAGAGCGTCTGGTTGTTGTTGAATCTTTCGGTGTTGAAGCTCCTAAAACTAAAGAGCTGAAAGCTAAATTGAAAGCAATGAACCTTGAAGACGTTCTGATTGTGACTGCAGAAGTTGATGAGAACTTATTCTTAGCAGCTCGTAACCTGTACAAAGTTGACGTTCGTGACGTAGCGGGTCTTGACCCAGTTAGTCTGATCGCGTTCAACACTGTGCTTGTGACTGCTGACGCAGTGAAGCAAATCGAGGAGATGCTAGCATGATGATCCGCGAAGAACGTTTGCTAAAAGTTATTCTCGCTCCACACATCTCTGAAAAGAGCACTGTGAACGCTGAGAAGCACAACACTGTTGTTTTCCGCGTAGCTATCGATGCAACTAAAGCTGAAATTAAAGCTGCTGTTGCTAAGCTATTTGAAGTTGAAGTTGATTCAGTTCGCACTTTAGTAAGCAAAGGCAAAACTAAACGCACTGGTGGCCGTACTGGTCGTCGTAGCGATTGGAAAAAAGCCTATGTAACTCTAGCTGCTGGTGCTGACATCGATTTCGTCGGCGGCGCTGAGTAAGCAAAGGAGAATTATCATGGCAGTTATTAAGTGTAAGCCAACCTCTCCAGGTCGTCGCCACGTAGTTAAAGTGGTGAACACTGACCTGCATAAGGGTAAACCCTTTGCTGGCCTGTTGGCGAAAAAATCTAAAAGTGGTGGCCGTAACAATACTGGCCGTATCACTGTCCGTCACGTAGGTGGTGGTCATAAGCAGCATTATCGTCTAATCGACTTCAAACGCGATAAAGATGGTATCCCTGCAAAGATTGAGCGTCTGGAATACGATCCAAACCGTACAGCTAACATCGCGTTAGTATTGTATGCGGATGGTGAGCGTCGTTATATTCTTGCTGCCAAAGGCATGCAAGCTGGCGATAAGATCCAGTCTGGTGTTGCTGCCGAGATCAAAACCGGTAACGCTATGCCACTGCGCAACATCCCAGTAGGTTCTGTAGTTCACGCTGTTGAAATGAAGCCTGGTAAAGGTGCTCAGATCGCTCGTTCTGCAGGGGCTTATGTACAAGTTGTTGCTCGTGATGGCGCATATGCCACTCTACGTCTTCGCTCAGGCGAAATGCGTAAAGTGCCAGTTGATTGCCGCGCGACATTTGGTGAAGTTGGTAATGCCGAACACATGCTACGCCAGTTAGGTAAAGCAGGTGCTAAGCGCTGGAGAGGCATACGTCCTACAGTTCGCGGTGTTGCAATGAACCCAGTAGACCATCCACACGGTGGTGGTGAAGGCCGTACTTCTGGTGGTCGTCACCCAGTGACTCCATGGGGTGTGCCAACTAAGGGTTATAAAACTCGTAGTAACAAGCGCACTGACAAGTACATCGTACGTCGTCGTAATAAATAGTAAGAGGATTCGCCATGCCACGTTCTCTCAAGAAAGGTCCCTTCATTGACCTGCACTTGCTGAAGAAGGTAGAGAAAGCGATGGAAGCCGGTGACAAAAAGCCTATTAAGACTTGGTCACGTCGCTCTATGATCATTCCAAATATGATTGGTTTGACCATCGCTGTCCATAATGGTCGTCAGCACGTTCCTGTGTTCGTAACTGACGAAATGATCGGCCACAAACTTGGTGAATTTTCACCAACTCGCACTTATCGTGGCCATGCCGCTGATAAGAAAGCGAAGAAGCGTTAATACGGGAGGAATAAGATGGAAGTTTTAGCTAAACATCGTTTTGCCCGTACGTCTGCGCAGAAGGCCCGTCTGGTTGCTGATCAAATTCGTGGTTTGCCTGTTGCTAAGGCACTCGAAATTTTGACTTTCAGCCCCAAGAAAGCCGCCGTACTGGTTAAAAAAGTACTTGACTCAGCTATCGCAAACGCCGAACACAACGAAGGCGCGGATATTGATGAGCTTAAAGTAGGAGCCGTCTTCGTAGATGAAGGCCCAACTATGAAGCGTATCATGCCACGTGCTAAAGGCCGCGCTGATCGTATCATGAAGCGTACCAGCCACATTACTGTGGTTGTATCAGATCGCTAGGAGAGAGCAATGGGACAGAAAGTACATCCTAATGGTATCCGTCTGGGTATCACCAAGCCTTGGATCTCTACCTGGTACGCAGATAAATCAGATTACGCAAATAATCTGAACAGCGACTGGGAAGTGCGTAAGTTTCTTGTAGAGAAATTACAAGCTGCTTCAGTATCTAAGATTGTTATCGAACGTCCAGCGAAAAGCATCCGCGTTACGATTCACACTGCCCGTCCAGGTGTTGTGATTGGTAAGAAAGGTGAAGACGTTGAAGTATTGCGTGCTGCAGTGTCAAAACTTGCTGGCACTCCTGCTCAAATTAACATCGCTGAGATCCGTAAACCTGAGCTAGATGCCAAGTTAGTTGCTGATTCAATTGCACAGCAATTAGAGCGTCGTGTTATGTTCCGTCGTGCTATGAAGCGCGCAGTTCAAAACGCAATGCGTATTGGTGCTCAAGGTATCAAAGTACAAGTTAGTGGCCGTTTAGGCGGAGCTGAGATTGCGCGTGATGAGTGGTATCGTGAAGGTCGTGTACCTTTACATACTTTGCGTGCTGATATCGACTATTCTACATCTGAAAGTCACACCCAATACGGTGTGATTGGCGTTAAAGTTTGGATCTTCAAAGGTGAAGTTCTAGATGGAATGCTGCCACAGATTGAAGAACCGAAGCAGCAGCAACCTAAGCGCAAGCCTCGTGGTAAATAGGAGAGCCGGCAATGCTGCAACCTAAACGTATGAAGTTTCGCAAGATGTTCAAAGGCCGCAACCGCGGTCTGGCGAACGGTACCGAAGTTAGCTTTGGTACTTTTGGTCTGAAAGCAGTCGGCCGTGGCCGTTTAACTGCGCGTCAGATCGAATCTGCACGTCGTGCCATGACACGTCACATTAAGCGTCAGGGACAAATTTGGATTCGAGTTTTCCCGGACAAACCGATTACCTCTAAGCCTCTCGAAGTGCGTATGGGTAAAGGTAAGGGTAACGTTGAATACTGGGTATGTCAGATTCAACCTGGTAAGGTTCTTTATGAGATGAATGGTGTTTCTGAAGTGATCGCTCGTGAAGCGTTTGCTTTAGCTGCTGCCAAGCTTCCAATTAAGACTACCTTCGTAACTAAGACGGTGATGTAATGAAAGCGAGCGAACTGAGAGAAAAGAGCGTTGAAGAACTGAACGCTGAACTACTTGGTCTGCTGCGTGAGCAGTTCAACCTGCGTATGCAACACGCCACTGGTCAGTTGACTCAGACTAATCAACTGAAATTAGTGCGCCGTAATATTGCGCGCGTTAAGACCATTATTACTTCTAAGGCGGGTGCATAATGTCTGATAAAATCCGTACTTTGCAGGGTCGTGTAACTAGCAACAAAATGGACAAGTCCATTACTGTTGCTATCGAACGCCAAGTGAAACACCCAATCTATGGGAAATACATTAAGCGTACGACTAAGATCCATGCACATGACGAAACTAATCAGTGCAACGAAGGCGATTTAGTAGCGATTCGCGAATGTCGTCCTTTGTCTAAGACTAAGTCTTGGACCCTGGTTGAAGTAGTATCAAAGGCCTAAGTTAATTAGGTATTTAGGTAAACGGCTCCAGAATGTGGGGCCGTTTGTTTTTTAATACTATACATTCCACTTTTATGGTGTTATATTTGCGCGCCATTTTTGACTAAATTAATAGCAAAAATGAGTGTTTTTATTGTCCCATAGTGGGAATTGTGTAGTAACGATAGCGGAGCACTTAAAATGATCCAAATGCAATCGACTCTTGACGTTGCTTGTAACAGCGGCGCACGCAGAGTTCAGTGTATTAAGGTCTTGGGTGGCTCTCATCGTCGTTATGCCGGTATCGGCGACATCATCAAAGTTTCTGTTAAAGAAGCGATTCCTCGCGCTAAAGCGAAGAAAGGCGATGTGTATAACGCGGTGGTAGTCCGTACTAAGAAAGGCGTACGTCGTCCAGACGGTTCTGTCATTCGCTTCGATCGGAATGCAGCTGTTCTTTTGAACAACAACCTGCAGCCGATTGGTACTCGTATCTTTGGACCAGTGACACGTGAATTGCGTAATGAGCAATTTATGAAAATTGTCTCGCTGGCACCAGAAGTACTGTAAGGAGCTTCAAAATGGCAGCTAAAATACGTCGTGAAGACGAAGTGATTGTATTAGCAGGTAAAGACAAGGGTAAACGTGCAAAAGTTTCTCAAGTCCTTCCTACTGGTAAATTGATTGTTGAAGGCATCAATCTTGTCAAAAAACACCAAAAGCCAAACCCACAATTGGGCGTAGCTGGCGGTATTGTTGAGAAAGAAGCACCGATACAAGCATCAAATGTAGCGATTTTCAACTCTGCCACTGGCAAAGCTGATCGCGTTGGTTTCCGCTTTGAAGACGGCAAAAAAGTTCGTTTCTTCAAATCGAACAGTGAACTCGTTAAGTAATTGGAGTAAACGATGGCGAAACTGCATGATAAATACCAAGAGACTGTTGTCGCTGAACTTGCTAAAAAGTTCGGTTATACCAGTGTCATGCAAGTCCCTCGGATTGAGAAAATCACCCTGAACATGGGTGTTGGCGAAGCTGTTGCAGACAAGAAAATCATGGACCATGCTGTCCGTGATATGACTGCAATCGCTGGTCAAAAGCCAGTAGTGACTGTTGCTCGTAAGTCAGTTGCTGGTTTTAAAATCCGTGAAGGCTACCCTATTGGCTGTAAAGTGACCCTACGCGGTGAGCGTATGTGGGAATTCTTAGAGCGTTTAGTCGATATCGCAATCCCACGTATTCGTGACTTCCGTGGCTTAAGCGCTAAAGCGTTTGACGGCCGTGGTAACTACGCAATGGGCGTGCGTGAGCAGATCATCTTCCCAGAAATCGATTACGATAAAATCGATAAGATTCGTGGTATGGATATTGTTATCACTACTACTGCGAAGAATGATGAAGAAGGTCGTGCTTTGTTAGACGCTTTTAACTTCCCATTCAAGAAATAAGGGTAGCGTAATGGCAAAAACATCAATGAAAGCACGTGAAGTTAAACGTGCACAGCTCGTGGCCAAGTACGCTGAAAAGCGTGCGGCTCTTAAGACTATCATTGCAAGTCCAGCTTCTTCTGACGAAGATCGTTGGGATGCAGTACTTAAGTTGCAAGCTCTACCACGTGATTCCAGCGCTGCGCGTCAACGCAATCGTTGTAATCAAACTGGTCGCCCTCATGGCTTCTTACGTAAATTCGGCTTAAGCCGTATCAAATTACGTGAAGCAACCATGCGTGGTGAAGTTCCTGGCCTGCGTAAGGCCAGCTGGTAAGCACTTGTCACGGAGTAAGCTAATATGAGCATGCAAGATCCTATTGCGGATATGTTAACCCGTATTCGTAACGGCCAAGCTGCTAACCACGTATCGGTGAAGATGCCTTCTGCTAAGTTGAAAGTCGCTATTGCGAAACTGCTTAAAGAAGAAGGTTACATCGCTGATTACGCCGTAGCAGATGAAGCCAAGCCTGAACTGGAAGTTACTTTAAAGTATTTCCAAGGCCAACCAGTCGTTGAGACTATCCAGCGTGTAAGTCGCCCTGGTCTTCGTATTTACAAAGGTAAAAACGAACTTCCAAAGGTGATGGGCGGTCTGGGTGTCGCAATTGTGTCCACTTCTAAAGGCTTGATGACTGATCGTGCCGCCCGCCTTGCAGGCATGGGTGGCGAGGTTATCTGCTACGTAGCTTAAGGAGCTAGGAATGTCTCGTGTAGCAAAAGCACCAGTATCTATTCCAGCTGGCGTAGAGGTGACCTTGAACGAACAGACTCTTACCGTCAAAGGCGGAAAAGGTAGTCTGACTCGAGTGATCAACAATGCGGTCAATGTTGTTATTGAAGCTGGCGTAGTTAAGTTCCTCCCTGTTGAAGGCGTTGTTAACGCTTGGGCACAGGCTGGTACAACTCGTGCATTAGTAAACAACATGGTTGTTGGTGTATCTCAAGGTTTTGAGCGTAAGTTAAAGTTAGTTGGCGTTGGTTACCGTGCGAAACTCGTCGGTTCTGATATTGACCTGACTTTAGGTTTCTCTCATCCGTTAGTACACAAACTGCCCGCAGGCGTTACTGCAGAGTGTCCTAGCCAAACTGATATCGTCCTACGTGGCGTTGATAAACAGTTAATTGGCCAAGTCGCTGCTGAGATTCGCGGATACCGTCCACCAGAGCCATACAAAGGCAAGGGTGTTCGCTATGACGACGAAGTAGTACGCCGTAAAGAGGCTAAGAAGAAGTAGGTAACGCGATATGGATAAGAAAACATCTCGCTTACGTCGCGCTACTCGCGCTCGTAAGAAGATCCAAGAGCTGGGCGTGAACCGTCTGGTTGTACATCGTACACCGCGTCACATTTATGCTCAGGTGATCAATCCTGAAGCTCAGGTGTTGGCAGCTGCTTCAACCGTAGAAAAAGCGGTTAAAGAGCTACTGAAGAGTACCGGTAACGTAGACGCAGCGAAAGCAGTAGGTAAATTTGTTGCTGAGCGCGCGATCGAAAAAGGCGTAACTTCAGTTGCGTTCGATCGTTCTGGTTTCAAGTATCACGGTCGTGTAGCTGCTTTAGCAGATGCAGCTCGTGAAGCTGGCCTGAAGTTCTAAGGGGTTATAAAATGGCTAAATTAGAAGCTCAGCAAAAAGACGATCTGCAAGAGAAATTGATTGCAGTTAATCGTGTTTCTAAAGTAGTTAAGGGCGGTCGTATCTTTAGCTTCACAGCACTGACAGTAGTGGGTGATGGTAACGGTAAGATTGGCTACGGCTATGGCAAGGCACGTGAAGTTCCAGCAGCGATTCAAAAAGCTATGGAAAAAGCTCGTCGTAACATTGTGACCGTTGAGTTGAATGCAGGTACTCTGCATCACCCAGTTAAAGGTCGTCATACTGGTTCTCTTGTGTACATGCAACCTGCATCACAAGGTACTGGTATTATTGCCGGTGGCGCAATGCGTGCCGTATTGGAAGTAGCAGGCGTTCATAACGTTCTGTCAAAAGCATACGGTTCTACTAACCCGATCAACATCGTTCGCGCGACTGTCGATGCTTTGGTGCACATGAAGTCACCTTCGCAAATCGCAGCTAAGCGTGGCCTGAATGTTGACGAAATTCGGGGGTAATGCACCATGGCAACTAAAACTGTAAAAGTTACTCAAACTAAAAGCGGTATCGGTCGTTTACCGAAGCACCGTGCAACCCTAACGGGTCTTGGTTTGCGTCGCATTGGCCACACTGTTGAATTAGAAGATACTCCTTCTGTTCGCGGTATGATCAACAAGGTCTACTACATGGTTAAGGTGGAGGATTAATAGATGCGTTTAAATACTCTATCTCCAGCTGCAGGCTCTAAGCATGCACCAAAGCGTGTAGGCCGTGGTATGGGCTCAGGTCTAGGTAAAACAGCGGGTCGTGGTCATAAAGGCCAAAAGTCTCGTTCTGGTGGCGGTGTACGCCCAGGATTTGAAGGTGGTCAAATGCCACTTAAAATCCGTTTACCTAAATTTGGTTTTACCTCGCGTCGCGCTATGGTAACAGCTGAAGTTCGTGTACTCGAACTGGCAAAAGTTAACGGTGATGTTATCGACTTAAACGCTCTGAAAGATGCGAACGTTATAACTCGCAACATCCAGTTTGCGAAAATTGTTCTTTCAGGTACCATTGAGCGCCCTGTGACTGTTAAAGGTCTGAAGGTAACCAAAGGTGCACGTGCAGCTATTGAAGCTGCCGGCGGTAAGATCGAGGAATAATACGTCGATGGCAAAACCAGGACTTGATTTAAAAAGCGCGAAAGGTGGACTTTCAGAATTGAAAGCTCGCCTCCTGTTCGTGATTGGTGCGATTATCGTCTTTAGAGCCGGTTCGTTTGTGCCAATTCCTGGTATTGACGCAGCTGTATTAGCAGAGCTGTTTGCTCAGCAAAGTGGAACCATCCTTGGCATGTTTAACATGTTCTCGGGTGGTGCCCTTGAGCGTGCCTCTATCTTTGCATTAGGTATTATGCCGTACATTTCGGCATCGATTATCATGCAACTGTTGACTGTCGTACATCCTGCACTCGCTGAATTGAAAAAGGAAGGCGAATCAGGACGTAAGAAAATCAGTCAATATACCAGATGGGGTACCTTAGTGCTGGGTACATTCCAGTCGGTCGGTATTGCAACCGGGTTACCAAACTTAGTGCCAGGCCTTGTGGTCAACATTGGATTTGGATTCTACTTTGTTGCGGTTGTGAGCTTAGTAACAGGAACTATGTTCCTTATGTGGCTAGGTGAGCAAATTACCGAACGTGGTATAGGTAATGGTATCTCGATTTTGATTTTCGCAGGTATTGTTGCTGGATTACCTTCCGCTATCGGCCAAACGGCTGAGCAGGCGCGTCAAGGTGACTTGAATGTGTTAGTATTGTTGTTGCTCGCGGTAATTGTGTTTGCAGTGACTTATTTTGTAGTGTTTGTGGAACGTGGTCAGCGTCGTATCGTCGTTAACTATGCTAAGCGTCAGCAAGGCCGTAAGGTGTTCGCTGCGCAAAGTACCCATCTACCGCTGAAAATAAACATGGCAGGTGTTATTCCGCCAATTTTTGCGTCAAGCATCATTTTGTTTCCTGGAACACTGGCTCAGTGGTTCGGCCAAAATGAGTCCATGTCATGGTTAAGTGATTTTTCACTGGCTGTGTCACCTGGACAACCGCTTTACTCATTATTATATGCAACAGCGATTATCTTTTTCTGTTTCTTCTATACTGCGTTGGTGTTTAACCCACGTGAAACAGCAGATAACTTGAAGAAGAGTGGTGCATTCATCCCTGGGATCCGTCCTGGAGAACAGACTTCGCGTTACATTGATAAAGTTATGACCCGTTTGACATTGGCAGGCGCGTTATACATAACCTTTATCTGCTTAATTCCGGAGTTCATGTTAATTGCGTGGAAAGTACAGTTCTATTTCGGCGGTACTTCACTACTAATTATGGTAGTCGTAATCATGGACTTCATGGCTCAGGTTCAGACGCATATGATGTCTCATCAGTATGAGTCTGTGATGAAGAAAGCTAACCTAGTTAACAAAGCGAATTTAGATCGCTTTGGTCGCTAAGTAGCTTTACGGAGTGATGAAATGAAAGTTCGAGCTTCCGTGAAGAAGATCTGCCGTAACTGCAAGATCGTCAAGCGTAGTGGCGTTGTACGCGTTATCTGTGTTGAACCAAAACACAAACAGCGTCAAGGCTAAAAAGTAATTTGTTCAGCCCATGAATTGGGCTGAACAAAATTTTGTTTGCAAATCTGTCGACTGTCGAGTATCCTTTCGGGCTTTTCGCAGTTGGCCTTTAACTTTAAGGAGTGCATAGTGGCCCGTATCGCTGGCATTAACATTCCTGATCAAAAGCATACAGTCATCGCATTGACTGCAATTTTCGGCATCGGCCGTACTCGCGCTAGAGCAATCTGCGCGGCTACAGCAATCGCTGAAACTGCTAAGATCAAGGAATTGAGCGAAGCTCAAATAGACACACTACGCGAAGAAGTCGCTAAATACCTAGTAGAAGGTGACTTACGTCGTGAGATTTCAATGAACATCAAGCGTCTTATGGATCTTGGTTGTTATCGTGGTCTCCGCCATCGCCGTAGCCTGCCTCTCCGTGGGCAACGTACTAAGACCAATGCGCGTACGCGTAAAGGTCCACGTAAACCAATTAGAAAGTAACGGGAAGGTAAAGCAATGGCTAAAGTTCCGTCACGTTCTCCGCGTAAGCGCGTACGTAAACAGGTTGCAGATGGCATGGCTCATATCCATGCTTCTTTCAACAACACTATTGTCACCATTACAGATCGTCAAGGTAATGCGTTGTCATGGGCTACTTCAGGTGGTTCAGGTTTCCGTGGTTCACGTAAATCTACTCCATTTGCTGCACAGGTGGCTGCTGAGCGTGCAGGTGCTGCTGCTCAAGACTACGGTTTAAAAAACCTTGAAGTGTTTGTGAAGGGTCCAGGTCCAGGTCGTGAGTCAGCCATTCGTGCGCTGAACGCTGTTGGTTATAAAATTACCAACATTACCGATGTGACGCCGATCCCTCATAATGGTTGTCGTCCTCCTAAAAAGCGTCGTGTATAACGCCGTTTCATTAGGATAGTTGGAGAAAGATCATGGCAAGATACTTGGGTCCCAAGCTCAAGCTCAGCCGCCGAGAAGGTACAGACCTTTTCTTAAAAAGCGGTGTGAGAGCAATCGATTCAAAGTGTAAACTGGAAACTGCACCTGGACAACATGGCGCTCGTAAGCCACGTTTGTCAGAGTATGGTACTCAGTTACGCGAAAAACAAAAAGTTCGTCGTATTTACGGTGTGTTAGAAAAACAATTCCGTAACTATTACAAAGATGCTGCACGTACTAAAGGCAACACAGGTGAAAACCTGCTTCAGCTTTTAGAAACCCGTCTTGATAACGTCGTTTATCGTATGGGCTTCGGTGCAACTCGTGCAGAATCACGTCAGCTAGTGAGCCATAAATCAATTATGGTTAACGGTCGTGTTGTTAACATTCCATCATTCAAAGTGTCTGCGAATGATGTTGTGAGCATCCGCGAGAAGTCACGTACTCAAGCTCGTATTAAAGCGGCTTTAGAAGTGGCAGCTCAACGCGAGAAGCCTACATGGGTTGAAGTCGACAGCGCGAAAATGGAAGGTGCTTTCAAGCGCGTTCCAGAACGTAGCGATTTGTCTGCGGAAATTAACGAACAGCTGATCGTCGAGCTTTACTCTAAGTAAGGCTAACAAACAAGAGAGGACACAATGCAGGGTTCTGTTACAGAATTTCTTAAACCGCGTCTCGTTGATATCGAGCAGGTTAACTCAACACGTGCCAAGGTTACATTGGAACCACTTGAGCGTGGTTTCGGCCACACTTTAGGTAACGCGTTGCGTCGCATCCTATTGTCGTCTATGCCCGGCTGCGCGGTTACCGAAGTCGAGATTGACGGTGTACTGCACGAATACAGCAGTAAGGAAGGCGTTCAAGAAGATATCCTTGAGATCTTGTTAAACCTGAAAGGGTTAGCAGTGACTATCGAGGGTAAAGACGAGGCTATGCTTACGTTGAGCAAGTCCGGCGCAGGCCCTGTCATCGCAGCAGATATCACGCATGATGGTGATGTCACTATCGTGAATCCTGATCATATTATCTGTCACCTGACAGGTAACAATGATATCAGCATGCGTATTCGCGTTGAGCGTGGTCGTGGCTATGTACCAGCATCTGCTCGTGCACAGACTGAAGACGATGATCGCCCAATCGGCCGCTTGCTGGTTGATGCTTCTTTCTCGCCAGTTGCGCGTATTGCCTACAATGTAGAAGCAGCACGTGTAGAACAGCGTACTGACTTAGATAAACTCGTTATCGATATGACCACAAACGGTACTATCGATCCTGAGGAAGCTATCCGTCGTTCTGCAACAATTTTAGCTGAACAGCTAGATGCGTTTGTTGAATTACGTGACGTGACTGAGCCAGAGCTGAAAGAAGAGAAGCCGGAATTCGATCCGATTCTGCTGCGTCCTGTCGACGATTTAGAGCTAACTGTACGTTCGGCTAACTGCTTGAAAGCCGAAGCGATTCATTACATCGGAGATCTGGTACAGCGCACTGAAGTTGAGTTGCTGAAGACCCCTAACTTAGGTAAGAAGTCTCTTACTGAAATTAAGGACGTTTTAGCTTCTCGCGGACTGTCGTTAGGTATGCGTTTGGAAAACTGGCCTCCAGCTAGTTTAGCAGACGACCTATAAGTCTCAGGTTTGTACAGATTTAGGTTATAAGGATTAGGTCATGCGCCATCGTAAGAGTGGTCGTCAACTAAACCGTAACAGCAGTCATCGCCAAGCCATGTTTCGCAACATGGCCGGTTCACTAGTTCGTCATGAGATCATCAAGACAACTGTGGCTAAAGCGAAAGAACTGCGTCGCGTAGTTGAGCCTCTGATAACACTTGCTAAGAGTGACAGCGTTGCAAACCGTCGTTTAGCGTTTGCACGTACTCGCGACGCTGAAGTCGTTGGTAAGTTATTTACTGAGTTGGGTCCACGTTACCAGGAACGTCCTGGTGGCTATACCCGTATCCTTAAGTGCGGTTTACGTGCTGGTGATAAAGCCCCTATGGCTTACATCGAGCTAGTTGGCCGTCCAGAAGCTGCTCAAGCTGTTGATGTTGAAGCTGCTGAGTAATTAAGGTTACACTTTTAAAAAGCCGGGCAATGCCCGGCTTTTTTATACCCATTTTTCTACTCTACCCACAGTGTATTTTTTCTCTATGTCTTTCGGTAGGGATATATTCCATCTTGCCAAGCCTTGCTGACTAAACATGTATTTTCCAAGATCATCTGTCACTGGAAAGATATTCTCGGGTTTATCGCCTGCCAGTATTTTTAATGCCATATTGGCTGCTATCTTGCCATGATGATAGCCATCGAGTACGTAGCCGCCAATATTACCCTCGGCGGAGACACTGAATCCTCAAAACCCGAAATTGGGTACTGGGGTATGTTCAGATATCCATTTTAGTAGCTGATCCGCATCAACAGAACGATTCTCTGCATCTCTTACTGTATGGTATAGCGCTACGACAATCGCGTTATAGCCTTGCTTTTTCGCTGTTGCTGCCAATCTGCTAGCTGTGACAATTGCACCAGATTCACTTCGATATCACCCAAAATACTAGAGTGTTGCTTGCTGATGTATTCTGCGGCTGAGTCTGAAGTCACACCTTGATCGAACAGCACGAGTATTTTGCGGTGTATAGTCTGTGGGAGTATGCGTTGAATAAGCAGCAGAGAGCGTCGTAGCAGCGGTCTTTCTATGACCCCTGTAAATCGCTTGAGCTCGTTGAGATGATAGGCCCTTGGGTTCATATTCACCCCGAGATAAACGACAGGGATTAAGCTGTCATTGAGGCGCTGATGTAACAGGTTAACCGCATTATCATCGGCCAGAATAACCAGTTGAGGTACTTGGCTTTGGATGTACTTCCACGCTAAATTAGCCCTTTCGCCAAATTGCTCCTTTGGTATGCGCTTGGTATCCATTTCGAAATAGCTAACATCGTGTAAAGGGCTGAGCGTGTCATTAATCGCTCGGCTATATTCTTGGTCCCATTGATTGCCTTGATGATAGCTTTCGATGACGACGATTTTAGCTGCATTAGCGTTTTGTGAAAGGCTTAAAAGGCATAAGAGTAGACCAATACCAAGCAAGCTTATGTTTAATGGTGTGATTTGAATCATACGCAGTCTTAGGTTTTGATGCTGCTTTGAGTATAGTTCACCTTTAATTCTCTAGATTGAGAGAATAAAAAAGCCTCACTAGTTATTAAGCTAGGAGGCTTAGTTTGTACGCTATTGTTGATCCATCAATAACCTACTTAGTATCTGGTGCCTTTTGCTGGCTATAATCTAACTTTTCGTGCTTTTGGCCCATGGCTTCAGCAACTTCTGGTGGCATGTAGTTTTCATCATGCTTGGCCAGTACTTCAGTAGCTTCTAGTTTGCCATCAGCACCCAGTACACCCTGAGCAACAATGCCTTGTCCTTCACGGAAAAGATCGGGCAATAGGTCGTCATAAGTGACCAGTACTTCACCGCCGAGGGAGTCATGTACTGCAAATTCGACATGCAAGCTTTTGGGATCTCGCACCATAGAACCTACCGTCACCATTCCGCCGACACGAATACGTTGGCCAATTTCAGGTTTTACGCCAGTGTCTGTCTTGCCGTGGACAATTTCAGACGGAGTATAGAATAAGTTCAAGTTGGAGTTCAGCGCATAGAGCAAAAGCGAAGTAATCGCAGCAACGCCACCGATTAATGCTACAGCTAATGTCAGTCTTTTTTTGCGTCTTGGGTTCACGATTTAGTACTCCTGGTTTCTTTTAGGCGTTCTTCTCTATCCATCTTCTTCGCGATATCAATTAACACCTTACGCTTTTGGCGTGCGCTGGTAATGATGAGCGTAGCGAGGCAGAAGAAGGTCACTCCGTAGGATAGCCATACATAGAATGCATAGCCGCCCATATTAAAAAAATCACTGATTGAATCGAATTGCATCATTTGACCTCCTCCGCTTTAGCTAGTTCACGAACCCAAGGGCGCATGCCATTTCTTGCTAAAATTTCTGCTCTAAAACGAACAATAGTGATGGCGCCAATCATAAGACCGAAGCCCAGTATGTTAATTAACAGTGGATAGAGCATTTCAGTCGACATAGTCGATTTCTCGGTAATGCGTATCGTCGACGGTTGATGTAATGAGCTCCACCATTCAACTGAGTATTTGATGATAGGAATATTGATTACACCGACGATCGCTAAGATCCCTGCTGCACGAGCTGCGAGCACTTTATCCTCAAATGAGGCATAGAGCGAGATCACACCTAGATATAGGAATAGTAATACCAGCTCAGAAGTTAAGCGTGCATCCCATACCCACCAGGCACCCCACATAGGTTTACCCCATGCTGCCCCGGTAAAGAGTGCGATAAAGGTGATCACTGCACCAATGGGAGCAATAGATGCAGCAGCCCAGTCGGCAAGTTTTATCTGCCAAACTAGACCGATAAAGGCCGCTGTTGCCATCCCCATATAAGCTGCCATTGACATAGACGCGGCAGGAACATGGATAAAGATAATACGGTAACTATCACCCTGCTGGTAATCCGTCGGCGCGAAAACGAGTCCCCAAGTAGTGCCAACTGCAATCAATAGACCGGCTAAGATCGCAAACCATGGAAATAACGTTCCTGATAATTTATATGCGCGTTCAGGATCCGCGTAAGGGTGTAACCATTTCCACATTTTAGTTAGTACTCACTCGCAGAGATGCACCAATTGCAAAAGGTGCTAAGGTTAACGATCCGACCAGCATAGCGCCTATTATAGCGAGCTGACCATCATAGGGTAAATTCATTCCTGCCGCGTCTATAGCACTCGTTGCAAAAATGAGTACTGGGATATATAGGGGCAAAATAAGTAAGCTGAGTAACACGCCGCCTTTCCTTAGACCGACGGTTAATGCCACACCAATAGCACCTAACAGCGACAATACTGGCGTGCCTAGCGCAAGCGTCGAAATTAACGCACCGTAGCTGTTGCCGTCTAGATTGAGTAATACCGCTAACAGTGGTGCGATAATAATCAGTGGCACACCAGTTAAAATCCAGTGGGCTAACACTTTAGCTAATACGAGAATGGCTAATGGCTGTGGGCTTAATAGCATTTGTTCTAAGCTACCATCACTAAAGTCGGCTTTGAAAAGCCTTTCAAGTGACAACATTGATGCTAATAATGCGGCTACCCAAATTATCCCTGGTGCCACACGTGCTAACATTTGCGGTTCTGGTCCAATCCCCAGCGGAAACAAAGTAACGACCATAATAAAAAATAGCAGTGGGTTAAAAATGTCGCCGCGGTGGCGAATAGCAATTTTAAGATCTCGCTGCAGCAAGGTGAAAAATGCTTGGGTAAAACTGATGCCTCTTTTCATTGAGCCTGACCTTATATGAAGCGATAATCGAGACGAATTTTACGAAGCCTATCATCTGTGATAATGCCCATATCTTGGTGAGTTGTGAGGATCACACAGCCACCATTATCCGCATGCTGAATAAATAACTGCTCCAGTTCTTCGACGCCTTTTTTATCGATTGCAGTAAAAGGTTCGTCAAGGATCCAAATTTTACAGTTGCTATGCCACAATCTTGATAGCGCTGTTCTGCGATGCTGGCCTGCGGATAAATGCCCCGCGAGAGCTTCTTCAAAGCCCGTTAAATTGACTTTGGCTAAAATCTCTGACGTATCAAAGTCATCATAACCACCGATTCTTAAATTGAAATTAAGGTTTTCTTCGGCAGTCAGCTCGCATTTCACGCCAGCTAAATGGCCTAAATACAAGAGGTCTTCATTGTATTCATCGCGGCAACGGTTTATGTCTTCATTAATGTAAAAAGTTTGTCCGGCATAGGGGCGAGAGAGGCCCGCCAATATGCGTAATAAACTGGTCTTGCCTGCGCCGTTAGGGCCTTCAATCTGAACAATGTCACCGGCATTAATATCAAAACTTAACTCATCAAAAAGGATGCGTTCTTCGCGGATACAGGTCAGCTTGCTGGCTGACACTAATGTGGTTTCTTTAGTTATATTTGTCACTGAACCCTCTATCTCAAGCCGGAAGGAAACACAAGTCATTCTAACACAAACGTTATTGGGGGTTTACTCTTGGTTTGCACTAGATGTCAGCAATATGATGTGGTTCCAATAACCGCAATATTTATCGAACTTTTTTACGACTTGCTAATATATTAACGAATTTGTCATCCTTGTCGCCTGATTCATTTTGTGTTGAGATTCTAATCACAAAAAGATGAGATTTCTTGAAGTTTGTAGTAATCTTAGTCGGCTATAATGAGTCTGCCTAAGTAAGGGCGGCGCCGAGCTTTGTACGTATTTGCATTAGGAACATTGAACATGAAAAAACTGTTAGCAATGACTGCTGTCGCTGCTTTGACTATGTCAGTTAACGCTTCAGCTCAAGATGCTGAGGCTATTTATAATAAGGCATGTACCGTATGCCACAGTATGGGTGTTGCTGGTGCTCCAAAAGTACACAACGCTGCAGAATGGGAACCACGCTTAGCTAAGGGTGTTGACGCTCTAGTGAAGAGTGTGAAAACCGGTCTGAATGCTATGCCACCAGGCGGTATGTGTACTGATTGTACTGATGATGATTACAAAGCTGCTATCAAATTTATGTCTACAGCTAAGTAATTCTTCAGATATAAAAAAACCGGCGAAAGCCGGTTTTTTTATATCTGCAATTAACTGCGATTTATTGCACTTGAGTATCAAGTACTAGGTTCGCTGTATCGCCTACGGCGACTTTACTGATCTTGCCTTGAATATCACCCGTTTGCGGTTTGATATTACCTTGTTTAGACAGTACAGCAATCACTTCCACATTGGCTGCATCGCTTAACTTCACATCACCACCCATACCGCTGCTGTCATCTAATGTCACTGTAATCGGGAAAGACTTAGCACTGACTTTGGTTGCAGCTAATGGGACTTTAGGTCCTTCAGTTGCACGGGCAAAGATGAAAATGGTGTCTTCTGGACTGGCTTTAGCCGCAAGTTCTGCTGAGATAGATATAGTGACATTGACCGATTTAGCGCTCGCTTTGACTTGCTTATGTGCATCATCATTTGGCATGCCAGCGGTTTCCGACTGCATGCGTAAGTTGGCGGTTTCGATTGCATTCATAAGAGCTGCACGATCAACGTCGGCACGACCGCTATCTAAAATCGTTTGCCAAGAGGTGATGGCTTTCTTGTAGTCAGCAGTAAAGAAAGCATCCATACCCACGAGCAGTAGCGTTGAAGGATCTTGGGCATCCATTGCTAAAGACTCATTGATAAGAGCTTGGATTTGCGGTGTCATTTGTTGACCCGCTTTGTAATACATCGCCGTTGCTTTTGGACCGAGCAATTCTGCATGCTTTCCGACTAATTCGATTACTTTATCGAAAGCTGCAATCGCTTTATCGTATTGGTTTGCCGATACATAAGCATGACCTAAGCTGAACCACAGTTGGCTGTTTTCTGGCTCGGCTTTAACTTGAGCTTCCATCATCTGCACGCGTTGCATCATGATTTGAGCCGTATCCATTCCCGCATGTGGATTTGCAGGTTGCTGGGCAGTTTCAATATTCTCGAAGGCGCCTAAGTGTTGATAGAGATAGCCTGAGATAACAATCAAACAAACTGACATGATCGACGGCCACAGAATCGTCTTTGGCTTTATTTGGTTGACCAGTGAATCGTCGTTCGCTTGTTTGATGTCTTGGAGTAGACTGATTTCCAGTTCTTTCTTCAATGCATCAAATTCGGCTTGATCGAGTAGCTCTTCACTTAATTCTTTTTCAAGAACGCCTAAGCGCTCATTGAACAATTCAAGGTTCGTTTGTTTACGAACTCCAGCTTCTTCCGTTTTCAGCAATTTTTGCTGTCTGAAGTGCGGGATCCAAATCAGCATCAGGCCGACTAACATAACAAGCGCAATAAAAATCCAAAATGTCGTCATTGTTTCTATATTCACTTTAGTTTGCAGAAAGCGGAGTAACCGCTAGGCTTGGAAGCAAGATTATACGTAAAGATTGTTCATTGAACAGTAATATAAGGTAATCCCAGTGCTGAAAGCTTATAGTTGGGCACTGGTTCACAAATTGATTCTTCTTGTAAATTTTGTATGAAACTTAAGTGTCATTTGTCGGTCACATGCAGAACTGAGCCTCTTCCGTGACTTTCATCGACCTCTAAAATTGAGAATGAGACAAGTAACCCAGTTTTGTACGAAAGAGGCAGACAGGAACAATAGCAAATACTAAAATGAGCAAAATTTCGTGCATTTGCGTGAATAGCATGTTGTGCGTTGAGATAGAGTCTTTCTAAATCAACATATTATTGAAGACTGAGGAAAACCCATGATCCCAGAACTTGGACACTTTGCGTTGATAATAGGGGTGGCTTTTGCCTTCTTATTAATCAGCGTCCCCCTAATAGGTGTTGCCAGAAAAGACCAATACCTTGTTAGGTACGCTTGGCCATTAACGTACGGAATGTTCTTTTTTATTACCTTATCTGTTGTCGTGCTGGCTTATAGTTTTGCCGTCGATGATTTCTCGGTCGCCTATGTGGCACATCATTCAAATTCTCAGTTACCTATCTTCTTTAAGATCTCGGCCGTATGGGGCGGTCATGAAGGGTCACTGTTATTTTGGGTGTTTGCTTTATCAACTTGGGCGGCTGCGGTTGCCTTGTTTAGCAAAGGTTTAGAAGAAGTATTTACTGCCCGTGTGCTGGCAGTATTGGCTCTTATTGTGATTGGCTTTAGTTTGTTTATGCTACTCACATCTAGCCCATTTGAACGTTTATTCCCGATCCCTGCCGAAGGTCGTGACTTAAATCCAATGCTGCAGGACGTGGGATTAATCTTCCATCCTCCTATGTTGTACTTAGGTTATGTGGGCTTCTCTGTAAGCTTTGCATTTGCGATTGCTGCGCTGATGAGCGGCCGTCTCGATTCTGCATGGGCTCGTTGGACTCGTCCATGGACATTGGCTGCTTGGACCTTCCTTACGGGCGGTATCGCACTAGGATCTTGGTGGGCTTATTATGAATTAGGCTGGGGCGGTTGGTGGTTCTGGGATCCCGTTGAGAACGCCTCTTTTATGCCTTGGTTAGTGGGTACTGCGCTTGTTCACTCTTTGATTGTGACTGAGAAACGCGGCGCCTTCCGTAACTGGACAGTATTACTGTCTATTTTCGCTTTCTCTTTAAGTTTGCTTGGTACCTTTATTGTTCGCTCAGGTGTATTAACCTCAGTGCATTCATTCGCAGCCGATCCAAGTCGCGGTATGTTCATCCTGTTGTTACTTGGTTTAGCTGTTGGCGGTTCATTAACACTGTTTGCTTTACGTGCCAGTGAAATGAGTAGTCCTGCCCGTTTCGAGCTTAAGTCTAAAGAAACTATGCTCCTAGTGTGTAACGTGCTACTGACGGTTGCCGCAGGTACGGTGCTATTGGGTACATTATATCCATTGCTCATCGACGCGCTTGGCATGGGTAAAATCTCTGTTGGACCCCCATACTTCAACGCTGTGTTTGTGCCTATCGTATTAGTCTTATTTGGCTTTATGGGTATTGGTCCAATTATCCGTTGGAAAAAATCGAAAGCAGGCGAGCTTAAGCGTCAGTTATTGATCCCTGCAATGATTGCTGCGGCTATCGGTATTGTGACGCCATTTATCGTCGATGGTGTATTCAATACTTGGGTTGCCTTTGGTATCGCGGCAGCGGCTTGGATTATCCTGGCGACTGCTAGAGCGGCCTATAATATGGTCAAGTCGAAAGAAGGTGATATCAGCATCAGCCGTATGGGCCGTAGCCAGCTGGGTATGATCTTCGCGCATCTTGGTATTGCTGTATCTGTGATTGGTGCCACTATGGTGTCGAATTACTCGATTGAGAAAAGTGTTCGCATGGGACCTGGTATTAGCCAAGAGCTTGCGGGTTATACCTTTAAGTATCTCGAGACTAAAAACGTAGTGGGTCCTAACTACACAGCAATGCAGGGACAGATAGAAGTCTACAAAGGTGATGAGTTGCTGACATTACTCAAGCCAGACCGTCGTCAATATAATGTGCGTACTATGGACATGACAGAAGCGGGGATCGACTGGGGTCTATTCCGTGACTTGTATGTGACCATGGGCGATCCAATTACTAGCACTGAATTTGCGGTTCGTTTGAACTACAAGCCATTCGTGCGTTGGTTATGGTTTGGGGCAATTTTTATGATGATTGGTGGATTCTTCGCGGCATCGGATAAACGTTACCGTGCGAAAGTCACTGCAGCCGTCGCACCGTTAGCGAACAAAGCAAAATTAGCAACGGCTCAATAATTGGGGAATGTATGAAGAAGTTGGTTCTGTTTATCCCATTGGTCATATTTCTCGCCATGGGGGTGTTTCTCTATAAAGGGTTATTCCTGAATCCACAGCAACTGGATTCGGCACTAGAAGGAAAGCCTATTCCGGCTTTCCAACTGGAACGCTTAGAAACACCTGCTGAGATCATTACGAATGAGCAGTTAAAAGGTAAGGTGTCATTACTTAATGTGTGGGCGACTTGGTGTCCATCTTGTAAATATGAGCATCCTTTCTTAGTGATGCTAAAGCGTAAAAATCTTCTGCCAATTTACGGGATCAACTATCGCGATGAGCGTGCTCCCGCATTAGAAGAGTTAAAGCGTCAGGGCGACCCCTATAACGTCAATATCTATGATAAAGATGGCCGTTTAGGTTTAGACCTTGGCGTCTATGGTGCACCTGAAAGTTTTGTGGTTGATCACAACGGTATTATTCGCTTCCGTTATGCGGGTCCAATCGATCAACGCGTATGGAGCGAGACCCTTTACCCTATGATCCAACAATTACAAGCTGAAGCGGCGAAGGATGGCGCATCATGAGAACGCTGATAAAAATCATGGGTGGTCTAGTGCTGTTATTCAGTATGACGACCGCCGTTATGGCAACACCGGTTGATACTTATGAATTCAAAACGCCTGAAAATCAAAAGCGCGGTTTGTCTTTAGCACATGAGCTACGTTGCCCACAGTGTCAAAATCAAAACTTGATTGACTCAAACTCACCGGTTGCTCGGGATTTGCGTCTTGAAGTCTTCAAGATGGTAGACGAAGGCAAAGGGGATGATGAGATCATCGAGTTTATGACCAGCCGTTACGGTGAGTTTGTACTCTATAAGCCTAAGATGGAAACCAAGACCTACATTCTTTGGTTAGGTCCCGTTGGCTTGTTACTCATTGGGCTAGTGATTGGTTTTATCTTCATTCGTAAACAACGCATCAGCGGTAATGTGCCGAATGAAATTAGCGAAGAAGATCGGCGTGAGTTAGATTCCTTGCTAAAGCGTAATAATAAATGAAGCATAAAGTCATAGCGGCATTATTGTTGTCATCGCTCTTTTCGTTACTTGCTGGTGGGGTCGCGCATGCGTACCCCGGCATGCAGCAAACGACTAAACCGATGGAATCAACTGTTGATTTGATCAATGTCTTGCCAAAGACTTTCCCAATAGAGCCTGTCACCTTTAATGACGTCGATGGTAAAACCATCGACTTCAGTCAATTTAAAGGTAAGATCATTATGGTGAACATGTGGGCGACCTGGTGTCCACCCTGTGTAAGGGAGCTGCCAGCAATCGAAAGGCTAGCGACTAAGTTCAAAGCTGAAGATTTCGTACTATTACCTATCTCTATTGATGCAGAAGGTAAGCAACAGGTCCAGCCGTTCTTAAGCTCATTAGGTATGCCAAATTTCAACTCTTATTACGATCAGCCACAAAGTCTTGGGGATGTTTTTCCGCTCGATACGATTCCAGCGACATTTATTCTCGATCAACAGGGCCAATTGATAGCTTTTGTTCGATCTTATGTTGATTGGGACGATGCCAAAGCTGTCTCACTAATCCAAGGTTTTATCGATAAAGGCAGTAAAAAGCCCAATTAATCGACACTCTGCACGTAAAAGAATCGCCATTGTTTAAAAGATCGCCATGCGATCTTTTTTCATTAAAAAAGCCCTTGCACAAAATCTCCGGCTCCCTATAATGCGCATTCACTGACACGGCAGACAGCGAAAGCCAGCTGACGAGTTAGCTTGAATTGATTGGATTTAAGCATTTAATTCAAGCGCAGCAAGAAGTTGAAAAATACTCCTTGACGCGAAACAGGAAATGTGTAGAATACGCAGCCCTAGCCAACTGGAAGCGTTCGGCGCTCAGTGTGGTACTCAAGTTCTCTTACGAATATTGAGTTGCTCTTTAACAAGATAAAACAAGAAATCTGTGTGGACACTCACAGGTGTTGAGTTAATCGAAATTACTTTACTTTCGAGTGAGTAA
>NZ_BPFD01000037.1 GCF_019655335.1 Shewanella hafniensis
TTGATAGACAGATGTAACTAATTTTTTTCAGAGTATTAATTTGACTCTAGTCTTTTAAGCCAGCAGATTACGCTGATGTTCGAACGGCAAACCATGGTGATTGGCGAGACGACCGTCCGCCCCATGGACGGTGCGGTCGAGCATCCAGGGATGGACTCGCTGCGTGGCGTCGAGCCGGTACCATGGTTGGCCCCACTCTGAACAATATCTATGTTTAACTGCCTCTTCGGCTTCTGTAACTCTCGTTTACCAACTTAGATCCTCTAGGTTTCTTTCACTGTGTCGGTAAGTGAGTGCCATGGCAAGCCTGTGCGGGTGTACCAGTAAACAATCAGGGGTGAGGCTATTTCAGGTGGTTTTGGGGTAGTTGTGGTTGACCTAACAGGGCAACGATAAGGATGAAGTCGTCTTCTTTTGTGAAGTAGGCGGTGTGTTTACCAATAGGAAAGTAGAATCCGTTGGGGTAAATATCGTCGCAGCTTCTGCCTAATCCGGGGTTATCGGCTAACATTTTCAAGCCGGATATTAGGCTTTCTTTGTATTTGTGCCACTGCGACTCAGAAAAGTGTTGAAGGGTGTAGTCTTTAATCTTTAGTAAATGAGTCTGAGCTAACTTACTCAGTTTATAGCGTTTATTTTTCATGTAAGTTGCTACAGGGCGTTAAGAAAATCTTCACCATCAACCACATTGCCCTTCGCTAAATCTTCTTTGGCTGCGTTGAAACAGTGCTTCAAATAGTCGGCTTTCATCGCCTCAAGCTGTTCGAAGTCGTGGATAGACATCACGACAACCGCATCTTTACTGTTTTTGCTGATCTTGATGGGTTCGCGTTGAGCGTTTAGCAGTAACTCACCGAAATTTCGTTTGGCGTCATTGGCTGTTAATGTTTGCACGATTAAGCCCTCTTATTTGGAAATACAGTAGCAGTATAGTGTATTGTGCGAAACGCTCAAAACGATTAAATCGTGCGATATTTTCCGAAAACAAGCGCGTCATAAATTTTTGTCGCCAGTAAAAGGCACAGGCTACAAGATCAACCACGTTGTGCGAGTTCCCTAATCCGCTTACTATTAATTATCCTTTCCGATTCTCAACATTATCCAAGCGAATATAAAAATGGCCGAGGATATGCTCGGCCATTATTTGTTTTATTAAGCGTTAAACGGGCAGGTTTAGTAGAATTTCTTCAGGTAGCTTGCCGCATATTTTTGCAGTTTTCGGTTCGAACTTGTGGTCGCAATATTCTCAATCACGTCGCGGTAATCTGCGTTGCCTGAGCTTGCTAGGGCCTTTGCCATGTTGGCATAGGTATCGATGGCGAGTTTATCATCAGCCATTAAGCGCGGCGTTTTCAATTCGTTACTGAGTACGGCTAGGATAAAATCATCGTACTGACGATCATCCATAATGCGTTTAGCCGCCAGTCGCATTAACTCTAAATCATCGCTGCGTAGTGCATTGGCAAAGGCATTATTTTGCTGACTTTGGTCGGCAGCATATTGGTTTTTATCCCCAAGAATGGTATTCCACTTTTTATATTGCGCTAGATTTTCATTGGCTTGAGATGCGTATTTTTTGAGTTTTTTGTGATAGTTGCCATTCACAATGCTGTTAATGGTTTCGCTGTACTTATCATTGCCTGAATAAGCTAAGCCTTTGACTAACCAAGCACTGTAGTCGATGGCATTTTTTTCAGTGGCTTGGGGCAAAGATGCGAGTAGCTTTGCTTCGAGCACATCGTAAATCGCAGGATCGGATAAGCCTGCAAGGGTTAAGGATTCGATGGCTTGCTTCTGCTTAAATTCGTTGTCGCCCTTAAAGACTTCTTGGTAGGTTTCTACCGTGTATTCTTTGGCAAACAGTGGCGCGGTTAATAAACTGATGCTCAGCAGCATCCCTGCAAACAGTGGTTTCATTGCTATGTCCTTATGTGGGTTTTAGGTGTTATCTAGTCCAGCGTTTAAAAATCAGCGAGGTATTAATGCCGCCAAAGGCGAAATTATTACTCATCACATAATCTGTGTCGATTGGGCGCAGTTCGTTGCGGATATAGTCCAAATCAGCGCACTGTGGGTCGATATTCTCAAGATTGAGCGTTGGCGCAAACCAGCCCGCATTCATCATCTCAATACTTACCCAAGCTTCTAACGCGCCGCATGCACCTAAGGTGTGGCCCGTGTAGCTTTTTAGGGATGAAATCGGCATGTTAGTGCCAAATACCGCGTGAGTCGCGTGACTCTCGGCAATATCACCACGGTCGGTGGCTGTGCCGTGGGCGTTCACATAGCCTATGGCGCTAGGCTCAAGCTGTGCGTCTTTGAGCGCCAACCTGATGGCGATTTCCATGGTATGGGCATTCGGTTGGGTGACGTGTTGACCGTCGGAATTCGTGCCAAAACCGACTAACTCAGCGTAAATCTTGGCGCCGCGTGCCTTGGCGTGTTCTAGCTCTTCGAGCACCAACGTACAAGCCCCTTCGCCAATGACGAGGCCATCACGGCTCGCATCGAAGGGGCGCGGCGTGAGTTCGGGAGTGCTGTTTTTAGTGCTGGTGGCAAATAAGGTATCGAACACGACAGCCTCTGTGGGGCAGAGTTCTTCGCCGCCGCCTGCCAACATTAAGGTTTGCTGACCGTATTTGATGGCTTCATAGGCGTAACCTATGCCTTGGCTACCCGAAGTGCACGCACTGCTGGTGGTGTGAATGCGGCCCTTTAAGCCGAAGAAGACGCCAACGTTCACCGCTGTGGTGTGCGCCATCATGCGGATATAACTCGTGGCGGTGACGCCCGACATATCACCGGTTTTCAACATATCGCCAAAGGCGATGATGGCATCGGTACTGCCAGTGGACGAGCCATAGGCTATACCCATTTCACCCGAGGACACGATAGGATCGTCTAACAATCCCGCATCGATTAATGCAAGTTCACTGGCGCGGGTCGCCATGATGGAAACCCGACCCATAGAACGAATTTTCTTACGCGAATAATGGCTTGGCACTTCAAAGTCGCTAATGGGCGCGGCTAAGCGGGTATTGAGGCCATCGTATTTATCCCATTCGCCCATAGTGACAACACAGTTTTTCTGCGCCTTAAGGCTCGCTGCTATCGCCTCCCAATCATGGCCTAGGGCGGTAATGCCGCCAATGCCAGTGACAACCACTCGTTTCCCTAAGCGGGTTTGATTTGTCGCTTCGCTCATTTAGATCATGCCTCCATTGACCGATATCACTTGGCGAGTAATATAGGCGGCATCGTCAGACATTAAAAATGCGGCTAAGGCGGCGATTTCACTGGGTTTACCCATGCGGCGCATCGGCACTAATTGCTCGACCATATCCTTAGGAATATCAGCCACCATGTCGGTTTCAATCAAGCCGGGAGCGATACAGTTGACGGTAATTTTGCGTTTTGCCAGCTCTAACGACAATGCCTTAGTCGCGCCGATAATACCCGCTTTGGAGGCGCTGTAATTGACTTGGCCACGGTTGCCCGCAATCCCAGAAACTGAGGCTAAGGTGATGATGCGCCCGCCCTTTCTACCTTGTACCATAGGCATGACACAGGGGTGGATAACATTATAAAAGCCGTCCAAGTTGGTATGGATGACGCTGTCCCACTCGCTTTCTGTCATAGCGGGAAAGGCGGTATCGCGGTTGATGCCAGCATTGAGGATCACGCCATAATAGGCACCATTGGCCTCAATGTCGGTTTCAATGGCGGCTCTGACGGTTTCGCGGTCGGCGACATCAAATTTCAGCAGGCTCACATTCACCCCAAGCGCGCGGATTTGCGCGGCAGTGTCATCTGCAGCTGCTTGGTTCCTGTGGTAATGCAGGGCGATATCGAAACCCGCAGCGGCGAGTTTTAGGGCGATGGCTTTACCAATACCGCGGCTCGAACCTGTGACTAATACTCTGTTATTCATCTGTTTTCTCCACCCCATTTTATCGTTATGTGTCGGTATGGGGTTTCATGTATTTATGGTAAAAAGGTCGCTTGTTAAGGCGCTTTAATGCTTTTTATCTACACCATAGCTTTAGTGCCCAAGGCTTCTATTTGCCGCGTCTTGATTGCCTGCAAGGTAGGCTTGTGTGTCCTGAGGCTGGAACACATTCACATTGGCTTGGGCCACTAAGCTCTTTTCTAGCTCAGTGCCGGCTTCGGGCAGCAGATAAATTTGGCAATCGAATACCGCTAATCCCGATTCCTCCTGATAGAGGCGGCTGACTTGGGTGCGATAGGTGCGCCCGAGCTCATATTGCTTTGCATACAAGGTTAATTTGCGCGATCCCAATAGAAACCCGACGCGGATTTTATCATTGCGAAGCTTTGCCTCAACCCCTGCAAGGGCGGCAATACTTTGGGCCATATATTCGATACCCACATAATTGGGTACGGCTTGATATTTATCATCGAAATAAGGGCTCTTGGCCGTGATAGTGACTTCGGTCTCTAGGTTATCACGGCGATAGCCAATGACTTTATCGAGCAAAATCATCGGTGCCCTATGGGGGATAAAGTCGGCAATATCTTGTTCGGCAAAGGGTTGGTTAATTTTAAGTAACTGCATGGTACTAGGCCTCGTTACGGCAAAAAATCAGGCTGGCATTACTGCCGCCAAAGGCGAAGGAATTGCTCATCACATAATTAAGCGCGCCCTTAGCGGCGACTTGATGGCGCTCGACCAATGCAATGTGCGGATCCTGTGGATCGACTTGTCCGTCCCATTCATGGGGCGGCAGGGCTTGGCGGTGATTATGTGCTGAAAGTAATAAATAACAGAAGGCGGCTTCAATGGAGCCAGCGGCACCTAAGGTATGGCCGACTAAGGGCTTGGTCGAGCTACAAGGGGGCGTGTTCACGCCAAACACCTCAACCACGGCGCGGCTTTCCATCGCATCATTTTTAGGCGTGGCTGTACCGTGTAAGTTTATGTAACCAATGTCTTTTGCTGCAATGTGTGCATCTTGCAACGCCGCGTGCATGGCAGCGATGGCGCCTGCGCCTTCGGGATGTGGCGCCGACATATGGTGCGCATCGCTCGACTCGCCAATACCCGCTAGCATGACCTCTGACTCGCCCAACGTTAGGACGAAAAGCGCCGCGCCTTCGCCGATATTGATGCCATCACGGTTGATACTAAAAGGATTGCAGTGGCCTTTCGAGACAGATTCTAAGGCATTAAAACCATTGACTGTGAGTTGGCATAAACTGTCGACACCGCCGACAATCACAACATCACAGAGATTCGCCTGTAATAGGCGTTTGGCACTGGCAAACACTTTGGCGCTGGATGAGCAGGCGGTTGAAATTGTGTAGCAAGGGCCATCTAGCTCAAAATATTGGCGTAAAAAGTCGCTGGTGCTGCCGAGCTCCTGCTGGAAATAGTGGTAATCCGCCGGAAAGTGGCCGTGTTGATTGCGATAGCTTAGGGCCGCTTCACCTTTAGATATGCCAGAGGTGCTGGTGCCTAACACAACGCCAATGCGGGCATGACCCAAATCCCGTTTCGCTTTTTCAACTGTGGCGGCAATTTGCAGTGCGGCGCACAGCAGTAACTGGTTGTTACGGCAGTCGAACTGGATGAGCTTTGCAGGAATGGTTGGTAGCGCAGCCGTCACGGGTGCAACTAAGGTTGGGTGCTCGAACAGGAGTGTGTCACTGCGCTGCATCGCGCTGGTATCGCCTGCGATCAGGCGGTCTAAAACCTGCTGGGGATCTTGCCCTAGCGGGGTACACAGTCCAATTTGTGTAATGGCGACTCTGTTCATCATAGCGTATCGTTTTTTTACCATGGCACAGTGAAGTGCGGGTGTTAAAAGGTTAAATAGGTTCGATTTCTAGCTCAAACTTGGCCTGTGGCATAGTTAGGCTGATGTGGGCTTGCCATAGGGCATCGCCGACATCTTGTTGATAACGGATTTGCACCACATGGGTTTGCAGGGCGCTTTTACTGATCAAGGTATCTTGGCTATAGATCTGGCGACAGGGGATTGTATTCATTCGGGTGCCTATAAGCGTATCGCCCTGATTTCCCTCAACCGTATCGCAAAGACCAGTCACTAAATGGCCACCTTCCAAATGGGCGCGAATACTCTGCTCAGGCCAATAGATCAGTTGCATCATCGCCATTAAATACTCGGCTTTAAAATTGTCACCCAGCAGCACACTTTGCTCACTGCTGAGTGTATTCCCATCATAAACCAAGGTAAACAACGCCTGTCCGAGTGGCGCTAAACCCACGAGCGTCATGCGCTCGCCCTCTAACTCCAATTGAGTGAGCAGTTCGTGGGACTCTTTCCCCACTTTAATACTGACTTTTTGGCTAAAGGACTGGGGTGAAGATACGCCTGTGTTGCTGTCGGTTTGCTGACTCGCCATGATGGCGGGCTTAGTTGTAGGCTCAGTCGTGGGCTTGGTCGTGGACTTTATCCTTGGCTGAGTCAACGGCTTATCGGTCGCGGGAGCAAAATCATGGGGCAATGGTGCCAAACAATAACGCATATCCTTAGCGAGCCCGACACAGGTCTGCCTGAACAGCAGTTCACTACAGCCCGTTAGCCCAAGGCTTGCGAGCAATAGCGCGGGGATGATTAGCCATTTAGCGTTAAGGTTTAGCTGCATGCGATTAGACCTCTGCGAATGCTGGAGTGGCGGCTGGATTTCGGCACAGTTCGACTATCATATTCAGGCGGCGCTCCGAGTCTTTAACAAAGGGATTATTCGTATCCCAAGCATAGCCCGCCAGAATAGAACAAATCATCTGCTTGATACGCTCGTTCGGTTCCTCATAGAAGATCACATCCTGAAAGCGGCCATCATACCAAGCTTGCACATAGGTGCGGAAGGCATTCACGCCCTGCATCAAAGGCGTTGAGTAATCGGCTTGCCAGTCAACCGTTTCGCCATTGAGTTGTTTCGTCACACACTTTGCCGCCATCGATGCCGATTGCATGGCGATAGTCACACCGGAGGAAAACACAGGATCGAGGAACTCGCCTGCATTACCCAATAGCGCGAACTTGTCGGTCGCAAGGCGTGACACATTGGCAGAATAACCTTTGAGCGTGGCGCATTCCTGCACCACTTTCGCATTGGCCAGCAGGGCTTTTAGCCCTGGTTCTTCATTGACTATGCTCATCAATTGTTGCTCAAGGGAACCTTGTAAACGCTCAAGTAACTGCGGCTCAGCCACCACGCCGAGCGAACAACGGCCATTGCTAAAGGGAATGAGCCAGTACCAAATGTCCTTATGTTCAGGGTGGACGCTGATCAAAATCTTATTACGATCAAAGTTAGCATCGCTGATGTTGTCTTCCACATGGGTAAAGATGGCGCTGCGCGGAGGCAGGCAAGACGGACTTTCTAAGTTGAGCAAGCGGGGTAACACGCGCCCAAACCCGCTGGCATCGAGCACATAATGGGCATTGATTTGATAAAGCTCGCCCTGTTCATTGCGCACAGTTAAGCGTGGGGTCTCGGTTAAATCGATCGCCTCGACTGTTTCGCCATAGCGGATGTCGACCCCTTGGCTTTGGGCGGTATCGGCTAACAGTTTATCGAAACTGGCGCGCTGCACTTGAAACGTGGTGCCCGGCCCTGGGGTAAATTTATCGGTAAAATCGAAGGTAGTATAAGTGCCATTGCGACGAAAGGCGGCGCCATTTTTATGCTGGAATCCGGCAGCATTGAGCGCATCTAACATGCCTGCTTCTTCGATGAATTGCATGCAGCAGGGCAGTAAACTTTCGCCGATGGAGAAGCGAGGAAAATGCTGTTTCTCTAACACCAGCACACGCTTACCTTGCTGGTGTAGCAGGCTAGCGGCGATGGCACCTGAAGGCCCTGCGCCGATAATGGCCACATCGATATCGAGTGAATTTGGCATAGTTGATAAATCGTGAACGGGTGTAGACATGTAAAGTACGTTCCTTGTAGTCATCAGGACTTTTTAGTCGTTAGAAGCGGATTGTTGGTTAAAGCCTGTGTTGTAGTCAAAATCAACGGCGAAAGTAAAAAGGTAAACCCTATGCCCAGCGACAGGGTTAAGCCAAAGTAATGAATCGCTTGGGTCTGGCTAAAGGCAAGTAAACCAAAGGCCAATAGGGTCGAGCAGGCGGACATAAACACCGCCATCATCACGGCCTTGCCGTGGTTCTGGGCTGAGGCAAAAAACAAGCTGTAGTCTATGCCAATCCCGAAAACTAAAATGAGCGCCAGTGCATGGAACAGACTCAGTGGTGAGCCCGTTAAGCCTAAGGTTGCGAGCGTGAGCAAGGCCGCAAGGGCTGGCACGGCAACCACAACCGCCGCTTTTTTAATGCCGAAATTCAGGCTAAACAGCAAGAGTGCGATGCTAAGAGCAAGGGCTAACAGCTTTAGGGTTAACAGTCGGTAATGGCCCATGACGGCGGAAATGTCCGCGACTTTATCGATAAGTTGTACGCTTTCATCATGGGCAAAACGCGCCTTAAGGGCATCGATTTGCTGAATGCCACCAAGGAGGACTATTGCACCCTGATCTGCTCCATGCTCAGCGCCATGTTCCGCGCTCACCCCACCATCATTTAGCGCGCCTTTGCTGACTGGACTGTTAGCCTCATTCGGCGCTAGCCACAGCGGTGCAAGTTGCTTGCCAGCCTCTAGGGTAAAGAATGCTGCCGGCGTGATGTACTCTGTTTTCGCGGCCAAATAGGCGGCTTTCAGCTCTGGCTTTAGATTTTCATCCAACCCAAGGCTTGCGAGTACAGTATCTAGCTGAGTTTGATAGATTTCGCCCTGTAAGCGGTAAGCCGTGTCTTGCCTTTGCTGGCTGGGCAGATAACGGCTGAGGCTGACGTAGTTGCCTAACTCTTGGTTAGCAATAGCGGCATCGAGCAGTGGCGACACTCGCTCAAGCTGTTGTAGTAGCGCTTCTTCACTCGCGGCACGCACTAATAAGAATTGATTATCTGTGCCGCCGCTGAGTAACTGGCGTAGCTTATTTTCAGGTTCAGTCACGCTTGCGGGGCTTTGCTGCAAATGGCGAATATCGTCATCGACGGTTAACTTTGATACGCCAATCAGACACCAAACAACTATCACTAAAGCAAATAGGCCCATGCCTAACGGCGTGGTCAATTTGTTGGATAACTTAGTTAAATTAGCAAGGTAAGTCCCCGCGAATGCTAATGGGCGGGAGCCTTCAGGCAAGCGACTGCCCGCTAACAGCGGATAGGCGAGAATGAGGGTGAGATAGGCCCCAAGCAGCCCCGCGGCGCAGAAAATCGCCACTTGCTGCATGCCGGGAAACGGCGCTAACCCTATGCCGACATAAGCTAAAGCGCTGGTGATAAAGGCGAGCGTCACCGTTGGGAAGATATACGCGACCGTGGCCTTCGCACTGCGTTCGCTATCGCTTAGGCGCTCGCAGTAAAAATGAAAACTGTAGTCGATGGCAATGCCAATCAAGCTAGTGCCAAACACTAAGGTGAGTAAATGCAGCTCGCCAAACACACTTAAGGTAAAAGTCACGGCCAGCAAGAGCCCGCTGGAAATAGTGACGATTGCCAGCAGTAGTGGCATTACAGAGCGAAATGCCAACCAGACTAAGGCTATCACCCCAAGTAAGGATGCAAGACCAAGGATAGATATTTCACTCTTAGCCGTTTGCGTTGCCGCAATCGCGTGAAACAGAGCGCCAGCCTTAAGCACATTGATATCGGGATAGCTTTGTTTAACAGCATCCAAGGCCGCTGTTAATGCCGTCATCTGCGCTAATTGCGCATTGGGATTAAAAGCGCTTTCTCGCCCCTTTGCCATGACGACCGCGGCAACATTATCGCCTTGATTCGCCAGCAGTATCCCTTGGCTGGCTCTGACTTTTGAACTCGGCGCGAGGGCGAGTAAATTGGCTGGGAATAACAGCAGCGGATCTTGGGCAAGCAAGTTGCTATTGGCATAACCAAAAGCGTTGTAAAGCTGCGCTGTGGCCGCTTCAATTAGATTTCCAATGTCTTTCGTTGCTAACGCCTCAGCTTGTGGCGCTGTCAGTAATTTAAATCTGTGGGGGAAATAATATTGCCCCAAGGCTTCACCTAGCTGCATATCGGCGCTGCGAATCTCTGTGAGTGCAGCATTTTTGCCAGTAGCAACAAGGTCAGCTTCAAGCTTTTGCATCAACAGCTTAGCCGCTGCTATTGCCGTGGTTTCGTCCTTGGTGACGAGCGCAATATAGACTTGGTCAGCGAGCGTGGCTTCAACTTGGTTAAGGGCGCGCTCTGTGAGTTTATCTTGCTGTAAATGCGGTAGCATGGCGAGGATATCGCTCTGCACCCGTGCGCCGTTTTGCCAGAGTTGCAGCGTCCACAGACTGGCAGATAGCATCAATAGCAACCAAATGGCGAGGCGCCACTTGGGGGAAGATTGCATTAGCGCTTGACTGGCGCGCACGGCGAAGTGGGAGGCCATGGTTAAGGTTTATTCGCCTCGAGCGCTAACGCATACTGCGCCAATTCGGTTTCGCTGAGTGTGCCTTGGGAAAGCGCACTAAAGTCGATGCGGGTCATATCCTGCGGGCTCACACTCGGCGCGGCGCTCAGCAGCACTAAGGATTGCAAGGTATCGCCACCCTCTAACACCATATTGGCGATGGCTTTTTTCATTAAGGGATCTTTGGGCGTTAGGCCCAATTGCCATTGGCTGCCTGGACTCAAGTTCTCTGGGCTTAACTTTTCTGCGTTTAACTTGTCTGTGCTGAGGAAGTGCAGCTCGAAGTTCTCACTTAAACCGGAAATATCACCGCCGAGCATAGCGCGCACTAGGCTGGGCAATAAATCCCCCATAGCGGCGGCGCTTGCCGAGGCATCGGCCTTGCTGACTTGGACTCGACCTTGGCTATCGCGCTGAATAAGTTGCTTATCTTTTAAAATCAGCAGGGATTCGAAGGGTTTTATCTGTTGCCAAATCAGCCCTTGCTCTTTGTCGAAGATAAACTGACCTTGGCTGATTAACGGCTTTTTGAGAACCTTTAACTGCCGAGATTGCACAAACTGACCTCGCACCGTTTCGCCCAAGTTAAGTTTTTGGCTTAAGGCGACAAGCTGCTCAGCATCGGCACTTTGGCTAAAGAGTGCTTGATAAGCGCTGGGCG
Organism: Shewanella hafniensis; assembly: GCF_019655335.1. Taxonomy (GTDB): domain Bacteria; phylum Pseudomonadota; class Gammaproteobacteria; order Enterobacterales; family Shewanellaceae; genus Shewanella; species Shewanella hafniensis. Next base: position 11,138 of record NZ_BPFD01000037.1, read on the forward strand.
TGGCAAGCTTGTCACTTAAGGTTTCAGCCTTGAGTGGCAGGCTGCTTATCAAAGCAAAAGCTAAGCAGAGAAATAATGCACACTTTGTCAGCACAGGATTCTTCGTCAGCGCAGAACTCTTGGTGAGTACTGAGTTCATTAGTCTTCCACCTTGGCAAGCAGGGTGGCGATTTTGTTACGGAACACGTCTGGGGTAACAAAGCACAATTCTTGGGTGCTCATATCGACCGCCGCCTGAATGGTATAGCCCTTAGTGATGCGGGCACCGGTTTCAACATCGCGAATTTGATAATTGATCTTTAAGCGGTTTTCCCACTCGACTAACTCGGCACGCACTGTGATTTTTTGCTCAAAGGTGCTGGCTTTAACGTACTTAATCTGCAAATCGACAATCGGCCAGGCATAGTTAGATGCCTGCATTTGGCGGTAGTTATAGCCCAGCTCATCGAGCAGTTTACAGCGAGCTATTTCGAAATAACGCAGGTAATTACCATGCCAAGTGATCCCCATGGAATCCACATCGTGGAAGGGAATTTGCATTTCCATATCGATAGTGAGCAATGATTTCATCGGCACACTTCCCATTCGCCCGCTTGGATTTTAGCTATGGTTTGGCGTAGCACGGCTTCGAGCGGCCTATCTTCAATTAAGGTCTCAAAATCGGCGCGCACTTGGGCGAGGGTTTTCGCCAATGAGGGGGTGAGCGAGGCTTCGTCCAGTTCATTTTGGGCGATACGCAAACCAATACCTTGGGTCATGGCGAGCAAGGCTGCGGCGGCCACTTGTTCGGTTAATTGCAGCACGCGCATGCAGTCACGGGCGGCGATAGTGCCCATGCTGACTTTGTCTTGATTGTGGCATTCGGTCGAACGTGAGAACACGCTGGCGGGCATAGTGTGCTTGAGTGCTTCTGCCGTCCATGCCGATACGCCAATTTGCACCGCTTTAAAGCCATGATTAATCGCGCGGCGCGCTCCGGTTGAGCCGGATAAGTTCGCAGGTAAGCCATTGTTAAACTTAGGGTCCATCACGAGTGCCATTTGGCGATCGATAAGATCGGCCAAGTTGGCCACAGTATTCTTCAGTGAATCCATCGCAAAGGCGATATGGCCGCCGTAGAAATGGCCACCGTGGAGAATGTGCTCGCCTTCGCCGTCGACAATCGGGTTGTCGTTGGCGCTGTTGACTTCGGTTTCGATAAACTGACGCATAAACGGCAGGGCATCCTGCAACACGCCGATAATGTGCGGTGCGCAGCGGATGGAATATCTGTCCTGCAGCCTGTCAGAATTACGTGGATGTTCGTGGTGATTCAAATCTTCCCGTATCCAAGTGGCGATTTGGTTTTGCCCGGGATGCGGTTTGGCGGCAAATAAGATTTCATCAAAATGGTTCGAGTTGCCTTTTAACGTTAACGAAGCCATGGCGGTAATGCGGCTACTTAAGCGGGCAAGATATTGGGCGCGATCGAAGGCTAAACAGGCCAAGGCCGTCATCACGGCGGTGCCGTTCATCAGGGCTAAGCCTTCTTTTGGGCGCAGCACGTGCGGGGTGATGTTGAGTTTAGCGTACACATCTTTTGTCGCTTGGCGCTCACCTTGGTAAATCACTTCGCGCTCGCCGACTAATACGGCGGCCAAATACGATAGCGGCGTTAAATCACCACTGGCGCCGACCGAACCTTCCTCTGGGATGACTGGCACTATGTTGAGATTGAGCAAGGTTTCGATGCGCTTTAATAGCTCATAGGTCACGCCAGATTTGCCAATGGCTAAGGAGTTTAAACGGCAAGCCATCACAGCGCGGGCCTGCATTATGCTTAAGGTCTCGCCTAAACCGCAGCCGTGGAAGCGGGTTAAATGCAGTGGTAATTCGTGGACCAGATCTAAACTCACATTGACTGTGCAAGAGTCGCCATAACCTGTGGTTACGCCATAGACCACGCCTTCTTCGTGCAGCAGGCTATCGATAAAGCGCGCACCTTTTTGGATATATTCTTGATAATCCGCATCGTCACAGAGCTTGACTGGCGCGCCCTTGGCGACGGCAACCACTTGTTCTAAGGTGAGAAATTGACGGCCAAACTCAACAGTCTGTAGGTCTGATTGACTCTCGGAGTCGGCTGCTTGGGTGTGGCTCATGAATGCTGTGTCCTGTCTGTCTTATGATCCTGCTCTGGGATCGGCGATGATGCTGAAGTTGTCGGTAACGGATTAGGCTGTACTAACTGCGATAGAGCGCGTTGGAACTCGCTGTCTTTGCGCCAAAAATCAAAAAAGTTAAACCATTGCAAAGGCTCGCGTCTGGCAAAGTATTCTAAACGTTCGCTGTAGCGGTTCACGGCCTGCTGTAATCTGTCCATTCTGCCCGCTCTTGGGCCTTTCAGTGTTTCGGCGAAGCGTTCTAAATGCACCCGATAACGACCCTGTTCCCGCAGGCAAAACATTAAAAATACGGGACAATCGAGTAAGCCCGCCAAAATAAACGGCCCCTGTGGAAACGCGGCATCTTGGCCCATAAATGGTGCATACATGACGCGACCTTGGGTATTGGATGAGGTTCTATCCCCCGCAATTACCACCAGTTCACCGTCTTCTATCTTTTGCTGCAACAGCATAGACGTTGCAGGATTCAGCTCAGTCACTTGAATGAGATTGAGCGTGCTATCTGGGTTTAACTGCTTGAGTACCTTATTGAAATTTTCAGCATGGCTCGTTAACACCATGACGTTGACTTTGACTTTGCGCTGGTGGATGGAAATGGCGCGGCAGAGTTCTAAATTACCAAGGTGCGATACCAATAACACCGCGCCTTTGCCGCTTTCGAGCTGGTCGGCCAGCACTTGGCGATCGGGGAAATCCACTTGGCTCAATTGAATACGATCGCACCAGGCATCGATTCTATCGAGCGCCGCATTGCCAAAGGCTAAAAAGTGATTCAGGCTATCACGCCAGCCTACGGGCCGATTGAGCTTAGGGTGTTGCGGCTCAAGTTTTTGCACGCGGCGCAGAAAATCTAACGAGGCTTCGCGGGTGACTTTGCCTGTGAGGAAAAAATAGCAAATCACTGGATACATAATGGCGCGGCATAACCAATGGCCGCCAAAGCGATAGCTCTCGGCTAACAGTTTGATGCCCCAGTAACTGCCGCGCTCCTTCATGCCAGACCAATGGGTGGTTGCAGTTGTTTGTGGCTTCGATGAGGTCTCTGAAATATAGGCTTGCTGCTGCGATTGTTTGCGTTTCAGCAGCCAGGGGAGGCGTTTGAGCATGCCGAAAAATAACTTAGTGTGCAGCTTAGTGATGCGCACATTATCGGCCACAGCTTGAAAGTGACTGACGCCGCCTTCGGGATAAATCACCTTAGTCGGTTGGAATAAAATCTCCACCCCTTGCCAGTAGAGTTTGACTAGGATTTCGATATCAAAATCCATTCGCTCGGTTAAGGCTTGCTGGTAGAGTAATCGTTCGGTGGCGGCCAGCGGATAAACGCGAAAGCCACACATAGAATCTTGAATATCAAAGCTTAAGGTTTCGACCCATACCCAAAAATGGGTTAAGTAGCGTCCATAAAGCCTGCCCTTAGGCACGGATTCATCGTACTCAGGTTTACCCGAAATCAGCGCATCGGGTTTAGCCTGTGCCCTTGCTAACATAGCCGGAATATCGGCGAGATTATGTTGGCCATCAGCATCGACCTGCAGCGCATGACTAAAGCCATCGCGGTAGGCACGGCGCAGCCCTGTCATCACGGCGGCGCCCTTACCACGATTGTACGGATGCAGCAGCAGCGTCACCCAAGGATAGGTTTGGGCTAAGGATTGCAGTAGATAACGAGTTTCATCATTGCTGCCATCATCAATCAAATAACAGGGCAGATTAAATTGGGCGAGTTCGGCCAAGGTCTGGGCAATCGCGGCGCTGTGATTGTAATTGGGGATCACTAAGGCGAGCTTAATAGGCGCCGACTCAACAAGGTCGCTGGGTGGCGTTAACACTGGCTCGCTCCGTTATTGTTGACATCGGAAGACTGATTGACCAATGGCGAGGTATCAAAGGCTATACGGCCCGACGCGTAGCGGTTGTCACCATCGCTATAGGCGAAAGTGAGTTTTGCCTTAGCGGCATTATTGCTAATGCTTAAGGTGACTTCTTGCCCCGGCAGTATGAGTTGCTGAAACTTAAGCACTTCTAAGTTAGCAACCGCCTCTGAATAACCAAAATATTGGCAGCCTAAACGCACCGCCCAATCTAATTGCGTCACGCCCGGCAACACGGCCTGTTCGGGGAAATGCCCCTTAAAATAGTCAAGGTCAGCCGCCACTAACAGACGTAATTCAATGTTATCAATGCCGATATCGGAATGCAGGATCGGCGGTAAACTCGATTTAATCATGATCAAATAACTCGACTAACTGGGCAGTGACACGCTTACCCTGAGTGTTAAGCGGCAAAATATCGGGATAACGCCAGCGGCGTGGCAGGGTGACGCGCTCAAATTGGGTCAGTAAATGTGCTTTTAACGCATTGTTGATACTGAGTTTTCCCTGCTCTTGATGCACGCTGCGGCCAAGTGCGGAGAGGGTCACGACCGCGCCCAGTTGGGATTTAAACTGCGGCAATACGACAAGTGCGGCTTGCTCAACATAGGCGTGACTGCCTAACAGCGTTTCCATTTGCGCCAGTGACAGGCGTTTTTCTTCAATCTTAACGATGCGATCGAGTCGGCCCTTGAGTCTAAACTGGCCATTTTCGGTCGGTTCGATTTTATCTTCGCAGCGCAACCATTCATCATCGGCCAAATAGGGCGATTTCAGCAGCAGGGCGCCGTCGCTCGGATCTTGATCTATTGAAATGCGGTCAAACACTTGCCAAGGTTCATCGGCCTCATGTTGACGGCGATAGGCGATGCCGCCGGTTTCTGTGCTACCAAAAATTTCGATGGGCAGGTGACCATAGCACTGGTTGACACCCTTGGCCGCGGCATAACTTAATGGCCCACCAGAGCTAAATACTAGGCTCGGTGAGCGCAGTTGCCGCTCGTGCTCTAGCGCTTTAGGTAGGCGCGATAATTGGGCAGGACTACTGATCAAACACAGGTTTGGCAGTAAGGCAGTGTAATAACTTAGGGTTTCTGGGTATTCAATCTGCTCGCTTAAAAACGGTCGACTGGCGGCGAGCGGCCACAAAATCTTGAATAACAGACCATAAATATGCTGGTGAGAAACCGTTGAAACCACACTGCAATGGGGCAAATGCTCTGCAAAGGTCTGTTCGAGCACTGACACTTCGACATCTAACTGCCTGAGTGTTTTACGGATAGCCTTAGGTTCGCCGCTGCTGCCGGAGGTAAAGAGCACTAACTCGCCGATAGCCGCGCTCGCGGGCCAAGGTTTACTCGGTAGGCTCAGCTCTTTTTTTAGCAGCACAAAAGCCTGACTTTCACACAATGGCTTGTCCGATAATATGCCTTCAAACTGGTGGGTTAACTCGCTCAAGGTGCCGGTTTGGGTGTTGGGAGGCAGGATAATTTCCTTGCCTGCTAACAGTGCGGCACATAATCCGACGGCAAACAGATCGCTGGTATCACTGGCGAGCAGCCATTTTTTCTCGGGCGCGGCGAGCAGTTGCTCGTAAAAATACGCCACCTGATTGGTAAATAATGCACCTGTGACTATGTCGTGGTGATTAAAGCTGATCAGTTGTTGGGCATAGGGCCCTTGGGTTAACCAGTTTTTGAGTAGCTGTGTCATGTTTTCTTCAACCAAAAGCTGCGATATAACCACTCCCCACCGAGGAGCAGTCCCATGAGTACGTATGCAATCAAACCGTTATACAAGGTCCAGGTTGCTAAGCTAGTAAAGCCAGCGGTATAAGCCGCCATAGTGCCATTGAAGATAAATAAGCCGCACCAAAGTAGGGTGACTTTTTTAAGATATGGAATGGCTTCGTCCGGTAAATCGGGTTCTTTCAAGCGGGCTAAACGCTCGATCATGCATGGGCCAGTGTGCAGTGAATAACTGAACAGCGCCAGCATAGTCAGATTTATCACCACAGGGTAATACAAAAGCCAGTCGCTGCGCTTGGCAAGATAACTGCCTGCGGTGAGCGCTATCCCCACCAACAGCGGCAGTATTAACGTCTTAACCCTTTGCTTTTGTAGCATTAACCGAACTATCAGCAATAAACACAACACGAGTGCTATGGTGCTAGCTGGCAAATAATTCAGCCCTAAATATACGGCAACCGGATAGGCTAGCAAGGTTAGGGCGGTTAACACCTGTAGCAAGGCGCGCATTAGTCTTTAACTAAACCTTCGATGGCATTCACCACATCGTTGACTGTGCGAACGGATTTAAATTCATCGGGTTGGATCTTTTTACCTGTCATTTGTTGCAGCTTTATCACTAAGTCGACGGCATCAATACTGTCGAGATCGAGCTCTTCATACAGGTTGGCTTCAGGCGTAATTGCCTCAGCCTCAATTTCGAATTCGTCCACTAAAATAGTGGTCAGCATGGCGAGGATTTGTTCACGATTTTGCATATTCCTCTCCTATGGACGCTGGGATTCGATAAAGCTAGCTAAGCTGGCAACACTGTGGAAATGGGCCTTAGTGGCATCCGAGTTCGCTTCGATTTTAACATCAAATTTTTTCTTGATGGCTAAGCCGAGTTCGAGGGCGTCGATAGAATCTAAGCCTAGACCTTCGCCAAAGAGCGGTGCATCGGTTTCAATATCATCAATACTGACGTCTTCAAGATCGAGGCAGTCGATGATTAACTGCTTTATTTCATTGTTTAAGTTCATAATTATTTTCGAGTTGTTGTTTATAGTAGTGTTCAAGATCCCGCGTCAGCTGCCGGGCCATTTTTGCATGCTCACCTAAAGCCGCTTGGTACTTCTGGTAAGAAACTGTTGTGCCGATTTCAACGGCCATCCCCATGGTTTGCCTTGGGATCTCATACCAAGGTTGCTCCTTTGTCAAACCACGCACATTGGTACGCAGCACCACAGGTAAAATATCGGCTTCTGTCCTTAAGGCAATATTGGCGGCGCCGCGGGCAAAGTCGTTAATGGTCGCGCCGACAACCGTGCGTGTGCCCTCGGGGAAGATAATTAAATTGGTGCCCCTAGCGAGCACTTCACGGCAATCCTCTAGCATGAGTTCGGCGCCGCGATTGGGGATATAACCCGCGCAGGACACCACACCACGCAAAAATGGATTACGCCATAAACCTTGTTTGACTATGCAGCCCGCATTGGGCATGAGGCTTATCAACACGACGACATCCACTAAGCTGGGATGATTGGCGATAACGATAACGCCTTTTGCGTCGTGCAATTGTTGTGCTCTGTGGGTGCTAACGTGGATCACGCCCGCCCAAGTGAGCATGGCGACAAAGCCTTTGAACATCAGATGCACAGCCTTTTGGACTCGAATAATCCGCGCCTCGGGTGTGCCTGGCCAAAAACGCAGCAAAGGCAAAATGGTCAAGGAGCTTAATAAGCCGCCTAAGCCAAAGGCGATATAACAACTCACGCCGCCGAGCCAACGTGGCAGATAATTCAGCCCTGCGCGGCGAGTTTCCGGCGGGGTATAAGCGGCATTGTGCATTGAATCTTCATGGCTATTGGCAGCGTCATGGCTGTGGGTTGTATCAAACATGCTCAAGCTTCCAATGCCATTGGGATAAGCAGCCTGAAATATTTTGCGTTGTCGCTAGGGCGTGAATAAAAGCGCCATAGGTCAAAGGGTTTAATGCTGTCGACTCACAGATGCGGCTGACAGTGAGCTTGACTGAAGCGGGCGCATCGAAGGGCGCGAGCTGTAAGCCGAGGGCCAAAGGCAATTCAAATTCTTGGGTAAACTCATCGTACACAGGTGGCACGGGATCATCACCGAACACTAACAGCAAGGGTTCTGGCGATTGGTGTAACTGGGCGAAGGCTTCAACCATAGCTTGTGACAGGGTTTCGGTACCTGCTGCAACTGAGGTCGATGGCGCGGTATTGGCTGCCACTATGCCAAAAATGCCACTAGCGGTATTGTGTACTGACTGACTAAAACCTAAGGGCGATAAGGGCTGTTTGGCGATAATGTCTTCGAGCAGTCCTATGGTGCGTTGCAACTCACCATGGCGTGAGGCAAAAATTGAGCGGCAGTTCGCCGGCATATCGCACTGAAAACTCACCTCTAACATCATCTTAGTTAAGCGACTAAAACGGCGGCGCTGCATGGCAGGAAGGTGTTTGAGTGCGGGAGCTGTGCTATCAGACTGTGACGTACCGAGATTTAATTCAGCCGAATTCTTGCACCAAGTTTGCCAACTTTGCGGGTGCTGATATTGGGGAGACCAAGCGCCCCAAGAGAGAATGCTGAATGTTAGTTGCACTACTTTGCCTCGACACTAAATTTAAGCTGTCTTAGTTATCCCTAACTAAGTTAGAACATTGATGGATTGTCATACCATAGTGAGGTGTAAACGCGTTTGATGAATGACGCTGGAATGACCTCTACAGCGGGGTCATTCTACACTATGCCCCGCGTTTTTATGAAGCCATTTGCATTGTATGGGTTAATGCAATGGGATCAAGTGCTGCGATTTTCGGCAGTTAGATCGAATTTGTGTAACAAATATCGCAATGGCATTCTCATTCGACAGGCTTTTTTATCCTAGCGATTTACGGTCAAAATGAAAAAGGCGCACGAGCGCCTTTTGTCTTCACCACGGCAAGGTTTTACTGCGCCAGTTGGCTCTCGAGTTTGCGTAGGGCTACTTTTAGCTTGCGGGTATTTTCTGGGCCCATACGGATCAGCAGTTTTTGCGCGCTGGGTAGTGCCTCTAAGTTAGGGTCAACAAATTGATAGTTAACGCTAATAGAGCTCAGCTCAATCGGATCTTCAATGATAGGCGCCGCGAGCAGTATTTTAATCGCTTGCAGCATTCTGTCATTGAATTTGGCATTGCTGTAGCCGAGTTCGCTAAAGGCTTCCTCTAGCATAGGCGTCATTTGCTTATAGGTGGCCATTAACGTCTGTTCGTCCATTTTGGCAATCGAATCAACATAGGCATCGTATCGATGGAAACCTTCTGGATTTAAATACACTTTGTTGGTGATTTCAGAAACCGAGAATAGCTTTTCAGGCCCTTTGAGTGGGCTCACTTTGCGGGTTAATTCACCTTGAGCTAAGTTGTCGACAAACACCACAAATTGGCGTGCGAGATCTTGCTGTACAAGTGAAGAACTCAGCACATTGTTATTGATAATGGCGAGGGCTTTTCGTTGCACAAATGCATCACTTTCAGCCAGCGCGGGTACAGGTTCAACCACCACTTCTGGCTCAGTTACCGCAGGGGTTTCTGGGCTGTTAGTGTCCGTTTCAGGGGCCACGGGGGTCGTCTCTGTGGTCTCTGGTTCTGGCGCACTTTCGAGCGTCATAGGCTCAGAGGGCGGTGTTTCAGGCAATACAATTGGCGCGTTAGGGATGAGTTTAGGTGAATCTGAGTCACCGCTGTAGTAATAATATCCTCCGACAGAAAGCAGCACGACGAGCACGATCGCAAAAAGTGCAAAGCGATTACTGCTAGAAGAAGTCTCTTGAGGTGTTATTCTATCATCTTGATTAACTTGCATTTTACATCCTTCGCTTGAGTGTCAAGGTAACGTGGTGAATACATGCAGCTAACATTAAAAGTGCAAGAGCGGACGATTGGAATGCCGCTGGTTCATTTTGCAAGTTTCCATGCGCTTGTCTATAGCGCTTAGCTGAACATAAACAATTTATTTTGAGTATCGAGGCAGATGTCACTCCTCGGCCTTTCCCCTTTACAGCCTAAGCCTGCACATAGTGCTGCTTGTGCCCCAGCCAACGTAAGATAATCGCATCGACTTTTTCGGGGGCCTGCGCCATCACGTGATTTGCCAGTTTTTGAATATGCGGGATCAAAGCTTGATCGCGCACTAAGTCGGCAATTTTCAGTTCGGCCAGTCCCGTTTGCTTAGTGCCAAGCACTTCACCCGGGCCACGAATTTCTAAATCTTTCTGCGCTATGATGAAACCGTCATTACTTTGTCTGAGTACACTCAGTCTTTGGGTGGCGGTATGGCTCAATGGCGCCTTGTAGAGTAACACACAATGGCTTGCGATGGCGCCTCGGCCGACTCGTCCGCGTAGTTGGTGTAATTGCGCTAAGCCTAAACGTTCAGGGTTTTCAATGATCATCAGGCTGGAATTAGGCACGTCTACGCCGACTTCAATCACTGTCGTTGCCACAAGAAGATGAATGATGCCCGCCTTAAAATCGGCCATGATTTGTTGTTTCTCAGCGCTCTTCAACCTGCCATGCACTAGGCCAATATTGAGCTCGGGTAGGGCGAGGCGCAGTTCTTCGGCCGTGTCTTCGGCGGCTTGGCATTCGAGCACTTCGGATTCTTCAATCAGAGTACACACCCAATAGGCCTGACGTTTATCTGTGATGACGGCGTTACGCACCCGTTCAAGCACTTCGTTGCGGCGTGAATCGGCAATCGCCACTGTGGTTACTGGAGTTCGTCCCGGCGGCAGTTCATCGATAATAGAAGTGTCGAGATCCGCATAGGCTGTCATCGCTAGCGTGCGCGGGATCGGCGTTGCCGTCATGATCAATTGATGCGGATGGAAACCTTGGCTCACGCCCTTTTCCCGCAGACCTAAGCGTTGGTGTACGCCGAATCTGTGCTGCTCATCTATGATAATTAACGCGAGTTTATTAAAGACCACATGCTGCTGGAAGATGGCATGGGTGCCAATCACCATTTGGGCGGCGCCGGATTCAATATCCGCAAGTGATTGCGCTCTTGCCTTGCCTTTAAGTTTACCCGCTAGCCAACCGACTTTAAGCCCGAGTGGCTCAAACCAAGCGGCAAAGTTAGTTGCATGCTGCTCGGCCAATAGCTCGGTCGGCGCCATCATGGCAACTTGATAACCGTTTTCAATCGCTTGCAGCGCAGCCATCGCCGCGACTAAGGTTTTACCCGAGCCCACATCCCCTTGCACTAAGCGCATCATAGGGTGCGGCTTTTCTAAATCTTTGACTATATCGGCCACCACTCTTTGCTGGGCGCCTGTGGGCTTAAAGGGCAAAGCGGCGAGGAAGGGATTGAGCAACTGCCCCGTGGCCTGCATGGTCACCGCTGCATCTAAATTACTGCGCTGCCTTAGGCGTAACATGCTGAGATTATGGGCGAGTAACTCTTCCTGCACCAGTCGCTGCTGGGCTGGGTGTTGGCCTAACTCTAAATCGAACTGTGAGATCCCCGCAGGAGGTCGATGCAGCGTCTGCAACGCTTGTTTAAGGCTGATGTTATTCGGTTGCAACTGCGGTGGCAGCAGCTCAGTTAAACCGCCATCTTCCAGTAATGCCAAAGCTTGCTCGGTCAGCTTTAGCCAACTCGCCTGTTTTAAGCCCTCAGTTGTGGGATAAATCGGCGTTAGGGTATCGCTTAGGTGAACATCTTCACCGGGATAGACGACTTTATATTCTGGATGCACGATCTCGGCTTGATGACCACCACGGCGCACTTCACCGTAGGCTCGGATCATTAAACCATTTTGCATGGCATTACGCTGGGCGACAGAAAAGTTAAAGAAGCGCAGGCTCAAGCTGCCCGTATCATCGCGCACATTGCAGACCAGCATGCGCTTGCGGCCTTGGATGATTTGCGTCGATTGGATTTCAGCTTCTATAGTGCCATAACCGCCTAGGCTGAGGGCGGCAATGGGATAGATTTGGGTTCTGTCTTCGTAGCGCAGGGGTAAGTGAAACAGCAGATCTTGTACTGTTGTGATGCCGAGCTTTGCGAGTTTCTCCGCGACCTTTTTGGCGACGCCTTTGAGGTCGGTGATCGGAACAAGATCCAATTGCTGCAAGTCGTTAGCACTCAATCACTGTGAATTTATACATATATTAACAGAGAATAAGCGTAAGGCAATCTCAAGCAGAATGAGGGACTTATTTGCTAGCCTAACTAACGTCAGTTTGCGGCCCTTAGGTTTCGGCTAAGGCCGCAGAAATTGTCGATATGAACGAAAGAGTGGTTAACCGTGAGCGTGTTTATAGCCAGCCCTTTTGTTTGGCGATACGGGCGGCGTCGATTCGGTTGCTGGCATTGAGTTTAGCTATGGCTTCGGAGAGGTAGTTGCGCACTGTGCCTTCGGCGATAAAGAGGGTTTCGGCGATGTCGGCGGTGGATTTACCTTCGCTAGCGAGGCGAAGGACGCGGCGTTCTTTATCGTTGAGTGGGTCGACGTCACCAATTGCCATCATGGCCAGTTCAGGATCAATTATCCGTTTACCCGCCATCACTTGTTGAATCGCGTTGACTAAGGTTTCCGAGGGGGCATCTTTAAGCAGAAACCCGCCGACACCGGCTTCGATGGCACGTTTGATATAGCCAGCGCGGCCGAAGGTAGTAATGACCACAACTTTAGTTTGGCTGTGTTGCTCCTTTACCCAAGCGGCCAGCTCAAGGCCTGTGCGACCGGGCATTTCGATATCGGTTAGCAAGAGATCAAAACTTTGCTGCTTGAGTAGGTTAAGGGCTTCGTCGCCGTCACTCGCTTGGGTGATATTAAAGCCTCCCGCAAGCGTGAGGAGTGCTGCGAGTGCGCCACGCACCATGGCTTGATCTTCCGCCAATAAAATCTTCATTAATCTGTTGCTCCCTGCAAAGGTAAACTGACGGTAAATGCATATCCTTGTTCGAGATTATAGCTCAAGCTGCCACCTAAAATGTCGAGACGTTCGCGTATGCCAGTGAGGCCATTGCCTTCGGCGATAGGTTTACTTGTGCCATTATCTTTGACTTCAAGGATTAGTCGATCTGGCTGTTGAATAAAGTCGATAATACATTGACTTGCGCCGCTATGGCGTAAAATATTATTCACCAGTTCAGTGACAATTAACCCTAGCTGGCTCTCCATTCTGGCGGGTAATTTGGGGATACTGCCTGTTAGCTCGACACTGATCCCTTTTTCTCTCAATAGTTTACACAGTTGTGTCACGCTATCCGCGAGTCCTTTATGTTTGTAATCCGATACAGTATGGCGAATTTGGCTGAGGCTCTCGCGGGCGATTTGACCGAGTTCATTAAGCTGGGTAGTGGCTAGTTGGTATTCTTGTTTTTCCAGCAGTTTTTCGGCCAGTTCCGCCTTAAGCGCAATCGAAGATAAGCTGTGGCCCATAATGTCGTGTAGATCGCGCGCGATACGCTCACGCTCAAGCATAGTGGCCAAGGTGGTAATTTCTTGGGCACTTTGCTGTTCTTTTAATTTATGCCGATAACGTCTGCGTTCGGCGACACCAAACATACCCACGCCGAGCACTAACCCCGAGCCGTAAAGCGGAAAGTAGTAACTGTTAAAGTGGTAAATCTCATTGAGGGCAAACAGTAGTCCGATGATGGCAGCAAGTGCCAATAGACAGGTTCGTAGAGGGTAAAAAAAGCCAATGAAAAAAGCCGCAAAGGTGAATAGTGAGATAGAACCTGGGTTGATTGGGGTGATCGCTATTGCTATCGCCACCATAATCAGAATGGGCCGATAGGCGCTACGGTTATTGCACTTATAGGTCCAAAAATAGCTGGCAATAAAAGGGATTAACACAGCAAAACTGAGGGCGATTTTCCAGCTTGGATAGGGATTTATGGCTAGAGGGATAAGATAAAACACTAAGTTTATCAAATACACCCAAGCAAGTTTTCGTTCGAGCTGAAGTGGAGTGCTCATCATGATGCCTCTGTGAAACTGTGTTGATTGTTCATAGTTGCCCCTTGAATGCTAAAGGAGGCATCTGCCTTGATTTATTCTGTTTAGGGGTTGGCGCTGGGGTCAGCGCCATCAGTCCCTGTTAACAATGGGATCTAGTTTGCACTTAATTGCTGATTTTGTTGAAGCAAAAATTTTGCCCAACCGTAATCTGCTTGCACTTTGATGGCTTGATGCCAATCTTCAATCGCGCCTTGGGTATCGCCTAATTCCTGTTTAGCGAGTCCACGCCAGGTATAAGCTTCGGCTTCGCCCCAACAAATGTCGTCGCAAGGTTGGGCGAATCTTTCTATGGCGGTAGTGGCGAGCGTCTTAGCATTTTGCATGCTGCCGCCAAACATAGCTGGGGTGTTATAGGCGGCGATGGCTTTCACCAATGCGACCCGCGGATTTTGAGGTGCTAATTGTTCGGCGTTGGCAATGGCATTGGCTGATTTCATCCCGAGCGTTGCGCCTTTGCTATTGTCTAAAGCGATTTGCATGCCATAAACCGACGATAACAGCGCTAGGGATTCGGCGTCAGCTTGGCTGATTTCTAAGGCTTCCAGAGCCGTTTGCGCATTGGTCAGAGCACTACTGGCGAGGGCTTTTTGTCCCATGACATTGGCGCTGATGGCTAAGCGATAGTTCGCATAGGCTTTGTCGTAATCTTGAGTGCTGGCACTCAGTTGTTGTAGCTGCGCTAGGTTCATCGAGTTTGAGGCCGTATCTATGCTGGTGATATTGGCGTTAGAGGGCGACGCTGCAAACGCGTGGCTGCTGATAAGCGCTAAGCTTGAAACGAGTAGTAATGTTTTCATGGTATTTCCTTATTGAGTGAGTTTCTCTGTGCTTGGGTACGGACTCATTATCAGAAATTCGTTAGGAAAAATGCAGACACAAAGGTCATGGCTTTCGCATGACAAATGTCATTAGTTGAAGGGTGTTAAACTTGTCTTTTTTAAAAAGTGCGAAACTCAGATAGCAAAACACCGGAGAGGCTCCGGTGTTTTAAGTGGGGATTACCGCTGAGTGTTATACCAAAGCTTGAGCGCTCGCTTGGTTGATCAGGTAACCCATATAGCCTAAATAGCTCAGTAGTAGTACAGAGCCTTCGCGGCGGCCGATGCGCAATCCCGTCCATGCAAAAGGCAGAATCACAACGGCTAAGGCTAGCATCACCATAAAGTCGAAGGGTTGGAAGCCGAGTGATGACACTGGATGCACTATGGCAGTAACACCTAAAATGCCCAAAATATTGAACAGGTTAGAACCAACAACGTTGCCGATAGCGATATCGCTTTGGCCTTTTAATGCCGCAATCACTGAGGTCACTAACTCTGGCATACTGGTACCAATCGCCACGATCGTTAAGCCGATAATGACTTCACTCACGCCGAAGGTTTTCGCTAAATCTACTGCGCCGTTTACAAACAGAATACCGCCGCCAACTAGCATGCTGATGCCGACTAGGATGAACAAGCCAGAAAGTAGTGGGTTATTCGGCCCCGCTTCAATTTCTTCCTCATCATTGCTGTTTTTCGAGCTGATGTAGCTAAAGGTTAAATAACCAAACAGCAGTGAAAGCAGTATTACACCGTCAATTAGGCTGAGTTCACCGTCTAATAAGAGCCCCCAGAACAGCATAGAAGCCAATATCATCAAAGGGATATCGCGCTTCACCACTTGAGATTGCACTTGGATAGGGCGGATTAGTGCCGTGATCGCTAGGATTAAACCTATGTTTGCAATGTTAGAGCCGATAACGTTTCCTAAGGCGATACCACTGTTTCCGGCGAGGGCAGATTTGACACTCACGGCCAGTTCTGGTGCGCTAGTACCAAAGGCAACAATAGTTAAGCCTATGATAAGTGGCGTAATACCTAAGCGTAGGGCGATAGAACTCGCGCCACGGACTAGGGCTTCGGCGCCTAAGGTTAAAATAATAAAACCGCCAATAATCGAGAGTGTAATTAGCATCACGGGACTTTGTTAAACCTATATTGAATGGGAAAGTACAAGGGAATCATCCCTTAGCCGACAGACGCATATGATACGTGGTTTTATCGAAATTTGACAGAATATGTCATAAAAAAGCACGCCGAGGCGTGCTAGATTTGAGCCGATAACCACATTGGCTATCTCTCTGTTTTGCTGAGCTATTTCTGTGTTAACTCATCTTCCCAGCGAACTTGAGCGCCACGAATACCATCAACGCGTTCGCTAAACGCTTTTTCAAGCACATGGCGTTTGATCTTCAGCGTCGGCGTTAGTGCATCGTTTTCAATCGTCCAAGGATCGCTAACCACGATAATCGCATCCACATGTTCATGTGACTCTAAGTGCGGATTAACGCTATCGAGTGTCGCCTTGAGTGAAGCGCGGACTTCTTCGCGGGCCTGCAAACTAGCGCCTTCGGATAATTGCACTAATGCGATCGGATGCGGCAGGCCAGAGCCAATCACGCAGATCAGTTCAACATGCGGGTCCTGCGCCAATTTACGTTCAATCGGCACGGGCGCGACATATTTACCTTTGGCGGTTTTGAAGTTGTCCTTCACTCGGCCGGTAATGGTCACGCAACCATCGGCGTCGATGGAGCACAAATCGCCAGTGTGGAAGAAACCATCGGCGTCGAAGGCTGCTGCAGTCGCTTCGGGTTGTAGATAATAAGCCGTCATCAACCCTGGACTCTTAAGCAGCAGCTCACCATCTTCCCCTTGGCGGATCTGACAATCCTCAACCGGGCGACCCACAGTGCCAATTTTACGGGCATCGAAGGGATAGTTGATAATCGAGTAGGCGCAGTTTTCTGTCATACCCCAAGCTTCACAGATATTCAGACCAATGCTGTGATACCAGTGGATCAGCGACGGCGGAATGGGCGCAGAGCCAGAGCCGAGTAAACGACAATGGTTTAAACCTAAGCCTTTATGGATTTTGTGTTTTACTAAGCTGCTGATTAACGGGATTTTCAGCAATAGATTCAGTTTACTGACACCAATTTTATCTATGATGTTTTTCTGGAACAGGCTCCACAAACGCGGCACTGAGAAGAATACCGTCGGTTTTGCCCTTTGCACGTCGGCGACGAAGGAGTCGAGACTTTCAACGAAAGCGACCACGCTGCCGGAATAGAAGGATGAACCTTCAATCGCGACGCGCTCTGTGATGTGCGCTAAAGGTAAATAGGATAACAGTCTGTCATTGCCGTCGGTGCGTAAATCACGCACTACCGCTTGGCAGGTCCAGCCATAGCTGGCGAAGGTTTGAATCGCACCCTTAGGTTGACCCGTCGAGCCAGAGGTATAGATAAGCGTCATCACTTGATCAGGCGTCGGCAGCGGCGCATCGACGAGTGGATAGCCGAGATTAAGTAATTGCTCCCATTGATATTGGGCTGGCATTGTATCGTAGGGCATAGCAAGGCGTAACAGTTCGCCGCCGACACCGGCTTCTTGGTCAGCCCAATGGTCGAGCTTGCCGAGGAAAATGGCTTTTGCGCCACTGTGTTGCAACACATAGCGAATGGTATCTGTGTTGGCCGTTGGGTAAATCGGCACGCTGACATAGCCGCCGTGCATCAACGCGAGGTCGGTGATAAACCACTCGGCGCAGTTTTTAGAGAGTACGGCAATCTTATCTCCGCGCTCTAGGCCTAAGTGGTGTAAGGCACCAGCCAGTTGCTGTACTTTTTCTTGCACTTCGGCCCAAGTAAAATCAAGGAATTGACCCTTGATAGGTTGGCGTAAATAGACTTGGTCCCCCTGAGTCTTAGCCCAGTGCGCCAGCATTTCAATTGGCGTCTTAATCGCTGTATCCATTGGCAATTCCCTGTTCTTTATTGTTATTTTGGCTGCACCCAGTATGGCGAGTTTTGTGAGCCCGCGCAAATAGTTTACAGGATTGTAAAATATGAGAATGGAGCCCAAAGCCTACAAGCTGAGTATGAAAATAAGATGAAGAGAATAGTAAGCTGGAAAGAGGATTGTGGCGGCAACAAAAAAGGCGCCGCAGCGCCTTGTTGTTGGTTGAAGGGCAATGCGAGAGCTTACAGCTCCATCACGCCATCCATTTCAACTTGAGAATCCTTCGGCAATTGCTTCACGCCGATAGCTGCACGGGCAGGGTAGGGCTGGCTGAAGTAACGGCTCATGATTTCATTCACTTTTGCAAAGTGGCTTAAATCAATCAGGAAGATGTTGAGCTTAACGATATCGTTGATTGAACCGCCCGCAGCAGTACAAACGGCGGTTAGGTTTTCAAATACTTGCACCACTTGCGCTTCAAAATCATCGCTGACAATTTGCATTGTGCTTGGCACAAGTGGAATTTGGCCGGATAAATACACTGTGCTGCCGACTTTGACGGCCTGTGAATAAGTGCCGATGGCCGCAGGGGCGTTTTCGGTCGCTATGATGATTTTTTCTGCCATGACGCTCTCTCTAATGTTGAGTTAATTAACGATTACGGGACGTACGCAGCACTTCGGGCAGTACCCTAATTCGGCGCATCACGTTGGCTAAATGGATCCTGTCTTTCACCGAAATCCGCAGGTTAATCAAATACACGCGGCCATCACGTTCTTCAGTGCTGAGGTTGTGAATGTTCGAACCTTCGGCGGCAATGATCGAAGTGATCTTCGCCAGTGCGCCTTGGTGGTTAACGATTTCGACCCGCAGGTTGGCTTGGTAATCAACGCCTTCGACATTATCCCATTGCACAGGAATATACTTGTCAGGCTCGCCTTGATAACCACGAATGTTAGCGCAGTTTTCCATGTGCACCACTAAGCCCTTACCTTGGCTCACGTGGGCAATTACGGCGTCACCTGGGATTGGGCGGCAACAGTTGGCGAAGGTAACGAGCATGCCTTCAGCGCCACGGATTGGCATCATGTGGCCGTCGCGGCTTTCTTGATTTTCAAGATTATCACCAATTAAGCGCTGGGCGATCACTATGCTCATGGCATTGCCAAGGCCGATATCGGCGAGCAGTGAATCGAGCGTGGTGTGTTTAGTATCGCGAATGACTTTTTCAATCTGCTCAGGCGGAATACTGTCGAGTTTAGTTTTGCCGAGCGCATGGTTGAGCAGGCGGCGACCGAGCGCAATCGCGTCATCACCCTTAAGGCTTTTCAGCACTTGGCGGATTTTGGCGCGGGCCTTACCTGTTACCACAAAGTTCAGCCAAGCGGCATTAGGACGTGCGCCTTTAGCTGTAATGATTTCAACGGTTTGGCCAGAAATTAACGGCTGGCTAAGCGGATACGCTTGGCGGTTAACGCGGGCACCGACGCAGGTATTACCCACGTCCGTATGCACTTCGTAGGCAAAGTCTACTGCAGTGGCATTGACAGGTAATTCTAGAATGCGACCTTCAGGGGTGAACACATAAATCTCTTCAGGGAAGAGTTCCGTCTTCACGTTTTCAACGAATTCGAATGAGGTGCTGGCGCTTTGTTGTAATTCCAACAAGCTTTGCATCCACTTACGGGCACGCACTTGAGTCGTCGTGCCTTGGCCTGTTTGCGCACCGCCTTTGTAGGCCCAGTGTGCCGCGACCCCTTTATCTGCCATCTGATCCATATCTTCGGTACGAATTTGGATCTCAACGGGCACGCCGTGTGGACCAAATAAAGAGGTATGAAGAGACTGATAACCGTTGGCTTTAGGGATAGCGATATAATCTTTGAAACGACCGGGACGAGGTTTGTACAGTCCGTGCATGGCGCCGAGTACGCGATAACAAGTGTCGATGGAATCGACTATCACCCTAAAGGCGTAGATATCCATGACTTCTTGGAATTGCAGCTCTTTACTCTGCATCTTGTTATAGATGGAGTAGAGGTTTTTCTCGCGACCTTTAACTTTTCCCGGAATGCCTGCATCGTTTAAGCGCGTATACACAGCGGCTTCGATGCCTTGGATCAATTCTTTGCGATTGCCACGGGCGGCTTTAACGACTTCTTTAAGCACCCGATATCGCATGGGGTAATACGCTTGGAAACCTAAGTCTTCTAACTCTGTCTTGATGTTATGGATACCGAGACGGTTAGCGATGGGGGCATAGATTTCAAGGGTTTCGCGGGCGATACGGCGACGTTTGTCGGGACGCAGGGCGCCTAAGGTACGCATGTTGTGGGTTCTATCGGCAAGCTTGATGAGGATAACGCGGATATCCTGCGTCATCGCCATCATCATTTTACGGAAGTTTTCAGCCTGAGCTTCTTTCTTGTCGCGAAATTTAAGCTTATCGAGTTTTGACACGCCTTCGACGAGTTCGGCCACCGCGACACCGAATAGTTCGGCTAAGTCGTCTTTGGTGACATGGGTATCTTCGATGGTGTCATGGAGCAGTGCTGCCATCAGCGTCTCATGATCAAGACGCATGTCAGCAAGGATGCGGGCAACCGCAACCGGATGAGTAATATAAGGTTCGCCACTCGTGCGCATTTGCCCTTCGTGGGCATCACGCGCGATCTGGTACGCCTGCTTGAGCAATTCTACCTGTTCGGGTTCTAAGTAACCGGAAGCAGACTCCTTTAGACCTTCAAACAGATACAAGTGGCAGCTCTCCTTTTACCTAAATAGGTGTTTACTCAATAACGCTTATAATGAACGGCCTTCAGCAATGGCTGCAACCGCTGCAATTTCAGCGGCTTCACGTTCACGTACCGTTTGACGCTCATCAGCATCTAAGGTGTGAGCGTTAACTAAACCTAGTTCGATTTCACGCAGGGCGATAACCGTTGGTTTGTCGTTCATCTCTTCAACCATAGGGTCTTTACCCTGCACGGCGATTTGGCGAGCACGACGCGCCGCAACCAAGATCATATCAAAACGGTTGCCGATTTGTTCTACGGCGTCTTCTACAGTTACGCGAGCCATGTGTTGAAACTCCAGTTTATCTAGGGAAAAAATGACGCAAAATTGTACACTATGACAGCTATCCTGCCAACAGATCGTGAAGCATATCATTTTGCGCGTGGATCTGACTAGCACCTGTTAAGCGCTGACTGCGAATGATGGCACGCAAATCGGCTAAGGCAGTGTCAAAATCGTCGTTGACGATAATAAAATCATATTCTTTATAGTGGGACATTTCCGATACGGCTTGTGCCATACGGCTGGCGATCACATCGCTACTGTCTTGTCCACGGCCGGTGAGGCGGCGTTCTAGCTCGGCTTTCGAGGGTGGCAGAATAAACACACCAACGGCATCGGGCATCACGGCTTTCACTTGCTCGGCACCTTGCCAGTCGATATCGAGGAAAACATCGATACCTTGGGTGAGCGTATGTTCAATCACATGGCGCGAGGTA
Source organism: Shewanella hafniensis (assembly GCF_019655335.1). GTDB lineage: Bacteria > Pseudomonadota > Gammaproteobacteria > Enterobacterales > Shewanellaceae > Shewanella > Shewanella hafniensis. The sequence continues at coordinate 32,250 of NZ_BPFD01000037.1, forward strand.
CCGTAGTAATTGCCGAACACTTCTGCCCATTCAAAAAAGGCATTTTCAGCAATTAAGGCTTTGAATTGCTCAACATTAACGAAGTGATAGTGTTGACCATCGACTTCACCTGGGCGTGGCGCGCGGGTGGTATGTGATACCGAAACCTGCATGTCGGCGGGCTTGTCTTTAAGCAAGGCCGAGATCAGCGAGGATTTACCTGCGCCACTTGGCGCCGACACAATAAATAAATTTCCGCGTGCGGTCATGAGCTAAATATCCAATTGGTTAACGCAAGAAGGGCCCAGAAAGCCGAGCATTATACCGATTTTGACCATAGAAATACTAGGGCCTGTAGGCCAGCAATTTAAGCCTATTTTAGATTTACTTCGATATTATGCGCATTTTTATCCGACTAGGGTCGTAGGCACTGACAATTGCGGGTAAATTGGTTACGCTCGTGCGAATAAGGCAATGAGTGTCTTTTTGTATCTCGTTTTTACAACAATAAAGGAAGGGTCGTGCTGTTAAAATCTCTTTTTTGCCTTCACGGGCGTGATTCTCGTCCCCGTTTTGTCGCAATCAGTGTTGGCGTTTACGTCTGTATTGCACTTGCCGCCGCTGCTTTTGGGGCCAATTTTCTGATGTATTTGCTGGCATTGTTGGGTCTACCTTTATTAGGGCTCACCAGTTTGCGTCGTTTGGCCGATGCCGATAAGTCAAAAGGCTTGATTGGCCTATTCCTTTTGCCGTTAATAATTTTCATCGGCCTGTTAGCGGCCGATGTGCATATTGCCTTAATTGGATTGAGTTTAGTGTTAGCCGCGGGGCTGACATTTTGGGGCTGGCGTTTACCGGCACCAACGATAGTGGATTATCGCTACGGTTATTTCGGCCCTGAGCTGGATGCGCCAACATCGCAGGCTATGCCTAGGCGCCGTGTGGAGCCGACTATCGTTCCAAAGGCGGCTAAAGAAATAGAAACTCCAGACGTTGCCGCTAGACAGGCAGCTAAATCGACCGCCCATATTCAAGCGCAGCCTCAAGTTGAGCGACATGAACCGCATCTTGAGCTGTCGCATGCGCAGGCCATTAGCGCCGCAACGGCCTCTGAGCCAGTGGTGGATTTATCTGCCCATGTTGAACCCATTGCCGCTAAACCAATAGTCGCTGAATCAACGGTCGTAGAATCTACAGTCGCTGAACCTACAGTCGCTGAACCTATAGTCGCCTCGACGATAAGCGCAGCGGATGCCGAACTTGAAGCCCAGCGCCAAGATGAACTGCGCTTCGATGCCCTTACTCGGATGACGCAGAATCCTGCCGATTTTGTGGTGCCCGACAGTCATGCAGATTTTCGCCCAGCGAATGCTAGCCGTATTGAGCAGACCAATATTGATTTAGTCGACGTTGATGTCGCCAAGGTTGATTTAAAACATGTCGACTTTAACGCCGCCCAATTAGATCCTGCCGAACGCAGTACAGAACCTGGTTGGCGTTTTGCCGCCGAAGAAGATGACGAACTAGATAGCTTTAACGATCGAGATCATGCCGAAGAAGTGCGTCAACGTCGCGCCGAAGCGAAAGATTCTGGCTCGATGACTGAGCTGTTTCGCGGTCTATTCGAGTTTCTAGCGCCGCTGAAACGTTTCTTTGTATTGCCTAAGATTAAGTTACCTAAACTGGAACGCCGTTATTGGCGTCCTGCGGGGATTGGTTGTGGTGTTGTGGTCTTGTTCGCCTTGGTTTGGGGTCTTTGGCCAAATGGTGACGCTGAGACGGGTGATGGCGCAGAAGTGGTCACGGTTAACGCAATTGCGCCCTATGCGGGTGAGCGGGTGACGCTCGCGCTACCGGACGGCTTTTCTGTGGCGCTGGAGGATGACATCTTGATCATGCGTTGGCTCGGTGAGAAAGGTGAAGCGCAAAACCTGTGGTCCTTAGCGACGGCAAAAGGCGATAAAACCTGTAGCTTGTTGTCCTTTAACAATGGCACTGACTATCGCCCTGTGACTGTGGACTTGAAAGCCGACTCAGCAACCGAAGCGCGATTCACGCCACTCGACACCCAAGCCATCATAGTGGACCTTGCGCGCCGTGGCAGTATCAGCCTGTGCGGGTATAAGTTCAGCCTTAAGGGCAGCCAAGCGATACTGGAACAGAATCGTACTTTTGGTGATTACATCGCGCGTTAGTTAAGTTTGCAAGTTAGGTCTATAAGTTAGATCAGTAAATGAAGTCGCAGCTTAGGCCTGCAACTTAAGTCGATAAAAATTCTGCTTAAATGCTAGTCACAATTAGAGGGGTAGATTACACTTTTGCTCCTCTTTTTCTCAAACCGCGTTTTAAATGCGCTATGCATTGGGCGTGGCGGTTTGGGGAAACATCATTAAATTTGAACTGAATATATCAATCCAGCATGAATACAGAATTGACCTTAGTCATTATGGCTGCAGGGCTAGGCAGTCGTTTCGGCGGCGATAAGCAATTGGCAGCGCTCGGTCCCGCCGGCGAACCCATGTTGGTGTTATCGATCATGTCGGCCATTCGCAGTGGCTTTCAGCGTGCTGTGCTGGTGATCCGCCCTGAGTTAGAAACTGAATTAACTGAGATACTGACACGGTTTTTACCCGCCGATTTTGCCTATCATTTTTGCTATCAAGCGCTAACGGATTTACCCGAAGCGGCGCAGCTGGTTGATCTCAGCCACAGGCTTAAACCTTGGGGCACGGCTCATGCATTGTGGAGTGCGCGCCATCTTATTAAAGGACCAATGGCCGTTATCAATGCCGATGATTTTTATGGTGATAGCGCTTTTGCTTCCTTAGCCAAGGGCTTAAGCATGAGACCGACAGAGTGGATGATGGTGGCCTATCCCATAGAACTCACATTGTCGGAGCACGGCGGTGTTAACCGGGGTCTGTGTCAGGTTGAAAATGGTCAGCTTAAATCGGTTGCCGAATGGCTCAATATCGCCGAGCAAGGTGGCCAATTGGTAGGTGATGGCCCACAGGGGCATGCGAGTTTGCCGCCCAAGTCCCTGGTCTCTATGACATGCTGGGGCTTCTCCCCAAGCATATTTGATGTTATTAAACGTGAATTAACCGAATTTATCGGGCAACAGGGTCAACAACCTAAGTCTGAATGTTACTTGCCCGCCATAGTACAAGCGGGCATTGAGCAAGGTTTGCCTGTCTATGTCGATGTTGCCTGCGAGCCCTGGCTCGGCGTGACTTATCCGCAGGACACTGTCTGGGTAAAACAAAAATTAACGGAGTTATTGAGTGATTAAACTCATCAGGCAGTCAGTGTTGCCTCATTTTGGTATTGAATCTGCCGAGGCGAAAATTTCTGCCCTCGGTAATGGCCACATCAATGACACCCTTTTGGTGCGTTGGCCTGCGGGCGAATTGGTATTGCAGCGAATTAACACTGAGGTATTTAAAACACCCAACGCTTTGGTCTGCAATGCCGATAAAATTAGCCATCATTTATGCGCTAAGTCGTTACAGCAACAATACGGCCTGAAAGTCGTTAGCCCTTGTTTAACCCAAGAGGGTGAATTGGCTATCGATTTAGGCGAACAAGGATTTTGGCGCGCGATCAGTTACTTGCCCCATAGTCTCAGCATCGAAGTGGTTAAGTCGGAACAAGAAGCGGAAATGGCGGCCAAAGCCTTTGGTCATTTTGCCTCAGCCTTGAGTGACTTTGATGCGACAGAGCTTGAAGATGTGATCCCTCAGTTTCACCACTTACCGGGACGTATGGCCTTGTTACAACAGGCCGCCGAGCTTGATAGCCAACACCGTTTAGATCTTTGCCGTCATTGGGTCGATTATGCGTTATCTCAGCAGGCATTGTTGGATGAACTTGCGGAAATATCGCCAAAGCTGCCGCTGCGAATTTGCCATAACGACACCAAAATCAATAACATGCTTTTCGATAAACGCGATATGTCCAGCATGGCGATTATCGATTTAGATACCTGCATGAAAGGTCATCTGATGTATGACTTTGGTGATATGGTCCGCACTTTCTGCTCGCCAGAGGAAGAAGACTCAACGGCCTTGGATAAAGTCCTAGTGCGCCAAGATATCTTCGCCGCAATTTGCCGTGGCTACTTGAGCGAGTTGGGTGATGTCTTAACAGAAGACGAAAAACGCAGTCTGTGGCTCGGTGCGCGGGTGATTTGTTTGATGATAGGCGTGCGTTTTTTAACGGATTATCTTAACGGTGATGTGTATTTCCATATCCACCGCGAAGGCCATAATTTAGACCGCGCCGCTAACCAGTTTACCTTGTACCAAAGCTTGCTCGACCAAGAAACGGTACTTAAAGCCCATTTCTAAGTCAGGATATGGATCTTGGTGATTGCGCCAGTTTATCGCTCCAATGCACGGATAAACACAACGCCCAAGGCTTTGCTTTGGGCGTTTTGCTTTAATACGATTGCTTAAGCCCTAGGCAGATGGCATTTCATCCGACATAATCGAGCAATATCCCTTAATATTACATGGATTTGTGCTTGGTATGGATTCACCTGTGGCGCAGCCGTTAGTCACTTGTTTACGGCGCAGCGAACGTAACTCTTGGTTAAGATGTACCCTGCGTCGCTCGCAGCAGGAGGCGGTTGCCTCGTCTATGATGACGGCGACCAGCGATAACTTCTTCAATGCCTACGCTATTTTTCTCGGTGCTAGCCTAGCGCAGATGGGCTTTGTCACTGGGTTACCTCAGCTTTTTGGCGCTATCTCCCAGCTTTTATCTGTCTGGCTCGCCAGCCATTTCTCCCGCCGAACTTTTATCGTCTTTTGCGCCGCCTTTCAGGCCTGTGTTGTGCTGGCGATGGGCGCGTTAGCCGCTTTCGGCCCTGAACATGCGGTGTGGATCTTTATCGCTTTAGCCGTTGGTTACCATGGCTTTATCAATCTAATTCAACCCCATTGGCGGGCGTGGATGGGCTCTATTGTTCCCGAACGGCGCCGTGGTGCATTTTTCGCCGCGCGCACTCGACTCACTATGGGCGCTTCTTTGAGTGTGTTCTTTATTGGTGGCGGCATACTTACCTTAACCGATTCGATGCAGATGGCGTGGCTGGGCTTTAGTCTGTTGTTTTCTATTGCGGCGATGGGGCGGTTTGTGTCGGCTTGGTTACTGCTGCAGATGCACGATCCCGATCCGCGTGAGCCCAAACAGCGCGGCGTATTTTTGCAGACGATTGGTCATTTTCGCGAGGCGTGGAAGGATAAAACCTTTCGCCAGTACAGTTTGTTTGTCGCCAGTATGCAGGGCATGGTGGCGATCTCTGCGCCATTTTTTGCCGTTTATATGTTGGAAGGCTTGAAGTTTACTTATCTCGAATTTGTGTTCGCCAGCGTGGCTTCGATAGCGACTCAATTTGTCACCCTGCGATTTTGGGGCCGCTTTAGCGACCAATTCGGCAATCGTTTAGTGATGATCATTACCAGTTGTATGATCCCAAGCTTACCGCTGATGTGGCTATTCTCGGATAACTATCTGTATATCTTAGCTATCCAAGCTTTCTCTGGCTTGGCGTGGAGCGGCTTCACCTTAAGCACGGCAAATTACCTTTATGATATCCGCCCCTTTCGCAGTGACTTTGCGACCTACGCAGCCCTGCAAGCAGCCTTGAGCGCGGCTTGTGTATTTGTTGGCGCGATATTGGGTGGGATTATTGCCTCCCATGCAGCGGACTTTTTAGTCTGGTCGGGTTGGAATAGCGTGTTATCTAGCCCTATCTTCGTGGTGTTTTTAGTCTCGACCGTACTGCGGGCCTTAGTGACACTTTGGTTTATTCCGCGCTCGGTCGAACCTAAAGTGCGCCCAAGGCCGCAGCTAATGCAACTTATCTTCCGTATCCGCGGCTTTAATGCCATTTCGGGCGTGAGCCTCGATTGGCTCACAGTGGTGAAACGTCGCAAGCAGTAGAGACGTGCAGCTAAAGCGTATAGTCGAAAAACTTACGGCTTTGTGGGCCAGCGCTATTACTGTTCACCTTATTGGGATGTTTATATTCATGCCAAGCTGCGACATGTGTACCAGCGTTTAATTTAGGGAAATCCAGTCCATGTTCGCTGGTGTTGACGCTTTGTGGCTGAATGTTTCCCTTTGCCTGACTTATTCCTTCCTGTAATAGCTGGTTTGGTGCACTTTTTACTTGGGAAGCCGAGAGCGCCCTATCTGTCACTTGGCCTAAGGTTGGGCAATCCGTGGTTAACCCCAAAAATTGCAACAAGCGACTCAAGCTCCCCGCATGGCTTATATCGAGCGAGATAAAATCTTCGCGGCCTTGAAAGTAAGCGAGCACTTCGTTTTGATGCCTTTGATAACAATCAATAAGATGTGCCTCGTCTGCGGGAGCCGCCACTTTATCGATAGCAAACGTGTGCCGAAAGCTGCGTTTCATAATCGGGTGAAATCGCCCCGATTTGGCTTCTAAATGCGGCAGCATTTTACCCAGCAGCATCTGCATTGAAGGCACCCACTTCACCATATCACGCTCGAGGTAGACAAATTTGGCCTGCGGGAATAGACCATCGAGCTGCCGATAATCACTAAAACAGGGCACATCAGAAATCGCATCGGCCAGCATAAACGCCTGTTTAGTAAAAGCCATGTGCGCCACTTTAAGCCCTTGCTCCAGCAACGCCACACTTACACTCGTCGTGCCCGTACGTGGCAAACCTATGATAAAAACCTTCTGTTTTTCTACACTTGCCTGTTCACTACTGAGCGTATTCGAATTTGCAGGATTCATCTCAGCTGGCGTGGCAATCTGTGAATGACCAGTGTGCTGCGTATTGGCGGCATAATCTGCATTGCCAATATGTTGTGCATTAGCAGAACATTGTGCGTGAGCAGAAGCTGTTGAATTGTTGGCATTATCAGGCATAGATTGGGCTCAGAATGTGTGTGCAAGCGGTGCAGTGTAAGCAATGAGTTTTCACATCGGTGTTTCGCATTGGCGTGTCAAATCAGCGGCGGCAGTATATCTCAGCGCGAAGGCTTTGTCGGTAGCTATACATAAAAGTCACGAACAACGGCAATGCACCACAGTATTGTATGACAGCTGTACGATAAAATGGATGACCACAAGGCTTAGAAACGAGATCCCAGATTACCAACAAGGCTCATTTCCCTGCATTGGATAGCCATGTTGGTATTAATGAGGCGATTATTGGCGCTATTCGACTCATAATGTGAGGCGAATATGTTTGTTAATCGCCTCATTATGTGAGTAGAATAGGCTTGTTATTTGACTCGTGGGGTAAGATATGTGGATTTGGCAGCAAGCTGATTGGCCTAAGTTTCATTGGAATACCAGCAGCATTGATGCCTTGCTGCGTCAGGTTTATTTCAATCAGGGCCAGCTGCTTGGCAAGCAAATGCTAAGTCACGACGACAGCCTGTTAACGTCAGACGCTGCACTCGACACCTTACTCGCTAACATTATCCACTCCAGTGCCATTGAAGGTGAAAAGCTCAATGCGGCTTCGGTGCGCTCATCCTTAGCTAAAAAACTCGGTGTGACTGAGGAAAAACCGTATCCGACCACAGCGCAAACCGATGGTTTAGCTGACATTATGCTCGATGCTTTAAAAAATTTAGAGACTGAATTAACCCTCGAACGGATATTGGGCTGGCATCAGCAGTTATTTCCGCAGGGTTATACATTGTTTAACCCCGTTATTGGTGGAACGCTACGTGGCGATACACCTATGCAGGTTGTCTCAGGCCGGATTGATAAACCAACAGTACATTTTGAGGCACCCTCTAGAGCGGCATTGGATGCTGAACTCTCGCAGTTTATCCAATGGTTTAATGCTTCACGGCAAGCGCAGGTTTTAGATCCGCTTATCCGTGCGGCGATAACACATCTTTGGTTTGTTACTCTTCATCCACTTGATGATGGTAATGGGCGCATCACGCGCTTATTGACTGATTTAGCTCTGGCGCAAGCGGAGAAACGCTCGATTCGTTTTTACGCTATGTCGGTCAGTATTCTTGCCCGTCGCCAAGCCTATTATGACATTTTAGAGTCCACTCAAAGGGGCGATGTCGATATTACTCCTTGGTTAGTCTGGTTTTTTGAAACCCTCAATGACTGCTTACTCAATGCGATGGCAGATGTGAGCAGAACGCTGTCGAAAACTCAGTATTGGCAAAGTGTCGACCAATCTTTATTGAGTCAAGAGCAAGCCAAAGTACTCAATCGCATGTTAGACGGCGATTTTGAACTAGGGATTAATAGTAGCCAGTATCAAAAAGTCGCGAAGGTGAGTCGCGCCACCGCCACCCGTCATCTTGCGCAAATGGTCGAGCAAGGCTTTTTAGTGAAAGCCGACGCCGGCGGCCGAAGTACGAGGTACTTATTGTCGAGTGGGCAGTAGATGGATTCCGCGCCAATAATCATTTTGCATTTTGTTAGTGATTACCCAGTGTGATCTTATGCCCAAATCATTATGTGTTTGATATTGAATGTGACTCATAGTCCGTAGACGTATTGTCTACAAGTAAAGATCATCATGAAAACTCTTCACAGGATTATTCATGGAAGATCATTTGCTTACCTCATTTGGTACTCATCTAAAAAGTTTGCGACTCGAGAGATCGTTTTCGCAGGAGCAGCTTGCATTAAAAGCTGACATGGACAGAACCTATGTCAGCGGCATTGAACGTGGTCAGCGTAATGTGAGTTTGATTAATATATTCAAGCTCGCTAAAGCCTTAGATATTCCTGCGAAACAACTTCTAGATTTTACCGTTGAGGGATCATTATGACTCAACGAGCATTTTATTCGGCGAGTTTTAAAGATTTTTTGTCGGCAGAGGCCCATGCGATTACCGGACTGATATCCGCTGCCCATACCCAGCCTTTACAGCATTTGCAAACCTGCGCTTGGACTGCTGAAATCGGCATTCTCAAACATAATTTGGCCCAGAACAATGTGACTGAAGGACATATCTTTATTGAGTTTATGATCCCACGAATGGGGCGACGTGCCGATGTCGTGATGATATTTAAAGGGATTGTTTTTGTAGTAGAGTTTAAAGTGGGCGCAACAGCATTTACCGCTGCCGATATGAGGCAGGCTCATGGATATGCCTTAGATTTAAAGAACTTTCATCGCGGTAGTCATGATAAATATCTAGTCCCTCTGCTTGTCGCCACCAACGCGACCAGCCAATCGGAAAATCCAGTATTCGCAGGCGATAATGTTGCTTCGACCTTGTGTATTTCTCCCGGTGAATTGTTTTCAAGAATGCGCCTAATTGCTGAGCGGCTGAATCAACCTACTTTTGATCCAAACTTGTGGGCTGATTCTGGTTATTTGCCGACGCCAACCATTATCGAAGCGGCACAAGCTCTGTATGCGTCGCACAATGTCGAAGATATTGCTCGTAGTGAAGCGGATACACAAAATCTTGGGCAAACGAGCCAGCAATTACTTCAGTTGATTCACGATGCTCGTATCAATAAGCGAAAAATAATTTGTTTCGTTACCGGCGTTCCGGGTGCTGGCAAAACCCTTGTAGGACTTAATATTGCGAGTATTCACGCAAACAGGGAAGAGAAAGAGTATTCTGTTTTCCTCAGTGGTAATGGGCCTTTAGTGACGGTATTACAGGAAGCCCTAGCTAGGGATAGATCTTCTAGAACTGGTGATTCTATCAGCGCAACCAGAAAGGAAACTGAATCATTTATTCAAAATATCCATCGCTTTAGGGACGAATATCTGCATGGTGGCGTGCCACCTGAAAAAGTGGCCATATTTGATGAGGCTCAACGGGCGTGGGATAAAGAGCAGGCAAGCGATTTCATGCGTCGCAAGCGAGGTATTGTCGATTTTGATAAATCAGAGCCTGAATTTCTCATCGAAGTAATGGACCGTCGTCAAGACTGGGCGTTTATTATTGCGCTAGTTGGTGGTGGACAGGAGATTAATAAAGGTGAGGCAGGACTAGCTGGATGGTTGAATGCGCTTAAGGCCAAGTTCTTAGAGTGGGATGTCTATTTTTCCACAGCTTTATTGTCAGGTGAGTATATCTCAATGGGCGTAGACCTGAATGCGGTTTCAAGGGCGAATATTTTGCCTAACTTACATCTTGCCACATCCATGCGATCTTTCCGTGCTGAAAAGTTATCGAGCTTTGTTCATTACTTGGTTTCTGGGCGATGCGGACTTGCAGTTAGCCTCTATAAAGAGATAGGGCATGTCTACCCAATCAAAGTCACTCGCGATTTAGCTAAGGCTAAAGCTTGGGTTAAGCAGCACAAACGAGCCAATGAGTCTATGGGGCTGCTTGCTTCTTCTAACGGTATTAGGCTTAAAGCTGAGGGTATTTTCGTTAAGAACAAGATAGACCCTGCTAAGTGGTTTTTAAGTGGGGCTGAAGATATTCGTTCTGCCGAGTTTTTAGAGGATGTAGCTACCGAGTTTGATGTGCAAGGACTGGAGCTAGACTGGTGTGTCGTTGCTTGGGATGCAGATTATCGTTTCAACGGCCAAGAGTTTGAGCATTGGGAATTTAGAGGAACTAAATGGGAAATGCGACATCAAGCTGTACGTAAGAGATATCTTGAAAATGCTTATCGCGTATTGTTGACGCGGGCTCGTCAGGGCATGGTGATATTTGTTCCTAAAGGCGATAAATCAGATGAGACTCGAGATCCCAAGTTTTATGATCATACCTATAAGTACTTGATAGATTGTGGGATTGGTGTGATTTAGTAAAAAAAGGGTCGGAGTTGTTCGACCCTTTGGGTTATTTTGAAGCGAAAAAACGAATAAATTCATCAAGGTCACTAAAGACCTTGATTTGTTTGTCTTGAATATTACTAGCAGCAGTTTTTATCCAGTCAAAAGCTTTTTGTTTATAGCCTTTCCCACCTAGTAAAATGACCAAATTGTGTTCTGGCGCGAGGCGAAGAGACTCTAGGAAAAAAGGAAATTTTTGATCGACAGAGCCGCTTTGCTCTTGCTTGTGAGCTTCAATTCGGACTGCTCCTAGTGTTTGATGCTGTACTAAGAAGGCTGCCTTTCGAATTCCACCATACATATCTGTATAAGGCACACTTTTAAGGAACTCGTTTTGAGACGGAACACCTTGTGCTTCACGGAAGCCTATCGCCACAAGGGATTGTTCTACTTGATAACAAAACTTCTGATTGGATAACATGCTTGCTTCATATTTACCTGAGTCGACTTCAGGTAGATCTTCAAAAAGTGATTCTTGGTTCATTCTCCATCCTTGGTTATTAAATCGCCCTTTAATGTAGCATTGAGAGTGGCTGATTTTCAATCAGTTAGAGTTACTAAACAAAATCGCTATATCAGTCTGAAATTTAAACTAATTTGTCACTCGCAAACGGCTCCATCAAAAACTCAATCAATACACTCACCTTAGTCGGCAAATATTTCCGCTGTGGATAAACCGCATAAATGCCATGTTCGGGGAGGGGATGATCTGTGAGCAAAGCTTGTAGGCGGCCTGCTTGTAAGTCGGCGTCGATCATGAAACGGGGCAGATTGGCTATGCTTAAACCATCGAGTGTGGCTTGGTGGATGGCATCACTATTTGAGCGCTTTTATAGCAGTCGCCTTACCCTATGCTCTAACCCGTTCAGGATGCTGTGCTGGATATGTGGGGGGAAATCATCTGGCAGTTGCGCTTGTATCCGTTGGATAACCATAGGCGTTTTTTCAACAAACTCCTCAAGAAGCTCGTTCATGGCTTGTTGACTAAAGCCGACTCGATTTGCCGTAGCGAGAAAATGGCGGGGAAAGATTTGTTCAATCTGGTATTTTTTCCCTTTAGTGGCTGTCAGTCCCATGGCCAGTTTCGCATCGCGGATGTTAAGTCCTGTACCACCCAGCACTGGATAAACGGAGATGATGTCGTAGAGTGGGGTAAGCTCGTATTTTCCTTCGGGCCTGATAAATAGCGAAAAGTTTTTAGCGTGGCCGTCTGTCGCCGCCAGTAACCAAAATAACACTTGTGCTTTCATGAAGATGCGCCGATCTCTTTCTGGGGCAAGCGATCCCATCAATACGTACATTATCTCGCTAATGCCTGGTCCCTCTTGGTTCTCGTATTTCCTCGCTGAGGGGATATTGAGGGTTTGGCAAAAATCTTCCTGTGGTAGACGCATCAGCCAACTATTGTCCGCTGCGTAGCGGCGATCGAAGCGTTCAACAGCGAGCGCCTTGATATTCCCAACCTTAAGGATTTCGCAATCGGGAACTGGTAAACCATATTCTCGAGCAATAGACATGCACAGGTACTCGTTTTCGACACTGTCCGATAGATCTAAGGTGTGGGAATGGGTGACTATCTGGCCGATAGGGAGTTTGATTATGTGACTGGTTGGCGTTGAACCATGGGGTAAACACCACTGACCATCATATTTCAGCAGGGCGGTTTTTTCCTGTGCTCCAGCAACTGAGATCCGAAAATCGTCATATTCTTCGAGCATGCCTAATGGGATCTTGGATTGGTAACCTGCTAAGACCCGTACTAGGGCTGCGTCATCAAGTGGTTCACATTCAATTTTTTTAATGTCTTCGGGTTCAATACCTTGTGGTACCAGTTGCAAGGCTCCGACACTATCTTGGCCGACTTTCGTCAGTAAATCGAAGGGTTGGGTTGAACTAGCTTGATAGCGTGCGAGGATACGCTGGCGAATTTCCGGTGAGTCAGGCAGTAAGTTATCAAAGAAGTTATAAACTTCATTGCCCTGATAATGGCGTTGGCGTAGAGGCATAGACAACGATATGGGGCGATTTCCTGGAATAGTCAGCCAGTCGCTATTGTATTGAAATCGATGGGCTCCTGTCTCTTCTTTAGAGAAAGTACCGACTAGAAAGCCATTCATATAAACGTCAAGTGCTGCCATTACCACTCCTGAGCCCATTGTTTATTGTTAGATGGGCCTGTATCACTGTCACTCGCGTTGCGAGGTTTGAGTTCTATTTCGAGTTCGAGGGCTGATAAGAGTTTGAAAAATGTATCAAGTTTAGTGCTGTCGGGATTCTGTTCGAAGTTGGAAATTGTGCCTTGGCGTAAGCCAATTTTCTCACCAATTTTAGCCTGAGAGAATCCCTGTGATTGGCGAACATCTTGTATATAAGCGCTAAGCTGTTTGGTTGTGGTGATCTTCATTTTGAATTCCCATTATTTCCCAATACGCTTTAAAGTATAAACATAACTTAACAC
>NZ_BPFD01000038.1 GCF_019655335.1 Shewanella hafniensis
TCAATCAGTGCCTTAGAGGCCAGCATCAAGCTGTTTAATCGTTTTAGGTGAAGTTCTGGGCAGTATTGGTGTAAAGAATGTTGTAGGATATTGGCTTCGCGCATCTTGTTGTCCAAGTGTAGTTTTTGGCGAAACCATTTGATCATGCAACAAGATGCGCTTCCACCCTAATTTGATGATTTATTTGTAAATCATCAGGGGATTCTTCAGCATTAAGCGTCCTTATGCTATCGCGTCAGACGCTCGTCCCTGATTCGACTGACGCTATCTCGGCATCCATGCCTCGCTCACGCAACGAACGCAAATGCCCTGCGGCAACTCCGAGGGGATGTGTATTCTGTTGCTTCGGAGTTGTCCGTGATTTGCTTGAAAAACATGCAAATCAGTCTTTATTATATTTTATTTATTAGTGGCTATTGATACCCAACCACATGATGTACAAAGTGACGGGATATTCGTTCTATTTAACTGCTCACCATTTAGGTTTAATTCATATAGGTCACCAGTAGCATTATCTAAAACTCTTATTACATCATTGGTGTCGATATCAATATCATTCACATTAATTTTTGGAGCAATAGTGGCTACAAACGTTGTTACACCTGTATCGGTATTTATTGTAACTAGCTGTCTGCTTGTAAATCCGATGCCATATAAAGTGCCATTTGATGAATAGTCAATTCCAAAAATAACATCTTCTTCACCACTTAAAGAAAGTTCACTTAACACGGTTCCATCTTTTTCTAACTGATAAAGTTTAGTATGTTGTCGGTTATCGTCAGTATATTCTAGCTCTGAGGTTCCCCAAAATTTTCCATTACTATCGATTGCTAAGCCATGCATTTTATTAGGCTGAGGGCCTTTTTTGATACATAGCGGTTGGCTTGGATCTACAGCTAGCATTCCATTCGGTTGATAAGTACTTACAGAGTAAAGGATACCCTCTTTATCAATATCTAAAGCTCCCACATTCGAGCAAGCAGTTGTTTGAGCTTGCAACACCTCATCATAATTAGTACCAGAAAAACCATGATATTTATTTCCAGCTACAATGATTAAATCTATATTCTCTGATATTGGGTTTACACCTTCAACCACCGTAAGAGTAATTGAAGATGGTTCGCTGTCTTCTGTTCCATCATTAACGACAAGTGAAATGAGGTACTCGCCAGCCTTATCTACTTTAATACTAGGTGTTGCTGTTGTTGCATTATTCAAAGATGCAAAACTAGTAAATGGCTTAGAGTCTAACGACCAAATATAAGTTAATTGATCGCCATCGCCATCATAGCTGCTAGTACCATCTAATTGTACAATAGTACCTGTATTTATGGATTGGTCCTGACCTGCATCTGCAACAGGTAACGCTGTAGGTGGAATATTATCTGCTAGAGTAACGGTGATATTCTTTTCTGTTTGTGCGCCATATTGATCAGTTGCATAAGCGGTTAAGGCATATTCTCCTGCGGCTTGATCTGTGTCGATTGAGATTTGACCACTCAAAGTAACTGTGTGCCCCTCAGGATCGGATACATCACTCTGTTTAATGAGAGTTATAATGCCTTGATTGGTATTCAATGAAATTGAGTTTGGTACTTCAACACTAAATGTGGGTGCTTGATTTTTTACTATTTGATAGGACTGTGATTGATTGACTACGCTATTGTCTGAGCCATCAGTAACCGTTTGTGTTACATGATAACTACCCTCAATGTTTGTTAGTTCTAGGCAGTATTGATTTGCGTCATTCTTTTGTCCAAAAGCAATGTTTTCAGCCAATCCATCACTGGAAGTTAGTTCAAGCGCTTCTGATACGTAGCTGCTATTATCTTCAACCGTAGTGGAAACACAGATATTGCCAACATCTAATCCACCATTATCATAAGGGACTGAGAAAGATATTTCATTAATAGACCCTACAGGATCTAATGCATCAATTATAACTTTTTCGCCTGCAATCTTACCAATCAGGCTAGAGTTGAACGTTGTACCTTCAAATTCAACGGTTCGTGAACATTCCAGAGTAAATTTATTGTTATCATCAATCAGTTCATCAATATCATTAACTATGTCATTCACATTTAGCAAATAAGTCGAGTTTGTTTTTGATAAGGTGTAATTGCCACATATCACATCATGCATGTTTCCTTCTAATGTGATTCCAGATCCTGTTGATGCGGATGAGACAGTAGTACCATTTACTGTAGTTTCAATTGTTAACGTAATATTTTGAGCTGTATATTCTAAGTTGGAGGCCGCGCTTGAATAGCTTGAAATTGCTGTTTGAGCTTTTAATAATTTTTTATTGACGCTTTTTGCTTGAGTGGTGGTAAAACATTCCATTGGATATACTACATCTGAGCTAGGTACGGTTACTCCTGAAGTATCTTTTTGAACTTCTAAAAGCTTGTGTGGGACAGAAGAGCCACATACGCCATAAGGGGATTCGTTTTGAGCTAATTGTTTGTCATTTAGTGGAGTGTCTAGGTAACCAATGTTGACATTACTTGCACTTGTTGAAATACCAAGTAGTTCAGTACCTTCGTAGCTACCGCCACTGACGAATCCGCTGACGCTATTTTCTAAATGAGAGATAACATCTTCGGTGTTTGGCAGAACACTTAAGTCAACATTAGATGTTGTTGAAGCTCCTTTGCTGTCATTAGCTTTAACTGAAACTTTATAGTCACCTGCTTCAGGTGCAACAAAGCTAGCTTGGTGGGTGAAATTAAGCTCACCAGAGTATTCTTCAAGGTTTACTTCTACATTGCCCAATTCGGCAGTCCCAGATATAGAATCACCATCACTATCTGTTATTGTTAATAAGACTGTAAAATTATCGTTTCTTTCAATAGCTGTACTATTTGCTTCATCAACGACAGAGCTTGTTGAGCTTATTACAGGAGCTTGGTTTACAGGAGGAGTTGTTACTTCTTCATTTCCTCCAGAACTACCACCGCCACACGCAGTTATATTAAGAATAGCTAATAAAATTGCTAATTTTGGGAATGTCGACTTCATAATTAACTTCCTTATTGATTGTTGATTCCATTGCGAAATCTTAAATTTATTAACACTCATAATTTAACCACGAAAAGGCTTGCTTGCACAGTTGCATATGTGGGACAGAACGTTTAAACGAGACACCCATTGTTAAATTTTTTTCCAGGAATGATAGGGCTGGAAAACTCTTTTAGGATTAACAGCCTGTACCGGAGGTTCAGAAGTTCATCTCCCCTGCGAAGTTGCTGAGGGGCGTTGAAGAAAATCGCGTGAGCGAGGCATGGATGCCGAGTTAGCTTTCGGGGTACAGGATGTACCATCGGAAGCGTTAGCGATTTTCGAATAAGCACGAAGCTAGTAACTAATGCATGTAACTTCGCTAGGGGCGTCTTGGAGCATCCAAGGAGGATAGGACGAGTAGTCCTCCTTGGTCGGGTGTGGGGTGAAGCCCCACGACTTTGACTTTTTTAAAACGTATTAACAAACAAAATAATGCCTTATTTATATACTCATTGCTAAATTTTTCTAGTAAAAACAAATAGGTAAAACGTTACCAACGACTGGCCTGAATTGAGGCTGAGAAAGTCTCAGACGATGAAAAAAATGCCGCTACCAGGGAGTCGCGGCAAAATTGCAATAACTGCAAAGGGTGGGTAGAAGACTGACATCTTGGCTGGGAACCTTTGCAACATCAGTCTCTACGCCGGGAAGTGGGTAAAACCTTTGGGTGTAGGGTGGCAAAATAGCGCGTTATTCCATGCTTACTGGGCCGTCGATTTTGTTAAATTTCACATCGCCAGAACCTGCCGCAAGAATCGTTAATCCCTAAGTGTTAAACACATTAATGTCGCCTGAGCCATCTGTGATGGTCACAGGACTCTGCACATTGGCGACTTCGATGTTGCCCGAGCCGTCATCAATTGCGATATTGCCGCGAATATCGGTCACCTTGATGGCACCAGAGCCATCGTCAATCTTGAGGTTACCGTTAATTTGACTGACTTCAATGTCCCCTGAACCATCATCAATGCTGACATTGTTACCGCCGTTGATGATGAGTTCGCCTGAACCGTCTTTAACATTGATATCTGCTGTCATCTTGTTGATCAAAATGGCACCTGAGCCGTCATCGATATCCAGTGCTAAATTCGCAGGCACTTGCAGTTTTAGGTCGATATAGGGCGAGTAATTATTAAAACCGCTTTGTTCAAAATCGGCTTTGAGCTTGGCCTTGTTGGCCTTTTTCTCAAGGGTGAGAATGAGTTTGCTGTCGTTGCTGTCTTTATTACTATAGATATCAGCGACGAGTTTAATTTGAGTTAGGCCTTCTACACCGATAATTTCGAGGCCGCCTGCGCCGGTTTCGGCAATCAGACCTTGTAAGTCTTGGCTATCGAGTATGAGTTCGCGTTGTTGGTGGTCTAAGTCTGGCATGCCTGCGGCGTTGACATTAATAATGCAGCCAGTGAGCGATACCCCTGCGGTAAACACCAATATAAAAGCGAGGGTGAATATAAATGGACGTAGTGACATGTTAGCTTCCTTGTTTATCTGGCACTCGTTTTTCGGGTGAGTGCAGAGTAGTCTGGCGATGGATAAGACATTGCACAGCCCATGCCAATTTTAAGTTTCATTTATAATCAAATGTTTAAACTAAAAGTGTCCGTGCTTTGCGGTGCGGACATGTCCGCCAAATGAGTGATTTACTCACAGATTAGTGAAATTGCTTATTTATTAAGTTAGCTTGAGCCTCATAGGTCTGGCTGGGCAAACATACAGACAAGACAAAAAACATAAGAAGGGATGCAGATGGATTATTTAACGACGAACAAAACGGCTTGGGATGCGCGCACTCGGGTACATTTAACTTCGGATTTTTATGATGTGGCGGGCTTCCTGCGTGGGAATAGCTCATTACGGGAAATTGAGCTGAGCGAGCTTGATGTGGTGGGGAAAAGTTTGCTGCATCTGCAATGTCATTTTGGCTTAGATACCCTGTCGTGGGCGCGCATGGGTGCCAGAGTCACAGGCGTCGATTTGTCTGAAGTGGCGATTGATGAAGCACAAAAGCTGGCGCAGCAGACACAGTTGTCCGCCGAGTTTATCTGTAGTGATGTTTACAGTGTGGCGGGTAAGGTTGAGCCGCAAGATATTGTGTTTACGTCTTATGGTGCCATTGTGTGGTTGCCGGATTTAACCCTGTGGGCGCAGACGGTTGCCGACTGTTTAAAGCCGGGCGGACAGTTCTATATGGCTGAATTTCATCCGGCGCAGCAGTTGTTCGATGGTTATAGCTATTTTAATCGGGGTGAGCCAGACATAGAGCTGGAGGGCACTTATACCGAAAATACCGATGATGAACAGCAAACCTTAATGTGTTGGTCGCACAGTCTATCGGAAGTGATCAATGCGTTATTGCAGGCGGGCTTAGTGTTAGAGTTCTTCCACGAGTTCGATTTTAGCCCGTACAACTGTTTCGAAGGGCTCGAAGCGCAAACTGATGGCCGTTATGTGTTAACACACCAAGGGCAGAATGTGCCCTTAGTGTATAGCATTAGCGCTCGTAAGCCTGTGTAATGCTTGCCGTTTGTGTTGGCGAGGATTAACGACTACGGTAAACCGGATACTTAAGGTAGCGGTTATCGTAGTAAGGGCTGCGTTCATAGAACCAGCGCAGACGTGCCTCGGGATCGGCGGCAAATTCGGCGTTGGTTAGTGCCTTGTCGAACTCAGCCTGCAGCTTAGGATCATCTTTTAGCATCTTGGCTGCTAGCGGTTCAACCGCATAATCTTCAATGTATTCAGTGCGGGTAAAGATAGGATTGAAGAAACCCCATTGCAGCAAAGAATCTGGCGATTGCGGCTCTAGCAGTAAAACAGCCAGATCGCCCAGCGGTTGATCTGTGCTGATTTTAATGGTGCCAGCGGGCAGAGTGGTGCTGACTTTAGTCAACTCTGACTCGGCTTTGACCGTTTGACGGCCCTCAAAATCCTTAGTGTTAAACACGGGATTACTGAGTTTATATTGCTGTAATTTAAGCTCTGTCGGTTTGGTCAGGCGCGTCATACGAATGCCGTGTATGTTCAAACGATCAATCACTTGCGTCCATTGCGCCGGAATATAGTAAGCACTCGGACGAGTGACTTTAATATCGGGCACAGTCTCGGCGATCACGGGCAAGTTGGGGTACAGCTTAGGTTGACCGTTCCAGCGCACCACCTCTGTGCCGCTAATCGGACTCTGCTCTAGCTGGTAATCTATACCCTTAAAGTCCCAACCTTTTGCGAGCGGTGCCGATTTCCACGTTAATGTAATCAGCGGCGAAGCGCGGTACTTATCTTCCTGAATCGCACTCTTCAGTTTAGTGGCCTGTTCGCCCACGGTTTTGAGGGTTTGCTCCAGCATCACATAGGTGCCAAGCACTCTTTGTTTAAAGGGTTTTAAGCTATGGTTTTCAATCAAAATAGTGGGTAAATGGCGGGCATCGCCATAACCGTTAGAGAAGCGTGGGCTAGGATTCCACAGCGACATGCCTTTGGTGATATCGGCGTTATCCACGGCAAAAATCAGCGGGCCGGGAATATGGCCTTGCTCGGTTAATGCCGCTTCAACCGCGGGTCTGTAGCTGTTTTCGAGCCAGCGGTAACTGGCTGGGCTTAACCCTTGGGCTAGGTTATAACCAAAGGTGACATCGTATTGATAGTCGATGCCGTCGGTGACATGCACGTCGATATACAAGTCAGGTTGCCATACGTTGATTGCGCGCAGCATGTGCTGCATTTCTAAGGTATCGGCCTTGGCATAATCGCGGTTAAGGTTGAGATTATTTGCGGTAGTACGCCAACCCATATTCACAGGGCCGCGTTGATTCACGCGATTAAATTCGCCGCTGCGCTCATGGGCATCGACACTAAACATAGGCACAAACAAGAGGTTGGCTTTATCCAGCAGGGCGCTTTTATCGCCCTTAATAATGTCGCGTAGCAGCATCATGCTGGCATCTTTACCGTCGATTTCTCCGGCATGAATCCCCGCTTGCACTAACACAGTTGGCTTAGTGTTTTGCTTGAGGCGTGCCGATTCATTAATGCCTTCACTGCTGGCGATATACATCCAAATATCGCGGCCCTGTGGGCTCTTACCTAAGCTAACCTTTTGTAATTTATCTGTCTCACCAGCCAGCTTGTCGAGCCAAGCGATAGTGGCATCGTAGCTTGGGCTCTCAATGCCACTACTTTGCTCAAACGGCGTTGCCCACTCATTATCGACACTCAACATGAGCGA
The DNA here is from genome assembly GCF_019655335.1 of Shewanella hafniensis. GTDB lineage: Bacteria > Pseudomonadota > Gammaproteobacteria > Enterobacterales > Shewanellaceae > Shewanella > Shewanella hafniensis. The sequence continues at coordinate 7,289 of NZ_BPFD01000038.1, forward strand.
TTCGCTGGCGCCATGCCAAGTGATACTCGGCGGTAAAATGGCATCGTTGACAAAGGTATTGGCTCGCTCAGGGATCGGTGCGGGCTCTGGCGCTACTGCCGCCGCATCGGTTACGACATCCGCTGCGGATTCAGTTGCTTGGGTATTCGCAGCCGGATTCACATCCTGTGGCGCTGTTGCTACTGGGGTTTCAACTGGCGTTTTGTCGGTAACGGTTTGCGCCGCAGCGACTGGCGTTGAGGCCGACAACTCAGTAGATGCTTGAGCTGTTTTGGCTAAGGTTTTTGCCTCGTTGGCAACAGCATCGACTGAGTAGAGACTGCCCGCAGAAAGGCAGGCAATGGCGATAACGGAGAGGGAAAATAAGCGCATGAAAAGAGTCCAGATATCGAATTTTTAATAGGACGGTATCTTTTCATTAAACGCCCCGTTAACGCAAGGGCGGTCAAGGGGTTATCTTGGTTCGCGAGAGTGATTTTTAGCTGTGATTCCCCGTGGTAACGGCTTATGAACGCTTGGCAGTTTTGTGTAACACGGTTTGTCCGCGATAGGCGATTTCGATAATCTCGATATCGGCGTAGAGGGCTTCGACGGCGATGGCGAGTTGATAGATAAGCCAGCCGTATCCCGTGAGGGCAAATCCTTGAGCGACTTCATTTGCTAAAGGGGCTGAATTCGGCGTCTGAGCGGCCAAGCTGATTTGTAATCTGAGTTGCAACTCTTGCCCTAGGGCGGTGGGCAGCGTGGGTAAAGATGCGGTTTTACCTGCGACAAATTCACTCAGCCTTTGAAGATGGGCGGTAAGCTCGGCGGCGACGCGATTGATTTGGTGGTAAGCCTCTTTGTCGGCTTCCTGCCAGCGACTCAAAGGCAACAATTCGAGTAGGGTGATCAGCCGAACCTGTTTATTGACCAATTCCGCCAGCAGTATTTTATGTTTTTTTAAGGTTTGGCTTTCCCATTCTAGGGAGAAAAACAGCTTCTTTTGGGTTAATACCGCTTTCATGGCCGTTTCGAGTTCGGCGCGAAAATCTAAATCATGGTTAGCGGGAGCGTGTAAATGTTGGGTGAGCACCTTTGCCATATTGTCGATGGCATTGGCGAGCTGGCTGCGCCAGTCTTGTTTGGCCTTGATTGGGAAAATAAATAGCGAGACTAAAATAGCAATCACGCAGCCTGAGAGTATGTTGGCTGTGCGCCACAGCGCTTCAGAAGTATCATGGTTAGCATCGCCGACCACTATGATGATGGTAAATCCTGCCACGAGATAGGCGTAGCTGTAGCGTCCCGCCGAGATAAAACAAATCAAGCTGACGGCTAAGATCAGTAGCCCCATAATCAGCCAATAACTGTCGATAGTGGCGACTAACATCACGCCATAAGCAGAACCTAAACAAGTGCCTACCGCCCGTTGCAGGGACTTTTCAATCGCACCACCCACCTGTGGCAGGCTCATCATAATGATCACGATTGTCACCATGCTCCAAATAAAATGTGGCGGCGACCAAATGGCATTAATGGTGACGGCAATCAGCAAGGCGAGGCCAAGTTTAAGGGCATGAATGGCGCGGAAATGGCGATAGATAAAGTCGGCAAAAGGGCTTGCAGGGGCAAATACGGACATAATGCAACACTCCTTTGGGCTGATGATAGCCAAGCCATTATCGCAGAAAGACGTCGCGCCCGTGTGGCTTGGCAGATAAAGAAATACGAATTGCGAGGCAGCGCCGTTTGAGCTTAGTCCAAGGCGCCGCCAAGATCACATTAATTTCAATTAAGTGATAATAAATCAGTAGGATAGAGTTCGGTATATCTAACGGCGGGCATAAAAAAGGCTTGAATAAGCCTTGCCTATTCAAGCCGATATTTGAAGCCTTGAGTGACTGTTTCGCTAGCTTAAGCTGCGCTCGCTATCCGCTTTAACGTTAACTTCTGTGTATTTATCCATGATCAAGGCACAAGCTGCATCGCCAGTGATATTAAGTGCGGTGCGGATCATGTCAAACACTCTGTCTAAGGCAAATAGCAAAGGTAAGCCATCGATAGGGATGCCAGCCGCTAACAACACAGCCACCACTAAGAATGATGGACCGGGCACACCCGCTTGGCCAATTGCGCCTAAGGTTGAGGTGAAGATGATGGCTGCATAGGCTGTCATCGACAAATCGACGTTATACATTTGGGCGAAGAACATGGCCACCAAACCATAATAAATCGCATTGCCGCTCATATTGATCGTAGCGCCTAACGGCAGCACAAAGGCCGTGGTTGCCTTAGAGACTTTAAGATCTTCTTCGCAGGTTTCCATATTCACCGGCAGTGTCGCCATTGACGAGGCGGTCGATAATGCCATCACCTGTGGTTTCTTCATTGCCGAAATAAACTGGCGTGCCGAGACTCTCGAGAAGAGCTGCACCACCAATGGGAAGAAGATAAAACCGTAAATCAGAATCGCAGCCACAAACACGGCGAATAACTTAAATACGACTTCTAAGGCATCGAAACCGAAGGTGCCGACGGAATCGGCCATCAAACCAAATACACCGATAGGCGCAATGATCATCACGCAGTTGATCATCCATACAAAGGCGTCAACAACAGTGTTGAGTGCGGCTAAAATTGGCTTAGCGCCATCGCCTTTAACCTTGGTCAGCGCGATACCGAAGAAGATACTAAAGACTAAGATTTGTAAGATGTTACCGCCGTTCAGCGATTCGAACACATTGGTTGGGATCATGCCGATAAAGGTATCCATAACCCCTGGCAATGCGCCGTGTTCCTTAGTCACTTCCATCAAATCTGGGCTGCTATGGGCAGTGAAATCGACCCCCGCGCCGGGTTGGAACAGATTGCCCATTACCAACGCCAGTACTACGGCGATGCCTGATGTCACGATAAAGAAGCCAAAAGTGCCAATGCCTATCTTACCTGCCGATGGGCTATCGCCTAAACTTGCCGCGCCGCTGATGATAGAAACTAACACCAGTGGTATCACTAGCATTTTGATTAAATGGATAAAAATGGTTCCGAGTGGTGCAAACACGCTTGCACTTTCGCCCATGATAAAACCGACTAGCGCGCCGATAATCATGGCAATAACCACTTGCACACCAATATTGCCTAATAAACTCTTGCTCTTCATTCTTGCGAAACTCCCCAGTTGCCGCAGCATTTTGTGTCATATAGGCGATTTGAATCTAGACGCCGTAAACCTTAGTGATTAAGGCCTACTCTAGGCTAAAAGCCAATGCCCGACACTTTTTTTGTCCGGCTAAAGTACCACAATTGCATAGCAGGGGATTGTGAAACATCACCAACCTTGGTTTCAAAATAACCAAAGTCTAAATCACGCTAACATTAAATGAATAATACTTAAATTTATCGGCTTAAAAATGAATAAAGTTTATTTAATGGTGCGATTTTAGCTGCCAGATTGATGAATTGTGATTTTGCGTTAGGTTGCACAGCCGCGTTGGGTAGATATAACGACTGTTGAAAGTATCAATTTTAACCTTTGCGTAGTTTTTTCTGTGGTATACAACCCGTTTTTTCCATTATTTATGGATGAACTGACTGCAAGTGATTAGAAGGAGCAGATTAACTCAAAGCCATAGACTTATATTTTTTAAGCAAGTTAACATGTCACTCTGACGTTAATATGAAGGAGACATTGGTGGATATAGGATCATTCCTTGGCGAATCAGAGCCGTTAAAAAGCTGGGTTAATAAGTGTATTACTCAGCGAGGCTTACAATATTGGCTTGTTTATCAAGATTCTGCGGAAAATGAAATTCTCCAACTGACCACGCGGCTACTGCCAATTGTCGATGATATGAGGGATTGGTCTAATGAAGAAATCGATGAGTTTGAAGATAGTCTGATAAACAATGGTTATTGCTATCTGCTCAATATGGATCAAATCGAAGATGTAATCGATAATCTTAAGCAGCAAAAAGCTCAGCCCAGTGAACAGGAACTGCTTGAAGCTATTATCTTTTACTATGAGCGAGATGCGTTTATCAGCCTCTGATAGGCTCTTTGTGGGGCGTTGCGACTTAAGTTGAGATAAGCGCCCCTGAGGTATCACTTCAGGGGCGCGGATGGAGTAAGCTTTACTTTGCTAGCGACTTAAAGTGGTTGTGCAGGGTATTGCTGAAGCTTTGATCGTAGGTAAAGCGATATAACTGTTTATTGTCAGTCGTATCAAATGCCGTGTTTAGCTCAACTTCGGTCAGCAAGTTTGAGGTCACAAGGTAGTAACTCGGTTGCACCATCTGGCTCGCAACAGGATCCGCCACAATTTCAGTGATGGTTAGCAGCTTGCCGCCGTTTGGACTGGTGCTAATGTTCCACTCGTGTTGGCTTTCAGGCTGACCGAAACTATCGAGAATGGTGAATTTATTCGTTGAGTCCTCAATGTAACTCTCGGGGTAAGCAAAGGGCCACAACAGTTCCACAATCAAGCTAATAGAAAGCTGGCTCGCGGTTTCAACGCCCGTTTCATAAGTGATGGGATCTTCTGCGCGGCATAACACGTCGTCTGTTTGTTTAACATCCGTACGATATATTTGCGAAGGCCAACTGAGTGATCCCAGCTTAAGATCTGAAGGGAGGTTTGCCAGCAAATCCTGCCAGTCAGCGGCCGTGTTCTGATACTTATGGAAATTCATTTCGACAGGGACTTCAGTGCCGGCATAAACGGTTTTTAATTGATTGCCTTCAATCACAGGTTCTTTAAGGACATACCCTTGGTCGTTACGCGAGGCATTGATCCATTTCTTCATCGGCTCATTCCAGCATTCGGTAGGGACCTCCTCTCCCGACGTGTTGTCGAAGATCATCACAGCGTCACCTGAAAATACCCCAGTAAGAGTTTGGTCAGCATTACCATAATCTAAGTTGACAAAATGGCTGTTACGAACGGTGGCGATATTGAGCACATGAGATGCGTCGGTTTGATTGAGCATGCTGCTAAACACTGTATCCCAGTCAGTGCTGTTCATCGCCTTGTCATCAACTGGCGCGTCCATATAACCGAAGGACACTAAGGTGCTCTCCACCTTATTGGTAACGGCAACGGGATTAGTTTGCAGATAAGCCTCAGTGCCAAAACCATACCCTAGGATTAAATTCTCGAAGGCTTCAAATGCGGCGATTAACACTTCGATAGCCGCCAAAATTTCCACTGTGCGCTCATTGGTGAGATTTAGCAGATAATCGTGTAACAGCAGGGTGTCGAGAAATGTGGGTTGCAGGGTGATTTCTGGCGAAAGACTAAATAAATCGGCTTCAACTTGTTTAAATCCACTGGCGTATAAGGATTTGAGTTTGGCGCGGAACTCAATCACTTGCTGTGGTGTTAAGTCGGCCTCAATCATTTTTCGATAGCGTGAAAACTCAATATTGGTCAGCGCGTTGATATGACCCGCATGATCGGGCAGGGCAACGATGTTCATGCCGCCAGTGGTGGCGTTGGTGTTAGCTGCGGCGGAGCTCATCGCCAATGCTGAGCGTGCAGATGACGGTGCGGTATCAATCCAATTGGCTAACAGGTAATAGTTAGGTTTTTCGGTCTCGCTTTTCCAATCGATTTGATACTTACCGTCAGTGCCCGTAGTGGTGCTCGGTTCACCCTCTGAGCAGCTTAAGTCTTGGTTGAGATCGACGCACACGTTGGCCCCGGCGATAGCGCCGATATAAGTGACCTGACCCGTGACTTTATGTGCGTATTCTGTGGGTGGCGTCGGCTCTGGCGTCGTGGTGGTGTCATCTTTATCGTCTGAGCCAGAACATGCCGTCAGCAAACTGGTGGCGATTAGCAAAGAGAGCAGTTTAGGTTTAAACATCTTGTGTCCTTACATTAATTCGGCAATTTCCATTGTGCTTATTGAGGGTAAAGCCATCTGAAAACTTTGCTTATTCAAAGTGTTATAGCGTTAATCACTATCAAGCCAAATGGTGTTAACTTGAGTTTCTGTTGCTAAGAAGGTTGGTAAGTATCAGTCTGAGGGATATAAGTTGGCAGCATGTGCGCTAACGCGCCCTGCATATTGGAGATATCCCTTTCACGACAACGTTTGGCATCCTTCCTGTCGTAACACAGCGCAGTAAAATTGCTGTATTAGTAGCGCGTATATTTTCCTTTTTGTTTAAAAATCATACAACTATACAAAGGTATGATAAGGGGCTCTTAGCGGCTTACGTCGGTTAAATACATTTTTAGATTGCACATTCGAGCATTAACAGTGGTATGCCATTAGCTTCTGCTTGTTGCATACGTTCGGCCATTTCTGTTGGGCTAAGTCCTGGATGAATAGGGATCAGCTTTTCTGATACCAATAATGGTTTGAGTTCAGCGCAATTCACTGTTTTGTCAATGCTGATGGTCTGGACGTTAAGTTCGATTAAGCTTGGCCAATTATTTGAGCTAATGCGGCTGAGGAACAAGCTATCGAGTTTTATGTTTTTACCAGAAAAGTCAGTTACCTTCATATCGGTCAGCATTAAGGTTTTAAGATTATTACTGTTCAGATTACCGAGTGTGCTGAGCGTGCCACCTTTTAAACTTAGGGTGTCGAGATTGTTAAAGGCGCTGAGATCTTGCAACGTCACTATGTCAGTGGGGTTAAATTGGCAGTTAAGCAGGCTGAGTTCTTGGCTCTGCTGAATAGCGAAGAGTTTAGTTTGTTTTTGGATACAGTCATTAAGTGGCATATTGCTGAATTTAACGGCGGATATCGGTTGTGAAATCTCAGTCGCGAGCACCGTTTCAGGCTCATCAGACTCGCTATTGTCTTGCTCAATATCATCTTCGATGGCTTGTTCATCTCCCATATCATCGCGTATTGGTGCATCATCTTCAGCCATTTCATCCGCCATATTTTGTGATGCAGTTGGGTGGGGCAAGCCCTGTTTAGCCGCAAATGCATCAATAAAGGCGTTGGCTATTGCATCCCCTTTTTCGCCTGTGAGTCCATCGACAATAGCCGGTGTATCATCGCCTAAAACACAGAGCCGAAATCGATGAAACAGACTCGTTAAGGTGTTTACCCGTGTCTGATTAATATTCATGTCCATTAAGGCTGGAAAAGCGTCGCCTAGGTTTTGGAGTTTAGGGTAAGTGTTGAGCCTATCCACATAGGCGTTGAGCTCTTTGATTTGTGCTCTGAAATCAGCCACAAGTTCTGGTTGATGGCATTGACTCGCATGCGGAACTTGCTGCTGTAATTCTTTAAAATACCTAAGGTACTCATTCGCTAACATGAGTTGTTGCTTTGCCTTAATCGCCAGACGTTGAGGAATGCCTTCCCTTATAACGGCAAGTGCATCACCTTGGTGGCGATCTAACGCATCGTCAATTCTGTCCTCTGGTGCTGTTTCCCCTAATGCAATGGCTTGCTCTATGAGTGGTACTGTTTGGCTGTCAAAAGTCGCCAAAGCCTGATCTCTATCCTGTGCGGCGCTAGCAGGAAAAATACTGCAGGCAAGTAAACTACACAGTGCAATAATTCTTATCTTTTCCATAAGTATCGATATCCGTTTAGCTTCAATTTTCAGATTATTTTAAAAACATACATATTAGGTTCCAGTTAGCTAAGCAGGGGAACATTGCAAAATGTTGATAATTGCTTACCTATCGCCTGTATTTGGTGCAAGTTACCATATTAAAACTTCAATGGTTCAATTTGAGTATCCATCACAATTAATAAATCGTACCCATGGAGCTGGCCGAGACGTTGCTGTATTTGAAATGCTGCAATGTGGTTGATGGGGATGACTTGTTGGGTTAGCGGATAGAGCGAACTGACGTTAATGGTGATTAGTTGTCGTTCGAGATCAAACTGAATACGCCTACGAGCAAATAGTAGATGCCAACTAAGAAGTGCAATGAACGACCAGATAATCACTTCGGCATAGGACCAATGCTCAAAACCTAGCGCGTTAAATAAGGTGAGTGAAGCGACTAGGCTTGCAAAAATCCAGCGCCCAATGGTTTGCGCTTGAGTTTTAGCCATGATTGCTATGGTCGGTGAGAGTTGTTTAAAGCGCATCGCTATAGGCTTCCAATAAACTTCATCGCAAAGCCAAACGCCATAATAAATGGCAGCGGATAAAACAGTTTAAGTATTAACTTAGGGGGCCAAAGTGGTTCGATATCTGCCGAAAGCGAACGATGAGCAAGGTTGCCATTCTCTTTAACGTCAGTCGCCTGTGCGCTATATCCATCGACTGTGTTGATGGTGTCGACCTCTTGCGCGATAGGTTTATCCTGACAATTTAGCGAGAGTGACGCGATAAGTTGTTCATTCGATGAGAGTATGTCTAGCTCACGGATATTGGGAAATTGGGTGATTTGCTCTTTGGCAGAGAGATTAAATGTCTGTGCAAAGAACATCATAGCTTGAGTGGTATCGGTTAAACTGCCGATGGGGTACACAAGATTGTGCAACTTAAGCTCATATTGGTTTCTGTTATAACTATCGTGGCGCAGTAGTAACTCGGTAGATTTCAGCGGTGCAAGGTAGGCTTTTTTGAAGTGATAACCCAAAAATTGTGATTGTACGAAACGTTGCTGACTTGGATTATCAAGCACCAAATGCTGCTTGAATGCCCAGAGAATGAGCACTACAGGTAGCAACAATGCCACCACAAACTGGTAAAAAGTCTGCTCACCGCCGTCGAGGGTGATCGCCATGATAAGAGGCGCCGAAAGTGGCAATAGTCCCAATAATGCTAACCCTCGACGAACATAATGGCTCTTAGTTGCAAGGCGAAGCTGTTCAGGTAATCCATCAGGATTGATAAATCTTTGAGCTTTTTTAGATAATTGCGAATACTGCATTACTACCTTGCCTTTATGTCGTTGGCTGTTTTAGGTCACTTACGGCAATTTGGAGAGGAACCAACCTTTTGGTGTTTCGATAAATTTGCAACTGACCGAGGCTTGTTCATTGGTACTGGTGATTAGCAGTTTAACTCTTGCCTCTTGGATAGCGCCTTTTTGGCGTTTCGACTCATCTGCTTTGCTGTAGCTCACGCTTTTGGGAGTAATTTCCCCCATAGTTTGGTCAACATACCAACGCTTGTGGGAGCGTTGCAAAATCTCGCCCGCATATTCCTGTTCTTTTTTAGTTGGTGCGTACGGCATAAGAGCGATAAAGGCCGCTAGGTCTTGGGTCTTAATAAAATCGAAAGTGCCTAAGCAGCGTTGTGTTAATTCATCGTCTAATTTTTGATTTACTGCTTGCACACATAGAGGCATAAATAAAAGGGCGATTATGGATAGAGCGCGGGCAGAGTGGGGTAGTCGCAAAATAAACATCCTTGTAATAACAGTGAGTCACGGTGAACAGACAGGCTAAGTGATTGACAACTAGACCTGTTTACCAGTTTGTTTGTCAGCCATTTTTGCGTGTAGAGTCCATCTCCTCAATCACGCTAAAGTATTAACTTGTTTCATATTTGTTATTGCGCAATCCGTTTAGTGTTACTTTTCGCAGCAGTTTTTCTATGGAGGGTAAATATTGATGCGTGTTTCTAAGCGGAGTTATTTAGCGGGGTTGTTGGCAATTTCGACGAGCCTAATGCCTTTGTCGTTAATGGCAGCGGATGAGGGATTATTTACGCCTTTTCCTACGGCGAAATTAAAGGATGAATTGACGCGCCATTATGCCGAATATCCCTTTATTATCAGCGCGGGTGAACAAAGGTCTGACTATCGTTTTAAGCCTATCTTCGGTCAGGTCCATCAGCAAAAATACAAATTAGCGCCCGAATATAGCCCTGCGCATATTCTCGACAATTACCGTGAGCAGATTAAAAAGCTTGGTGGCGAAGTCCTATTCGAGTGTCTGCTTGAGGCTTGTGGTGATTCTCGCTTATTACGAGAGAAAATTGCGCTGTTGGATGGCGTTATTGGTGTAGAAAGTGGTTACTTGTTTGCTCGAGTTAAGAATGAGCAAAAAGAGTTTTATACCGCCATACAAGCAGCAGTTATGGATGATTCTGCGGGTCTTCATATTACGACGCTCGAGGCGATCCCCGAGCCGCTAGATTTAGTCACGGTTAATGCCGCATTTTTACAGCAGGCGCCTAAGCAAATCGAGTTTAAAGATAATCAAAAGAAGGATACCAACGGCGCCGAGGATCATCCGCTTATCAGCCGCCTAAAGGGAAGCTATATCCAGGACTTTAAACGCCAGGGCTTTGCGAGCACTGCCTTTGTGTCGTCAATGGATGCAAGCAATAAGCCTGTGCTGGTGGAGCGTGCGGGAAAGTTGACTCAAAATGGCTATTCAATACCAAAGGAATATTCGGGTTACGAGGTGTTCACTAACTACAAGGTGGCATTGACTAAACTCGGATTCGAGACGCAATTTGAGTGTCAGGGAAAGGCCTGTGGTAGGGAGGATAGGTTTATCAAAGCCATCGATTCTCTAGTGAATATAGGTAACGAAGACAGCCAGTTTTATGGCTGGTATACATTAACGCGCCCCGAGGGCAATGTGCATGTAAGTACTTATACCATTGGCTTTATTGGCGGCTTATGGACAGAGTTACGGGTATTGGAAGAAACTCAACTTAAGGACGATCGCGTGGGGATCAATCTTGAGGCGCTGACCGACCAAATCGAAGCCAAGGGGCATGTTGCCTTAGAAGGGCTGTTATTTGAGTACGATAGCGACAAGTTGTTGCCCGAGGCGCAGCCCGTTGTCGAGGTGCTGGCGAGTTACTTAAAGGCAAATCCTAAGCGTGCATTTTATGTGGTGGGTCATACCGATGACAAAGGTAATCAAGCTTATAACCAAGGTCTATCCCAACGCCGTGCGGTGGCGATTGTGAAGTTATTGACCACGAGTCATGGTATTAAAGCTCAACAGCTTGAAGCTGTGGGTATTGGCGAGCATGCGCCCATTGCCAGCAATAATGATGAGGCGGGGCAGCAGCAGAATCGCCGTGTCGAGTTAGTATTGAGATCGGATGCTAAGTAAGCCCAATCGTTTGATTCAATTGATATAAAAATGGCGTCAGCTCTTGTCGAGTTGGCGCCATTTTTGTTTACCTGTGATAGCTCAGCCGACGTCTCTGCCAAGCGATATTCAGGCTAAGGCTAAGATAGTGCCGGGAAGGAGAGTGAACTGCCAATTCCCAATGGCAGACCTAGGGCCCAGTAAGCGAGTAAGAAACCGCTCCAAAGCAGCAGAAAACTGATTGAAAACGGCAACATCAGCGCCACTAAGGTGCCTATGCCTGATTCCTTAACGTATTTTTGGCAAAACACCACTATCAGCGGAAAGTAAGGCATCAGCGGGGTAATGATATTGGTCGACGAGTCGCCTACGCGGTAAGCGGCTTGAGTCAAATCGGGCGATACGCCCAGTTCCATTAACATGGGCACCATGATGGCACCAATCAAGGCCCATTTGGCCGACGCTGAGCCGACTAATAGATTGACTAACGCGGTGAGAAACACAATCCCCACCAAAGTCACACCCATAGGAAGGGCCAATTCCTTTAGCGCCAACGCGCCTTTAATCGCCATTAATGCGCCTAAATTGGATTGACCAAAGGCATAAATAAACTGAGCACAGAAAAAGGCCATGACGATGTAATAACCCATGCCGCTCATGGACTTACTCATGCCCTGAATAATGGCTCTGTGGTTATTCGCCGTGCCTGCAACATAGCCATAGACTATGCCTGGCACGAGGAAGAGCACAAAAATAATCGCCACAATGGAGCGCATTAAGGGAGCCGAGGCACTGGTTAGCGTGCCATCGGTACCACGCCAGGCAGAGTTGTCACCATAGGCGCTAAACACCAGCCCTAGGGCACATAACAACATGGCGCCCATGGCGAATTTGAGGCCGCGGCGCTCATGGGGTGCTAGCTCATCAAGCGTTGGGAGTGTTGCTGGATCGCCATTTACCGCAGTGTTTTTTAGGCGCGGCTCAATCACTTTATCCGTTAAGAACCAGCCAACTAAGATAATTAAAATGGCAGAAGCCGAAGTAAAAAAGATGTTATTCAGTGGGTTAATCGTTAATGTGGCGGCCGCTGGGTCGGCTGATAATCTTGCTGCTGCCTGAGTTAAGCCCGCTAACATAGGATCAAGGCTCGATGGCACACCCACGGTCGCAGAAAAACCGCCGGATACGCCAGCGAAAGCGGCGGCAATACCGGCTAAGGGATGGCGACCAGCGGCATAAAAGATCACCGCGCCGAGCGGGATAACCAGTACATAACCCGCATCAACCGCGACATGGCTCAGAATACCCACGGCGATCAATACCGGGGTGAGTAACATCTTGGGGGTAACAGATAAAATCGAGCGCAGGCCAGCATTAATAAAGCCAGTATGCTCAGCAACGCCAAGCCCCAGCATAGCAACCAGCACGACACCGAGCGGCGGGAAAGTCACAAAGGTGGAGACTATGTTCGAGGTAAATGCAGTCAGTGCGCCGCCTTCGAGCATATTGACGACTTGAATGGGGTTGCCAGTACGAGGGTCGATTTCATCAAAACTGACACCCGATAATCCCCAGGAGATCAGCCAGACTAGGCCCAGAAACATCGCAAATAATACCGCCGGATCGGGCAGTTTATTGCCGACGACTTCGACGCCATTGAGAAATCGCTGGAATCCAGTGACAGGTTTATGGTTTTCCATTTGGGTGCCGCTTCCTAAAAATGATGATTGTTATCGGCGATTATAAAAACGTAGCATTAATTTAAGCTTGGTTTAACTAATCGATAAGAAATAAAACACATAAAAATCTATCGCAGCGACGTTCGTGTGGGCCGATTTCATCGTCTCTAAATCAATTTAGCCGCAAATAAAAAGCGCGGGTTCATCGCTGACCCCGCGCTTTTTTACTCAACAATGTGTTTGATTACATTATCTAAATGAATCCGCTACGCGCTTATGCCTTTGGGCCTGCGTTACGGATAGCGTCTGACACTTGATACTTAGCGAAGTTTTTAGTGAAAGCTTCGGCCAGTTTTTGGGCGTATTCGGTATATAGCGCTTTGTCGCCCCAAGTGTTGATTGGGTTGAGTAGGTTAGTGTCTACACCGGGTACCGCGACAGGCACGGCCAGATTCAGCGTCTCTAAGTGGGCGGTTTCCACATCTTTCAATTCACCGCTGACAATCGCATCGACGATGGCGCGGGTGGTGGGGATGTCAAAACGTTTACCCACACCGTGTGGACCGCCAGTCCAGCCGGTGTTGACTAAGTACACTTGGCTGCCGAAGGACTCAATGCGCTTCATTAACAGTTCTGCGTACACGCCAGCAGGGCGTGGGAAGAAAGGTGCGCCGAAGCACGTTGAGAAGGTGGATTGAATCGCGGAGGTTGAACCGATTTCAGTCGAACCGACTTTAGCCGTGTAGCCAGACAAGAAGTGGTATGCCGCTTGTTCTTTGGTCAGGATAGAAACCGGTGGTAAAACGCCAGACACGTCGCAAGTTAAGAACACAACCGCATGTGGCTCGGCGCCACAGTTATCTTCTTTACGTTGGGCGATGTGCTCCAGCGGATACGCTGCGCGAGTATTTTCCGTTAGGCTGCTGTCTTTGTAGTTAGGTACGCGGTGTTCGTCCATAACGACGTTTTCGAGCACAGTACCGAAACGAATCGCATCCCAAATAACAGGCTCATTCTTCTGGCTCAGGTCGATACATTTGGCGTAGCAACCGCCTTCAATATTGAATACGCCGCCGGGTGCCCAGCCGTGTTCATCGTCACCAATCAGGAAGCGTTTTGGATCGGCAGAGAGTGTGGTTTTACCTGTGCCTGACAGACCGAAGAATAGCGTAGTGTCGCCATCTTTACCCACGTTAGCCGAGCAGTGCATAGGCAGCACGCCTTGGGCTGGCAGCAGGAAGTTTTGTACAGAAAACATAGACTTTTTCATTTCGCCAGCGTATTTCAGGCCAGCTAGCAGCACTTTACGTTCGGCGAAGTTTAAAATCACGGCTGCATCTGAGTTAGTGCCATCACGTTCTGGTACGCAAACAAAGTCAGGGGCATTGATGATCTGCCATACTGGCTTGTCTTTACGGTTAAATTCTTCTGGGATGATAAAAAGGTTACGGGCGAACAGTTGGTGCCAAGCGTATTGCGTGGTGACACGTACTGGTTGGTAATGCTCAGTATCGGCACCGACTTCGAGGTCAGATACAAACAGTTCTTTATCGGCTAGGTAAGCTTCTACCCGCGCCCATAAACCTTCAAAAGCACCGGGATCGAAAGCTTGATTGACTGGGCCCCATTCGATGTCTGCTTCTGAGCTGGGTTCTCTTACGATAAAGCGATCGCCGGGTGAGCGACCACTGCGAGCGCCTGTTTTAGCGACTAATGCGCCATTGGCTGTCAATTCACCTTCGCCGCGTAGCAGGGCAAATTCGACAAGTTGTGCTGTTGAGGGGTTAAAGTGAACGCGGTTTAATCCATCCGCCATAGTGAGGTCTCCATTTGATTTGTAAGGTTATTTTTGTTATCGATCGTCTGCCGATTTTGTTTTATTTATCACCTAAGTCGTGCTAGGTAACAAAGTGAGGCGATTGTAGCCTAAGCCGAGTGCAATGTGTGAGGGGATTGTGGGGATGAATAAAAAATGGGCGCCGAATCGGGCGCCCATATTGTTTAGCTTTGATGAACCGGTTAAGTGATTATTGCTGAGTCGCGGATGACTGACCGTTCGCAAATAATGCCGCTACGTCTATGGCATCAAAGGTGTATTTTGCGTGGCAATATTCGCAGCCCATTTCAATCTTGCCGTCTTCGGCGAGAATGGCTTCGATTTCTGCTTGATCTAAGGTTTTGATTGCGCCGGCACTGCGTTCATGGGAACAGGTGCATTTAAAGCTCACATCGATAGGATCGAATAGACGCACTTCTTCCTGATGATAGAGGCGATGTAATACGCTTTCTGCATCAAGAGTGAATAACTCTTCGGCCTTGATGGTCGACGTTAGTTGGCTCAAGTGTTCGAAGTCGGCGTTGTGATCTTGCTGGCTTGGCAGAATTTGTAGGAACATGCCCGCCGCTTGTTTGCCGTCGGCAAATAACCAAATGCCTGTTGGTAACTGTTCAGATTGATTGAAGTATTCTTCAACACAGGCCGCAAGTGTTGGCTTGTCCAGTGCGACCACACCTTGGTAGCGCTCACCTTCATCGGGTGTTAAGGTGATGACCATATAGCCCTGACCGAACAGATCGGTAAGGCTAGCATCATCGGCAAGTTCAGCATTCCAGCGAGCCACACCGCGTAACTCTTGTAGATTGTTACCGTTGATCACTGCTAAAGAAACAGGGCCGTTGCCTTGTAACTGTACGCTGATATCGCCGCTAAATTTTAATGTCGCTGTTAATAGCGAGGTGGCCGCCATTAATTCACCCAACAGCACTTGCAGTACGGCTGGATATTCTTGGGCGCTGATCACTTGTTGATAGCTGTCTTGTAACTGCACCAGTTCACCACGCACATCGGCATTGTCGAACAAGTAGCGGTGTAAAGTATCTTGGTTCATCGTGTATCTCACTGTTAAAGGTCTTTAAAGCGCATGAGCTGACGTCGTTGCTTTTTATCTGGTTTCTGATCGGGTATCGGGTTATTGAGCATGTGGAGACGTCGTTGCTCAGCATTAATGGCCCGTTTAGCCAGACTTGTCGCGGTTTCTTCGTACAATTCTTGTGCAATCGCACCACTTTGGCGTAATTGCGATAATTTTTTTATGACGATCTCTTTATCGTCATATCCTTGGCGTATCTTAAGGACAGCGCCTATCTCGGCATTCCTACTAGATTTGGCGCGCTGGCCGTTGTAATGTACTTTGCCGCCGTTAATCATTTCTTTGGCGATGGCACGGGTTTTATAGAAACGTGCAGCCCAAAGCCACTTATCGAGTCGAATGTCTGTTTTGTCGCTTTGACTTTGCGTCATAGTGTCTCCAGCTAAAAGATCGATGAGTTCACATGCCGAGTAAGAAAATGCGTGAAGTGCATTTCTATTATGTTAAAGGGTGGCATGCTTCACACCCTTTTGTGGCGGGCAAAGTTAGCATAATTGGCCTATTTTCGCCAATTTGAATGCTGTTATGGGCTTGTTGCCAAATGCAGCCTAGGTTAGCATGAGGCGGTTATTGCCTAATTATTATAATCAGAACAGAGACCTGTATCGAGGGTCCACATAAAATATGGATTTATTAGATAAAGTTATCGCAAAAGCCATTGGCATGCCCCATAAACTCCTAAGCCGGATTGTCTTCTGGTTGGGCTTTATTGTGATCATGTTGTTAGCTGCGCAAATTACATGGAAATTAGTGCCTACTCACTCATCTGCCAGTGCTTGGTCCCCAACGCCCGTAAGCGTGAATGGCAAAGGTGCCGGTCAGGTTGATCTCGCAGGTCTGCAGCAGCTTGGACTCTTTGGTAAGGCGGATGCGACATCTGATAAACCTAAAGTCGAAGTCGTTGAGACTGTGACCGACGCACCTAAGACTACACTTTCAATTCAGCTGACTGGGGTTGTCGCATCGACGGCCGACCAAAAAGGCTTAGCGATTATTGAGTCCAGCGGCAGCCAAGAAACCTACAGTTTAGGTGATAAGATCAAGGGCACTTCTGCATCACTCAAAGAAGTCTATGCCGACCGCATCATCATCACTAACGCTGGCCGTTACGAGACCTTAATGCTCGATGGCTTAGTCTATACCAGCCAAAGCCCTGCTAATCAGCAATTACAACAAGCTAAAAGCAATAAGGCGGACTCGGCAGTGAGCCGTGTCGATCAACGTAAAAATGCCGAAATCTCCCAAGAACTCGCCGAATCTCGCACCGAATTGTTAGCCGACCCCAGTAAGATCACCGATTACATTGCCATTTCACCCGTGAGACAAGGTGATTCTGTGGCGGGTTATCGTTTGAATCCAGGGAAAGACGCCAATTTGTTTAAGCAGGCGGGTTTTAAAGCCAATGATTTAGCCAAATCGATTAATGGATACGACTTGACCGTAATGAGTCAGGCGTTAGAAATGATGAGCCAATTACCCGAGTTAACCGAAGTGTCCATTATGGTTGAGCGGGAAGGACAATTGGTTGAAATCATGTTTAGTTTGCCGCAATAACACGCGTTAGAGGAAAGAAAAAGAATGAATAACAAAAGGATTCGACGCAAGCTGATTGCTGGGGTTGTTGCGGGTGCAGCCATGTTCTCCTCCCAATTCGCTTGGTCTGAACAATATGCGGCCAACTTTAAGGGCACAGATATTCAAGAGTTTATCAATATCGTTGGTAAAAACCTGAATAAGACCATCATAGTCGACCCAACCATCCGCGGAAAAATCAACGTTCGCAGTTATGACCTGCTGAATGATGAACAGTATTACCAGTTCTTCCTCAACGTCTTACAAGTCTACGGTTATGCCATCGTTGAGATGGAAAATAATGTTATTAAAGTCATCAAGGACAAAGACGCCAAAACCGCAGCCATCCGAGTGGCAAATGATAACGAACCCGGCATGGGTGATGAAATGGTCACCCGCATCGTGGCCTTATATAACACTGAGGCCAAACAATTAGCGCCCTTGTTACGCCAATTAAATGATAACGCGGGTGGCGGTAACGTAGTGAACTACGATCCCTCCAACGTCTTGATGTTGTCTGGCCGTGCTGCCGTGGTGAATAAGTTGGTTGAAATTGTCCGCCGCGTAGATAAGCAGGGCGATACTTCAGTACAAGTCGTGCCGCTCGAATACGCTTCTGCGGGGGAAATGGTACGAATTATCGATACTCTTTACCGTGCCACGGCTAACCAGGCTCAATTGCCAGGCCAAGCGCCAAAAGTGGTTGCCGACGAACGCATCAACGCTGTGGTTGTTAGCGGTGATGAAAAGAGTCGCCAACGTGTGGTCGAACTTATTCATCGTCTCGATGCCGAGCAAGCCAGCACGGGCAACACTAAGGTGCGTTACTTACGTTATGCCAAGGCCGAAGATTTAGTTGAAGTGCTGACAGGGTTTGCCCAAAAATTAGAGGGTGATAAAGACCCAAGCGCTCAGGCTGCTGGTGGTAAACGCCGTAACGAAATCAATATCATGGCACATGCTGAAACCAACGCCTTAGTGATCAGTGCTGAACCCGATCAGATGCGTACTATCGAGAGCGTGATTAATCAACTCGACATCCGCCGTGCTCAAGTGTTAGTTGAAGCGATTATCGTGGAAGTGGCTGAGGGCGATAACGTTGGCTTTGGGGTGCAATGGGCCTCGAAATCGGGTGGCGGGACTCAGTTTAATAACTTAGGCCCAACCATAGGTGAAGTCGGGGCGGGTGTTTGGGCGGCTCAAACTGAAAAAGCTTCTCAAACCTGTACGGGTTCAGGTGATAACAAAACTTGTACAGAAAATCCAGATAAGCGTGGAGATGTTACCTTACTTGCCCAAGCTTTAGGTAAAGTGAACGGTATGGCATGGGGTGTGGCCATGGGTGACTTTGGTGCACTGATCCAAGCCGTGTCGAGTGACACTAACTCAAACGTACTGGCGACACCTTCTATTACTACCTTGGATAACCAAGAAGCATCTTTCATCGTCGGTGATGAAGTGCCTATTCTGACTGGCTCTACCGCCAGCTCTAACAATAGCAACCCATTCCAAACCGTTGAACGTAAAGAGGTTGGGGTTAAGTTGAAAGTGGTGCCGCAGATCAACGAAGGCAATGCGGTTAAGCTGACGATTGAGCAGGAAGTATCAGGAGTTAACGGTAATACAGGTGTGGATATTTCCTTTGCGACACGACGTTTAACCACTACCGTTATGGCTGATTCAGGGCAAATTGTGGTTCTGGGTGGTTTGATCAACGAAGAAGTGCAAGAAAGCATACAAAAAGTACCATTCTTGGGTGATATTCCTATTTTGGGACATTTATTTAAATCTTCTTCTAGCAAAAAGACCAAGAAAAATCTGATGATCTTCATTAAGCCAACCATTATTCGTGATGGTGTGACTATGGAAGGGATTGCGGGCCGTAAATACAACTATTTCAGAGCATTACAACTTGAGCAGCAAGAGCGTGGCGTAAACTTAATGCCAAATACGCAAGTGCCTGTGTTGGAAGAATGGAATCAATCAGAGTATTTGCCGCCAGAAGTTAACGCGATTTTAGAGCGTTACAAAGAGGGCAAAGGCTTAGATACTCAGATGCGTAAAACAGATCCGACTTTAAAGTCACTGGAAGAAAACAAGAATAAAGATAAAACCAATGAGTGAAATACAATTATCCCAAGTCGATGACCTCAGCCAAGTCTCCAATGAGCTAGGTCTGGAAGCTGAAGGTGATGAGGTGTTTCGTTCGAGCAGTAAAGAGCGTTTACCCTTTGCCTTCGCCCATCGCCACGATGTGGTGCTCGCGCCGGGTGAAACGGGCGAGTTGAGCTTGTTTTATACCAGCAAAACACCGTTAACGGCCATGCTTGAAGCACGGCGTTATTCGGGTGTCGATTTGCCTTTGGTTAAGCTCGAAGTCGCGAAGTTTGAGGCTAAGCTCACCCAAGCCTATCAGGCAAACTCGTCTGAAGCGCAGCAGTTGATGGAAGACATAGGCAACGAGATGGATTTATTCACCCTTGCCGAAGAACTGCCGCAGACCGAAGACTTGCTCGAAGGTGATGATGACGCGCCTATCATCAAACTGATTAATGCCTTGTTATCTGAAGCGATTAAAGAAGAAGCCTCGGATATCCACATCGAGACCTACGAGAAACAGCTCATAGTGCGTTTCCGTATCGATGGTGTGCTCAAGGAAGTGCTTAAGCCAAACCGTAAGCTGTCGTCGCTGTTAGTGTCGCGGATTAAGGTGATGGCGCGCCTCGATATCGCCGAAAAACGTGTACCACAGGATGGCCGTATTTCCCTGCGTATTGCTGGTCGTGCGGTAGATGTGCGGGTATCGACCATGCCATCGAGCCATGGTGAGCGCGTCGTGCTGCGTCTGCTGGATAAAAATACTGGCAACCTCGATTTAGAGCAATTGGGGATGACCGATAGTATTCGCGTTAAGTTTGAAGATCTTATCCGTCGCCCCCACGGTATTATTCTGGTGACTGGCCCAACGGGCTCGGGTAAAAGTACCACCTTGTATGCGGGTCTGACTGAGATTAACTCTAAAGACACCAACATACTTACCGTGGAAGACCCAATCGAATATGAGTTAGACGGCATAGGCCAGACCCAAGTTAACATTAAGGCTGACATGACTTTCGCTCGAGGTCTGCGTGCGATTTTGCGTCAAGATCCCGATGTGGTGATGATAGGTGAAATCCGTGACCTCGAAACCGCGCAAATTGCGGTGCAAGCATCACTGACTGGTCACATGGTGATTTCAACCCTGCATACCAACACAGCCTCTGGCGCAATTACGCGTTTGCAAGACATGGGTGTTGAGCCATTCCTTGTATCATCGAGTTTGCTCGGTGTGTTGGCGCAACGTTTGATCCGTACCCTTTGTCCCAAATGTAAAATTGAGCACGTGCCCGATGCACGTGAGCGTGAGTTACTGGGCATAGCGGCCGATGACGACAGACGTATCTTCCGCGCCAATGGTTGTAAGTCCTGTGGTAACAATGGTTACCGTGGTCGAACCGGTATTCATGAATTATTGTTGGTTGATGACAATGTACGCGAATTGATCCATGGCGGCCGCGGTGAGTTAGCTATCGAAAAGTATATCCGTCAGTCTGTGCCGAGCATTCGTCATGATGGTATGAGCAAAGTGCTCGCGGGCATCACCACTCTCGAAGAAGTGCTACGTGTGACTCGCGAGGAGTAATTTATGCCAGCATTTGAATATAAGGCATTGGATGCCAAGGGAAAGCAGCTTAAGGGCGTAATCGAGGCGGATACCGCCAGACACGCCCGCAGCCAGTTGCGCGATCAGCGCATGATGCCCTTAGAAATTCTGCCTGTTTCTGAAAAAGAAGCCAAAGCCAAAAGCAGCAGCTTTGCGTTTTTCAAACGGGGTATCTCGGTCGCTGAATTAGCCTTGATCACCCGTCAAATCGCGACCTTAGTGGCCGCAGGTTTACCGATTGAAGAATCCCTCAAGGCCGTTGGTCAGCAATGCGAAAAAGATCGCCTTGCAAGTATGATTATGGCGGTACGTTCGCGGGTGGTTGAAGGTTACAGTCTGGCCGACTCCTTGGCTGAATTTCCGCATATTTTCGATGATTTATACCGTGCCATGGTGGCTTCGGGTGAAAAATCCGGTCACTTAGAAGTGGTGCTTAATCGATTGGCGGATTACACAGAGCGACGCCAACAGCTTAAATCTAAGCTGACCCAAGCCATGATTTATCCCGCAGTATTGACCACAGTGGCGATTGGGGTGATTTCTATCCTGCTGGCGGCGGTGGTGCCGAAAGTCGTTGGCCAGTTTGAACACATGGGCGCCGAGTTACCCGCTTCGACCCGCTTCTTGATTTCGGCCTCTGACTTTGTGCAAAACTACGGTGTGTTTGTGGTCATTGCCCTAGTGATGCTGTTCGCGCTCTTTCGGCGCATGTTAAAGTCGCCTGCGTTTCGAATGAAGTACGACAATTTTCTATTGAGCATGCCAGTTGTGGGCCGCGTGAGTAAGGGCTTAAATACGGCACGTTTTGCACGGACCTTAAGTATCTTATCCGCAAGCTCTGTGCCTTTGCTTGACGGTATGCGTATCGCCAGTGAAGTATTGCAGAATGTGCGAGTACGAGCTGCAGTGGATGATGCGACTGCGCGGGTGCGTGAAGGAACTAGCTTAGGTGCGGCATTGACTAATACTAAGTTGTTTCCGGCAATGATGTTATACATGATTGCCTCGGGCGAAAAGAGTGGCCAGCTTGAGCAAATGTTAGAACGCGCCGCCGATAACCAAGACAGGGAATTCGAGGGCAACGTCAATATAGCGTTAGGGGTATTTGAACCTATGCTGGTGGTGAGTATGGCGTGTGTGGTGCTGTTTATCGTGATGGCGATTCTGCAGCCAATCTTAGCCTTGAATAACTTGATTAGCGGTTAATTTTTGAATTTATGGATTATGACCAAGTCGATTGGCATAGGGTTTTTTAGGAGAAGTAGTCGATGCAAATGAACAAGAAACATCAAGGTTTTACCTTACTTGAAGTGATGGTGGTTATTGTTATTTTAGGGATTTTAGCCTCTATGGTGGTGCCTAACTTAATGGGTAACAAAGATAAAGCTGACCAACAAAAAGCAGTATCTGACATAGTCGCACTCGAAAATGCCTTAGACATGTATAAGTTAGACAACGGCATCTACCCGACGACCGAGCAAGGCTTAGAAGCCTTAGTGCAAAAACCAACGATTTCACCTGAGCCACGTAATTACCGTGAAGATGGTTATGTCAAACGTCTGCCAGAAGATCCATGGCGCAATAAGTACTTGCTGCTCAGCCCTGGCGAAAACGGCAAGCTAGATATATTCACAGCAGGCCCAGATGGTCAACCAGGTACCGAAGATGACATCGGTAACTGGAATTTACAGAATTTCCAATAAGATGCTAAAGCTGCGCCACGCTGGTTTCACCTTAATGGAGGTGATGCTAGTGATCTTGTTGATGGGACTCACGGCAGCGGCTGTGACTATGTCTATCGGCAATTCGGGCCCACAACAGGCCCTAGATAGAACGGCGCGGCAGTTTATCGCTGCCACTGAAATGGTGCTAGATGAGACCGTTTTGAGTGGCCAATTTATTGGGATTGTGATTGAGAAAACCAGTTATCAGTTTGTTTTTTATAAAGACGGTAAGTGGGAGCCTTTGGACAAAGACAGACTCTTGTCTGAAAAGCAGATGGAGCCGGGTGTCGTGATGAACTTAGTGCTCGATGGTTTGCCCTTGGTACAAGACGATGAAGAAGACGATTCTTGGTTTGAAGAACCACTGATTGAGCCCTCTGCCGATGACAAGAAGAAACATCCTGAGCCACAGGTCATGCTATTCCCGAGCGGTGAAATGAGCGCTTTTGAGCTGACGTTTATCGCCAAAACTGACAAAGGTCAGCAGGCCGAAGCGTTAGTGGTCGGTGATGCGCTGGGCAGATTAACCATAGGGCGCCCCGATGAAACGCGTTAAGGGCATGACTTTACTCGAAGTGATTGTGGCCCTTGCCGTGTTTTCGATTGCGGCCGTGTCGATCACTAAAAGTTTGGGCGAGCAGATGGCCAACATGCCGATTCTGGAATCGCGCACTTTGGCACAGTGGGTGGCCGATAATCAGATGGTCGATGCCAGACTCGAGCCGCAGTTTCCTGAAATCGGTAAAAAAGAAGGCCAAGTTGAACTCGCAGGAAAGGATTGGTATTGGCGTAAAGAAGTGGTGAAAACCACGGACGATAATTTTCGTATGATCCGCATAAGCGTGAGTGAAGACGAACGCTATCAGCGTATTGCAGCACAAGTGAGCAGTTATGTCCTTAAAACTGACTAGTGCGCAGCGGGGATTTACCCTACTAGAAATGCTGATCGCTATCGCGATTTTCGCCATGATAGGTTTGGCTTCTAATGCCGTGCTCAGCACTGTGCTGACCAACGATGAAGTGACGCGCGCTTTCTCTACTCGGCTTAAGGCCCTGCAGCAAGGCTTTGGTGCGATTGAGCGGGATCTCGCCCAAATGGTGGCGCGTACACCCAGATTACTTGAAGGGGGTCGAGGTTCGACCGTCTTCCAAACGGGCAATGATATCTTAGACTCGGAATCGGAAGCCTTAGTGTTTTACCGATTAGGTTGGTTAAATCCAGACGGTTTATTACCGCGGGGCAGCTTACAGTCTGTGGCGTATGTGGTGCACGAAGGGCGACTGGAGCGTTGGTATTTTCCTTATCCTGAGCCTGAATTTGGCGCCGAGCCGATTAAGACAGTGGTCATAGATAAAGTGTTGTCGGTGGAATATTCCTTCTTTATGGATGACAAATGGGAGCGCAAAGTAGAAGCGACTAAGTTGCCTAAAGCGATCGCCATGGAAATTGAGATTGAAGGCTTAGGCAAGATCCAACGTAAGTTCTTGCTGCCGCTAGGTGCTGCAGCACCTGAAAAGTCTAAGGATGATGATAATAAAGACGAAAATCCGGACGATGCTAACAAAGATAAAAACGACGACGGCAGTGGCACAGGCAATGGTTCCGGTGACCCAGATTCTGGCGATACCGGAGACGGTGATCCTGATGCCGAGGGCCGCGAATGAGAACCCAATCTCGGTCTAAACAGCGCGGCGTTGCACTGATCGTTGTGCTCTTGATAGTGGCTATGGTGGTGATCATCGCGACAAATATCACTGGCCGTAATCAGTTGTCCATGCGCCGAACCTTAAACTTGGCTCAGTACGATCAAGCTTATTGGTATGCGATTTCCGCCGAAGAACTGGCGAAGAAGATTTTAAAACAAGATTTAGATGACTCTGAAGGTCGAGTCCACAGGCAGCAATATTGGGCCATGGCTGATGTGGTTTTTCCTGCGGAATACGGTGAAATCGCGGGCAAGATCACTGACATGCGCGCCTGTTTTAATTTAAACGCCTTGTCCGCGACCACGAAAGAGGTGGAAAACGGTCAACCTAAGCTGCCCTTGGCGGCGAAGCAATATAAGGCTTTGTTGGTGAGTTTAGGGATGGACGACTTTAGTGCGGACCGTCTGACTCAGACCTTAAAAGATTATATCGACGATGACACCACGGCCAGCCCTTATGGTGCCGAAGATGCCGAATACGAAGCGCGTAATGTACCTTACCGTGCGGCCAATACGCTGATGAATCATCGCAGTGAGTTACGGGCGGTGATGGGATACACCCAAGATATCTATTTGAAACTCTTGCCCTATGTTTGTGTGATCCCAGGCAATGATCGGCAATTGCTTAACGTCAATACCTTAGAAGTTGAGCAAGCGGCGTTATTAGCTGGCATGCTCGATAATCAGATTTCGGTCGGCGAAGCAGAAAGTATCATCAACCAACGTCCCGGCGATGGTTTTGACAAAATCGAAGATTTTTATGAAAGCTCATCTATGGGCTCGATCAAGTGGGAAGGTGCCATGAAGTCGAGTTTTGTCATCGATAGCCAATATTTTCTGTTGGCCTCGGGGGCGAAAGTCGATAACGCCGTATTTAGAATGGAAAGCGTGCTCAAAAAGGGCGGCGGCAACAAAATGGAAGTGCTCACCCGTCAGTTTGGTGGACAAAAATAATGGCAGTGCTCACCCGGCAGAATCTGGTGGCCAAAAATAATAGCAACGAGCTCAGTCACGCTTTCTTGACTGGGACTGGTGGAGAAAAACTGTGAGTGAACGGCTATTTATTCGCTTGGGCAGAACAGCAGAGCAAGCATGCTCATGGCTCGTTTGGTCTGAGCAAGAACAGGAAATTATCGCCTCTGGCGAGCTCGCCAATGCCCAAGGTTTGTCGACCTTAACTGAGCGTGCGGGTAATCGTCCCGTCGATGTGTTAGTGCCCGCCGCGGCAATGACACTCACTAGCGTGCATTTACCCGAAAAAGGCCAACGCCAAGCCTTGAAAGCCTTGCCCTTTATGCTCGAAGAAGCTTTAGCCGAGGACGTGGATGCCATGCATTTTACCGTCGGCCCGCGTGATGGCGATGCCTTAAGCGTGGTCGCCGTGGCCCATGAGCAAATGCAGACTTGGCTGAGTTGTTTGACCGAAGCGGGTTTAAAGGTGAAGCGCATCGTACCCGACTGCTTAGCCTTACCATTGCAAGAGTGCCAATGGGCGGCAATGAATTTTGGTAATGAACTATTACTGCGTACCGGATTCGCGACAGGCCAGAGTTTACCTTTGCCTTGGTTACCGATTGCGCTGGAGCAACTTAGGCCCGCACAGGGCGAAGTGTCTGTCGCCAGTTATACCGATATGCAACTCGAAGGTGTTGAGCTTAAGCCGCAGTCACTTGAGCTACCTATGTTAGTGTTAGCCCGTGGTATTTTGCATGCGCCAGTGAATTTACTGAGCGGCGTTTACACGCCGAAGCGTGAATACAGCAAACAGTTGATGATGTGGAAGAGCGCTGCCATCGTTATCGCCATCGCTTGTGTGCTGGCCTTAGTGAATAAAGGGCTGACCATACATCAAGTCAATGGTCAGATTGCCGATCTGAAAGCTCAGAGCGAATCCATTTATCAGCAAGTGGTGCCGGGGAATTCGCGCATTGTTAACCTGCGTTCGCAGATGGAAAGTCAATTACGCGCATTGCAGGGACAGGGCAGTGGCGCCGAGTTTTTTGCCATGCTCGATGGTTTACAGGATGCCTTTAAGCAAGTGCCTGAACTTAAACCTAATAGCTTAAGATTCGAAAGTGCTCGTAACGAGATCCGCATGCAAGTGAGTGCGAAAAATTACGCGCAAATCGAGAAGTTTAAAGAGATCGTTGGTCGTCGTTTCCAACTCGATGGCGGCACTATGAATAGCGGTGAAGATCAAGTCACCAGTACCTTAACCTTGAGGAGCAAATAAGATGGATAATTTGCGGACTTGGTGGCAAGGGCTCGCATCGCGCGAGCAGCAGTTAGTCGGTTTTTGTTCGGTATTTTTAGTCATTGGTATTTTTTATTGGGGTGTTTGGACGCCAATCGCCACTGCCGAAGCCGATGCATTACGTAACCTCACTGCACAGCAACAGACGTTGAACTATGTAAAACAAACGGCGAATAAAATTGCGGGTTTGAAGCAAAACGGCGCTAAGCCGACTATGTCGGGTAGTTTAAGCTCAGTGGTTAACCAAACTGCGGGCAATTATGGGTTAGTGATTACTCGTATGCAGCCCCAAGGCGATAAGATCCAAGTGTGGATGGATGATGTTCCTTTTGATGCCTTGTTGGGTTATTTGAGTGAGTTAGTGCAGAAAAAAGGACTATCACTCGAAAGTGTTGATTTGGCAGAGGCCGATGCCCCTGGCTATGTCAAAGTTAGACGTATCCAACTGTCGCAATAAATTAAGGTGTAGCTGTGAGTTTGATAAAAAAAGTCATCATAGGCGTACTGATTTATTTAGTATTTTTAGTCGTTCTATTTCCCGCTAAGATTGCGATAGCGTTAGCGCCATTACCTGCAAATATCAGTGTTTCGGGCGTGAGCGGCAGTATTTGGTCTGGCAACATAGAAACCTTAAGTATGCCGCAACGCCAGTTAGAACAAGTGCGTTGGGATCTGAGTCCTTGGGCCTTGTTGTTAGGTAAAGTGAAAGTTGATTTTCAAGTGGGCAGCCGCGCAACGCCTGTCAGCGCTAAGGGATTAGTCTCTTGGTCCATGGGCGGCTTAAGTGCGCAGGGGTTACGTTTCGAAGCGCCAGATAGCTTTTTACTCGGCAACGCAAAACTGCCCTTTAAAACCGAAATCTCCGGTGAAGTCAGCCTATTAGTCGAGACGTTAGAGCAAGGTAAACCTTGGTGCGAGCAATTGTCTGGTAAGCTGTTTTTGAATCAAACCAATGTTAAAAACCAGTTTGGCAACTATCCACTAGGCAATATCGAACTCGGCCTGAGTTGCGTAGACGGCAAAGCGCAATTAGCCACAGATGAAGCCAAAAACCAGCTCGGTATCGTCGGCACTTTGCAGTTAGACGAAGGCAATATGGTCAAAGTAGCAGCTAAGATTAAAGAAACGGCTGAGCAACCAGAAGATATGCGTAAGTCACTGGGTATGTTAGGCAAACGCGACAGCGACGGTTATTTCCCTGTGGTATATCAGGGGCGTATTCCTGGGCTATAGCGCTGTTTCAGCGCGCGATGATAGATCTGCACTATGAATGAAAACGAAGGCACCTTAGGTGCCTTTTTTATTGTATTTTTATCGTGTTAGATCCTTGAGTAGCGAGTGATAGTCGGTAATCGCGGGGAAATCTTGAAAGACTTTGACTGGCTTTTTACTGTCTGGGTTAGCAATCCCTAATTGATGACCCACACCGGCAAGTTTAGCGGCCTTGAGTATGGGTTCGCTGTCGTCGATAAAGAGACAGCGACTTGGCTCAAGTTGAAACTTTTCAAACAAGGTGAGCCAAAATTGTGGGTGTTCCTTAGGGTAACCTGTCTCGTGGCTGGAGATCATGGCATCGAGCCCTGCGGCCAGCTCGGTATGTTCAAGCTTTAAGGCAAGACTCTTAGGGTGGGTATTGGTCACCAGAATGCGCTGTTTACCCGCAGAGGCCAAGGCCGCTAAAAATGGCATGCTGTCTTGGCGCAGCTGAATGCGATCCACTAAAGTGCGATGTAAACCCATAATGTCGAGTTGTAGCTGCTCCTGCCAATAATCGAGACAGTACCAATCGAGTGTGCCGACGACTTTTTCATAGGCATTTACGACTAACTGCTGCGCTTCGTCCTCGCTCAGACCCCGTTGCCTGCTTAATTCCTGCGGCACTAAATTCAGCCAAAAATGGTTGTCGAAGTGCAAATCTAAAAGCGTGCCATCCATGTCGAGCAGGACCGTATCGATAGTCTTCCAGTTAAACATTGGTATTTCCTATTCTTTGCATGATGAACAACGCCTGCGATTGACGTATGAGCAGGGTAATTCTCAGTGGTCGCTACGATGATTATTCCCGTAACTTGTATGCTCATATCTTTGTGCTAGTCTTGGATGACTAATTATTTTTAGTCTGAAAATTAAGCGGTTGGATATGGATATCTGTTCTTTTGCCCTATTAGCTCAAGTTCCAAACTCCCTTAGTTTACAGCAAGAGCTGAATGCTTTGCTGCTGCAAGACTGGCTACCCCACGTAAATCAGCGTGATTATATGGGGGGGTGGGATGTTCTCGCCTTACGCTGTGCTGCAGAGTATCGCGGTGCTCATCCTATCTTGCAAGCCTTCTCAATTTCTACCGGTCAGCACTGGCAAGATTTGCCTCAACTCGAATCGAGCCCTGCGTTATGCCATTTTCTGCAATCCTTAGCCTGCCCAGTGAAATCCGTGCGTTTGATGCGCTTACATGCGGGGGCAGAAATCAAACCCCATAGAGATCAAGGACTCTGCCTAGAACAAGGCGAGGCAAGATTACATTTGCCACTGCAAACGAATGAGCAACTCAATTTTTACGTGGACGATAAACGTGTACCCATGCAGGCCGGAGAGCTTTGGTATATCAATGCCGACCAAGTCCATTGGGTTGAAAATAAAGGGCAGGATGCGCGGATCAATTTAGTGATTGATTGCGAGGTCAATACTTGGTTAAGGGAGTTAATCGATGCTGCAAAGATCAGAGCTTGAATTAGGGCATAGTTTGGATGTAGCTGTATTAACTCAGTTTGCTAATGCGCTACTGCTGTCAACCTCAGCAGGGGAGTCTAAACGGCTCATTGATCCCATGTTGAAGCAGTTGTGCCAAATAGCGGCAGTGGAGTTACACCCCGAGTCTTTTTTGGATACTGAGGCGAGCCATACGCCTTTTGGTAAGGCTGTGTCACTCACTACCGCGGCGCAGTGTGCCGAAGATCCCGAGCGGGGCCGAGTCTTTATACAAGGGATTTATCAAGCAATACAAGATCGTCTAAAGGCTCATCCCGGGCAGACTGTGAACATCTTATATGCGGGGACTGGGCCTTTTGCTTGGTTATTATTACCTCTGCTGCCGTTATTTTCTGCGAGTCAAATTCAAGTGACCTTGCTCGACATTCATCAAGCCTCGTTAGATAAAGTTACTAAGCTTATTGAACACTTTGATTTAGCTGATCGTGTGGTGGAGAGTGTCTGTGCGGATGCCACGCTTTGGCAGCCAAATACAGTCGTAAAGTTTGATGTGATTCTTTCCGAAACCATGAAGCACTTGTTGCAACAGGAGCCGCAAGTGCAAATTTTTACCCATTTACAGGCGTATCTTGCAGATGATGGTGTGCTCATCCCGCAAAATATTGAGTTAGACGCTTGGCTTGAGTGTCGTACTGTGCAGGATTTTGTGGAGACGCATTATTTAGGACCGTTATTCGCGCTCAACCTACAAACAGCACGCTTGCTTGCCAGTGGAGACCGTAGCTTCTTGGCTGGTACTTTACTACTCCCCGATTTCAGCCCGAGTGCGGTAACGCTTAAGTTCACGACTTCCATTCAAGTCTATGGTCATTCCACGCTGAGCGAATACCAATCTCAACTCACGTTACCTCGATATCGACGTGAACATTGGCTTAAGCCTCTTTCAACTCTCAGTTTTCGATATGAGCAGGGCACTCATCCCGATTTCGTGTTTGATGTTATAGCGCAAAAACCTGTGCTTGTGTCGAGTGACGATCTGAGCTGCTTAGGCATTTATCATCTACAGCGACTCTGGCAAAAAATACAACTGCGTAAACGGGGTGAGTCTTTCATTGAACTCGCTAATGAATGGCATTTAGATAAGGCCTTGCTGGATCTCTGTGGCATAGGCCTAGAGCCGGGTCTAAGAGCTTTATATCAAAACGATCATCAGTCAGCTTTTGTCGCTTACATTCAGCAAATAGCCAAGCTAACAGCCGCGGATATAGCTGGGATTAATCAGCAATTAGGCGCTATTTCCCATGGATTAACGCCATCGGTCACAGTACCAGAAGTCGAAGACTTCAATTCAGCAGAGGTTGAAGACTTAAATCCAGCGGCAGTCCTCAGTGAGTCACAACTCAATTTTTGGCAAAGTGAAGGTTACTTAGTGATCCCGCAAGTACTCACGGCAGAGCAATGCGCCGCAACACGAGATTTTATTTGGCAGCAGTTAGGGGCCAATGAACAAGATCCCGCCACTTGGTATCAAGCTCATGAGTTTATGCAGAAAATAATGCTACAACTGTTTCGCCATCCGCAACTGGACGCGAATCGACAAGTCCCCAAAATCCGTCAAGTGTTTGAACAGTTGTGGCAGCGAACGGATTTAGTCATGACGACCGATAGAGTCAGCTTTAATCCACCTGAAACGCCAACTTGGCAATTCCCCGGTCCGGATATGCACTGGGATATGCCGCTACAGCTACCCGTTAAGTTTGGCACTCAAGGGTTAATTTATTTAACTGATACGAGTGCCGAGCAAGGTGCATTTTGTTGTGTCCCCGGATTTCATCTCAAGATAGAAGAGTGGCTTCTCGAACAAAACAAAAAGCAAAACAAGACGGATATCGAGCTTCAGCAACAGGATTGGAGCAAGTGGCCTATTAGACCCCTAGCCGCAAATGCAGGTGATTTAATCATTTGGCACCATGCCTTGCCCCATGGCGCAAGCCCGAATCGGGCTAAACTACCGCGTATGGTGCAGTACATTAACTTTTATTCTGTGGCTTGCTAATGGTTGATTTTAAAGAACAACAGCAACGCTATTGGCAATTGTTGCATCAACCAGAGTCATTGTTTTTACTGCATCAAGCGAATGATGTAGAGCATTTTATCGCGCTGATGACGGATTTTCTTGCTTGGCCAGAGCTTAATTTAGAACACATGCTCGCATTTATTGCTTTGCAGCAAGATAGTTTTATTCCAGATTTAGATCACTTCAGTCAAGCCTGGTTTCCTTGTCGTTATAACTCACAACATCACACGGTGAGTTGGGTTCCGGCATTTCATAGGTTATCTAAACCCTTCTTAGAGGACGATATCAGTGATGCTCGTCGTTGTTTGCTCGCCAGTTTTATCCAACCTAAAACCTTGCTCGAACCACTATTATCCCAACGGGAAAGTTTGCCTATCGTAAATCCAAGTTTGATGATTTTTCACTGGTCCCGTTGTGGTTCGACGCTAGTTTCGAGCAGCTTTGCCCTGCTCGAAACTTGCCGAGTGCTCTCTGAATCTATGCTATGTAGCGATGTTATGCATGATGATCATTGGCCTTTGGCACTAAAACCTCAGCTCGTCGATTTATGCTTAAGACTACAGGGGCGATTGAGGCTGGGCGAGCGTGAGTTAGTGATCAAGTGGAATGCATGGGATCTGGCTTGCTGGCCGATGTTGCTCGAACTTTACCCTAA
This sequence comes from Shewanella hafniensis, assembly GCF_019655335.1. Taxonomy (GTDB): domain Bacteria; phylum Pseudomonadota; class Gammaproteobacteria; order Enterobacterales; family Shewanellaceae; genus Shewanella; species Shewanella hafniensis. The sequence continues at coordinate 39,266 of NZ_BPFD01000038.1, forward strand.
GAGTCGAGTGTTATGCTTGATACGCAATCCTAAGGATATTATTGCGTCTCATCAACGAGTTGTTGGGAGACATATGGCTGGAGGGCAAAGTTTACTCCCAACTGAACTGCATACTCAACAGATGGAAAATACGGATACTGAGCCTAGCTTAGATGAATTTCGTACCACCGTTTTACAGTATTTAGCGCAATTATCTGTCGCTTTACATCAATCTTCTCGAGTTATTCTACTGGATTATCATCAATTAAAAGATTTTAAACCCACAACATTCTCTACCATCTTAGGATGGCCACTATCTGAAGGTGAGATTGAGCGCTGGCAACACCATTGGCGTTTTGATGCGAAGCAGCAAGGGCAACTATTTACACCTGTTGTGCCAAATGAGTCCGTCCCAATCCGTGAATGTCAAAGCCCATCGTGGCAGCAATTATTAATCACCTATAACCAACTTTTGCAGCGTTTATATTGGGATAAAAAGGCATGATGCGAGGTGAGTTAAATCTACCAATAGGCTTGAGTGTTAAAGCTGCTAATACAAATGACGACCCATTTATGGCACAGCTTTTTTATTCCACAAAAACGCTTTTTTATGAACTTGGTTTACCCAGTGAAGTCGTTGAAATCATGCTGGAGCAACAATACCGACTGCAGCAAGCCTCTTATCGGGAACAATATCCAAATGCCAACACTTATATCTTGTTTTATCACCAGCAAGCCGTAGGGAAAGTGATGCTCGATATCAGTGAGTATAGGATTCATCTTGTTGATTTTATTATCATACCAAGTATGCGGGGACGCGGTTTTGGTTCGGCCATTTTAGCGGCCATTAAGCAAGAAGCGATGAAACGCCATTTACCTATCGGTTTATCTGTGGAGAGTGAAAATACTCAAGCTAAAAAGCTTTATCTACAGCATGGGTTTAAGCCCGAAAGTTACTCTGGCGCCTATGAATCTATGCTATGGCGTTAAGTGGAGAGTGATAATTTACACTGATTTATTTTTGTACAATTGTGTTTATTGATTTTTAATGTATGTTTAATTGTAATCAATTTGTTTTGTTTTTGATTTAAGTTATCTAGATAGTCCTCTCATCGTGTGATGTGGATGATGTTGTAATCAGCAAAAGGAACTCGCTGTCGATTAAATGTCGTGAGTAATCATTTCGTTGAAAAACGTTAAATAGACAAAATCGTTATTTTAAGGAGAAAAACAATGTCAGATCCATTTATCGGTCAAATCTCTATGTTCGCTGGTAATTTCGCTCCCCGTGGTTGGGCTTTTTGTAATGGGCAATTATTGTCCGTCTCGCAAAACTCTGCGCTTTTTGCAATTCTAGGCACCACCTATGGTGGCAATGGCCAAACGACTTTTGCACTGCCTAACCTACAAGGGCGTGTGCCTGTGCATCAAGGCCAAAGCCCTGGCATGAGTCAATATAACCTGGGACAAACGGGTGGGACTGAAAATGTGACATTGACTGCCAATGAATTACCCGCGCATATTCATTCCGTAGCACTAAATGGAACAGGAAATACGAGCGTTGCATTGGGAGCTTCCTCCGCTAACGGTAATACCGCTACTCCAGGGCCAACCACGGTACCCGCCAAAGTGGTTAGTGGGCTAACTGCTCTTAATGCTTTTAGCACTACTGCACCAGACACCACACTGTCGCCTGCGACTGCCACCACAACGGTTAACGTAAATGGAAATACTGGTATTGCCGGTAATAATATGCCAGTGCATATCGTACAACCTTACCAAGTTGTGAATTTCATTATTGCTCTTGAGGGCCTTTTCCCTTCTCGTAATTAAATCTGAAACAATATGGTTTAAATCTGTAAGTGCAAATGCGCGCAAGGATTGCGCTACTTGTATTGAAAATAAGCTAATTTAGGGGATGTGTCATGCTGCAACATGCTTACAAAATGATTCATGCTTTTAAGCATATTATGACTAGATTCTGTCATTCTTATTTGAAAATGTTCATTGTAGGCAGTTTTTTTGCGATGACCTCCCTCCATGCTAGTGCACAAAACCGTTCTTTTGACTTTACAACTGGCGATACCGTAACGCTGACAAATGCGGGATCTGCACTATCTAATCGAACAACATTTACACTGGAGTTTTGGGCCAAATTTACTAACGTCAGTGGGACCATCAATTTAGTGGATTTCACTGGCGGTGCCGATGCCGGTGGCCTCATATTGAACTCAGGTATACTAACTGTCGATCTTGAGCAGGATTTTCATAACCTGACAGAAAGTAATGTGTTGTCGTTAAGCGCAGGAACCTGGTATCACATTGCAGTTGTATTTGATAATGGAACTTGGGATTTTTATGTTGATGGCGTCGGACAGGGAATAAACGTTTTAGATCAAGGCGCCCGTAGTAGCGTTCCTAATTATACGGGATTTGGAGTGACCAATCTTGTGTTTGGGTTGCAGAACCACGTAGCGGTAGATGATTTCGTCGGTAGTATCGATGATATACGTATGTGGAGTAGTGCGCGCACGCAAGTGCAGATTCAAAATAACCGCAGTATCGAGTTGGTAGGCAATGAATCCGGCCTGCTGGGTTATTGGAAGCTGAATGAAGCCAGCGGTACTACAGTCAACGATAGCCAGACTAATTCCTCCATGTTAACAGGTACTAGCAGCGGTATCGGGTATAACGCAACGGGTGCATTTGTTACCGATTCTGTTGCCCCTGCGGTAAGCTCTATCACAGCCAGCACTGCAAACGGTACTTACAAAGTCGGGGATGTTATTAGTGTAGAGGTTAATTTTGATGAAGCAGTATTGGTGACAGGTACACCTCAACTCACACTTGAAACAGGCAGCACTGATCGCACCATTAACTACACCAGTGGTAGTAACTCCAGTACGTTGACATTCAGTTACACAGTTCAGTCTGGCGATACTTCGGCCGATTTAGATTATGTTGCTACCAATTCGCTGATGCTAAATAGTGGCACTATTCGCGACGCGGCAAGTAACAACGCCACCTTGACCTTGCCTTCTCCCGGTGCAGCAAACTCTTTGGGGGCGAATAAAAATATCATTATCGATGGCGTGGCCCCGACGGTTTCATCAGTGACTTCCAGTACCGCGAATGGCACTTATAAGATCGGCGATAGTATTAGTATTCAAGTCGACTTCAGCGAGGCTGTAACTGTTACAGGTACTCCGCAATTTACACTTGAGACAGGCGCAACGGATCGCACCGCGAACTACGCAAGTGGTAGTGGTTCCAGTGCGCTGACATTCAACTACACCATTCAGTCCGGCGATACGTCCAGTGACCTAGATTATGTCGCCACTAACTCCTTGGCATTGAATAGCGGAACCATCCGCGATGCCGCTACTAACAATGCGACCCTCACATTGGCGTCCCCTGGCGCAGCTAATTCACTGGGCAATAATAAAGCGCTGGTAGTGGACGGCATTGTGCCCTCTGTGACGAGCACCGCACCTTCGGGTGGTGCAGTATCAACAGATACCAGTGTTGATTTCACCGTTAACTTCAGCGAATCAGTCAGCAACATTTCTACCGATGATTTTGTCTTGGGTACAACCGGTGGCGCGACTGCCACTATAGTCAGCGTCTCCGCGAGTTCAGGCTCCAGCGTGAATGTGACAGTGAGCGGTATTACGGGTAATGGCACCATCAAACTCAACCTGAATGCATCGACCAATATCAGCGATGCAGCGGGTAACGCTGGCCCTGCAGCCTATACCAGCGGCTCAACTCATACTGTGGCTATCCCGACAGCCCCAGATGCTCCTACTATTGGCGCTGCAACGGCAGGTATTGGGCAGGCCTCTGTGGCTTTTAGCGCACCAGCAAATAATGGCGGCGCTGCCATAACGGGTTATACAGTGACATCTAACCCTGATGGCATTAGTGCTGGTGGTAATGGATTTACAACTTCTCCGATAACCGTAACTGGCCTAACAAATGGTACGGCTTACACCTTTACTGTGACGGCAACTAACGCCATTGGAACAAGCTCTGCATCAGATGCTTCAAATTCAGTGATACCCAAAGTTAACCAGACAATTACTTTTGCTAATCCGGGGGCGCAAAATTTCGGCACTAGTCCGACGTTAACTGCAACATCAGATTCATCGTTAATTGTCAGTTTCAGTTCATCGACACCAGCAGTTTGTTCGATTACGAGCAGTGGAACCCTGACCTTTTTGTCAACGGGCTCCTGTACTATCGATACAGATCAGAGTGGTAACGCGAGTACCAATGCTGCAAGCACTGTAAGTCAAACCTTTATGGTGAATGCCGTAGTGCCAAGTGCCCCAACGATTGGCACCGCAACGGCAGGGAATGCCCAGGCATCGGTTAACTTTACTGCGTCGGCAAGTAATGGTGGTGCTGCGGTTACTAGCTATACAGTTACGTCCAACCCCAATGGTTTTACTGGTACGGGCGTGGGTTCACCCATTTCGGTGATAGGATTAACCAATGGAGTGGCTTATACCTTCACTGTTACCGCGACTAACTCGACGGGTACAGGTGCTGCATCAGCAGCATCTAATTCCGTCACACCAGCATCACCGCAGACAATTACCTTCGCCGACCCAGGGGCGCAGAGTTTTGGTACCTCGCCAACCTTGACGGCGATATCAGACTCAGGATTAACCCCGACCTTTACTTCATCAACCACAGGAGTGTGTACTATTTCTTCTGGCGGGTTATTAAACTTCGTTTCTGTGGGTACTTGCACTATCAATGCCGATCAAGCGGGCGATAGCAGCTATTTGGCAGCGACGACTGTCAGCCGCTCATTTAGTATCAGTGCGGTTGTACCGGGTGCGCCAACTGCAGCGAGTGCGACTGCTGGCGATACTCAAGCCAGTGTGACCTTTAGTGCGCCAATCTTTACCGGTGGTGCAGCTATTACTGGTTATACAGCAACGTCAAATCCAAGTGGCTTCTCTGGGACGAGTGCTAGCTCACCGCTGACAGTAACTGGTCTTACTAATGGTGTAGCATATACATTTACCGTCACGGCTACTAACTCGGTGGGGACGGGAGCCGCTTCTGCTGCAACGAGCTCTACCACGCCTAAAGCGATACAAACCATCACTTTTGCAGACCCTGGTGCTCAAAGTTTTGGTACCGCACCGACGCTCATTGCGTCAGCAAGCTCAGGCTTAACAGTGACTTTTACATCATCTACTACAGGAGTTTGTACTATTACCGCTGGTGGCGCCTTAACGTTCGGTAGCACTGGCACGTGTACCATTGATGCGAATCAAGCGGGAGATGGCAGTTACTTAGCTGCGGCTCAGGTGAGTCGCTCATTCACTGTGAATGCTGTCGTTCCAGGCGTGCCAACCATAGGAACGGCTAGTGCAGCTGATAGCCAAGCGAGTGTGAGTTTTACCGCTCCGATATTCAATGGTGGTTCGTCAATCACGGGGTACACAGTGACCTCAAGCCCAGGTGGTTTCAACGCTTCGGGGGCAGCTTCCCCTATTACAGTAACTGGGCTTGCAAACGGTAGTCCTTATACCTTTAGTGTCGTAGCAACGAACGCGATTGGCAGCAGTAGTGCGTCAGTGGCGAGTAACTCGGTAACGCCAAATGGCGCCCCAGTCATTAGTGGTACGCCGACCTTAAGTGTTAATCAAGATGCGTCGTATCAGTTTACGCCTACAGCGTCTGACTCTGTGGGAGATGTACTTAGCTTTAGTATTGCTAATAAACCTGCATGGGCGACATTTAACACAACAACAGGAACGCTGTCAGGTACTCCCTCTAATCAAGATGTTGGTGTAACTAACGGGATTATTATCAGTGTTTCTGATGGTGCTTTGTCTGCGAGTTTACCCGCATTTAATTTAAGTGTAGTGAACATCAATGATGCGCCGACCATCAGTTCAACGGCCATCACAGCTGCCACTCAAGATGCGGCGTACAGCTACACCTTTGCGGCGAGTGATACCGATGTGGGTGACACATTAACTTTAAGCGCGGTGACCAAACCAAGTTGGTTGAGCTTCA
>NZ_BPFD01000039.1 GCF_019655335.1 Shewanella hafniensis
ATGGCACTATTTCGGCGTATTGTGCTGAACCTTTTAGAGCAACATCCGCTAAAAGCCAGCAAACCAACCAAGATAAGAAAAGCAGCATGGAATGGCGATTTTAGAAGCGAGATATTCTTTGGTTAAGAGATTTAACAAAGCTTAATCCCGCCCTGACAAAATGAGGCTACTCATAGTTAAGTGAATATGACACTTAATTTTTGCACCTATTTCGTAATTAACATAAATGTAGTCATAGAGCCTATAGAGACATGTTTACTGAGTGGCATTGTCACTCATGACGATATAGCTTTGCCATTTCGGTATAGAGGAAGGTATTAACAAGATGCAATCAGTCGATTTATCCCGTCCGCTGCCCTTTCACTTAGAAAGGCTCAAGGGCCATGCTTGGGTTTATCAGGAACGTTTGGAAAGTCTGGATAGGGTGATGAATATGATCCGTATCGATTCCAGAGATATTGACTTGCTGAGTATCAGTAATCGTCATCTCGCTCTTGCATCAGAGGCGCTGCATGGCGCCGCAGCTCCGGCACGCGCCTTCGAGCACCTGCAGCAAATGCATTATCTGGGTATTAAGGGTTATAAACGTAAGCTGATGGTCGATGGCGATACCCTCAGTGTCAAGATCCCCGCAGACACCTTAGTGCTGAAATCACTGCCTGCAGATAACCGATTTTTATCCTATGCAGACTGGACTATCTATTTTTGGAGTGCGGTACTGCATGATCAGTACCAAGATATAACCTATTTGGTCAGCATTAAGGAGGCCGATAACTTTAATTGGGAGTTGGATCCGCCTTCCCATATGATGAGTGATATTTTGGCCGGTTTCTTCCGTGTGAAGGCGGGCGATGTGGCAGCGTTGATCCAAGATTTCGTTAGCGCCACTGAGTTTGACAAGATATCGACGGCATCTTACGAACACGTCGCGAATGTCACGCTGCCAACGATTGACGTCATGTTGAAAATCTTCGGCGGTGCCGAAGAATCCCAATATCGGCAGGCCATGTACCTAGCGCTACAATCCCACGATAAATTTTATAGCCTGCCACGTATGGCGGGACATTCCGTTGGCGATATCTCCTTGCCGCTAACCGCGTTAGCAAAGTTAGCCTACCGTAAGTTTGGTTATACCTTAGGCTTCTACAGCGACTATATCCCAGAATATATTTATCAAATTGAGGATCAAGCTATTAGCTTCGAACAGTTAGAGCCAATAAGCTAAGTACTATTGGATTTGTCCCTTATACAAGGCCATTAAAATCGGGCTCATAATGGCTGTCACAGTTTTACTAAATGAGAAAACGGCAAACTTTATCGCAGTTGAGCACTGTCTTAATGCTTCTTAGCCTCCAAGCGTGTCCGTGATTATTCTTACCTAGGTTAATTCACCACGCCACCTAAAATCCGCCTTTTTATGCCCAGTTAGCGGCTATTGTGGGGGCGGTTTCCCCTCTAAAATTAATCAAATCTCTTAAGAACTGATTCAACTACCGTAATTAAGTGTGCACGCATGGCCAGAAAATGCGGACGTTCAGACATTCTGAGTGCTGCTATGGAAGTGACCGTCCGCCCCATGGTCGCTTATTCACATCCATGCGATCGGTCCTATACAGCAGATGCCACGTTCGTGCACCCATGACTGGACTGGCTGCGCTTAACTTAATTTAAAAATAAATCAATTGGTTAAGTATTGGTTTCACTTGAAAAAATTTTTTATACTCTCAAGATCGAACAGACTGATTTACCTCAAAGCTGGATTCCCACCCACAAGTATTGCGGGAATGACGGTTAAAGACAGCCTGTAATGAAGCACTGTCTCTTTTACCTTCATCATTAAATCTATTAACAATTCATCCATGTCCGTGTAGTTTATATAGCTTATAAAAACAACAATAGGCTATCGCTATGACTTTACCCTCTGTATCAGTTATTTCAGAATCAGCAATCCCAAAGGCATTTGAATTTAAATCCTTTGCAAATAAGTCCCATTTTTCCAAGACATTACTCGCTTCGGCTTTAGCCTTGAGCTTTATGGGCGCGGGTTTGAGTTCGGTGCAAGCGGCGGCCAGTGCTATGCCGGATGCGGCTAAGTTGGCGGCGGGTGTGGAGCAAAAGGTGATCGACTGGCGCCGCGATTTGCATCAACACCCTGAGTTGTCTAACCGTGAGTTTCGCACCAGCAAGATTATTGAAAAGCATCTGAAATCATTAGGATTGGAAGTACAAACGGGTGTGGCACATACAGGCGTGGTGGCCATTTTGAAAGGCGGAAAGCTGAAAGGTGGCAAGTCTGGTCCGTTGATTGCAATTCGGGCGGATATGGATGCTTTACCTGTGACTGAGGTGGTTGACTTACCCTTTGCCTCTAAGGCGACCGACACTTACCGCGATCAAAAGGTGGGTGTGATGCATGCCTGTGGCCACGATACCCATGTGGCTATGTTGATGGGTGTGGCCGAGAACTTAGTCAAAGTGAAAGATAGCCTCGCGGGGGATGTGATGTTTATCTTCCAACCTGCCGAAGAAGGCGCGCCAGAGGGTGAAGAGGGCGGCGCAGAATTAATGCTGAAAGAAGGGCTGTTTGCTAAGCGTAAACCTGACCAAGTGTTTGGTATGCATGTGACCTCGAGCATGCCGAGTGGCATGATTGGTGTGCGCAGTGGTCCGGCGATGGCGAGTGAGGATTCTTTTACCATCAAAGTGACAGGCCGCCAAACCCACGGTTCGCGCCCTTGGAATGGGGTCGACCCTATTGTCGCTGCGGCGCAAATTATCACTAACGTGCAAACGATCGTCAGCCGTCAGGTGGATATCACTAAAGCCCCTGCCGTAGTGAGCTTTGGTGCGGTTAATGGTGGCATTCGCTCTAACATTATTCCCGATGAAGTCGAGCTGATTGGCACGATTCGCACCTTCGACCAGCCTATGCGTGCCGATATCAAAGTGCGTTTAGCGCAAATGGCTGAGTTGTCGGCGAAAACCCTTGGTGCGACCGCGACCACAGAGATCCACCCAGGTTATCCTGTTGTGGTCAATAATCCCGAGTTAGTCGCTAGCATGAGGCCTGTGCTTGCCAGTGTGGTGGGCGATAAGATGCTGATTGAGCCTGGGTTAATCACAGGTGCCGAAGATTTTTCTTATTACGCCTTAGAAGCGCCGGGGATGTTTTTCTTCCTCGGGGTAACGCCAAAGGGAACGGATCCAGAAACCGCGGCCAGCAATCATTCTCCGGCATTCTATGTGGATGAAAGTGCGCTAAAAGTGGGTGTTGAGGCCATGACTAAAGTGGCATTAACGGCGCTTAACGCGCAATAAGCCGCGCAAGTCTTATTCCGTAAGCTCTTCGGTATAACTTGAGCTTACAAAAAATCGGCGCGGGATACGCTTTCTGCGCTTGATTTGTTAAACAATTTACCTTCATATGTAAATACTTACAGCAAGGAGCAAACCAAATGAAGCGCACGCTATCGGCTCTGGTGTTGGCCATGGGACTTTTTAATCCCCTAAGCCAAGCACAGGCCACCACGGCAGAAGACATTAAGAGTTTCACGTTAGATAACGGCATGAAAATCATGGTGCTAGAAGATGTCTCTATTCCCAATGCCAACATGTATTTGTTTTGGAAAGTCGGTTCACGTAACGAAGTGCCCGGCATCACCGGTATTTCGCACTTTTTCGAACACATGATGTTTAACGGTTCGAAAAAGTACGGTCCAAAAATGTTCGACCGCACTATGGAAGCCGCAGGTGGCGCGAACAATGCGTATACCACTGAAGACATGACGGTTTATACCGATTGGTTCCCCGCTAATGCGCTCGAAACTATGTTCGATCTCGAAGCCGACCGTATCGCAAACTTAGATATCAACCAAGCCATGGTCGATAGCGAACGTGGCGTAGTGCAGTCGGAACGCTCCACTGGCTTAGAAAACTCTAACTGGAATGCCCTCGAAGGTGAAATCAAAGGCGTGGCGTTTTTAGCCCATCCGTATTCTTGGTCGGTGATCGGTCACGAGTCGGATATCGCCGCTTGGACACTGGACGATCTTGTACAGTACCACAAAACCTATTATGCGCCGAACAATGCTGTGGTCGTGATTGCCGGTGATGTGAAACTTGCCCAAGTTAAAGCCTTGGCCGACAAGTACTTTGCGCCTATTCCGGCACAAACTCCGCCTAAAGCGATTCGCACCGTAGAACCTGAGCAAAAGGGTGAGCGTCGTACCTTTGTGCAAAAGGCATCGGTGAGCACACCTAATGTGATGCTGGCTTATCATATTCCGGCGGCGACTCACGCAGATTTTTATGCGTTGGATTTATTAAGCTCGATTCTAAGCCAAGGTAATAGCTCGCGTTTATATCAATCACTGGTTGATAAACAAGTGGCCTTAGAAGCGCAAACCTATATGCCGATGTCGGTCGACCCTAACCTCTTCTATGTGATGGGTGTTGCCACACCTGAGGTGAAAGCCTCGACGCTGGAGCAGGCACTGATTGAACAAATCGATGCGATTGCGACAACGGGTGTTACCCAGCAAGAGCTGGATAAAGTTAAAAATATCAAGTTGATGGATTTTTATCGTTCGATGGAAACCATCAATGGCAAGGCCAATACCATAGGCACCTATGAGATGTATTTTGGCAGTTATGACAAGCTATTTAATGCGCCAGAAGCCTATAACAAGGTGACGCCAGCGGATATTCAACGTGTTGCCCAAACCTATTTACGTAAATCGAATCGCACTGTAGCTGTGCTGGCGGCAAACGAGGAGAGCTCCCAATGAAAGCGATGGCAATGAAATCAACGGCAGCGAAATCGATGGCAATGAAATCGACAGCAGTGAAATCACTTAAGATGGCATCACTTGGCAAACCTTCTAAGTTAATGGCCGCATTAGCCCTAGGCACAAGTTTAGCCTTAGCGGGTTGTGCTACGACATCGGCGCCAAAACGTGTCGAAACTGGCAGCTTTGTGATGCCAAATTACGACAAGTTCGTGCTGGATAACGGCTTAACTGTGTATTTAATGCCGCAGCGCGAAGTGCCTTTAGTGACCTTAAATGCCGTGGTACGTGCGGGTGCTGTCAATGACACCACCGCAGGCGTGGCGCAAATGACGGCAGAAGGTTTGTTGTTAGGGGCGGCGGGTAAATCTAAGGCGGATATCGAGCAGCAAGTGGATTTTCTCGGTGCAAGTTTAGGTGCTGAAGCGGATAAAGAAGGCAGCTATCTCAGCGCCAATTTTATGGTGAAAGACACTGACGTCATGCTGGGCTTATTTAGCGCGGCGATGTTAACGCCAGACTTTGATGCCGCCGAGTTCGATAAACTCAAGCAACGCGCGATTGCGGGGCTGCAGCAAGATAAAGAAAGCCCACGAGCTGTTATTGGTCGTTACTTCGATAAGCTGGTATTCGGTGCCCATCCTTATGGTAATGCGGCTTCGGGTAACAGTGATTCGCTTGAACAAGTGACAGTGTCGCAACTGCGCGCTTTCCATAAGAGTTACTACCAACCGGCCAATACCGCGATTACCGTCGTGGGTGACTTTGATGTTGCTGCCATGAAGGCTAAGTTGACGCAAACCTTTGGTCAGTGGAAAGGCAGCGAAAAGCTGGTGCAGCCTGACTTAAACCAAGGTTTACCTCAGTTAACTGCGGCTAAAGTTTTGCTGGTGGATAAACCCGATGCCATCGAGACCACCTTTGTTATCGGCGGTTTAGGCATTAGTCGTGACAATCCAGACTATGTCGGTTTAACAGTAGTGAACACTATTTTAGGTGGTCGTTTTACCTCTTGGCTTAACGACGAGCTGCGGGTAAACGCTGGCTTAACCTATGGCGCACGCTCAGGTTTTAGCCCTTATACCGACTCGGGTGTGTTTACTATCAGCACTTTTACTAAGACGGAAACCACTCAAGAAGCGATTGATCTCGCACTGAAAACCTATGCTCGTTTATGGGAGAAAGGCGTAGATCAAACCACTTTAGATTCGGCTAAAGCCTATGTGAAGGGCCAGTTTCCACCTAAGTTTGAAACCTCAGGCCAACTGGCGGGATTATTGTCTGGCATGTATCTGTATGGCTTCGATGATAAGTTTATCAATGAGTTCCAAGCAAAGGTGGATGGTTTGACCTTAGCTGAAACCCAAAGACTCGTGAAAACGTATTTCCCGCAAAAAGATCTGCAATTTGTGCTGATTGGCAACGCGGCTAAGATTGCTCCTATCGCCGCTAAGTATGGCAAAGTGCAAACCGTGGATATTAAAGCCACGGGATTTGGCCAATAAGCCAAGCCATTTTAAATCAAGTTATTTTAAGTTAAGTCTTAAAAAATAAGATGAATAAGATGTTAGTTTAGGTTCTGGTTTAAGTTAACCCATTAAAAAGGTCTGCATTGCAGACCTTTTTTGTCTCTTATGGCTGACGTTTAACGCGCGCCAGGTTCGGCAAAGTGGGTCATCCACTTCTTCACTTCGTTATACCAGTAGACTGAGTTATTGGGCTTCATAATCCAGTGATTTTCATCGGGGAAATAAATCATCCGCGATTCAACATGTCGACTTTGTAGGGTGTGGAACAGCTCGAACCCTTGGGTCGCCGGCACTAAGTAATCGAGTTGGCCATGACTGACTAAGGTTGGAGTGTTGAAATTGCCCGCAAAGTAATGGGGCGAAATGGCTTTATACAGTTCTGGGTTATCCCAATAGTTGCCAAATCGGGTGCTGTGCACGGCAAAGTCCGACGCCATTTGTGCATACATGTCGTAAACCGCAGCATGGATCAATAGCGCTTTAAAGGGATGCGGCTGACCCAAAATAATCGAGGTCAGGTAACCACCATAACTAGCGCCGCCCGCCACCATGCGATCACTGTCTATCCAGCTTTGTTGTTTAAACCAGTCTGCCGCCTTGAGCACATCCTCAAGGGGTTTTGTCTTCCAATCGGGATTGATGGCATCGGCAAATTCCTGACCAAAGCCGCTCGAACCGTGGAAGTTTGGCCACGCAGTGACATAACCCCAAGAAGCAAAGGTTTGCGCGTTCCAACGGTAATGGAAACCGTCGGTAATGGCATTGTGTGGTCCGCCGTGGACGAGCATAAACAATGGGTATTTTTTGCTGCGATCAAACCCTGCGGGATAGTGAACCCACATTTGAATATCTTTACCTTGATAGCCTTTGTAGGTGACGGATTCATAAGTGCCTAGGTCGACATCTTTGAGAATATCGTCGTTAAAGTTTTCTAGGCGTTCAATCTTGCCAGTGCGGGGATTGATGCTGACTAAGCGAGCGGGATACAAGAAGCTCTGATTGGTGGCAATCAGTGCACCGTCTTTGCCTATGGCGGGTTGGCTAAAATCGGTTGCCTCTGTGATGGCTTTTACTTTGCCGTTTTTTGCATCGATAGAGTAAATGCGGTTTGTGGCGGCGTCTTCCACAGTGGCATAAAAGCCCTTATTGTCGGGTGTCCAACTGAATTGAGAGACAGAACGGTCCCAGTCAGCTGTGAGTGTTGTGAGTTTACGACTATCGATATCCAGCAGCATCAGCCTTGAGGTATCGGCGTAGAAACCGGGGATTTTCTGGCGGGTAAAGGCGAGCGTTTTACCGTTAGGGCTAAAGCTAGGATTCAGATCTGGCGCTTGATTATCTGCGGTGAGATTTTCGGCCTTGTTGTCTCCAATCGTGGCGAGAAATATATCAATTTTAGGATCGACGTTATTCTCTGAGCCATAGGCGTTGAAGGCAATCCAGCGCTCATTGGGGGAAACATCATAGCTTGCACTGCTTTGGTCTGAGCGTGGTAATTCATGGCCCGCAGGCTGGGTGATATTTTCGACCTTACCGCCTTTGGCCGGAATTCTAAATACATGGGCTTGGCGACGTTCATCTAACCAGTGATCAAATTGGGAATAGGGCAAGGTGTTCCATTGATGGGCAGAAACCTTATTGTCTGTATCTGTGGCGAGCTGGGTTTTCATTTCCTCCCAGCTTTGATTAGGAAAGATATTGCTGATGAAATACAGATGCTTGCCAACCCACTTAATACTGTTAACGCCTGTGGGAATATCGGTTAAGCGCTGCGCTTCACCCGGACCGTCCATAGGCAATAGGTAGATTTGGCCTGCGTCGTCTTCATTTCGCTCACTCACAAAGGCTAAGGTTTTGCCGTCGGGGGAAAACACGGGCTCGCTCACCCTTAAACCTTTGGCTGTGATGGCTCGGTTTTGCTTGCCATCGAAACGCCACAGCTGGGTTGAGCCTTTATCAGCTTTGAGATCGTACTCTGTGACTGGCGCGATAATGTGCTCGCCCGTGGGGGAGACAATCGGGCTACCGATACGTTTGAGTTGCCAAAGCAATTCTGCTGAGAGTGGTTTGCCCTGTTCTGCAAATGCCAAGCTAAAGGGCAGCAGTAAACAGAGTAATAAAATGCTTGTCTTCTTCACTATGTGTCTCCTTGTGATACAAACAGTTACTAGAATTATGATGTTGCGTATTTTTGCTAAGTGGCAAGTTAGCATGAAAACCCGCCATGCCTGAATAAGCTGTTATGTAAGCAACTGTGAATCTTTGTTGGGCATCTCAGCTCAAAAGTGGTTGATCTAGGCGCTAAAAAATCAGGCTAACGACAATACCAAAGCGCTCATTCCGTCGTTAAAGGAATCGTTTGCGTTAGGGGATTTGTCGATTGATGCTTTTAACGCTAATGTATTGATCTGTTTCGGGTAGGTGCTAGAGATATGCCGCTTAAAATCGACCGTTTGAACTTTATGCTGGGTCTTGCCATTGTACTGAGCGTGTTTTCGTCCTTTTCAGTCATGGCCGCTAAGGTCAGTTTCAAGGAATTTTGTCCACAATTGGTGGGGCAATGGGCGGGTGATGCTGCCAAGGCGGGGGAGATTCCGAAAAAAGTGGCTGTAACGGGCTTTTGCTCCCACGATCAGCGCCAGTTGATCTTATCTGTGAGTATCGGCACGCGGGCGCCTTTTAGTGAAACCTGGTGGTTTAGGGAGCAGGGCGATCAAGTATTACTGACCTATTACGACGGTGTGGCGGAAGATAAACAACAAGTCTTTAGTTTATATCGACAAAATGGGGATTATTCCCTGCTAGGGGAAGGCGTTGTTAATGCGAGACCCGCGTTGATCCAGTTACTCTTTGATGCTCAGACTCAGACTCAGACTCAGACTCAGACTCAAGCGGGTGGTTGGGAATGGACGCAGAATATCCAATATCTCGATGATGATATCGACCGCTATCAGCTCTTTCGTGGGATAGAGATGACGCCTGTCGCGCCATCTCATTAGCCGCCCCTTAGCCACAAATCCGCGATTTAGCTTCGACAGTGCTTAAATAGCGCCTTCAAACCCGAGCTGACGCCAGGCTTCGTAGCTGATAATCGCCACCGCATTGGAGAGGTTTAAACTACGGCTGGTGGCCGCCATGGGAATGCGTAATCGCTGCTCGGTTGGAATTGACTCGATAATCGCCATCGGCAGGCCGCGGGTTTCAGGGCCAAATAACAGCACATCATCTTTCGCAAAAGTCAGCTCAGTATGCGGGCGACTGCCTTTAGTGGTGCAGGCCATAATGCGCTTACCTGCCATAGCTTCGAGGAAGGCATCGAAGTCTTTGTGGCGAGTCACATTGGTTAAATCAGCATAGTCTAAGCCCGCACGGCGCAATTTTTTCTCTTCAAAATCAAACCCTAGTGGCTCAATTAGATGAAGTTGGCTGCCGTTGTTGGCGCATAAGCGAATGATATTACCTGTGTTAGGTGCGATTTCTGGCTCATAGAGTGCGATATGGAACATGCTGGCCCGCCTATAGAAAAATGACGGCTGATTATACGGCAAACAAGACTTAAGCGCAGTGACTGAGTGATGCTTTATCACGTTCTCATCTGGATGCGAGGAATGAACGCCATAATCGTTGTCGTCTGCTAAGCTTGAGAAAGCCACTGAGGGACCACCCATGTTCAGTCACTTTATTACCTTATGTATTTTTTCTGTGCTTTTTCTTCAAAGCATTCTTACCTCAGTCTATGCGGCGGATGATGTTGTGAGCAATGCGGGCGGCAAGCGGCAAATGACGGCTTATTTAGGGGAGATCCCTGGATTAATTAATGCCGATGGCACTGGGCCATTTGTGGAACTGGTTAAAGCAATTGATAGGGCAGATCCTGAGGTTGAAATTGATATTAAGGTTTTCCCGCTTTCACGGGCTATGCTAGGTGTGACGCTCGGTCGTGCTGATTTTGGTTTGCCCGCCATCCGTAACAATGCCGCGTTAGATGCCTTACCTTACCGTTTTAGCACTGTTTCATTTGGGCAAGTCACCCACGTGCTTTATACCAATGTGGATAAGCCGATAACGAAGGCCATGTTATTTGATCAACAGCAAACGGGGCGCGTATTTACCGTGGAGGCGATTCCAGATTACATGCCTATCCCTGCGGAACCTTCGATAACCATTAAACGTTCTTTGCTAAAGCTTTCCCATGGCCGTATCGATGCCTTCGTTTGGGCGCAGGAAGAGGCCGATATGATGCTGAAACAGTTGAAGTTGCATAATATCCACCGTGAAGACTTTGGCGATTTTGAAGATGTGTTTGTGATTGCCAAGGGTCCCGAAGGGGATGCCGTGGATGCATATTTGACTCGCATGATTGAATTACTGCGGCAGACTGGAGAATTAAGCCAGATTTATCAAACTATCCATCTGTCCTACAATGACTGGCAACCTTAGCTTTTAAATCAAATAGTTAATCTATTAATTCCCGCCGATAACGAGATATTCTGAAACTTCACTTGCTAGGAGTGAAGACTGATAATAATATATCTCCACATCAAGATACTTTCTAAAGAGTTATTATGCCTTTTGTCATCGCCTTACTCGCCCCTGTATTTTGGGGGACGACCTATGCGTTAGTGAGTCTCTACTTACATGATATGTCGCCCTATTGGGTGGCCGTGTGGCGCGCGCTGCCGGCGGGAATACTGATGTTGATGCTGCGTCCTCGCTTGCCAACGCTGGCTTGGTCTAAATTAAGCTTGCTGGCGTTTTGTAATATTGGCGCCTTCTTTGCGCTGCTGTTTATCGGTGCGTATCGTTTGCCGGGCGCTGTGGCGGGTACCTTAGGGGCGACGCTGCCGTTAATTTTCTTAATCTTAGCTTGGGTGATAGATAAAAAACGCCCTGGTATGAAGTGGTTGCTATTAGGTTTGATGGGATTAGGAGGAGTGATTTTACTGCTAAACCCGTCGGCGGATCTCGACCCTATTGGGGTCTTGTGTATGCTAAGTGCGACGACCTTAATTGCTTTCTCTTCTCGCTGGATGCAAAAGTGGGATGTGGGTGACTTTTTAGTGCTCACAGCATGGCAACTGTTTTTGGGCGGCTTGATGTTAATTCCGCTGGCATGGTTTATGGCGGGCCCGCCGCAGTTACCTAGCCTGACAGTGGTGCCGTCGTTACTATGGTTAGTGATTGCCAACACCGCCATCGCTTATTGGGCTTGGCTGTGGTCGATGCGAAATTTAGGACCAGAAATCATGGGCATGGTCGCTTTAGTCAATCCCGTGGTTGCCGTATCATTAGGGGTATTGATTGTGGGTGAGACCTTAGACATGCGTCAGTGGGCGGGGATAGGTGTGATATTACTGTCGCTGTTATTGATGAAATTGCCACAGAATTTAAGGTTAAACCCATTTAAAAAAGTGCAGCCCTAGTCAGTATTTTGGGGTAAATGAGGGATAGATGCTAAAACGTTTGGATCTGAATTTACTACCCGTACTGGAAATCCTGCTTGAGGAACAAAGTGTAACCGCCGCTGCGGCGCGTTTGCATTTGAGCCAGTCGGCGGTGAGTAAACAATTGACACGCCTGAGGGAAGTGTTTGATGATCCTCTGTTTGAGCGCACCGCCTACGGCCTAAAACCGACACCTAAAGCCTTGTCGCTCGCGCCGGAGTTGCGCCAATGTTTACAGCAATTGGCGCAATTTACCCGGCCCGATACCTTTGAGCCCGCCTTAAGTCAGCGGCAGTTTAGAATGCATTTGGTTGAGACCACATACTCGCTGACTTTTCCGCATTTTATGCCCTCGCTGCTCGCCCAAGCGCCCGGTGTGAGTCTCAATTGCCAAACTTGGCGGCTCGATACTATGGACAGATTACTGCGCTGCGACATCGACTTAGCCATAGGTTGCCGCGAGTGGGACGAGCGTTCGCCTATGCATGTGAATCATATTCCCGATGACTTGTGCCATGTCGAGCTAGTGCAGGATTATACTGTGTGCTTGATGCGCCGCGATCATCCGGCGTTAGCACAAGAGTGGAATTTAGACACCTTCTTGAGCTATCGCCATCTGCAAGTGGCTTTTGGTGGCATAGAGCATTGGTTGCTGGATGATGTGCTGCAACTTGAGGGGCGTCAGCGCGATATCGCCGTGAATATGACCGACTTTCAGAGCGCTCTGGCCCTGTGTGAACAAAGCGATTTAATTCTTTGCGCGCCGTCCCGTTATGCGTTTGCTGTGATGAAATCCTTCGAGCTTCAGTCTTTACCATCCCCTATCAAGCTGATCCCCGGCGCGTATTTATTGATGTGGCATAAACACTTCGAGCATGACTTGAGCCATAAATGGCTACGTGAGTTGATTATCAGCCAAGTGCTGCCGTCGATTACGCCTCGGGTTTAGGCTCTTTTGGCGCCGTTAACCAAGCGGTTAATGTGGGTAAGACAGCTTTCCCATCCGCTAGCCCTTGTTGATAGACGGCGGTCACTTTATCGATATTGCGATCGAGCCTGGATAAATTAAGCGGCAGTGCTGGGCGGATCACAAAGGCGTTATTGGCTGCAACGGCTTGGTCTAACTCGGTTAATGCTTGATTATAAACTCGGTGGCGCTCACTTAACGCATGGGCAACTGCGGGGTAGCCTTTATAGGCTTTACGGGCTAACCAATTCATTTTCATCGCGGATTTTTGGTAATGCTGATCTTGAGTCAAGATCACCACTTGGCGTGCAAAACCATCTTTGCGTGATTGCGCTAACGGTATCGGTTCGCCGATGCCGCCATCGAGGTAATGGTGTTGGTTAATCACGCTGGGTTTAGACATAAAAGGCAGGCTAGAGGAGGCGATGAGCACGTCGAGTAATTTATCGTGGTCATTAAAATCGGCCATACCGAAGTAATCGGTTTTCCCTGTATTACAGTTAAAGGCGCCGACCTTAAATTCGGTATGACTATTTAAAAATGTATCAAAATCAAATGGCAGTAACTCATAGGCCATGCGGCGATAGGTAAAGTCTGTGTTGACATAGTTGCCTGTCGCCAACCAATGGCGCAGGCCCATATAGCGTTTATCGTTGAGATATTGCTGCTGAATTTGAAGATTACGCCCAAATTGGCGGGACACATAGGACGCGGGATAAATGGCACCCGCAGACACTCCAATCACATAGCTGAAGTTGAGCGACTGCTGCAAAAACGCGTCTAACACACCTGCGGTATAAATGGCTCGAAGGCCGCCACCTTCCAACACTAAGGCCACATCTTTCATCGAGTTACATCTTTTTTATTGGTTTATCCCAGCAGAATACCTCAGCTTAACGCAGAAATGAATGCGCAAAAGGCACACTTAAGATGCGTGATCGACGTTGGTGTGATGGGACGCTTGCTTGGGCTTTATGGGTAAAATATTGGTCATGCAATCCTTTGTGCCACCATTTTGAGCAGGCTGTTTAGATTGAACGGCAGGGGTAAAATCCGCCTGACTGAAGTATTGGCTAAGTGTATTGAGCGCTTCTTTCACTTTTGCGGGCTGCTTATCCCGCGCCGAAGTGACGCTGTAAACGCTGTAAGTATTGAGTGACCACTCGGGTAAGAGGGTCACAAGCTGGCCGCTTTCGAGGTATTTATGCACTTCAGGTTCGGGCAGGGCGGCAAACCCGAGACCATCGAGAGTGAGTTGGATTAATGCCTGCATATTGTTGACCGTAATACGCTGGCTTGTCAGTTCGAAGCACTCTTGGCTGCGGGTGTGGGTCAAGGTTTCACTGTTAGCGCAGGGGTGATTAATGCGATTAAAGGCAGCCAATTCAGCGGGATGCTTAAAAATTTTGTGCATTGGCAAATAATCGGGTGAGGCGCACAGCAACATGCGCCAATCGGCTAAGTGGCGGGCAATTAAGTTGGAGTCTGATAAAGGACCGATGCAAATCGCCAGATCTATGCCATCGTTGACTATATCTATCGGGCCATCCTGCAGCAGTAAATTCAAACTTATCTGCGGATGCGCCGCCAACAGGTAGTTAAAGGGCTCGCTCAACAAGCCGCCGCCAAAACCTATGGGCGCGGCAATCTTTAATTCCCCCGAAGGAATCCCTTTCAAGTTATTGAGTTTCTGCTCAGTGCTTTCGACTATCGCGATGACTTTTCGGCAATTTTCATAGAACAAGCTGCCCGCCTCTGTAAGGGTAAGATTGCGAGTATTGCGATGGAATAGACTGATCCCCATATCCATTTCGAGCTTAGTTACTTGTTGACTCACCGCCGACGAGCTGAGATTTAATTGCTGCGCCGCGGCACTCATTGAGCCCTTTTCTGCGATTGCCGCAAAAACGATCATGCCTTTGATCATGTTTTTATTCATTTTTAAGTAACTCTTACAAGTGAATACCTAAAGTCTAACTTGAGCTGATTGTAACATAGGGATACATTGCCGTATTGAAAATTGTTCTCATTTACAATCTGTGCCCAATGGAGACTTGTCGGTTATGTTGTTAAGTCGTAAGAAGTACCTCGCTCAAGTGATCACCGCTTTATGTTTGTTGCCCGCAGTATCTGCGACAAATGTCCTTGCGGATACCGCGCCTGATAAAGAAAAGATGATGGAAAGAATCGTGGTGACTGCATCGGGATTTGAACAACAAATTCGCGACGCGCCCGCATCTATCAGTGTGATCACCCGTGAGGATCTGGATAACCGCTTCTATCGCGACTTAACCGATGCCATGTTAGAAGTCCCCGGTGTAGTGATTACTGGCGGCGCTGACCGTCAGGACATCAGCCTGCGGGGCATGGGCAGCCAATACACGTTAATTTTAGTGGATGGTAAACGCCAATCTTCGCGCGAGACACGCACTAACAGCGACGGTCCAGGTGTTGAAGGCGCTTGGACGCCACCCTTGGCGGCCATCGACAGAATTGAAATTGTTCGCGGGCCTATGTCATCACTTTATGGTTCGGATGCTATTGGCGGCGTGATCAACATTATCACCCGTAAAGTGCCGAATGAGTGGCAAGGTGAAGTGCGACTCGACACGACATTGCAGGAAAAGTCGACCTCGGGAAATGTGTATCAAGGCAACTTTTTCGTCAACGGTGGCTTGATTAAAAATCTGCTGGGGATGCAACTTTACGGTCAATATACTCAGCGTGAAGAAGATAATATCTACGGCGGTTACCGTGGCCGTGATGCGACGAATCTGACCGCGCGTTTTGCGCTCACCCCCAATGAAAACCACGACATCATGCTCGAAGTTGGGATGTCAAACCAAGAACTCGACAGCAGCTTAGGCAAAACCGTTACACCGCTAGCGCCGGGCGAAGCCTGTGGTCGTCGCGGTTGTCCTCAATCTTCAACGACAGAATACGAAAACAGCACCATTTCGCTGTCACACACAGGGCGTTGGGACTTTGGTACCTCGGATTCTTATATCAAGCATGAGGTTTTTGATAACAAAACCCGCAAGATGAAGATCACTAACACGGATGTGCAATCTAGCCTGATCACCACCTTAGGCCAAAGCCATACGGCGACTTTTGGTGCGGCATTTAACCATCAAGACTTAACCGACGAAACCGGCAATCAGGTTAGCGACTTAACCGATATCAGCCGCAGACAATGGTCGGTATTTTCTGAGGATGAATGGCGCATAGTCGATAACTTTGCCCTGACCATGGGGCTGCGTTTGGATGACGATGAAAACTTTGGCCACCATGTCAGCCCGCGTGTTTACGGCGTGTGGGGATTAACCGACAGCACCACCTTAAAGGGCGGTGTGTCGACGGGCTTTAGGGCGCCGAGTTTGCGCCAGACAGTGCCAGATTGGGGACAAGTGAGCCGTGGCGGCAACATGTACGGTAATCCAGATTTACAACCCGAAACCTCAGTGAACTATGAGTTAGGCGTGTATTCGGATCTGACCGAGAGCATTACCGCCAGTGCGGGTGTGTTCTATAACGAGTTTAAAGATAAGATCACCCGCGTGGCCTGTCCTGCGACTCAATGTACCGATGGCCCCAATCAATTTGGTTCCGACCCAACCACTTACGTGAATATCGACGATGCTGTGACTCAAGGGATTGAGCTGAGTATCGACTATCGGATTCGCTCAAACCTGAGCTTTACGGGTAACTACACTTACACGGATTCAGAGCAAAAGACGGGGGCTTACAAAGGCAGCCCATTGAATCAATTGCCTAAGCATTTGATCCAAGCGTCGTTCAACTACGAGCCTATTGATAACTTAAGCACTTGGTTGAGAGTGAACTACCGTGGCGAAGAGAGCCAACCGACAACGGGACCGTCGTCGAGCAGTTTTATCGCACCTTCTTACACTCTGCTGGATTTAGGGGCTAACTATCAGTTGAACGATAGCCTGAAATTTAGCGCGGGCATTTACAACGCCTTCGATAAGGACATTACCCAAGAGGAATACGGTTATCTTGAAGATGGTCGCCGTTACTGGTTAGGTATGACCTACAGTTTTTAAGCCGATACCTTATTGCTAACATTTAAACGAAAGCCAGAGCATTGACTCTGGCTTTTTGTTAGTTGTATTCATCAATAGGAATGACTATTTTTTGCTAGCGGGTGGGCGCGGGCAAGTTCGATGGCCGCACCTATGGCGTTTCGCGCTTGGGGGCTGTTTTTCCAGCACGTGGTGCGCAGCATGCTGGCGACTAAGTTTGCGATATCATCCACTTCGTGTTGTGCCAGTTGTTGCAGTGAACTGATACCAATTTCTTCGAAGCGTTTAATCACAGTGGGGCCAACGCCTTTGAGTGCCAATAAGGCGTGTTTTTCTTGTTCATTAAAACCCATAACCCATACTCCTTTATGACGGGGATCGCGCTCAAGCTAGTATTAAGGCAAGACTACCTTTAAACCAAGTTAACAAAAAGGCCCTCGAAGGGCCTGTTTAGTCTTTATGGATCAACAATCATCCGTAAGTGTTACATATCACAGGGTTTGAGCGGTTTACGTAACTGGGCGCGCACGTTGTCCATGCCTGAATAAAACTCTTTCATCATCAAGAGACCCATCATTTTGCCGTTGTCGGTGACGATCAGATTGTCGGGATCCCTTGGGTCATTCTTGATCGCGCCAATTAACTTCATCGACGTCATTTCTTTAAACAAGGCGGTATCTAAGTTGACGCCAAAGGTGTCGCGGAAATATTTACGTGATAAACGGCCTGAGAACATGCCCAGCAAGAAGCGGTATTGCATCACGTCTTTTTTGCTGTAGTTCTTTTGCTGCTCGACGCCCATGTGGCCGGCGGCAATGCGTTCTTGGTACTTGCGCAGCGAGAAAGTGTTTACATATAAGGTGTCATTCAAGAAGCTGAATGAGCCTGAACCTACGCCTAAATATTCGTCGTAATCGATAACGTATTCGTCAAATCCTTCGTCATCGGTTTTACCAAATGCCCATGCAGATAATTGATTATATTGGCCATTTAGGCTGTTTAAGATCTGGCGATATTGGTTGGCCATATCTGCCTGCGGCGCCGCTAACTTGCCTTTCACACTCTTGCGAGTCTGATGGGTGATCATCAGCGGATAGGTAGTAATTTGTCTTGGATCTAAGCGCGATGCCATGTCGAGATCGTGTTGGATCACTTCATCGGTTTGGCCGCGGAAACCAAAAATCAGATCGACATTGATAATTGGGAACAGCTCTTTGGCGCCCATGATCTTGTCGAAGGTTTGTTGACCCGTACCGAACTTATCGAGTCGGTCGGTCATTTTTAAAATATCGTCATTAAAACTTTGTACGCCGATGGACATGCGATCCACTAGGCCTTTGAGTTGCTTAAAGCCAGGGCTGTCTAAATGCTGCGGATCGGACTCGCAGGAGACTTCTTTAATGCTCGGGAATAGGGTTTTCGCGTGTTCGATAGTACGGGCTAATTCATCTTCTAATACTGTGGTGGTACCGCCACCAATGTACATAGATTCAAAGTCATAGCCGAGGGCTTTAACCATTTCCATCTCTTTACGCAATGAGATGAAATAGGCGCGTGCCTTGTCTTCCTTGAACATAAAACGGTGGAAGGTGCAGTAAGAACACAGGGTATGGCAGAAGGGGATATGCGCGTACAGCATATACTTTTTGCCTTCTACGGGCGCTGGCATCATTTCTGCGGAAAGGGTATCGAGGCGAAGATTCTTATCGACGTAGTACTGCATGACTCGTTCCATCGAGCCGAGCATCCAGTTAGGGACGGTAATATTCGCTTGATAAGGCGTTGCGATAGCGCCGCTGAGCGTTTGGATAACTGAAGACATAACGATTCCTATCTGTGAGTGCTAACCGTAAACACCGAAATTGCTTTAGGTAATTCACGACCACCTAGCGCAATAAGACTACATCGTATGTAATTGTTAAAACGTGAACTGGTTATAAGTTACGGTTTCCTAACAAGGAAATCACGGGCTTTTTGTTAAGCAGATCATGTTTTAGCGATCAAGAATGCATTTTTATCCTGCGCTTTGGGGCGGAATCTACTGTGAATTTGGGGAGTTAACTTAAGGTGTCAGTCGAAATGTGGAGATTAAAAAATCACCATTCTAGGCTTTATTGCTGGTGGATTAGCGCTTGTCTATCCAATGCTCGACTGTCATCATCCGAGCGATAAAATAACCTCCTGATCTAAAGGGCTAGCTATGTTGGTAAACGTAAACCGCTTCTTCCCGCTGTTGGCACTCATAGGTGCGGTGACCGCTTATTTGATGCCGAGTTGGTTTACTGAGCTTAAATCCGCCATAGTGCCGCTGTTAGTGATCATCATGCTCTCTATGGGACTCACCTTAGATCTGCAGGATTTTGCTAATGCATTCAAACAAAAACGTGCCGTGCTGACTGGGCTGATACTGCAATTTTCGGTCATGCCGCTCAGCGCATTATTGATCAGCCAGTTATTAGGATTAGATAGGGAACTCACCATAGGCATGGTGTTGGTGGGCAGCGTGGCAGGCGGCACCGCCTCAAACGTGGTCTGTTATTTGGCAAAAGGCGACGTGGCTTTATCGATAACCATGACGGCACTGTCGACCTTAGCGGGCGTAGTATTAACACCACTGATTATTAAGCTGTTGATTGGCGAGATGATTGATATTCCCTTTGCCGACATGCTACTGAGCTTAGTGAAAATCGTGCTGTTCCCTGTCAGCGCAGGCGTGATCATCAATCATTTCTTTAAATCGCTGGTGGCCAAAGTCGCTCCCGCATTGCCGTTGATTTCAATCTTGGCAATCGTGATGGCGATTACCATTATCGTGGCATTAAATGCCAATCAGTTTGATAAAGTTGGCCCCATTATTTTGCTGGCAGTGTTCTTACATAATGGTTTCGGCCTCGCTTTAGGCTACTTTTGCTGCCGTTTATTAGGCTTTAACCATACCGTCTGCAAAACCATTTCCATCGAAGTCGGCCTACAAAACTCTGGTCTCGCTACCGCTTTGTGCATCAAGTTTTTTAGCCCTATTTCTGCCATCCCCAGCGCGATATTCTCGATATGGCATAACCTATCAGGCGCCATGTTGGCCGGATATTGGGCGAGGGAATCGCAAGATTAAGATGTTGCTGGCGAAAATAGACACTTCGAGTTTTGTGTCGGCTTGATTATCGGGTGAGCTGAGATCTTCAAAGTCAGCAATAAATCGATCAGGGCTGCGAAATTTGAGCGTCACTTCACTTTGGCCATCGCTCGTTCGGTCACGAAAGATATAACCTAACTGCTTTAGCTGACAACTGGTTGGGGTGTCATAGAAGGTCACTTGACGCGCTTTGGTTAATACCCAAGAGCCTGTGACATTGCGACTAATTGCGTTGCTAATAGCTTGTTTAGCATCAGTTAGATAGTTATTGGCGGTTGTACTTTGAGTGGCGTAATTAAAGTGGCTTGGGTCTAGCAGCAGCTTATATTCCCTTGATGTTTCAACAGGATTTGCTTGTACCACACATGAAGCGAGCAGGACACTTGAGGCTAACGTGAATGACATCATCGTCTGTGAAGCTGTTTTCATTGGTTAATCCTTAAGTGATGTGCTGATGCTATGTGGTTTATGCTTTCGTTATAACAACTTCTATTGCAATTTGAGTGTGTCATGAGCCACCACTAAAGACTGTGATGACTCATGCGGCTGAATACTTAATGGTTATTTATCAGCTGATAAGGGTAAGTCGTCAACGATATACAAAGTGTTGCCGTCGATGTCACTTTGCGCACTATCGAGATATTTCTGTTCTAAGGTGTTGTTATTGCTCCAAGTGGCGAAGTCGTCGTCATTTAGCACACCTAAACGCTTATTATCAATTAGCCACAAACCCTCCATTTTGTCATGGGGATATTGTGTTTTGGCAGCCATATCTAGCACCAGTGATTTTGTCGCGGGTATGATGCCATTGGCTGCAAGTGTCTCCCAGCCATCGCTTAGCGCTACCTGCTCTAAGGTTTTACCTTTAATGGTTAAACCTAACGCCGCATCTTGGGCGATATCAGCTTGTGCAGTGACGGTCTCGAGATCTGTCGCGCCGCTGATATCTATCTTGTATACATGCTTCATCACCTCAGTGTCGATATTAAAAAACTTGCCATCACGTTCTAACACTAAAAATTGGCTGTTACTTAAGGCAACGATCGCTGAGTTAGAGTTCTGGGCAATTTCTTGCTGATACAAATATTGGCCAATAGCGCCGGTCGCCAAGTTGATGGTCACGATTCGAGTCAGGGTATTGTTGTTAACACTCTTATCGGGATTGGAGATGGTCGATTGCATTATGCCCACAAGTGTCGACTGATCGGGCGTGATGGTCAGCCCTTCCATCCCGCGGTTGGCACGGCGATGAGCAAACTCTGCCGGTAGGCTATATAAGTTGCGTGCATCGTCTGCGAAAGGATTAATCCGCGCTATTTCTACCCCTTCAGCCGAGTAATGCACTATGTGTGGACCATACTCATCGCTGACCCAAAAACTGCCATCATCCATGGCGGCGAGACCTTCAGAATCTAACCCATAATCATCGAGTTTGATGGGGTTGGTCTGGGCATTATAAGGCTGGCTCATGTCTTGACGAATGACTTCACCTGCTGCGTCATAGGGGATTTCTCCTGTGCCGCCAAGGCTACTGCTATTAGGAAGTCCAGTGATCAAGCTGCCATCTGGGCGTTTAAATAAGATGTCTTTGATCTTAGTGATAGTGCCATTGGTTTGCAGTTCAAACAAACCGATACGTGGCGTGTAGTCAGGCGTTGGAAACATTTTTCCTTTGCCTAAACTACCGCTGTAATCTGCATTCGGGCCGCGATCGGTGAGGGCATAAAATTGAATAGGATTATTGGGATTGGGCGCTGCATCAGAGCCATAGCCGCCGTTACGAATTTCAAATTTAGTACCAGGCATAGCGCCATTGTCTAAATCATCGCGCAGCACTGTGAAAGGTAAATGCACCGCTTTATCCGTAAACAGGTCGGCATTACATGCATAGCTGCTATCAACCACTTCATTACTGTCGAGCTTGCCGTTATCGTTGTTATCAAGACCCGAATCTGTGCGAGTGCCGCCCATCCAGCAGTGGTTATCACCGCCAATTAAGGTGGTTTGTGTGGTCAGGCTATTGATGTCTTTATCATCCGAATTACAAGCACTCAGTAGCAAAACTGACAGGCACAAGCCTGAGGTGACGAGCACATTTTTCATCTTAATATATCCCGATTCTTAAAGTGATTAGCTATGTTGTTGGCAGGTAATATAAAATTAGGCTGTGAACTAAATGTGACAAGTGTGCCGCTTAACGTATCGAGCACGAATACTGTGTTCATGAGTAATACGGTATGTTGGTTGTGTATGAAAGCCCATGATGGCGTCGTTGATTGGCTGAGCCCGCAGTTTGTTTTTAGTTGTGTTCAATATTTAAGGATGAATAGATATGAAATATTTACCTGGTGAATGGATGATAATAAAGCGGGTAACTATATATGTTGTTATTGCATTTTCATTTACTGCGAGTGGCAATGAACTGCCTTTAAAAAGAGAAAGCATACTGCGCGTAGAGCATCCCAGCGCCATTCAATATGCAAGTGCCCTAATCCAATCTGGAACATCCAATACTTTAGTGTATGAATCTTGGAGTGGATATAAGATGGAAAAAGCTTGGTTGAGGTATACTTCTTTAAATTTTGATCATGGCGTGTTAGATAAAGGTTCATTAGTCAATATTTTACCTGAAAGTTATTCTAATATAGTCTCGTCCGTGAGTTTAGTTAACTTTAATGGCGAAGATTGGTTGTATTATCTTGAGGCCCGCAGCTTTAAGTCTGAGGCTGATGTATTTCGAGCCAAATTGCGTAATGGAGTTTTAGTCGAAATAGAACCGGTATTATTAAAGGATGCGATTTCGCCATCAAGTAATATTAAATTTCATCGAGTTAGTCGCAACAGCGTTGCTATTGTGTATACCGCCAAAAAATGTTGCAGTCTTTATTTTGCACTAAGTAATGATGGCGTCAAATTTGATAGCCCCTTGGATATAGATAGTTCAGGTTTTATGCCTTATCTTTCATCTTTCTCCGGTGGTGATATAGTCTATTTTTTTCAAAAATCCTTCCGCACAAGTCAAACTCAGCCCAGCGGTAAATCTGTCTATATCATTAAGACCCATTTTAGATTATCCCATAATTTAGGGAAAACTTGGACAGAGGCTATACCTATTAACTTGACTGATGCGACAGTGCACGATGCTAAGGCTATTATCAGACCAGATGGCAATATTGATATTTATTATGTTTACCCCATTCAAGAAAATAGTGGATTATCCCTTTGGCGTCGATGTCTGAACCCTAATGGTCAATTAGGTGTTGAGGAATTAGTGGTTGAGCCTAGTTTCGGCAATATTGCTAAGCCGACTCCCCATCGTCTTAATACTGGAGAAGTACTCATTACCTTTGTCGAGCAAGGAAAAGTCGTATTAGAGGGTGATCATAATCTTCATGCTGCAATTATCTCCCGTGATGCTAGCTGTGATATTGGGCCAGCTGTAATTCAGTAGTCGTGACTTGATACGTTCTTTGCAGTTAAATAGCGACTCAATAAACATTAAGCGAAATCCCTTGCGAGTTATGACACGCAAGGGATTTGTGTCGAGAGTGGACGAGTAAATATAAACTTAAAGCTTAAAATGCGAGACCACGCCGACGAGTTGTTCTTTCGTCGCGGCCAAAGAGGTTGCGCTATTGAGGGTGGCTTTACCGCTTTGATTCAGTTCATCGACCATTTCACGAATGGTGGTCAGATTACGATTTATCTCTTCGGTGACAGCGCTTTGCTCTTCTGCTGCGGTCGCGATTTGATTACTGAGCCCATTAATATCGAACACATACGTCGTCAGGGTATCGAGATTTTCTGTTACCAGAGTCGTGGTGTCGGCGGCTTGTTGGCAACTGTGTTTGGTTTGCTCCATTGCTGTGACGGCCGCGTCGGCGCCGTGGCGTAAGCGTTCAAGCATTTGATTGATCTCGGATGTACTGGCTTGAGTGCGAGCGGCCAGCGTACGTACTTCGTCGGCGACAACGGCAAAGCCCCGACCCTGTTCACCGGCACGGGCAGCTTCGATAGCTGCATTGAGCGCGAGCAGATTGGTTTGATCGGCAATATCCCCAATCACATCTAAGATAGTAGCGATATGGCGGGTGTTTTCATTCATATCATTAATCGCATCGGCAGCGACATCCACTTTAGTCACTAAGGCAATCACAGTGTTGGCGGCCTGTTCAACGGATTTCTTCGATTTATCTGCTTGTTCATTGGCTTGCTGAGTAAACTGGGCGGCAGATGCAGCATCGCCTGCGACATTGTGGGCAGTCGCGCTCATTTCTGTCATGGCCGTGACGACTTGGTCGGTTTCTACCGCGTGGGTCTGCAATGCATGGGTATTGGCATTGGACTGCACGTTCAGTTGGCCAATTTGATCTGAGATATGGTCTGAGGCTTGGGTAATATCCGAGATGATATGGCGTAGATTATCGATAACGCGATCGAGATCTGTGGCGAGTGAGCAGAGTTCGTTGTCACCTTTGATATTTGTTTTATGTGTCAGATCGCCATTGGCAAGGCATTCCATTACCCGCTTAATGTCATTGACTATCCTGACTAAGCGTTTGCTCATAAAGAGTGCACTAAGGAGTGAGGCGACGATGGCAATTAGGATTAGGCCAAGGAGCAATGCCTCGGTGGCGTTCACTTTGTCTTCGGCTTGTTTGCCAAGATCATGGTTTCGCTGAGTGATCAACTTAACTAATTGATTAATCTCATTGCTTACTTTGGGTCCAAGTGCCTTGCGCTCGAGTGTTAGTTCAGGCTCTGCGCCAGTTTGTTTGGCGTAGTTGATTTCTTGCTGATACAGACGCACATATTGCTCAATTTGCGGCAACAGCGTGCGGATCGTTCTGGCATCTGGCCCCATAAAATCGGTGTTGAAGTTTGCGAGTTTCTCTATGAGCAGCTGCACATTTCGTTGTTGTGAGCTGATGGCGTCAGTGTTATGGACTAATGTTGCTAAACGCAGTTCAAAGAAGGATTCACGCACACTAGTGAAGGTTTCGGCGAGCTGGGTATTGTTGACCAGTTTGCTGCTGGTGTCATTGAGTTCGGCAAAGCCTCGATAGGAGAAAATACCGATAATGATCAATAGAATACTCGAAAATACTGAAGGCAGCGCCGTCAATGTGCTGGTTTTTGCATTGTTAAACATGGTGGCCTACTGAGGTATAAATCAAGAGAGGTGTAATTAAATTACATATAGCGGCCATTTTAACGCTTGGAATTACACAGTCGCAAGGTGATATTCTGAGCCTTTTTTGTGTAAATTTATGTTTTTAAAGGAGTTGTTATGGTTTTGTTGGTTTGAAATAACCTCCTGGTTGCTATATGTTGTGTAATTAAAATTCAATAATATCTCAGTTAATTGATTTTTAAAGTAAAAATAAAGCAGGGTTAGCCGCCATTCTACAGCTTATTAACAGTGCAAAAGGCGATTGTGACGCAGATCGCAAAACACGCAAACGCTGCCCAAAGGGTTCGTCTGGCAAGCTTCTGCTCGTACTATCAATTATACGAGCTGCTCCTCAGGTGGGAGGAATAACGGCACTTCACTCTTTGTTTCGCGATCACGAGCTTGCCATGGCGAATAAAATTTAATCGCAAAACGTCAACAAGCTCTAGTCCCTGTCAACGTAAGTCGCACTTATTCCCAGTTCACTCTTTTACTTATCATCACACGCAAATTTGCGGTCAGTCACAAAGCCATAAACTTAATGTAAATGATATTGGTTATCATTTGGTTTTAAGGTTGTTTTAATGTAGATTGTCGGCATTTCAAGCTAACACCGTTTAATCAATGATCGCTGTCGAGGTTCTTATGGAATGCAGGGCGTTTAAAAAAAGTGCAATTGCCGCAATAGTTTCGAGTTTGTTGATATCTTCAGCTTATGCAGGCGTAGATGCTGAATCTTCTGAACCTATTGAGAAGATTACTGTTTATGGTGAAAAGATTGAACGTAGCCTTAAGGATACAACCTCTTCTATTTCGGTGATCGACAAGGAAGCGCTCGACAGCGGTCAATATCAATCCACCTCGAGTGCTTTATCTGAAGTACCTAACGTGGTGGTGCTATCGGGTTCTGTGCCGGATATCCGTGGGGTTTCAGGTAATGGCTCAGCCTCTGGATTTAACTCTTTTACCGGTGGCGCTCGGGCGCGGGTATCCACCTTAGTCGATGGGGTTGCTGAGCCTTTTGTTGCCGATCTTACTGGTGATACTGGTCTGTGGGATATCCAACAAATTGAGGTGTACCGCGGTCCGCAATCGACGATTAACGGTCGTAACAGCATTGGCGGCACAGTGTTTATTAAAACCGAAGACCCGACCTTCGATTGGCAAGGCGCGGCTCGTGTCGGTTATCGTAATCAAGATAACTTTATCGACAGTGCGGTGATGCTCTCAGGCCCGATCCTCGATGATGAGTTGGCATTTAGGGTGAGCGGACAAAATGTGACAGGGAATACCTTCAATAAAGGCTTGGAATACGAGACTAATCCCGCCACCTTTGATCAAAATGAACTGATCACCAATCGCTGGCGCGGTAAATTCCTGTGGCAACCGAGTGCGATTGAAGATCTCAAAGTGCTCTACAGCTTTTCATACAATGATGAGAAAGGTGACTCTGGACGTAACTATTTTACCGGTGATGATCCTTGGGCGTTTAAACCCATTTTCCAGCGATATATCGAGACTAAATCGACGACTCACTCAGTGAAAGTTGATTATGACCTCGGTGAAGGGCGCGCCTTAGATCTCATCGTGGCTTATATGGATTATGACTGGGGCTTTGAATCCTATGAACCCCTTGTCACGGCGCAGCAATATGTCGATATGAGCGACCAGAGTTACACTGTCGATGGTAAATACAGCTTTGGCCTTAAAGATAAAGACTTCAACGGCTTTGTGGGTTTAGCCTATTTTAAACGCAGCCAAGATTTTGGCAGTACTGGCAGTTCCGTTTACAGTGGTGATGACAGCACTAAGTCCACCTCCATTTACGGTGAAATAACCTATGGGCTTGCCGAGTCACTCTGGGTTACTGTCGGCGGCCGCGTGATGCGTGACGAGCAATTACGTAACTTCAATATGCTCTATCAGGGCAGCCAATTGCAGGAAAAACTCGACGATGCCAATACCGTCACCCTGCCGAAGCTGGTGTTGCAATATGCGCTGAATGACAGCACGACCTTGGCGGCCAGCGTGCGTCGGGGTTATAACTCGGGCGGCGGTGCGCTGTCGCTAGCCGAAAGTGAGTATTACTATTACGACGAAGAGTACGTCAATACCTATGAACTCAGCAGTCGCAGCTCATTTGCCAATGGCGATGTTAACTTGAGTGCCAACCTCTTCTACAACGATTTTGATGGTTATCAGGCGTCTAATAGCGCCCGCAAAATTACCAATATCGATAAAGCGGTCAGCTACGGTATTGAGGCTGAATTTAGCGCCATGTTAACCGAAAACCTACAATTTATTTCGGGCGTAGGGTTACTCGATAGTGAGATCAAACAAGCGGATCCTAGCTATGGTGACATTATCGGCAATCAGCTGAACTCGGCGCCGCACATGACCGCCAATGCGGGCTTAAAATATTGGTTGGGCGATGCGTTTTCTTTCGGTTTTTCAGGCAACTATGTGGGTGAGTATTTTGCGGATATCAATAATACCGAATCACGGGTGGCTGGTGACTATGTGGTGGCTCGCTTAAGCCTCGATTATCAAACCGATAGCTGGAAAGTCAGCGGTTTTATAAACAACCTGTTTGATGAGCAAGCATTGACGGTAAATGAACCCGCCAGCCGCAGTTACCCCGATGGTTATGCGGCGATTATCGACCCCAGAAATCTCGGCGTCTCTGTGATGTACCGCTTTTAAGCGCTCGATTTAACGCACTTATTTTACCCATAAAAAAACCTCCACAGCATGCTGTGGAGGTTTTGTATTTTCAGCGACTTTTACTCTTTATATGTCAAAGTGCCGTTGGCTTTGATTTCGTCGTACCACAGGTTGTGGTGTTGAGTTGCCCAGTTTTCATCACAATAACCGGACACCATACACTCCATACCGCCTTCAGACATTACCGTTGCCATGAAGATGTGCACGATAGAGAAAGCACAGATCACTATGGCGCTCACTGAGTGCAGGACGAGTGCGATCAAGCTTAATGTACGGCTTGGTTCGAAAAGATTTGGGAACAGTAACAACATGCCCGAGGCTGAAATCACTAATCCGAACAGGGCAAAGGCCCAGAACCACATTTTCTCACCGGCGTTGGCAAAACCTGCGTCTGGGTGCTTACCTTTAAACGGGCCAAAGTTAATGTAACCACCGACCACTAAGAACCACTTCACGTCGTACATTTTTGGTAGCTGGTTTTTCGCCCATAGGGTGGTCATTAATGCCCAACCTATCATGAAGGGAATCGCCATCACGTCATGGATTTGCTTAGCGCCATAGACGATAGCTTCCCATATGCCTTCGCTGAGCCAAGGTTGGAAGAAGAAGCGACCCGCTAGCAAGGTTAAGCCTGTTAAAATCAACAGCAAGCACGGGATTGCGCCTAACCAGTGGATTGAAACGTCAAACTTAGACCAGCGATGCACTAACTTGCCTGAAAAACCATGGTGTAGCTTGGAGATGCCGTTCACCTTGATAAATAAGACAAAGATAATGATCATGCCGAATAGCGCTGCCATTAAGGCCGGTGCTAACCAGTCGCTACGTAGTTCGAGCACCCGCAGATCATAGGTATTGATCGGTTGAGCGTGGAACTCGCTTTGGGAGGTAGTGTATCCCGTGGCGCCATCCTTTAGCTGTGCCCAAATTTGGGCATCAGAGGCTTGAGGTTGGAGCGCTTGGTCATCACCACCATTGGCTAGACACACGGCACTAAATAACAGTGCTATGGCTAAGCCTATGTGTTTGAACCATTTGTTCATCATACATCCTCTCTCGCTTAGTGGCGCCTGCCTGCAGGCGCCAAGCTAAGTCTGTGGACAGATCCTGTTGACCTGAATTAATTCCAAGCCGCGTTTTTAGCGCCACGGTAAGCCACACGCTCACGGAAGATGCTAGAAACCACCTCTGCATCACCCGCTAAAAGGGCTTTAGTCGCACACAGTTCTGCACACATAGGCAGTTTGCCTTCGGCAATACGGTTTGAACCGTATTTTTGGCGCTCTGCATCTGAGTGGTTTTCTTCTGGACCGCCGGCACAGAAGGTACATTTATCCATCTTACCGCGGCTACCAAAGGCACCTTTTTTCGGGAACTGAGGTGCGCCAAACGGACAGGCGTACAAGCAGTAACCGCAACCAATACAGGCATCTTTGTCGTGTAGCACTATGCCGTCGTCAGTTCTGTAGAAGCAGTTTGCAGGGCAAACCGCCATACATGGCGCGTCTGAGCAATGCATACAGGCGACAGAGATAGAGGCTTCTCCGCGTTGACCATCGTTAATGGTCACGACGCGGCGGCGTTGGATACCCCACTCGAGAGCGGAGTCGTTTTCGTTTTTACAGGCAGTGACACAACCGTTACATTCGATGCAGCGCTTGGTATCACACAAAAATTTCATTGTAGCCATAATGGCAATTCTCCTAGCTTAAGCTGCACTTACGCTTTAACGATCTGACACAGTGATGCCTTGGTTTCCTGCATTTGCGTCACAGGGTCATAACCATAGGTCAGCGCAGTGTTAGCGGATTCACCGATAACGTAAGGTACTGTGCCCTCTGGGTAATTAGGCGCTAAACTTTCACCGTGCATCACACCCGCAAAGTGGTATGGCATAAAGGTCACGCCAGGTTTAACCCGTGGGGTTACCATGGCTTGTACCTTAATGCGGCCACCTTCGGCGCCTTCTAACCACACGAAATCACCGTTACGAATACCGCGATCAGCAGCATCGGCAGGGCTTATCTCAACAAACATTTCCTGTTGAAGTTCTGCTAGCCAAGGGTTACAACGAGATTCTTCACCGCCACCTTCGTATTCCACTAGTCGACCTGAGGTCAATGCCAGTGGATACTTGACGCTCATGTCTTTGTCTTGGATTGACTTATACAGCGTAGGCAGACGGTGCACTTGCATGTCGGCATAGGTAGGGTATTTTGCCACTAAGTCACGGCGAGGCGTGTATAACGGCTCACGGTGCACAGGCGCTTGGTCTGGGAAAGTCCAAACAATACAACGGGCTTTGGCGTTACCAAAGGGAATGCAACCGTGCTTGATCGCCACGCGTACTATGCCGCCTGACAAGTCTGTCTTCCAGTTGCGGCCTTCGGCTTCGGCTTTTTCTGCAGCAGTCAGATCATCCCACCAACCGAGTTGTTTGAGCAGCTTATCGGAGAACTCTGGGTAACCGTCTTGGATTTCAGCACCTTTAGAGAAAGAGCCTTCGGCCAATAGGTTTTTACCATTGTATTCAACACCATAACGGGCGCGGAAGTTACCACCACCGTCTTTAACGTGTTTCGATTGGTTATACAGAATTTGGGTGCCAGGGTGTTTCGCTTCTGGTGTGCCCCAACATGGCCAAGGTAAACCGTAGGTTTCGCCTTTCGCTGGGCCGCCTGCGGCTTCGAGCGTCTTATTGCTGAAGGTGCCCCAGTTTTGGGTGTGCAGTTTCAGGCGTTCAGGGCTTTGGCCCGTCATACCGATAGTCCACATACCGCGGTTGATTTCGCGGGTGATGTCTTCAATCACAGGCAAATCATTTTCTTTGGCTATGCGCTTAGTGTACTGCTCAGCAAACCCTAGTTTTTGCGCTAAGCGATACATAATTTCGATATCGGTTTTAGATTCAAACAGTGGCTCTATGACTTTTTCGCGCCATTGTTGGCTGCGGCCAGAGTTAGACACTGAGCCTTCAGTTTCAAATTGCGTCGCTGCTGGTAGCAAGTAAACACCATTCTTACGGCGATGCATCACACCTGCCATAGTTGGGAATGGATCGACAACGACCACAGTGTCCATCTTGTCTAAAGCATCACGTACATCACGTTGACGGGTTTCGGTGTTGACCGATTGTCCCCAGAAGAAGGCCATACGGATGTTATCTTGCTGCGCAAGTTTGCCTTTTTCTTCTAACACACCATCGTGCCAGCGAGAGCAAGGGATACCGGGCGTAGTCATAGGTTCACGGCCAAGATAAGTGCCTTGATCGAAACGGCTCTTCATCCATTCCATGTCCAGATCCCACACGTGGGTCCAGTGGGTCCAAGCACCCGTTGTTAAGCCGTAGTAACCCGGTAAGTTATCGAATAACAAACCTAAGTCAGTCGCGCCTTGCACGTTATCGTGACCACGGAAAATGTTAGTACCGCCGCCTGACACGCCCATGTTACCTAGCGCTAATTGCAGAATACAGTAAGCGCGGGTGTTGGCATTACCGACGTGGTGTTGAGTACCGCCCATACACCAGATCACAGTACCAGGGCGGTTATCAGCCATGAGTTTCGCGGCTTGATAAACCTCGGCTTCGCTCACGCCTGTGATGTTTTCTACTTCTTTAGGTGGAAATTTTTTCGCCTCGGCGCGAATGGTGTCCATCTCGAAAACACGTTGTTGGATAAAAGTTTTATCTTCCCAACCGTTTTCAAAAATGTGCCATAACATACCGTAAATAAAAGGAATATCTGTACCTGGACGCAATGCGCAGTGCAGATCTGAATGCGCCGCAGTACGAGAGAAACGTGGATCAACGACGATGATTTTTGCGTTGTTTCTTTCTTTCGCGATCAGAATATGTTGCATCGCCACTGGGTGGGCTTCTGCAGGGTTGGCACCGATAAAGAAAATCGCATTCGCGTTTTGGATATCGTTAAAGGAGTTAGTTTGCGCACCGTAGCCCCAAGTGTTAGCAACACCGGCTACCGTGGTAGAGTGACAAATACGAGCTGAATGGTCGACGTTGTTTGTGCCCCACATGGCCGCTAGTTTGCGGTACATGTAACAACCTTCGTTTGAGAATTTAGCGCTACCCATGAAGTACACTGAGTCTGGGCCGGATTCTTTCCGAATGTTGAGCATTTGGTCGCCCACTTCGTTAATCGCATCTTCCCAAGAGATTTTTTTCCACTTGCCATCAACCAATTTCATTGGGTATTTCAGGCGTTTTTCACCGTGACCATGTTCACGCAGTGCCGCACCTTTAGCACAGTGACCGCCAGCGTTGAAGGGGTGATCGAATGCGGGTTCTTGACCCGTCCACACGCCATTTTGTACTTCAGCATACAGACCACAACCGACGGCGCAGGCACTACAAATAGTACGTTTGACTTCGATAGGGGCATCATGCGGCACTTCTTTGGCTTCGACGCGACGCATCATGCCTGTGCCCATCAGAGATGCTGCGGCAATACCACCTGTGGCAATACCTGCGTGCTTCATAAATTGACGACGGCTAATGCCTAACGCCGGTTTGTCTGCCACTGGGGCGACACTAGACTTGCGAGTTAACTTCATCGCTGACTTCTCCTAGATTAGCTGCGCAAGCTATTGTAATAGCTGCTGATGTGCGCAGTTTCGT
The DNA here is from genome assembly GCF_019655335.1 of Shewanella hafniensis. Lineage (GTDB taxonomy): Bacteria > Pseudomonadota > Gammaproteobacteria > Enterobacterales > Shewanellaceae > Shewanella > Shewanella hafniensis. The sequence goes on from NZ_BPFD01000039.1 coordinate 32,437, forward strand.
GGTAACCCTTTGACGCTTTGGTGGTTACCTTGCTGCTCTCGCTGGCTTGTGCCACGCTCATGCCGGTTGCGGCAATCGTGGCACCCGCTACGCTGCCGACGGTGAGCGCTTTGAGCAAAGATCGGCGAGATAAATCGCTGGGTTGCTGCTTCATGCTGACTCCTGAAATTAGGGTTTAGTTTTGAGATCGCACGGCTTTTTGTGGGGTTTATCTTGTTATCAAAAAGTGAAGATTAGCGGTGGGAAAGATAATGAAATCATCTTGTTTGCCATCAATCATCGCGCGTGACGGCAATATAGTAGGAAAGGGTTGAGTAGGAATTGATCTAGGACAGTTTGCAGTGTTGAAATCGGCAGCCGTTCTCTTAAAGCGTTAACTCGCTCATAGTTTCGAAACTCCCTTGGGAGCAGGGCGCTGGTGGCTTTTTGTATCACGGAGTTTCAGGTGTTAAGTTTTTGTATTATCTAATGAAGTGCTGATAAAAGAACACCCCGCATGGCGGGGTGTTCTAAGGACCTAAAAGCTGCGGTTTAACTTAGTCTTTATACTTTAAGTTGCCGTTGGCTTTGATTTCGTCATACCAGAGATTATGGTGCTGGATTGCCCAGTTTTCATCACAATAGCCTGACTTCATACACTCCATACCGCCTTCGCTCAATACGGTCGCCATCCAAATATGCACTATGGTAAAGGCAATCAGGATAATGGCGCTGATAGAGTGGATCAGTAGCGCACCCATGGAGGCTTCGCGCGGCAAGTCTAAGCCAGGTAATACCAACATGATGCCTGAAACACTGATGAATAAACCAAATAACATCAGGGTCCAGAACCACATTTTTTCACCAGCGTTAGCAAAACCACTGTCAGGGTGTTTACCTTTGAATGGACCAAAGTTGATATAACCACCGACCACTAAAAACCATTTCAAATCATACATCTTGAAGGTTTGTAGTGGCATCCATTTCACCACACAGACTGCCCAAGCCGCGATAAAGATGGGACCTGCCCAATCGTGGATGGTTTTGCTGCCGTAGATCAATGGTGCCCACAGATCAGGCCCTAACATTGGCTGAACAACATGCTTACCTAACATTATGGTTAAACCGGTAAACATCAGTGTCAGGCAGCTACTCGCCATGATCCAGTGGATCCACAGATCCGCCTTTGACCAACGCGCCACTAACTTGCCTGAAAAGCCCTTGCTGAGTTTTGATGGACCATTCACCAGATAGAACAATAAGAAAGCCCCAAACACACCAACAACGGCTAAAGCCATAATCGGGGTTAGATATTGGTTTCTCAGTTCTTTACCTTGGTTACCGGCAACGTTAATCAACACCCCAGTTTCGACCCCTTTAGCCGTGGTATAGCCGGCATCGCCTGCTTTTACCGCGCGCCAAAGATCGGCCTCGCTGGTTTGCGCTTTCGCCTGTTGTTGACTCGATTGCTGATCACTTGCGTGTACTGGGCTTGCGCTCATTACTGAACCTAATCCCAATCCCATGACGAGCACCAACAGAGCAAACAGACTGCGCAGTGATTTGTTTAACTGTTTGTTTAACATTTTCACTCCTTGCCAGAGGTTAGGGATGACTCCCTAACCCTCGCTCTGCTTAGTTAATCTCACCTGTCTTGGGGTTGTAACCCCAAATCACGTTAGGATTGCCACGAGAGGCCATACGTTGACGGTAGATATTGGATACCACTTCCGCATCACCCGCGAGCAGGGCTTTTGTCGAACAAAGCTCAGCACACATAGGCAACTTGCCCTCAGCAATACGGTTGGCGCCGTATTTTTTACGCTCGGCTTCGGAGAAGGTTTCTTCTGGGCCACCGGCGCAGAAAGTACACTTGTCCATCTTGCCACGACTACCAAACGCAGTCTTTTTCGGGAATTGCGGTGCACCAAATGGACAAGCATAGAAGCAATAACCACAACCGATACAGGTATCTTTGTTGTGCAGCACTATGCCATCGTCGGTACGGTAGAAACAATCTGCCGGACATACGGCCATGCAGGGAGCGTCAGTACAGTGCATACATGCCACTGAAATCGATGCTTCACCCGGTTGACCATCGTTAATTGTCACCACGCGGCGACGTTGGATTCCCCACTCGAGAGCGGAGTCGTTTTCGTTCTTACATGCAGTGACACAACCGTTACACTCGATGCAGCGCTTGGTGTCACACAGAAATTTCATGACTGCCATAATGGCTTATCTCCTCATCAAGTAGGTTAGGCTTTGCTGATTTGGCATAGGCTGGACTTAGTTTCTTGCATCTGAGTCACAACGTCGTAGCCATAAGTTAAAATGGTGTTTGCCGATTCGCCTATCACGTAAGGCACTGTGCCTTCAGGATAGTTTTTCGCTAGGCTTTCGCCCTCAAACACACCTGCAAAGTGGTATGGCATAAAACATTCACCGGCAATAACCCGTGGTGTCACCATAGCCTTAACCGTGATCTTGGCGCCTTCTGGCCCATGTACAAAGACATTGTCACCGTCACGCACGCCGCGATCCGCAGCATCCGCAGGGTTCATCTCGATGAACATTTCTTGTTGCAGCTCAGCAAGCCAAGGGTTAGAACGGGATTCTTCACCACCGCCTTCGTATTCCACTAGACGACCAGAGGTCAGTGTCAGTGGGAAGCCTTGGGTAAAGTCCTTATCTTGAATTGACTTATACAAGGTCGGCAGACGCGCAACCATACGGTCTTCGTAGGTTGGGTACTTAGCGACTAAGTCACGACGAGGAGTGTAAAGTGGTTCACGATGTTTCGGGATATCATCTGGGAAAGTCCAAACGATACAACGGGCTTTCGCATTACCAAATGGAATACAACCATGCTTGATCGCAACACGTTGGATGCCACCAGAGATATCTGTCTTCCAGTTTTTGCCTTCGGCGCGTTTTTTCTCCGCATCAGTAAGTTCATCCCACCAACCCAATTGCTTGAGCATGTCGGCGGTAAATTCAGGATAACCATCTTGAATCTCACTGCCTTTAGAGAATGAACCTTCGGCGAGAATGTTGACGCCATCGTGCTCTACACCGTAACGGGCACGGAAGTTACCGCCACCGTCTTTTACGTGTTTTGATTGGTCATACAGGATCTGGGTACCAGGATGTTTCATCTCTGGAGTGCCCCAACATGGCCAAGGTAAGCCATAGGTTTCACCCTTAGCTGGGCCGCCGGGAGCTTGTAAACTGTTGACGTCGAAAGTACCCCAGTTTTCTTGGTGCATCTTTAAACGCTCAGGACTTTGCCCCGTGTAACCAACAGTCCACATACCGGTATTGAATTCGCGGGTCACATCTTCAATTAAAGGCTCGTCGCCATTCACTTGAATGTGCTTACAGAATTCTTTTTCAACGCCCCATTTTTTGGCGAACTTATACATGATCACATGATCTGGCAGAGATTCGAACAGCGGCTCGATGACCTTAGTGCGCCATTGGATTGAGCGGTTGGTCGCTGAAACTGAACCATAGGTTTCGAACTGGGTCGCCGCAGGCAACAGATATACACCGTCTTTACGTTGGTGCATCACCCCTGCCATGGTTGGGAACGGATCGACCACCACCACAGTATCCATCTTGTTCAATGCTTCACGCACTTCGCGACCACGGGTTTCAGTGTTCACCGATTGTCCCCAGAAGAACGCCAGACGGATATTGTCTTTCTGCGCAATTTTGGTTTTATCTTCTAACACCCCATCGTGCCAGCGAGAGCAAGGAATACCGGTTGAGGTTTGTGGTGTTTGACCTAAGTATTCACCTTGGTCGAAACGACTGGCTACCCATTTTGGATCTAAGTCCCATACATTCGACCAGTGAGCCCAAGCGCCAGAGGTTAAACCGTAGTAACCGGGTAAGTTGTCGAATAACAGACCGAAGTCCGTTGCACCTTGTACGTTATCGTGACCACGGAAGATGTTAGTCCCACCACCAGAAACACCCATGTTGCCAAGGGCTAACTGTAAAATACAGTATGAACGGGTATTGGCATTACCAACGTGATGCTGAGTACCGCCCATACACCAAACGATAGTGCCGGGTTTGGTTTCGGCCATCATCTTGGCAACGCGGTACATTTGCGCCTTAGGCACGCCTGCAACCAACTCAACTTCTTCTGGAGTGTATTTTTTGGCTTCTTCGCGGATACGTTCCATACCGTATACACGTTGTTTTAAAAAGTCTTTATCTTCCCAGCCGTTTTCAAAAATGTGCCATAACAGGCCATAAATGAAGGGGATATCTGTACCTGGGCGGATATGCACGTACTCGTCAGATTTCGCTGCAGTACGGGTGAAACGAGGATCTACGACGATAATTTTGGCGCCGCGTTCTTTAGCCACCAAAATGTGTTGCATTGCGACTGGGTGGGCTTCACTTGGGTTTGAACCCACAAACATGACGCACTTAGAGTTGCGGATATCGTTTAACGAGTTGGTTTGCGCACCGTAGCCCCAAGTGTTAGCAACACCGGCTACTGTGGTAGAGTGACAAATACGGGCTGAGTGGTCGACGTTGTTCGTGCCCCACAGTGCCGCTAATTTGCGATATAAATAAGCTTGTTCGTTAGAAAACTTGGCGCTACCCATAAAGTAAACGGAATCTGGACCCGACTCTTGACGAATCGCTGCCATCTTGTCGCCGACTTCATTAATCGCTTGATCCCAAGAGATCTTTTTCCACTTGCCGCCTTCTAACTTCATTGGGTATTTCAGGCGTTTTTCACCGTGGCCGTGCTCACGCAGTGCCGCACCTTTCGCGCAGTGTCCGCCTTGGTTAAAGGGATGGTCAAATGCCGGTTCTTGGCCTGTCCACACGCCATTTTGTACTTCTGCATATACACCACAACCGACGGCGCAGTGAGAACAGATGGTACGTTTAACTTCGGTGGGAACATTGTGGCCTATGTCTTCTTGGGCTTGAGCTTTACGCATCATGCCTGTACCTAGCATGGACGCCGCAGCTATGCCACCTGTGGCAAGACCTGCCGATTTCAAGAACTGACGACGATTGAGACCCAGTGCTGGCGCTTTAGATTCGACAACCTGGTCTGTTTTGCGGGTTAATCGCATCACACACTCTCCTCTGGTTAGTTGTTCAACGACGCATAATAGTTACGGATATGGTCGGTTTCGCGGTAGTTCTCACTCTTAGGCTCTGTGGTTGCTGCCGTTTTTGTCGAAGCTAACGCCTGACTGCTCACGGTTACCACTGCGCCTGCCGCACTGCCGAGTGCCAATGCTTTGAGCAATTGACGACGGCCCATGTCGGAAGCTGGCTTCTTCATAGTGTCTCCTTGTGTTGCGGGATTAAGGTGGCACAAACGGCGACCACCTCGGTTATTGTGAAAGCCTAAGCTTTCGTTATTGTTGCGAAGGTGCGTGTGACTTCACCTTCGCGGTTTGAACTCATCTAGCATTGACATCTAGCATTGACATCTAGCACGCACATGTCGCGCTTTCATTCAGTTTAGTCTCAGTTCATTAACTCTACTGGTTTTGCTAAATCGCTGGTGGCCGGTTGTAGGTCAGCGCTGCCTGGGCAATTGACGGGAATATCTAAGCTCAGTTGTTCAAAGGCACTGGCTTCCATTTCAAAGAAGGCTTTTGCCAGCTGGGCGACGGTTGCGTAAAACGCAGCGCTGGGTGCCTTGGCTAAGCTGTCACAGAAGCGGCCAATCCAGCTGCCGATATGGCGTTGGTAAAAAGCCAGTTGGCGATAGCTCGGCGCTTCTAAAATCAGGGTTCCCATCACTTCACACAGGGCGGCTACGTGATCTTCGGGTTCTTTAACGTTGTCTTCGCGCTCAAATCCGAGTTGCATTAGGTCTTGGCGCAGTAATGCCAGCGGTTTATCCATTAAAGAGCCGGTCATAAACCAGCTGCCGTAGGGCAAGATCTCGCCAGAACCTACACCGAGGAATAGCGCAAAATACTCGTCTTCGAGCTGTTCATTGTTGAACTGCTGGGCGGCGAGCTGCACGGATAACCAAGCCTTGGTCATCTCGTTGTCTTCATTGGCATCGATTTCAAGATTGGCCAAAAATTGCAGCAGTTCAGGGCTCGGCTGACGGCGCAATAGGGCGGCTAACAGTTGATAGATATCGGCTCTCAACTGATCGTTTTCTGAAACTTGTCTTACTGATTCGGTCATAGCGGATCTCTTATCGCAGTTGCTTTTCAGGATCTTGAAGAATGTCTTCAAACATGTCTTTTACCCGGCAGTCGCCACACATTTTCAAGCGCTCAATATTGGCAGAAAATGCGCTGTGCGCGCCGACCATATCCAGCATCCGATGCACCATAGATTGGGTCGCAAAAGGAGAGCCGCAGCGAATACATTCGAAGGGGGCTTCCTCTTTCAGGGTGTGTTGTTGCTGACGAGCAGCTTTATCAAAATTAATTTGTGGCGTTAGGCTGATAACCTTCTCAGGACAGGCTGCATCACATAAGCCGCATTGCACGCAGTTTTGCTCAATAAAGTGTAGTGCAGGTTTGTCGCCGCCATCTTGCAATGCCACAGTTGGGCAAATTGCCACGCAGGACATACACATAGTGCACTTTTCGACATTCACGCTGACTTTGCCAAAGGGAATGTTGCTGAGGCTAAGGCAAGTATCGATTTCACCCGCTTGGCTATTGAGGTGATCTATCGCTTCAAATAGCGTGTTGCGTTTGGTAGTCGAGACAAATGCAGCGGGCACGATCACGGGCCAATCTAAGCTGATATCGAGCATCGAATCTAAATCGGCAAGCTTGCTTGGGTCGATGAGGCTGATACGTTGTGGCTGACCCATTTCATCTAAAATGCTGTTGGCTAACGAAAGCTCGCCTTTAAGCATTTGCGTGAGAGTTGGCGCCGTGGCGTCTGTGTTGAGGATCAGTACTTGGCGTGCGCCCCAAGCGAGTACCGACAGCCAATGATCTAAACTGGCAACGGTAATTTCTTCTAGGGCGACGGGGATAACATCACCCGCTAGATCGTCGCTAATAAAGTCAGCGCCGACGGCATTATCGTGAAACAAAATCACCGGTGCGGTTTGGGCGTGCTCGCGGAAACGGCTAACGACTTTGTTTAGATATGAATGTAAGGCCTGCGGCGTCGGTAGATCGTAACTGATAGCACCCGTTGGGCAAGCGCTGGTACAACTGCCTGCGCCGTGGCAAAGGTATGGGTCGATTTCAATTTTCTTCGCCACGCTGCTAATTGCATCGGCTGGGCAAAAGTTAAGGCAACGATTGCAACCATTGATGCCATTGCGGTCGTGGGCACAAATATCTGGGTTGATTTTGACGTAGCGAGGCTTGTCGAATTGGCCGACAAGATCGGGAATTTGCGCGAGGGCATCTTCGAGTTTCTCGGCGTCTTGGCCGACATAGAAATAACCGGGAGGTAGCATTTCTAAGTTCAAACAAGCTGTATTGCTTAAATCGAGCACGATATCGAAATGGGGTTTACGAATCGCCACTAAACTGAGTTCGGCCGCGCCATCTTGATGTTCAACACTGACTTGGAATTGGCCTAAAAAGCCTTTTACGCCAATGAGTTTGTTGTAGTAACTTTCGACATCGGTTGCCGCCGCCATCACGCGCTCAAGATGCGCTTCATCTTGGCTGGTAATGGCTTCGTTGGCCAAAATCACGCGATGAGCCATAGTGGACAATTTGTCCGCGGCGAGGCGAGCCAGATCTTCTGGGCCGATAATAAGGACATTGCCTTCAGTAGTGTAGCTGACGGTTGGCGGGATCAGATTCTGCAACATCTGAGTTTGCGCTAACACCTGTTGCCGCGCTTGTTTTAACGCTTCTTGGGTTTGATTGGTCATCAAATGAGTGCTCACATTGCGTTCCTGAACAGTACTTTGGCTGTTTCTTGTTTTACTGTATCTGGGCAGATTTAGGCGGCTGGTAATAAGTAAGTCATTGCCTTTTCTGCTTTTATCTAAGCTTTTTTATGCCTTAGTACAGCAATTCACATACCAAAGTTACGGACATTAAAATTAGCTAAACTGACGTTAAACAACTCGGGTTTGGACCTGAGCCGAGGGCTCTGGTGCATTTTGGGGTAGGTCATCAATCTCCCCATCCAAATTGTCCGCTATCGGCTCTGCTGCCATTTCGGTGTCGACTGCTTGAGTCGTAGTTTCGCTTACATCAAGACTAGCGGATGGATTAGTTTCTGCAGCTTGTTTAGCTAAGGTTAATTCTTCATCCGGCGTTTCGCTGTCTTTGGTGATGTAGCGGAAGACTTTTTGCGCTAATTCTGCTGAAACTTCGGCGCTGAGTTTGGGCTGATTACTGTAATCGAGCGCATATTCCAAAAGTCCATCTATCTCGTTGAAATGCGGTTGTTTCCACAGCGCTCTCAGTGCCGCAGATTTCGCCGCCGGATCAACATTCGCGCCCATAAAACTCGCAAAGCTACCGCCAATTTCAATTTCGTCAGGATTAGGTAAATCCGCCGCAGTGAGCATGCGATTCGGATCGTCATGCTCGGCAGTATTGGACTCTACTGCGGGCTCTGTCGATTGAAGCGGCTCAACTGCCACAGTGGCTTCGGTCGCGATCGGCGCTTGAGTTTCTCGTGCTTGCTCAGCGGCAACTTGTTCGCGCCTTTGGTTCCAGCGACTCAGTAGCCCAGGCGTTTTTTGCGTGGATTCAGCCATTAGTCCCTCCGAAGTGGATCGTGACTCGGGCCTTGATTCTTACGGCCATCGACATGCTTACGGCGATGGGCGGCGATTTCGACTTCGCCATGCTGGGTAATAAAGGCTTCAATCCAGCAAGCTATTGCTTCTGGCATCAGTAGGTTGATAACAGGGGTATTACCCTCAAGACAACCTGCGGCGACGTTTTGATCCGCCGACAGCGCTGCGGGTATCCAAGTGCCATCGGCCGTTTCATCGCACACTAAATACAGCATAGCGTTATCGACATCGAGATTGAGGCGATAGCTGGCTCGTTCGTCTTTGTGCAGTTCGAGTAGAACTAATGTGGCGTTGTCTGGGGCTTGATGGGTGGCGGGAAGTAGATGTTCAATTTCCCATTGTACTGAGGTCCAGCGGCCAACTTGTTTCTCTACTTTTTTGAGTGAAACGTACATGGGCCAAACATTCGTTGTATGTTGCATTGTCTCTCCGTCTCAGCCGTGTTGATGGACGAACCGTCGATTGAACGGATCGGTTTTACCAACAAATTGCAATAAAAGGTCACTGCAATATTGGTGCCAGTAAACATGGGGTATTAGTTTGAAGTAGATCATCAAAAAACCTCTAAAAATTGGACATTTTGTCCAATGCTGGTTTTTGTTTGGGACATAAAAGGGCTAATGAAAAATCAGTATTGCGGCAGATCACGCATTTAACCCCGAGTTTTATGCCTAGGTACAAATATTGCTATGCTCAGGCCATGACTCGTTAAGCGGTAGTATTATGATTTCGGAAAACAGCATGGGCACAGATAAAGAAGTTGCAGTGAACTCCACTCGAAAGTCTCATCAGTGTTCTTTTGTGAGAACCCAAGCAGAAGTGCCCTTAACCATTGCCGTAAAAGCAGTGAATGAGGCGGGGGAAGTGCTGGATAAATTTGTTGCCTGTGAACGGCCACTTACCGTTTATTTAAACTGGCGTCCCATAGTGACGCTAATGACCCTAGGGGCAAAACCTGAGTCTCTGGCGTTAGGTTATCTGAAGAACCAAGGTTTTATTTCGGATGTGAGCCTGCTGGACTCTGTTATCGTCGATTGGGATGTGAGTTCTGCGGCTGTGATTACCCGCGAACAAATCGCCGATCTCGACGAGAAACTCTCCGAAAAAACCGTGACGTCAGGCTGTGGTCAAGGCACGGTTTATGGCAGCTTTATGCAGGATCTCGATAACATCAATTTACCTACACCGAGTTTGAAGCAAAGCACGCTGTATAGCTTATTGAAAAATATCAACGACTATAACGAAACCTATAAGAATGCTGGCGCTGTGCATGGCTGTGGTTTGTGCGAAGACGATAGGATTATGGCCTTCGTTGAAGATGTCGGCCGTCACAACGCCGTTGATACCTTGGCAGGGGATATGTGGCTGACGCAGGATCGTGGTGATAACAAGATTTTTTATACCACAGGCCGCTTAACCTCTGAAATGGTGATTAAAGTCGCCAAAATGGGGATCCCCATTTTGCTATCACGTAGCGGCGTCACTCAGATGGGCTTAGCACTGGCGCAGCGGTTAGGCATTACTATTATCGCCCGCGCTAAAGGTCGTCACTTTTTGGTGTATCACGGCAGTGAAAATCTGCAATTTGATGCCAATACCACTCCTTAGTCCCTAATTAGCTAAGACAGTAATGCTAAGACTTACATGCAGTAATAAAGAATAAGACAAGGAAACAAGATGACGTCTGCCAGTGAATTGGTTTACATGAGTGCGAAGCAAGTGGCCGAGTATCTAGATCTGAACGAGAAAAAAGTCTACGCCATGGCCAATGATAGAATTCTCCCCGCTACTAAAATCACCGGTAAATGGCTATTCCCGAAAGTGCTAATCGACCGTTGGGTGATGGATTCGTGCCACAGCGGCATGCTCACCGACCGTTTATTGATCACCGGCAGTGACGATCCACTCTTATCTATGCTGGTGGCGCGCTTGATGGCACAAGTCGGTAGTCGTGAGTTGATAAGCTACAGCGCGACAGGTTCGCGCTTAGGATTAGAGTTACTCGCTAAAGGTTATGCCGATGTGTGTACCTTGCACTGGGGCAGTATGGAGGATCGCAATATCCGCCATCCCGCCTTACTTAAAGGGTATAACAATCACCAACAATGGATCATGGTGCACGGTTACTCCCGCCAGCAAGGATTGATCATGCGTGCCGATATGCACCACAGATGCCAAGAGGAAGATAAAGTCGTGAACTTACCTTGGCGTTGGGTGAGTCGTCAGGGCGGCGCGGGTAGCCAGCAACATTTAGAACATTGGTTGTTAAAGCAAGGCGCTCGCTTAGATCAGCTTAATGTCGTGCTGACGGCCTATAGTGAACGCGAGCTGGCAGGTTATATCGCCCGTGGTGATGCCGATATCGGGTTTGGTTGTCAATCGGTGGCATTGGAGAGTGGTTTGAGTTTCGTGCCACTGATTAAAGAGTCCTTCGATTTCGTTATGCCGCAAAGCATTTACTTCCGTCGTCAGCTTCAACAACTCTTTACTATGTTGGCGAGCGGCCACTCGAGGCAAATGGCGGCGCTACTGGGTGGCTATGATCTTACCGACTGCGGACAATTACTTTGGAGTGCGAGCTAATCCGCTCACTCGGAAATAGATGAAGGTGAATAGAGTCGAATGATCTCTGCACTACTTATTACTGCTACTACTATTATATGCTGATATCTAATGTAGCCAGTTGCTAACGAATAAGTATCAAGGAGACCCTCTTTCTATTGCTGAGTACATCGTTTCGACTTTCTATGGTGGGTTGATGGGAGGCAATTACTATATATAAGTAAAGTATCTTCATCGCCAAATACACTCAGAGTGTCATCTTCTTCTGTTGTTCCCCGTAATTCTCCCATTAACGACTCTATATAAAAGTGGAGGTGAGATATTCCAGTTCGAGCAGCCGTTATTCTCATTTAAATCTGATAGCATTCATGCTCATGATCCCTTTGTCTTGATACTGTACGCTGGCAATCAATTGGGCCAAATTACAGATAAAGCGCTATTTTGTGGATAACTTTGGGGGTAAGTGGTGGGTATGGTGTGGCTAGATTAGATAATTAGAATTAACTGCAAATTTCCTTAAAATAGGGGTTGCGGACTTTCTTAATCTCCCTATAATGCGCATCCACTGACACGGCAGACAGCGTTAAGTAGCCTGATGTGACAGTTCATCGATGAGTTTACTGATTGATGAGTGTTGAGAAAGTTTGCAAAAACTCCTTGACGCGAAACGGGAAATGCGTAGAATACGCAGCCCTAGCCAACTGGAAGCGTTCGGCGCTCAGTGTGGTACTCAAGTTCTCTTACGAATATTGAGTTGCTCTTTAACAAGATAAAACAAGAAATCTGTGTGGACACTCACAGGTGTTGAGTTAATCGAAATTACTTTACTTTCGAGTGAGTAA
>NZ_BPFD01000040.1 GCF_019655335.1 Shewanella hafniensis
TAATTGACTGATTGTGTACATTTGGGCCTTGCTCTCCGTACTTAAGTACGGTGGATTGTAATCCTAAAGCAGATAAACCCCAATAAAACCTTAACGTACGTTTTCGTTCTGTTGGACTTCATACCCCAAATAGCCGTTAATTTATCGACAAATGGATGGATTAGCGTTAACGCCTTAATGGCGCGATGCTAGAATACAAACAAGTTTAAGGCCCCAGAGTTTATCTACATCAATGGGGCCTTTTTATTCGGCGTAAGGTGTGTTCAATGAGTTTTAGTACATGGTTAGGTTTATTGGCTATTTGTTGTTTGGGGGCTATGTCGCCGGGCCCAAGCTTAGCTATGGTGGTGCGCCATACCTTAGGCGGTGGACGGGGCAAGGGTATAGTGTGTGCGTGGGCACATTCGATAGGCATTGGGATTTATGCGTTGGTGACGTTACTCGGCTTAGCGGTTGTACTTAAAAAGGCGCCCTTAGTCTTTAATGGCATTGCGATTCTCGGTGCTTTGTATCTGGCTTGGATGGGAGTTCAGGCGCTGCGTTCCAAGGGCGGTATGCAAGCTAAATTGGCCGCAGGGGAGGCGACAGATACCTTGACCGCCGCCCGTGATGGTATCGCCATTTCCTTATTTAATCCTAAAATCATGCTGTTTTTCCTCGCGTTATTCAGCCAATTCGTGATGGTGGCCGACAGCATGACGGCTAAAGCTTTAATCGTTTTTACCCCTTTAGTGGTCGATGGACTTTGGTATACGCTTATCGCTTTATTGTTATCCCACTCAAGCGTGTTGCCTAAACTACGGGAAAAGGCAGGGTTAATTGATAAGTTGTCCGGCGTGGTGTTAATACTGCTGGCGTTCCGCGTGGTGTACACGCTTTAGTTATTGATTGCAGGTCATCTGTTTCAACAAACAAAAACGCCATCAATCGATGGCGTTTTTTATGTTTTCGCTATGCATGAAAGGCGTGCTTAGCCTTTAAACGTTTGCACTGAATTGTCGGTCTCTTCTGCCACCGCTTCTTGGAGAATCGGCGGATTCGCGATGTGATCGTCTAAGTTGTCACTCAGCATTTCTTTGAATTCACTGCTAAACCATTCTAATGCGCTTTCTTTCTCGGCGCCGAGATCCGCTGATTTAATCGCGGCTTCGAAGGCGTTAAAACGTGCCGCGGCAAAACGCAGTGCCGTGCCAACCTTGCCTACATCTGCTTCTTGTTGGCTTAGCTGATTGGCTAAGGCAATAAACTGATCGGCAAGTTCGTAAATGGTGGTGTTGCTCGTGTCGGTCATAGCGTTCACTCTAAAAAGTAACAGATTAAAGTTGGATTCTAACTTAATTGACGTAAGAAGGAATCGTCAGGCATTAACTATTGGGATCTGTGTCGGTAATGACGACTCCGGTTTGGGAGTCATAACTGATCGAGAGTTTGTCGTTGGTTCGATAGAAATAAGTGCACTTGCCAGGGTTGGTATAGCTGGCTTTGTAGTCGGTTTCAGTCGTATCAACATTTAGGCGTGAGACACTCGGTTGGGTATTTTGGAATAATACTTCCCATACCGAGATACAGTCTTCGACATTATCGAGCGCCGGTGAGGCTTCATTACCAAAGATATAGTGTTGTGCAGGCCAGCCGAAGGCGTTGAAATCCACTTGTTCAGATTGCGCCGTGCCAAATACCGGTAAGTCTTCTTTTGGACCTGAACCCACTTTTACCGCCCAAACGGATCGCGCCAGATTGATAGCTGACTTAAAGCCACCGCCTGCGGCTTTGACTGTGGCGATTTGCGCATCTTGCTGCACATTGATAAATTTTGGCAGGGCCACTACCGCTAAAATACCGAGCACTATGATGACCACCACAAGCTCTATTAAGGTGAAACCCGTTTGATGTCGTTGCATCAATTTATCAGAATGTTGGATCATCATGGCGTATTAGACTGTGCGAGAATGGGCGCACTATAGCATTTAAATTCGAATGTTTTAAATTGAAAGTCTTAAAGCGAAACACAGCAAGCATAGTCTTATCAATTATCGACAAGCATAACCTTCAAACTTGCCATTCCACAGTAGGACTTTTAAGCTAACCCGATAATAAAATTGAGGAAGTAAAATCGTGACTCAGGCGACATGGCAAACATTTATCGATGAGCAAAGGGCTTTGCCTTATTTTCAGCAACTAAGTGCGTTTGTAGACAATGAACGCAGGGCTGGAAAAGTGGTTTATCCTCCCGAAGCCGATGTTTTTAATGCTTTTAGTATGACTCCGCTTGAAAAGGTCAAAGTGGTATTGATTGGTCAAGATCCCTATCACGGCCCAGATCAAGCCCATGGTTTATGCTTTTCGGTCAAGCGCGGTATTAAACCGCCGCCTTCCTTAGCCAATATGTACAAGGAATTAGCGACGGATATTGATGGCTTTACCATTCCATCCCACGGGGATTTATCCGCATGGGCGGAGCAGGGGATATTAATGCTCAATACGGTATTAACCGTTGAGCAAGGTAAGGCACATTCCCATGCCAAAGCGGGCTGGGAAGTGTTTACGGCTGCAGTGCTGGAATTATTGAATCGCCAGACACAGCCGATTATCTTCGTGCTTTGGGGCAGTCATGCCATCAAAAAAGGTCAAGTGATTACTGCACCGCAACATCAAGTGCTTACTGGGCCGCATCCTTCACCTTTATCGGCTTATCGGGGGTTCTTTGGCTGTGGGCATTTTTCTCAAGTGAATCAATTATTACTTGAGCGAGGCAAAGCGCCGATCCGCTGGCAGGTTTAATCTTAGGGTTGCGGGTTTGAGGCAATAAAAAAGGTCTTACTGAGTAAGACCTTTTCTTTGGGCTAAAAACGAATTAGCGAGTTTTCAGTGATTGCGGTCTACAGAAATTTTTGCAAGCGCAACTAAGGCTTGCTTGTAGTCACTATCGGGCAGAATCGATAATGCCTCGATGGCTTTCTCTGATTCTTCAATCGCTTTTTGCTGGGTGTAGTTTAACGCGCCGCAATGGTGTAGTGCTGCCACTATTTTATCTATGGCTTGTGTCCCATCGCCTTGCTCAATTGCTTGACGTATGAGGTGTTTCTCTTCGTCTGTGCCATGGGCAATAGCATAGATGAGTGGCAGAGTCGGTTTACCTTCAGCCAGGTCATCACCTATGTTCTTGCCTAGCTCATCACTGTCGGCGGTATAGTCGAGTAAATCGTCGGTAAGCTGGAAGGCGGTACCAAGATACTTACCATAGTTACCTAAGGCGGTTTCTTGCTCTGGCGTTGCACCCGCTAACACGCCCGCAAGCAGGGTGGCTGCTTCAAACAACTTAGCGGTTTTGCAATAAATGACCCGCATATAGCTGTCTTCTGTGGTATCAGGATCGTTGCAATTCATCAGTTGCAAGACTTCGCCCTCGGCTAACACGTTCGTGGTATCCGCCAACACTCTGAGCACTTTCATGCTGTCGAGTTCGGTCATCATCTGGAATGAACGGGTATAAAGGAAATCCCCGACCAGCACGCTGGCGCTATTGCCGAATAGTGCATTGGCGGTTTCTCGTCCGCGGCGCAATGTCGATTCATCAACTACATCATCGTGGAGCAATGAGGCCGTATGGATAAACTCAATAATCGCCGCTAGCTTTAGATGCGCTTCGCCTTCGTAGTTGACCGCACGTGCGGCTAATACCGACAGCAGAGGACGAAGACGTTTACCACCACCATTAATAATGTAAAAACCTAATTGGTTAATTAGGGCGACATCTGATTCAAGCTGTTTATATATCAGCTGATTGACTGCTTGCATATCAGTGTCAGCCAGTTGACGAATAGCGTTTAAATCCATAGTAGACTCTGGTTGTGGGGTCATTACGTACCGGCCCCTGTTTAGGCTCACGTGTTATAATGAAATGAATTTTACCTAAAATTCTGACATATGACAGCACTAGCTCAACTAATGTGAGAGTTAATCCGGTCTTTTTTTATTCTTTCCTAATTAGGGCTTGCCAGAGTTAGATTCTTCGCGTAAACTCCGCGCCCATTGTCAATAAAGTTTTTATAGCACCCTGCCTCATCCAAGAATGAGCCCGCGTGTTAGGAATTGGAGTAAAATAGCTATGTACGCTGTTTTTCAAAGTGGTGGTAAACAACACCGTGTAGCCGAAGGCCACACTGTTCGTTTAGAAAAGTTAGAAGTTGCAACTGGCGAAACTATCGAATTCGATCAAGTTCTTTTGATCGCTGATGGCGAAACAGTGCATGTTGGTGCTCCTTTAGTAGCTGGCGGTAAAGTCGTTGCTGAAGTTGTAAGTCACGGTCGTGGCGATAAAGTAACTATCGTTAAGTTCCGTCGTCGTAAGCATCACGACAAGAAAATGGGCCACCGTCAGTGGTTCACTGAAGTTAAAATTACTGCTATCAACGCATAATAGGAGTCTAACTCATGGCACATAAAAAAGCTGGCGGTTCTACTCGTAACGGCCGCGATTCAGAAAGTAAACGTCTAGGTGTTAAGCGCTTTGGCGGTGAATCAGTTCTAGCTGGTAACATTATCGTTCGTCAACGTGGTACTAAATTCCACGCTGGTGTAAACGTAGGTATTGGTCGTGACCATACTCTGTTTGCTCTGACTGACGGTAAAGTGAAATTCGAAGTTAAAGGCGCTAATAACCGTAAGTTTATTAGCATCGAAGCTTAATTTTCGAACCTAGCTTATACTGTTAAAGCCCCGCCATTGGTGGGGCTTTCTGTTTTTTGTGCTTCTATTTACGCCGTGTAGATGCTTGAGTTGGTAAATGATTACCAAGAATGAGCATTGACAGGTAAGATTGGGAGCAAAGTATCTCGAGTTTTTTGGCGACCAATGAAGTTAGACGGTATAATTGCTTCATTCAGTGGTGCCAGGAGTAAGTATGAAGTTTGTCGATGAGGCAGTAATTAGGGTCGAAGCAGGCGACGGCGGTAGCGGTTGTGTTAGCTTTAGGCGCGAAAAGTATGTACCTGATGGTGGTCCTGATGGTGGTGATGGTGGCGACGGTGGCAGTGTTTTCCTGCAAGCTGACGAAAACTTCAACACTTTGATCGAGTTCCGTTTTGAACGTTTTCACATGGCTGAGCGTGGCGAAAATGGTCGTGGCCGTGATTGTACCGGTCACAGCGGTAAAGATCTGATCTTAAAAGTTCCTGTTGGTACTCGCGCGGTCGATCATGATACTGAAGAAGTCCTTGGGGATTTAACGACCCACGGTCAAAAGCTATTGGTTGCCAAAGGTGGTTTCCATGGTTTAGGTAACACCCGTTTTAAGAGCAGTACTAACCGTGCCCCACGTCAAAAGACGTTAGGAACACCCGGTGAAGTGCGTAGCCTTAAATTAGAGTTGTTACTGCTGGCTGACGTTGGTTTGCTTGGCATGCCTAACGCGGGTAAGTCGACATTCATTCGTGCGGTTTCCCGTGCAACGCCGAAAGTGGCTGATTATCCGTTTACAACACTAGTGCCTAACTTAGGTGTGGTTAATCCACGTCCTGGTCAAAGCTTTGTGATTGCGGATATTCCTGGTCTCATCGAAGGTGCTGCCGATGGTGCGGGTTTAGGTATTCGCTTCTTAAAGCATCTTGAGCGTTGTCGTATTCTACTGCACATCATCGATATTGAGCCGATTGACGGAACCGATCCGGTTGAGTCTGCGCGCGCTATTGTTGGTGAGCTTGAGAAATATTCTCCAAAGTTGGCGAGCAAGCCGCGTTGGTTAGTCTTTAACAAAACCGATTTGCTGCTCGAAGAAGAGCTGCAAGAAAAGGTTGACCGTATCGTTAAAGAAATGGGTTGGGAAGGTGACGTTTACACTATTTCTGCCTACAACCGCGACGGCACTAATGAGTTGGCATTAAAACTCCTCGATTATATTGCGAGCCTGCCACCAGAAGACAATGAGGTTGACCCAGATAGTGAAGTCGAGTTCAAGTGGGATAATTATCATCAAGCCAACCTTGATTCATTAAATGAAGACTATGTTGATGAAGATGATGACGACGACTTTGATGATGACGACTACGACGTAGAAGTTATTTACCAGAGATAATCTTAACGTCCTAATTTTGAGAGTTCAGTGTACGCAGATACTCAAAATGATATTACTCGGCAAGTTGTGCGTGCTGCACAATTGCTACTGGCCTACGGCGCAGAATCTGATTTAGTTGAAGAAATCAGCCAGCGTCTAGGTCAGGCTTTAGGTCTTGCCAGCGTAGAACTCTCCATTTCCTCCAATTCTCTCGTATTAACCAGCTTGGTTCATGGTCGATGCATCACTACGACTCGTCGCATCCGTGAGCATGGCATTAATATGACCATAGTTTGTGAATTGCAACGCATCTGTTTATTAGCTGAAAAAGGGCTGTATGGCCCCAATGAAGTGCGTAAACGTTTGGCGCGGATTGAGCCTAAAAGCTATCCTCCAAGCTTAGTTGTCTTCATGATTGGCCTGTCTTGTGCTAGTTTTTGTCACCTGTTTAATGGTGATCTTATCTCGTGTGTGATTACCTTTTTTGCCGCAGCAGTGGGTATGTCTGTACGTTTAGCGATTGCTAAGCGGCATTTTAATTTATTGATTAACTTTGCCGTCACCGCTTTTGTCACCAGCATGTTGGCTCAGACGGGCTATGTGTTTGAATTGAGTGAAACCCCTAAGGCAGCTATGGCAGCGAGTGTGCTAATGCTAGTGCCTGGTTTTCCGATGATCAATGCGATATCGGATATGGTGAAAGGGCATATGAATGTCGGCATTTCCCGTTGGGGCCATGCGACCTTGTTGACCGTTTCTTCGGTCATCGGGATTACGATCGCGATGCAGATCGGCGGGATTTTCCTATGATGGAATTACTGATAACGCTGTTGCACGATGCTTTTTTCTCAGCAATCCCCGCCGTAGGATTTGCTATGGTGTTTAATGTTCCTAAACGATTTCTTCCCTATTGCGCTATAGCGGGAGCCATTGGTCATAGCTCGCGCACCTTAATGCTACAGTTTGGTTTACCAATTGAGTGGGCCACCTTTGCCGCGGCTGCTATCGTCGGGATTATTACCATAGGGTTTGGAAAACGCCACTTAGCCCCCCCTTTAATGTATGCTGTCGCCGCCATTATTCCTATGATCCCAGGTACTTATGCTTTTAATACTGTCATTGCCTTAGTGCAATTGACTGCCCAGTCGCAGGTGAGTCCTGAGCTGACGGCACAAGTGATTAGTAATGGCCTCAAAACCGTCTTTATTCTCGGGGCGTTAGCTGTGGGGCTAGCCATGCCGAGCTTGCTGTATTTCAGAACCCGCCCCGTCATTCAATAATTCTATTTCAATAAAACAGGAGTGAGCATGCGCATTGCTATGATAGCCGCGATGGCAAACAATCGAGTCATCGGAAAAGAGAATAAAATGCCATGGCATCTTCCAGAAGATCTACGTCACTTTAAAGCCATGACTTTAGGTAAGCCCGTGGTGATGGGCCGTAAGACCTTTGAGTCCATTGGTAGACCCCTTCCTGGCCGACATAATATAGTGATTTCGCGTCAAACGGATCTCGTTATTGAGGGCGTGACCTGTGTGACTTCTTTTGATGCCGCCAAACAAGCCGCTGGCGAGTGTGAAGAATTAGTGGTGATTGGTGGTGGACAGCTTTATGCCCAATTGCTGCCCTGCGCAGATACCTTATATTTGACACAAATCAAGCTAGAGGTAGAGGGAGATACATTTTTTCCCCACTGGGATGATGGAACTTGGAAAGAAACGGAATCTTTGTCTAGTATAAATGCGGATGGTTTGGAATATCGCTTTATCAACTTGGCAAAAAAATGTTAAATTGCAGCCTCTGTTGTGTACCCTGTGTGTATGGGGCGTCATTTTATCTAACGTATTGCATCATATCGGACATTTAGTTTTCACGGAAAGAAGAGATAGCCTATTTCGTTATCCTAGATTTCGAACGAGAGCTAAAGCCAAGAGGTCAATACCCTTTAGAGACGAGATGCAGCCCATACAAAATTGATAATAAAACTATAAGAAAGTATTAAGGAGTATCGGATGCGTCTTATGCCTGTAGCCTTGGCTACGTTAATTGGATTTAGCTATATTGCTGTACCAACCCCAGCTGTAGCGGGTGTTGACCCACTTGTAGCGAGTATTTGCGATTACGTAAAAGCTAACGATAAAAACCGTCTACGTAAAAAATTAAAAGAAAGCCGTGTTAAGCTACGTCAGATTTACAGTGGCATCAGTTGCGATGGTGCAAGTCTATTGCGTACTGCCTACGGCGCGAGTGCGAATGACGCTGGTGAGTTTGTTGCTAAACGTTTGTCTGTGACTGAACTGAGTGTCGCAGAGGCCGATGGTATGACTATTCAAGCTTGGGCCGAAGCAAACGGTCATGCAGATAGTCCTATCACTGCAGCAGTGAAAGAGCGTCTTGGCGCTGCAGCGGGCGGCGAAGAAGAGTAATCGCTGAGCTGAACTTGTTGCTCCGAACCAGCGGCACTTTAGCCCATTTTGCTGCTTAGTTTCATTCAGTGACGAGTATTAAGCGCTTTGGATTAAACGCTTTGCCTTGAATTAGATAAATGCCGAACTTAAGTTCGGCATTTTTTATGGCCTTAATTTGTGTAAAGTCGGTCAAGCTGGATGTTCGGTAAGATCGGGGAAGTGAATTATGCTCAAAAGAAAGGGCCGCTAAGCGACCCTTGGTTTAGAGGATTTTAATCATTAAAATTTAGACTCTAAATTCGCCGACTGAAGCTTGAAGCTCTTCGGCTAGCTTGGCAACTTGATGGCTAGATTGAGCCGTTTGATCTGCGCCGATAGCGGTTTCTTCCGAAATGGCTGCAATATGCTCTAGTTTTTCAGACACTTGCTGGCTGACTAAATTCTGCTCTTGAGCAGCATGGGCGATATGAGTGCCTGAGTCATAGGCCTTATGCACTGATTGACTAATTGTTTCGAGGGCAATATTGGCTTGCTCCGTTTTTTCAACGCAGGCATTGGCCTGAGCGCGTCCCATATCCATGGCGGCAACGGCTTGTTCTGCACCTTGCTGCAACACTTCGATCATCTGTTGGATCTCTCGGGTCGATACCTGAGTGCGTGAGGCTAAGCTACGGACTTCATCGGCAACTACTGCAAAACCACGGCCTTGTTCGCCGGCTCTAGCTGCTTCAATGGCGGCGTTGAGGGCGAGTAGGTTAGTCTGCTCTGCAATGCCGCGGATCACATCCAAGATTGAGCCAATTGATGCGCTATCAGACTGCACTTTATTGATCACTACTCCTGCCTTGGCGACTTCATCGGCTAAAGCCAAAATAGTCAGTTTGTTCTCTTCGGCAATGGCGCGCATATGCTGAGTTTCTTGGTCGGCTTGCTTGATTTGCTCAAGGGCTTGATCTGCACTTAACGACACCTGTTGCGCGCTAGAGCTCAGTTCTGTGGTTGCTGTGGCCACTTGGTCAACTTGGCTTTTTTGCTCTTGAATGCCCGAGGTGGTTTGCGCTGTGATTGCCGACGTTTGTTCAGCTGCCGCGGCCAGTTGGTTCGACCTATCCAAGATACCGATAATCAAACTGCGTAAGCTATCGACGAGACGATTGCAGTTTTTCGCCAGCTCCGCAAATTCATCGTGTCCAGAGTCATCCAGCTTATGGGTAAGGTTGCCTGAGGCTAAGACGTTAAGGGCATTGTTCACTTGGCTGAGTGAGCGTTTGAGCGGGTTCACTACAGCAAAACTCACAATGACAGCGACAATAATGGCAACTAACACCACAATCATGGTTTGTATGCTAGCAGAGTCAATCTTAGCTATGGTGTCGTTGCTCATATTGGCGGCAACAAGTTCGATGTTATTGCTCACGTCCTCCATGTTGGAATTAATAACTTTCACGTCTTTTTCGATAATACCGAGTTTGATTACGGCTTCTTTAGCATGGGAAAGTTGGCTCGATTTCAGCTGTAACATAGATTGCGGGCCAGTGACGAGTGCTAAAACTTTTTCGATATCTTTAGTGACTGAACTTAAGGTATCCGCATTGACGATACCTTGACCGTGACGATTTACATATTCAAGCTTGTTCTTAGTTTCGCTTATAATGTAGTCCAGTTCTTTAGAGATCAATTCGTGTTTATTGTCTTCTTCATTAGTCACTAAATCTGCAATAGTGGTGATGATATTCCCGAGGCTAGTATCAATCGCGCTGGCTGACGCGGCCAGGCTCTGTTCATCGGGATTTTGACTGCTTTCTAAATCAACAATATCGAGCAGTTCTGATGAGGCATCATCGGCAGCATTTTCGAGTTTTTTCTTTAGATTAATTAATTGTTCTTGCTTGCTTAATGAAGCCTCACGTTCGGCGATCATCGCAAGGCTGTCTCGCTCAAAGCTTGAGAAACTACCGTTTAGTTGGCTGATTAAGGTGGTGAGTTCTGGCTGGCTTTTCACTAATTGGGTGATGTTGGCTATTTCGTTTTTGAACTGAGTGCCATGATCATCGAACACTTTACGAATACTGGGAATATTGGCCGATTTAGGGGTGTGATAAGCAATCAGGATTTGTCTTTGCTGCTCGCTCAAGGTTTCACTGAGGTGATTGGTCGACTTAAGCGCAGGTAAGCTTAATTCTTGCATCATCGCCGAGCTGGCTTTTAGGCTGTTGTTGGTGAGGTAGGATGTAAATCCCAGCACCACGAGCAAAAGCGTGACAATACCAAATCCGCCAATCACTCTGGTGGCTACGTTAAATTTCATAGGATACTCCGATTTTTATTATATTTTTCCAAATGAAAACAGGGCGATTTCAGGGTTAGGCGGCTCAGTCTGTTATCGACTTTAAGCTGTTTTAGTTTAACTCTTTTTTAACTTTTTTTGGGTAATTTTTTGGTCTTTTTCAAGATGCCATAGGGTTAAGTGTTCACCCCAACAACAACCTGTATCTAAAGCCTTTAATTTAGTATCGCCAACCTTGCCCATCAGTGCTGCCCAATGGCCAAAAACTAAGGTGTGGCTCTGTCGTAGAGGCGAAGCAAATTCAAACCAAGGTTTGAGTTGTGGATTAGTACAGTTTTCAGGAGGTTGTTTACAATCAAAATCGAGTCTGCCATCGACATAGAGGTAGCGCATGCGTGTTAATGCATTGATGCAGTAACGTAAGCGTTCTATGCCAATTGCACCTGGGTCCCATTGTTCGGCGCTATCCGAATACATTTGTGCTATCAGTGCCTCAAGATAATCATCTTGTTTGAGTGCACGGCTGACGAGTGCGGTTTCTTCTCTTAATATCTCAAGCGACCACTGCGGTGGCACACCCGCATGACTCATGATGAGCTGGTGTTCGGGTAATTCACGCATTAGGGGTTGCTGTCTCAGCCAGTCAATTGAGGCTGAAATATCGGGTGATTCAAGAATGTCAGTTAAATTATCGCTGGGCTTTGCGCGTTTGAGCTTGCCGTGCAACGCCATTAAGTGGAGATCGTGATTGCCTAAAACCGTTTTTGCAGAATCACCTAAGGAGCGAAAAAAGCGCAGTGTAGCTAAGGAGTCTGGTCCGCGAGCAACAAGATCACCTACAGCCCAGAGTTCATCACGGGAGGGAATAAAATCGACCTTAGCGAGTAATTTTTGTAATTCAGCGAAACAGCCTTGAATATCACCAACAAAATAATGCGCCACAGTGCCCCTTTCCTAATGATATTAATGTAGTAAGCCTGGGGTCGCTAAACGGAAGGGACGGATCGTCGCTTGGAAACGCTCACCCGATTCGCTGACCATACCATAAGTGCCATGCATTATGCCAAGTGGCGTATCGAGCACAGTGCCACTAGTGTATTGATAGGCGGTATTTGGCGCTATGGTGGGCGTTTCACCGACAACTCCGGCGCCTTGGACTTCACTGGTATTGCCATTGGCATCTGTGATTATCCAGTGACGGGTCTCGAGTTTTGCCGCCTGCTCCCCTAAATTGATGATAGTGATGGTATAGCTGAAGAGGTATTTTTCATCCTCGGGTGAGGATTGCTGCTCTATATATTCAGTTTTAACTTCAACCCGAATGGAGGTGTCCAATGCGCTCATTCTTGTTCCTAGGCTTTGGTATAAGGGCACCTAAGTGCCCTGATATATTTATGCTTTTTTATCACAAACCATGTTAGCCATAGCAACATACTGCTGCACGCTAATCTGCTCTGGTCGTTGACTTGAGTCAATCCCTAATTGCTCGAACTCATCGTCAGATAACATGTGCTTTAAGTTATTACGCAGAGTCTTACGACGCATGTTGAACGCCGTAGTACAAAGGTGACGTAGTACGGTCACATCTTTGCAAGGGTATGGCTTGACCGCGTATGGTAGCAAGCGTACGACTGCTGAGTCGACCTTAGGTGCGGGCGTAAAGCTGTGGGGTGGCACTTCGAGAACCGGAACTACTTGGCAGAAGTATTGTGCCATTACCGTTAATCGACCATAGGCTTTACAGCCAGGGCTTGCCGATAAACGTAGCACCACTTCTTTTTGCAGCATAAAGTGCATGGTTTCAATCTGTTCGGCAAATTCGAACAGGTGGAACATTAGCGGCGTTGAAATGTTGTAAGGTAAGTTACCGAACACTTTCATCTTTTTGCCAGGCACACTCAATTGGCCAAAATCAAACTGCAGAGCATCACCTTGGTGAATGGTCAGTTTATCTTTAAGGACTGGGTGTTGATGCAAGCGTTCAACCAGATCGCGGTCGAGTTCGACGACGGTCAGATTATCCACTGCATCGGCTACAGGTTCGGTTAAGGCGCCAAGGCCAGGGCCGATTTCGACCATCACATGGTGATTATCGGGGGCAATAGCACCCACAATGCGGTCAATCACATTGCCGTCGGTAAGGAAGTTTTGTCCGAAACGCTTTCTGGCCGTGTGGCCTAAATGTACTTTGTTGCTCATTAATAATGTAATCGTTTAGTTCTTTGAGGATAACTCAATGGCTTTATTCAGAGCACAGACAAAACTGCCAATATCGGCTTTGCCTGTACCCGCGAGTGTGAGCGCCGTACCATGGTCAACCGAGGTACGAATATAAGGTAAACCTAAGGTGATGTTTACCGATTTGCCAAATCCTTGTGACTTGAGAACGGGAAGTCCTTGGTCATGGTACATGGCCAAGACGACATCGGCGTCCTGTAAATATTTAGGTTGGAACAGGGTATCGGCCGGTAAGGGACCGACAATATTCATTTGAAACTCTTCTCGTAACTCGTTGAGTGCGGGAATAATCACGTCGATTTCTTCACGCCCTAAATGACCGTCTTCACCTGCGTGTGGATTGAGTCCACAGACATAAATTTTCGGCGAAATTATGCCAAATTTGCTGATGAGATCGGCATGTAGAATCTTGATAATATGCTGTAGGCGCTGACGTGTTATCGCCTTTGCAACATAGGCCAGCGGGATATGAGTCGTGACCAGCGCCACTTGCAAACCCGGCGTTGCCAGCATCATCACTACATCGGGGCAATTTGCTTGATGGGCAAAAAACTCAGTATGGCCACTAAAGGAAATACCTGCTTGATTGATAATGCCTTTATGCACGGGGCCTGTCACGACAGCATCAAACTCGCCGCTCATGTTTTTCTCACCCGCATAACGCAAGGTTTCAACTACATAAGTGCTGTTTTGCTCATCGAGCTGACCACAAATCGATTCGCTCACTAACTTAAAGGGCGCTATGGTTAATGTGCCCGCTTCTTGCGGTTTAGGCGCTTGATTTGGCTGGTAAGGACGGAAAGTCACTTGCAAACCGAGTTGTTTAGCTCGGCTCGCTAATAATTCTGGATCCGCACAAACGACTAACTCAGCAGGCCAAGCCTGCTGAGCGAGTTGTACGACTAAATCGGGGCCGATACCTGCGGGTTCACCCGGGGTAACGGCAATACGTTTAGTGCTCAATTAACATTAACCTCGATTGGTCTCTGGCTGGAAGATTTCAATGTATGCGTCTGAGCGCATTTCGTCTAGCCAGTTTTGCAGTTCTTCGTTAAATTTGCGACGGAAGATCAACTGGTGCGCACGGTTGCTGTTGAACTGATCCGTGGCATCGGTTTTTCTGCGTTCTTCTAACTGAGTGATATGCCAACCGTGGGTGGTACGGAACGGCTCGCTGATCTGGTCGGT
Organism: Shewanella hafniensis; assembly: GCF_019655335.1. Taxonomy (GTDB): domain Bacteria; phylum Pseudomonadota; class Gammaproteobacteria; order Enterobacterales; family Shewanellaceae; genus Shewanella; species Shewanella hafniensis. The sequence goes on from NZ_BPFD01000040.1 coordinate 14,174, forward strand.
TTTTAAGCTATTAAGAGTTTGAGCAAACTCAGGCACATAAATGCTTGGTTCTGCCCAACCTAATTCGCCGCCTTTAGTGGCTGAACCAGGATCTTCAGAATATTGACGCGCAAGATCCTCAAACTTAGCTTCACCTGAGCGAATTTGCTTCAGGAATTGCTCAAGCATAGCTTTAGCACGGTCTTCCGACAGAATTGGTGATGGCTTAAGCAAAATGTGGCGCGCTCTGACTTCTTCGATTTCTTTGGTTTGTAGGCCACGAGCATCCATGATCTTGATGATATGGAAACCTGCACCACTCTTAATTGGACCGATAATGTCGCCTGTTTTCGCGCCGTTGATCACTTCGGCAAACAGGGTTGGCATTTCGTTGATGTTCATGTAGTCCCAAATACCACCTTCGAGTGCTTTAGGACCCGAAGAAGACGCAATAGCAGTGCGGCGGAAATCTTCACCACTCTTCAAACGCTCCAAAACGATATTGGCACGTTTACTCGAGGATTCCAGCTGTTCACTGGTTGGATTACTTGGCACGTCAATCAGGATGTGGCCAATTTGATATTCCACATCTTTCATCCCTTGTTCTTGGATGAGTTTGACTAGGCTGGTAATTTCCTGTGGTGACACTTGGATACGGCGTTGTACTTGAATACGTTGAATTTCACCTAAGGTGATTTCTTCGCGTAATTGCTCGCGGTATTGGCTAAAGCTTAACCCTTCGCTTTCAATTTTCTGTTGCATCTGGGCCACAGACATTTTTTGTTCGCGCGCGATGTTTTCAATCGCTTGGTCTAATTGTAAGTCACCGATATGCAGGCCGATACGATCTGCCATTTGCAGTTGTAAACGGGTCAAGATCAAACGTTCGATCACCTGAGTGCGCAGGGCACTGTCGGAAGGTAACGATTGGTTTGCCGTTTTGGCATTGGCTTTAACAGTGTCAATCATGTTAGCGATTTCACTTTCGAGCACTATGCCGTCGTTAATTTGGACCGCAACACGGTCGAGTGGCTGAGGTGCGGCCAATGTAGGTTGGCTGATAGCGAGTGCAAATAAAGCAAAAATCAGATGTTTACTGGGTTTCATCCACAAAATCCTTGGCACGTTCTAAGGTCAGGTTCGACGGCTTAATTGAAATAACTTTACCATTTATATCGAAATTACAGCGAGTTGCCCTAATGTAATTTTTTGGCGATGCATTTGAGTGCATGGTTAACCCTTTAGATCCGCTTTTATTAGCGTTAGCAAAAGGCAAACGGTAAGGCACTCATTAACCTGTTTGGACTCTCAGTCCTTGTTGAGGTTCAGCAATCTATCACAATTCTTTGCTAATTCCTCAGATAAAGCGGTTTTCTGTAGTTAAACAGGCCGTCATTGAGCATATCTGATACGCCTAATGGGCCAGAACCACCGAGTCCTTTAATGACTAAGTTCAGGTAGAAGCCGCTTTCAAATTGCTCACGGGAGTCGATAGCAGCAGAGCCTATGTTGTCGTCATAATTGGTTTTAATGCGGTAGTGATAACTAAATCGCACCGCATAACAGCATGATTCGTATTGAATACCTGTGTAGGTTTCAATGCCGCGGCTTTCGTTTAAGTCATAATACCAATTACCCACGAAGTAGAGATCGTCACTGATAGGCCAAGCACCACGAACGCCCGCTTGGGAGATGTTCACAGTATCATTGGTATTGGAGTTCAATAAATCAGGAACGTAACGATAACTAAATTGCAGTAATTTGTTTGCTTCGGGTCTGAAGTCTAAAGTGACTTCCGTTTTTTTATTTTCGCTGGTGTTGGTGTCGTACTGAATTGCCGCACCCATGTACCAATTATTCGTTAAACGTGTATCTAACTCGGCGGCTAGTACTGATGTAGATTGATTTGATTCAAAAATATTGTCTTCATAACCGACTTTACTGTCTTGCAAGTAAAAAATTTGCCCTAGGCTAAATTTAGTCGCTTCTTGGTTGTGATCGTCGAACAAGCGAGTTGTTAAACCAAGCGTAATTTGATTCGCATCGGAGATCCGATCCAGCCCCGAGAAGCGGCGATCACGGAATAGACCAAAATAGTCATCCTGCAATTGGGCCGTATCATAAATACCTATACCACGTTGGTCTTCGTAGCCGACATAAAGATATTGGAATTGTGGCTCGAGTGTTTGGCGATAGTTTTCATCGAAAAGCTCAGTAAAACGCTCGAAATTAATCTGACCATTAATCCGTACCTGTGGAATGGTTCGGCTTACTGTGTCGTCCAGATCTTCATTAGGATCGTTATTCTGTTGCCAATAATTGGTCTGCATTAACTTCACTTGGCTGGTGAGTGAGCCCGAAGGTCCGTGAATCGGCAGAGTCACGCTCGGTGCCATATGTAAACGCGTTGCCGTATTTACATTGTTGTTTTGATGGGAAAAATTAGTCAGCTCCGAATTAAAACCAAAATCTAAATTGTTCCAAAAATCAGCAGCACGATAGTTAAAGTTGACCTGAGGCATCACCTGATACGGTTTTTCATCTTCACCAAGTACTTTAATGTCTTGGACCCGAGTGCTGATATCCCAGTTACTTTCGAAGTAGCTGATTTCACCTATGCGCGACAATTGGTTGTCGGTAGCACGGTTCACATCTGACTTTAAATCATTGAAATAGTTGTTGTCTGACACGTCAGTAAAATTAGCTAAAACACGCCAATTTTTGTCGATAGCCCCTTGATGTTGCCAGTTATACAGGTAGCGATTAGGACTACCACTGATCAATTGATCGTTGCCAAGGTATTCAAAATTGACTCGGCCTTTCTGGGCATCACCGGCTAGATAACCAAACTCAGTCTTAGTGAATAATCCACGGTTAGACATATAGTTAGGTGTAAAGGTTAAATCATATTCAGGGGCAATATTCCAGTAATAGGGCGCTGAAAATTCGACGCCATTGGTAGTACTGGTGCTAAAGCTGGGGTAGAGGAAACCCGACTTACGTTTATCAGAAACCGGCACTGTCATATAGGGAATGTAGAATACCGGCACACCGCCGACTCTTAATTTGGCATTCCAAATTTCGCCCCATTCTTCTTCACTGTTGATCTTAATTTTTTCGGCTTCGAGCAGCCAAGACACATTGTCGGGAGGACAAGTCGTGAAGTTAGTATTGGTTAAAATTAAATTGTTATTGATGGTGATCTGCAGTTTTTCGGCATCGCCGTGAACTTGTTGGCCATGGATCCAATATTGTGCGCCTTTAAGGGTGGCACGGTTTGTCCGCATTTGAGCTTGTAAGGATTCGGCTGTAACGGTGAAGTTACTGTCTTGAAAGACTAAATTACCATTGGCATCAAACTGTTCAGTAGCTTGATCTAAAATCGCCTCATCGGCTGCTATGTGCCTATCGCCTTGGCTAAAAACCACATCCCCGCGGAAAATGGCTTGTTTGCCCATTTCGGCATCAGAGTTATCAGAGACAATACGAATTTTGTTGAGTTCAGCCGCACTCATCCCTTGGGTTTGAGATACGATACGGGGTACTGGCGGTTCGATTAAGCATTGGGATGCCGAAGCGGTTAGAGAGTCGTCTGCCAGGACTAATTGCGGTAACAGGCTCAGGGCCAGAAGGTATCGGATCTGCATCTTTAGGTCAGTAATTATGATTTCTTATTCTGGACAAGTATGGATGGGGAAAGTTGCAATTTACAAACGCAACGCCGCTTAATAAATCTCTCAATTTCTTAGCTGTTTCCAAATTATATGCCAGCTATAATAAAGCAATTTTTCTTTAAGAGCCATGAAATGACTTTATCCGATCCGAGATTTCTTTCCCTAAATCAGTGGCTGAATGGTTATTTTTCCGATGAGGTGACACCTGTATTGATTTCCGGTGACGCAAGTTTTAGACGTTACTTTCGGATCACTATGCCCGATGCCACCTTTATCGCCGCCGATTCACCGCCACAATTGGTACCCATCGCGCCTTTTATTGCCTTATCTAATGCCTATGCTGCCGCGGGACTGACAGTTCCAAAAGTGATCCATGCTGACGCCGCTCAAGGTTTTATGCTGATGAGCGACTTAGGCGATACCCAGCTGTTATCAGTGCTTAACACGCATAATGTGGCTGATTACTATCGTCAGGCGCTTGATTTATTGCCGCAGGTGGCCTCTGTGGTTACAAGTCAGCATTTTGTTAGTGGCCTAGTTGAGCCCTTACCGCTGTACGACGAAGCCTTTGTGCGCCGTGAATTGCACATCTTTACTGAGTGGCTTCTCGGCACTCATCTTAATTTGTCATTGGACGAGTCAGAGCTGCAAATGCTAAGCGATAGCTTCGATCTGCTTGTCGACAATGCGCTATCTCAGCCTAGTGTGGGGATGCACAGGGATTTCCATAGCCGCAATCTTATGCTGCAAGCAGGCAAATTGTGTGTGATTGATTTTCAGGATGCTGTCGTCGGCCCTGTGACTTACGACGCGGTATCACTATTGCGTGATTGTTATATTCGTTGGCCGCAGCCGTTAGTCGCAGACTTGATGCAGTACCATTATCAGCAAGCACTCGCGCTAGGTTTTATTCCCACACAGACCCCCGTTGAGCAATATCAAACTTGGTTTGATCTCATGGGCTTGCAGCGACACATCAAGGCGGTGGGGATTTTTGCACGGTTAAATTATCGCGACAGTAAACCTGCGTATATGGCGGATATTCCACTGACATTAACGTATATTGTCGACATTGCCATCCAGTATCCCGAACTCGTGCCATTTGCACGCTGGTTGACTCTTCGCGTGTTGCCTGCGTTTACAGCTAGCCAGTCTTTATCTGAGGTTAAGCAATGAAAGCCATGATCTTGGCCGCCGGACGAGGTGAGAGGTTAAGGCCGTTAACGGACAATTTGCCTAAACCTATGGTGCCAGTATTAGGTAAACCGTTGATTGTTTACCATATTGAAAAACTTGCCGCGTTAGGCATAGTCGATATCGTCATCAACCATGCTTGGCTAGGGCATAAATTAGTTGAGGCGCTGGGCGATGGTAGTGCTTTTGGGGTGCAAATTCGCTATAGCGCCGAAGAGAGTGCGCTCGAAACCGGCGGCGGCATTAAACGGGCTTTGTCTTTGTTGCGTGAGGGTGAAGAGGGTGAAAGTGATGAGCCCTTTTTGGTTATTAATGGTGATGTGTTTATTGATACCTTACCGCCAATCACGCAGCTTGCTGCCGATACGCTCGCTCATTTGTGGCTAGTGCCTAATCCTGAGCAGCATCCGCAGGGGGATTTCGCCCTGGATGGCAATCGAGTGCAGGAGCTTGGTGAGACTAAGTACACTTTTTCTGGCATAGGTATTTATCGGCCTTCGTTGTTTAATCACACGCCGCAGGGCGCGTTTGCACTCGCTCCGTTGCTTAGAGCGCAAATGGCTCAAGGCCGAGTCAGTGGCGCGCTGTTTGAGGGACTTTGGTGCGATGTTGGCACGATTGCACGCCTGCAAGGGCTCGAACTTAGATTACAAAGCAATACCTAAATATCCGTGTTGGCTTATCCATAGGATTTCGCTTACACATCAAATACATAATAGAAATCAGGAAATAAGATGCGGCTTTGGGGTAAGTTTTTTGGATTTGTCATTGGCTTTATGTTCGGCCGTATTTTTGGTGCACTGCTAGGTTTGTGGCTCGGTCATCTTTACGATAAGCGCGCGGCTTCGGGCGTGGGGTTTCGACAAGTGCTAGGGCAGGCTAAGAATCGCCAAGCGATCTTCTTTAATACCACCTTTGCGGTGATGGGGCATGTGGCGAAAGCGTCGGGACATGTGACTGAAACCGATATTCGCATCGCGACCTTGTTAATGGATCAAATGCGCTTAACCGGTGAAGCCCGTAAAGAAGCGCAGCAGGCGTTTCGCGAGGGGAAATCGGCGGATTTTGATCTGCGTAGCAGCCTACAAGCTTTCCGTGTTATTACCATGGGCCGCAAAGAGTTAGTGCAGATGTTCATCGAAATTCAGATCCAAACGGCATTGTCCGACGGTGAACTGGATCCCGCTGAACACGCTATCTTGATGACGATTGCCCAAGAGTTAGGTTATGGTCGAGCACAGTTAGATGAATTACTGAAGCGCTGGCAGGCGGAGTTTCGCTTTCATCAGACCTCAGGTGGCAACAAAACATCGATTACCGATGCTTACAGTTTGCTGGGGATTACTAACGAAGCCAGCGACCAAGAAGTTAAGCGAGCTTACCGTAAGTTGATGAACGAACATCATCCCGATAAGTTAGTCGCTAAGGGATTGCCGCCGGAAATGATGGAGCTGGCAAATCGTAAGGCACAGGATATTCAAGCGGCCTATGACAGAGTCAAGTCTGAGCGCGGTATGCGTTAGTCTTGATTGCTTTGGATTGTATAAAAGATAAGGAATTCATTATGAAACACACGCAAAGCCTGTTGCTGTTGGTGAGTTTGTTACCTGTGACTATGTCCACGCAGGCCGAGGTGTTTGTCGCACCTTTTGGCGGTTATAGTCTGGGTGGCGGTCAATTTGATGTTAATCAAATTGACGTCAACGCAGATCAAGCGGGCGACAAGAAAAATGTGAAGGTCGAGGAATCGAGCCATTACGGCCTGATGCTGGGTATTGGCACGAATGATCCCGGTAATATTTATCTTTTATACAGCCACCAAGCCTCTGAACTCAAAAGTGGCGGTTTGTTTACGCCCGATCGTCTTACCTCGTTAGACTTAGATTATATCCACTTAGGTGGCACTTTATATTTTCCCCGTGGCGATATTCGACCCTACGTCACCGCAAGTGCAGGGATCACCCGCATGCTGCCTGACGCTTGGTCGAGTGAAACGCGTTTCTCTATGGGGATTGGCGGTGGGGTAGAGTATCAAGTCACTCAACACTTTGGTTTGTTTGCAGATATTCGCGGTTACGCGACGTTTATCAACAGCGACAGCTCACTGTTTTGTAATGAAGATGAATGCCTATGGCACATTACGTCGGATGTGATGTGGCAGGCGCAGGCTAACCTTGGGCTCAAAGTCAGCTTTTAGCACTAACACATCGTTTTAAAAGGAGATTTAGCGGCATGAAGATAGTTGTACTCGATGGCGAAACTTTAAATCCTGGCGATCTCAGTTGGCAATCCTTGACTGAACTAGGCGAGTTTAGGTGTTTCCCCCGCACTGCGGGCGCCGATGTTGTCGTACGTGCTCAAGGTGCTGAGGTCATTCTCACCAATAAAACGCCGCTCAATGCCGAGACTCTGGCGCAACTTCCCGCACTTAAATATATAGGTGTACTGGCAACGGGCACTAACGTTGTCGATATCGCGGCAGCTAAAGCGCAAGGCATAGTGGTGACAAATGTGCCTGCCTATGCGCCCGATGCCGTAGCGCAGATGGTGTTTGCCCATATACTGCATCACACCCAAGCCGTGGCTGCCCATCATCAAGCTGTGGTCGATGGTCAGTGGGTGAATTGCCAAGATTTCTGTTTCACCTTAATGCCGCTGCAATCCTTAAAAGGTAAGACTTTAGGTTTAATAGGTTACGGTGATATTGGCCAGCAGGTTGGGACGCTCGCCCTTGCATTCGGGATGAAAGTGCTCGTCAATACCCGCTCAGTGATTAAAGATTTGCCCCAAGGTGCCACTTGGGTAACGCGTGAGACTGTGCTGAGCGAATCAGATATTATTTCGCTCCATTGTCCGCTTACTCCAGAAACTGAGCAATTTATCAATCAACAAACTCTCGCCTTGATGAAGCCTAATGCGCTGCTGATTAATACGGCGCGCGGTGGATTAATTGATGAGGCCGCACTTGCTGCAGCGCTTTCGCAAAACCGCCTATTTGCCGGTGTCGATGTATTATCGACCGAGCCGCCCAGCGCGGATAATCCCTTATTGCATGCACCGAATATCAGCATTAGTCCCCACAACGCGTGGGCGACTAAGGAAGCCAGACAAAGTCTACTCAATATTGCCGTGGCGAATGTGCACGGTTATTTACAGGGTGACGTGATTAACTGTGTGAACAAGTAAAGCGGTATGCGTCTTTCTCTCTTTTCATCATATCGACGTTAAGAGAGAAAGACCTGAATGGTTAGTTATGCTTGAGCCTTTCTTCTACGCATCCACCACACACCCAATAAACCCGTGATGGCTAATACGCCAAATACAACCGGCTTTTTCAGCTTGTGGTACAGGGCGTTCCATTCAGCAATTTCATTGGCCTGTGCTCGTTTTACTGCACCGTCAAAATCGGGTGCTTCACACTGCATACCAAAGTTTTCTGCCCAAGGCACAAAGGGGCCGTTGGCGACGTATTTTTTGTAATAGCGTAGGGCAAGTTCTTGATCTCGATACAATACCCAACCCGTGGCTTGGCAGAGTAGCGCGGCATAGGCTTGGCTGTTGTGGGGAACATGCTCCGATGCCTTGTTGGCCAGTTCTGCTGCTGTGTAGCGATAATGGAAGCGTTTATCGGGAACGGCTTGGCTGGCGTTTAATCGCAGTTGTTCTTTCTCTGCTAACTTGCTCGGTTCATTCCAATCGCTTAGATCGAATACCCCTTGGTAGATAGCGTAATCTGGAGCTAATTCAAACCCTAAGATTTCCATACCTTGGTGGCGGGCAAGTTCTGCCGCAGCCCAATAGGCCTTAGCGCTATCTATGCCTGTTGCATTTTTCGCCGCGTTCAGCTCAGTACCGTAGGCGAGGGCGCTGGCATTAAGATTCGGGTTAGGGAAATAAGCAGGCGCTTCAGCGATAGCCCCTTCACGTAATAATCTGCGACCTAACAAGTAGCGTAAGCGATTGTTAATCGGTTCTATATTATCGTACCAGTCGCTATCTTTAGGATATTCGAAGGCGATAAGCGGCACATGCTCGTCGATAAATAACTTAAGCTCAGCCGTGGTGAGCACGCGCTCCGCCACATAGGCTATGTCTTGCCAGTATTCGTCGCCGCTGGCGAGTAAGTGATTGAGCGCATCGACATATTCGCCGCGCTCTAGGGATAACACCCCTTGCTCGGCGCGAATACGGCAGTAAGTGGCTTTATCTTCATCGGCATTAATGGCTTGCTGCTGAGTCTCTTTGGCATCAACTGTAGCTAATGCTTCATCGGATTGTTTGGGGAAGTGACGCGCCGCCTGAGCATAGGCCTTGGCCGCCTCTGCTTGATCGCCCTTCTGTAGCATTAATTTAGCGGTTAGCCACCAAGTGAGGCCGCTGGGTTTCGCGAGCGTCAATAGGCGCTCAGCACTAGCGTAGTCCCCTAGCTGGTAATAAATTGCCGCTAATTTATCGCCATGGTTGAGCTGTAAACCATCGGTTGGGAACACTTTGAGGATTTCAGCTACCTTTGAGCCCATTTCCGAAAGCTGGCCATCGTAGGCAAATTCATTGGTGCTGCTTTGCCAATAGGCAATCAATAACTGCTGCACGCTTGTCTGTTGCAGCAACGGTTTCAGCTCAGCAATGTCTTTCCCCATCAAGGTACGGCTTAACATCAATAAAGAATCATAACCGCCGCTATCGCCCTGTACTGATTGGGTGGCATAGAGCTCAATAGCCTTATTCAGTGCATCAGGGTTAAGCATCATTTGTAGCTCAGTACCATCTGCACCTTGATTGGCAACTTGTGGGCTCCGCTGGCCTTGGTGCAACAGGATATAAGCCTGCTCACCTAGGCTTGCTAAGCTCAAGCGCAGGGGATCGGCGGCGCCTTGGGCGACTTCGGTTTGCAATTGAGTCAGGTAAGCGTTGGCACTATTAAAGTGCTCAGGATCCGCTGAGGTTTTACTTAAGATAAGCTCAATACGCGACAGCGAATAGAGTGCCCACAGGCTGCGAGATGCGCGTTCGCTTTCTGGTAATTTAATGATTTTGCTAAAATAGTTACTCGCTCTATCGTAGTCTTTTGCCTCAAACGCCACGGCGCCTAAGGTGTACCAGGTCAGCGCTTGGGGCAGATCTTTATCCAACTTGGCGGCCATTTGTTCGGCCTCGATTGGGCCTGTCGCATCCCTTAGTGTGTTCACTAAGATCAAATGGGCTTCACTTAATTCGCTGTTTTCAAAAGCACGAGTTTGTGACAGATAACGGCTATGCACTTCATCCCACAGATATTCCTGCGCAGCTGGCGCATCTTGATACTGCCAAGGCAAAGGTTTTGCGAGGGCGGTTAGCTGCTGGCTGAAAGAGGTTTGCGGTAAATAACTGAGATTACTCTGTCTGTCTTGAGTCAATTGCAAAGGGAAGTCGGGGCCGCAGGCCAATAGCATTGGCGAAAATAGGCTTAAACAGATAAGCGTGGTCTTTTTAAGCATAAAAGCCCGATTGGATTTTGCCATTGTGGACGATGATGTTGGCTTATGGCGCATAAATTCCCTGTAAATATAATGACTCACAACGTGCCCAGCCTATCACTTTCTGGCCGACAGGGTTGAGCATGTGTTTTTGAGTTTGTTTGTGTGCTTGCGGCATTGGCATGTTCGTCGCGCTTGGAGCAGTGTCAGTCGGCGCCAATGTGGCGGTATTTTCAGCTCGCCACTGCCAGATTAACAGCCCATTTTTTTGTTTCACGCGATAGCCATTTTGCGCATCATACCCGCTGCAAGCTTGTCCCGCTAGGGACAAACTCGCGGGAATGTCGCCAGCAATATTACCGCGATTAATTAAGCTCAATTGGAAGAGCTGTGGCTTGAGGATTTGTTGGCTTTTAGCCTTATTTTCAGTGGCTAATGTTGTTTGAATATCGTTATCGCTTGAGATCACTAATTCAATCTTGGCGGTAAGCTCACCTTGCTGCGCCACAGCGATTAAGGTATCAAGTGGCCAAACCCTTTTATCTCCTTCCAGCGGCAGCCTGAACCAGATAATGCCTTTAAGCTTGGCATCAGTGCGGCTTTGCAGTTTGTGCACAAAAGCTTGTAACACTTGCGGATCTGCCATCAGTTCCTCAACAGCATGGGAGTCATTGAGTTGACCCCGTAGCGGTGTTTCACTCTCCACTTTATAACCTGAAGCTGTGCTGATGACCGCCGAGCCGTAAGCGGGGAGCGCAATAAGGTAAGGCACAGTGCTGATATTTGAGAGTTGCTGCACCCACTGCCAACCTTGAGTCGCATCGAATAGCCCGAGGCGTGGATCGCTTACGCTGTGAATTTGCAGCACGAGTTCATCAATATAAGTGAGCAATGCGGGGAAATCGGTGCTATTGAGCCAAGCGGGCAGGGCGGTAATGCTGAGTTTGAGCTCTGCGGGTAGCTGCGCTTTAAGCTTCTTAAGAAAATCCCGATAGGTGGGCAGTTTGCTGCTAGCGCTGTCGTGGTCGATTTCAACACCTGTGATGTGTGTGCCTTTTGCTTGCCAACTGTTAAGTACTTGGCTGATTTTATGGATCACTGCTTCATCATTTAAATGGCTCAGCTGGCCATCTAAGCGGATCACGGCGACTTTAGGTCTAGGATCGGCCTGAAGCCAAGCATGATTGACCGCGACTTCAAACCAAATATCTGCGCCATTGGGTTTTGGGTGCGCTTGCAGCGCTAGAATGCGCAATCCTTGGAATACCCCTTGGCTTTGCGCTAATGCCGTTTGATTAGCGGGGCGCCATTGGCGCTGCCAGATATAGACTTCTTGCGCGAGTGGTTCGCGAGGTATTGCAGTTACGGAGGTGACTTCTGCTATATGACTGGCATTTAGGTTTGCTATGAGTTCACTCGGTTCCGATGCGGGCTGACAGGCGCTCATGAATACGGCGGCGCTCAGCAAAGCGCTTAAGAACCCTTGATTTCGGCTAATGTTTTTAACCAGATTGCCTATACCCATACTACTGCTATCGATTCCGTTTTGAGTGAGGCATTACTATGCCCGAAAAAGCCCGCTTTTACATCGCGGTCAAACTTCTGATAATGCCCATTAAGCTTGGTTTTCCTTTTGCTGCCTTGTTAATCAATCAGAACTCAGATCTCAAAAATCAGGATCGACTTGAAAACGCATCTGCTTACGGGTAACGGGATGCAGAAGCATCAATAAATCGGCATGCAGATGCAGGCGATTGGCGCGAGTGCCGTAGAGGTCGTCACCGACAATCGGTGTATTTAGCCCCTCTGAGTGGGCGCAGTGAACCCTGAGTTGATGGGTTCGGCCCGTTTTAGGATAAAGATACACGCGGGTTGTACGTGCCATTTCATCAAGTTGGCTCAATTCCCAATGGGTTTCGGCTGCTTTACCAAACTCATGGCAAACGAGTTGTCTCGGTCTATCGTCTAAATCGCCACGTAAGGGTAAAGAGATGTTACCCGTCGCCTGCGTATTTGCCATGACGGTAGGAATTCCCGCTAACAGCGCCACATAACGTTTAGTTACAGTGCGCTGGATAAATTGTTTTTGCAGCTGTTTATGGGCGTCTTTTGTCAATGCGATCACCATTAATCCCGAGGTCGACATATCGAGCCTGTGGACGATTAGCGGCCCTGTGGCATGGGGAAAGGTTTGGCGGATGCGCGAATACACTGAGTCTTCAATCTCTTTGCCGGGCACGGATAAAAACTCGGCGGGTTTGTTCACAATCGCCATCGCCTCGTCTTGATAGAGGATACTTAAGGTTTTGCCTTCGGCGGGGTTGGTCAGCAGCGGATTATCATCGACTACGAGTCCTTCGAGCATATGTCCCAAGATGGGTTGGCATTTTCGCAGGCAGGCGGGATAAAACTGCTTATGCTGGCGAATTTCTGATTTTGGCGGTGCGCCCCACCAAAACTCGGCAATCGCTAATGGCTTAAGGTCATGTTTAAAGGCGTAATGTAACAACTTAGGGGCAGCACATTCGCCCGAGCCTGCGGGCGGTGTTAACTCAACCGTGCCGTTAAATATGCCGTTAAGGCTTTTTTCTGCGCCGCGAATATTCAAAAAACGATACTGCTCAAACAGCTTTTGCTGCAGCGCCGCTGAGAGCTGTTTACGCTGTAGTCTTAACGCGTCGCACTTATCAGTGAGCAGCGTTAACGCTTGGCTGATGGCATGGATACGTTCATCCCAATAGCGTTTAATATCTCTTAACTGATTCTTTTCGTTAATGCTTTCTTGGCTGAGTTTGGCTTCAGTTATTGCGTTTTCACGCAAGGTCTCATCAGTCGGATTGGTAGCCAATTGGGCTGCGAGTTGATTGCGCTGCGCCTTGCGGGACTTACGGCCAGCTATCATCACTTGTCTGTGGGCGGCAAGTTTGACTTGCGCTTGAGCTTGTTCAGTTTCTAGCTCGGTTGATAGCCTCGGAATATCGGGATGGTTTTCTACTGCAAGTAGCTGCTCGTTAATTTGGTTGATTTGCAGGTTTTCAGCGTGGAAAAAATTGTCCTTAGCCAGCATATCAAATACAGGTGGAACGAAGCGCGGCCAATGATTTTGCTCGGCCAACTTACCCGAAAATGCCGACAAATAGCCCACTTCACCTTGCGGATTTTGTACCAGCAATACGCCGAACATCTTGCCAATGGCGCCGGTTAACTCACCCGTTAGGCCAAAGTTATGTTGCCAATCACTTTGAGTCTCAAGGTGTTGTTGTAATTCGTTGGCTGCAAGCACGCATAATGGATGCGGTTCGTAATAGAAAGGAAAGGTAAAACGTTGCGGCAGGGCATAGGCATCAATGGCTTGTGTGAAAGAGGTAAAGCAAGAAGGCTGAAGCTGCATTGGTTTCTACTACTTTTGGTTTCTATTACTAATGGTTTTTTGTTGCTGGAGTTTACTTAGATCACGCTCGAATTAAGCCACTGCTCGAAATCAATCGTCTTAATAAGCGCTCGCAATAAATTGCTTTGAACAACTCGCCCAAAATTAAACTCGTACCACAGGGCTTGTTTTGCTTGGCGTGCAATCTTAGGCCACAAGACAAAGGCGCTAGTTTACTCTGTCGGTTGGGGTGGGTCACTTTTTATTGGTAAAGGTTCTTGATGATGTACTGTGTTGGAAAAGGGAAATGGCGTTGCAGCGCATTTCCCTTTGATGTGTCGCTTGTGCTTGAAGCCAATTTAAAACCGATAAAACAGTTTAAAAGATGACCTTCACTTTACTGGCGCTATCGAGTGCTTTATTCAAGGCGCTGTCGATATCGATATCACGGGCAAGCGCGACACCTAAGCGGCGGCGGCCATCAATATCGGGTTTGGCGAATAATCTCAGCTGAGTGTTGACCGCCTCTAATGCGGCGGCAATCCCTTGATAGCGGATATTGCTTGAGGTGCCTTCGGCCAAAATCACTGCCGAGGCACTTGGACCATGCTGATGGATATTGGGAATCGGCAGGCCGAGAATCGCTCTAACATGCAGGGCAAATTCCGATAAATCTTGGCTGATGAGTGTCACGAGCCCAGTGTCGTGTGGCCTTGGTGAGACCTCGGAGAAATACACTTCATTGCCTTTAACAAACAGTTCTACGCCAAATAGTCCATAACCGCCAAGGGCTTCGACGACTTTGCTCGCGATCGCTTGGGATTTTGCTAACACTTCATCTGACATGGCTTGTGGCTGCCATGACTCACGGTAATCACCATCTTCTTGTCTGTGGCCAATGGGCGCACAAAAATGAATGCCATTGACTGCGCTGATGGTTAACAGGGTGATTTCATAGTCGAAGGGAATAAAACCTTCGACTATTACGCGGCCGCCGCCAGCGCGGCCACCTTCTTGAGCGTATTGCCACGCTTTATGACTGAGGGCGATATCGCGAATAACACTCTGACCTTTGCCCGATGAACTCATCACAGGCTTAACCACACAGGGCACGCCTATTTCGCTAATCGCTTGATTAAATTCGGTTTCAGTATCACAGAAAAAATACGGAGAAGTCGGTAAACCTAAGGTTTCAGCGGCGAGGCGACGAATCCCTTCTCTGTCCATAGTGAGCTTAGTTGCCCGAGCTGTGGGGATGATATTTACCCCTTCGGCTTCCATGTCCACTAAGGTTTGGGTGGCGATGGCTTCAATTTCTGGGATGACTAAGTGCGGTTTTTCTAACTCGATAACGGCACGCAGGGCTTTAGCATCGAGCATATTGATCACATGGGAGCGATGGGCGACTTGCATGGCGGGGGCGTTGGCGTAACGGTCAACGCCAATCACTTCAACGCCTAAGCGTTGCAGTTCAATGGCCACTTCTTTGCCAAGTTCACCGCAGCCGAGCAACATGGCGCGTCGTGCGCCCTCAGTGTAGGGAGTGCCTATCATGTGTGATTCCTTTATTCGCAGTTGTAGGGATTGCGTCATGGCGCGCAATTTAGCCATGAGTTTAACGCGAACGGCACATTAGAGCATGATGTAAATAAACAAGTGTGCTTTAGATCACTGGGTTTGGTGTTAACACGATTCAATTTGACTTGGCTGGAAGTGATTGTTTTTTGTTGTTCTATAATGTTGTTTAGTTGTTAACTTTAGCCTTGAGATATTCAACTGTGTTTGTTTGATTAGTGATCATGATGATTGAGGGGATTCAAATGTTTTTAGATTACTTTGCGTTAGGGATTTTATTTTTTGTGGTTGTCGTTATTTTTTATGGTGTGATTGCTATCCATGATATTCCATACGAAATTGCCAAAAAGCGTAATCACCCACAGCAAGATGCCCTGCATATTGCGGGGTGGGTGAGTTTATTTACGTTACATGCTATTTGGCCATTTTTATGGATCTGGGCCACCTTATATCGAGAAGATCGTGGCTGGGGATTTGGTACTGTGATGAAACGAGAGCAGGCGTTAGAGGAGGATGTGGGCACTTTACGTCAGACAGTAATAGCGTTACAAGCGAGACTTGAGCAATTAGAACAAGCAAGCGCCGCTGTTGAAGAGCCGAATATTACCAATAAAGTCGAGGTCTAAAATGGATCTATTACTGATACTGACCTATGCCGCCATCTGTATTGTTATTTTTAAAGTGTTTAAAATCCCGCTGACTAAATGGACTGTGCCTACTGCCGTTTTGGGGGGCGTGGTGCTCATTGGTGCCTTAATACTGCTAATGAACTATAACCATCCTTATTCACGTTTTGCTCGGGAATATTTTGTCACCATTCCTATTACCCCTGCGGTAAAAGGGTTAGTGACTCGTGTTGAAGTGCAGCCAAATACACCTGTTAAACAAGGAGATGTACTTTTCCGAATTGATCCCATCCCCTTTGAGGCCGTAGTAAAGCGTAAGCGTGCCGCGTTAGTCGCTGCCGAGTTAGAAGTGCCACAGCTCGCCGCGGCATTGGAATCGGCTAAAGCCAATGTTGAGCGAGTCAATGCTGATAAAGACCGTAATAAGTCTGCCTATGAACGCTATGAAAGCGGTCATCGAAAAGGAGGCGCTAATTCTCCCTTTACCGCATTGGAATTGGATAATAAACGCCAACTGTATCTTGCTTCTGAAGCGCAGTTAACTGCCGCAAGATCAGAAGAGTTACGGATGAGGCTTGCCTATGAGTCTAATATTGATGGCGTTAATACTAAAGTGGCTGGCTTGCAGGGAGATTTAGCGAGCGCACTCTATGATTTAGAGCAGACCATAGTACGGGCACCCGCTGATGGTATCGTTACGCAAATGGCGCTCCGTCCAGGGGCTATGGCTGTGCCTTTACCATTAAG
Organism: Shewanella hafniensis; assembly: GCF_019655335.1. GTDB lineage: Bacteria > Pseudomonadota > Gammaproteobacteria > Enterobacterales > Shewanellaceae > Shewanella > Shewanella hafniensis. The sequence continues at coordinate 30,795 of NZ_BPFD01000040.1, forward strand.
GCCCGTGATGAGTTTTATCCCTGATGAGCAACGTTATTTTGCCGGAGCCTTTTGGCAGAATTCTCTACTGCGCCTGAAAGAGGGCGACGAGGCCGAAATTATTCTCGATGCCGCGCCAGGGAAAGTGTTTAAAGGCAAGGTGGCGAAAGTGCTACCTGCAATGGCTGAAGGTGAAATCCAAATGGGTGGTGTATTAGCGTCCTCCAGTCGTCTGTTTCAAAATGGTCGAGTGGTTGTTTTGATTGATATCGATGACGACGCTATTCGTAAAGAGTTCCCTGCTGGAGTGTCAGGCCAAGTGGCTATTTACACTGAACACTTTCACCATGTGGCTGTAATGCGTAAGGTATTACTCAGGATGCAAGGCTGGTTGAATTACTTATTTTTTGATGGACATTAGTGCCTAAACCGTTAAATCTTGTTTGTTGAGCACTTTGTTCGGTTCAGTGTAAAGGTTGGTGTAAAGTCCAGTTCGCTGGACTTTTTTGTGGCAATTTTTAGGTTAGTTAAAAGGGATGTGAAAGACATGCAAGATATTCGCGATTTAACCTCAGTGCTGCGCTCCAATACGCCAATTGTAGTGATTGAAACCTATGAAGAATATCGCGTGGTCGAGTTACTTAAGCGGGTCGCCAGTGTACTCTATCAACCTGTGTTTACCTGGAGCATTACCCAAGGTTTAGCACGGGTCGATAAACCTATGGCGGCACAAAAATTTAATAGCGAACCCACAGATTTGCTTGGACAAATTAAATCAACCTCGCAGCAGGGGATTTATGTGCTGTGCGACTTTCATCCCTTTGTGATTGATGCGCCAAAAAATGTCCGTTTACTTAAAGAAATCGCCCTCGAATACGAAACGCTGCAACACACATTAGTGCTGGTGAGCCATGCTTTTGATATCCCGCCCGAAATCAAACGTTATTGCGCCTATTTTCAATTAACTTTGCCAAGCACAGTGCAATTGCAAAACCTGATTTATCTCGAAGTCGATAAAATTCGTCATCAAGGCACGCATCTACAGGTCGATGATGCTGCTGTGGTCAAATTAGCCGATAATCTGCGGGGCGTGACCTTAGAGGATGCCCGCCGTTTGGTGCGCAAAGCCATAGTCGATGATGGCGCTATTACCTTGTCAGATATCGATGCCATCAATAAAGCCAAGTTTCAGTTACTCGACTTAAACGGTGTGCTGCAATTTGAATACGACACCAGTGATTTTTCGCAGATCGCCGGGCTGCATAATCTAAAAAAATGGCTCAAGCAACGTGTACCTATCGCGGCAGTCAGCACCCTTGGCCAAGCCGATAAGCCGACTTCTGTGGAACACACTAAGGCGCTCGATGCGCCCAAGGGGATTTTGCTGCTGGGTGTGCAGGGCAGTGGTAAGAGCCTCGCGGCTAAGGCGGTTGCGGGCGTTTGGCAACGACCTTTGCTTAGACTCGATATGGCATCCTTATATAACAAATACATAGGTGAAACTGAGAAGAATCTACGGCATGCACTGGAGCTTGCTGACATGATGTCGCCCTGCGTGCTTTGGATAGATGAAATTGAAAAAGGCTTAAGCGGCAGTAGCAGCGATGAGGGCACATCGACGCGGATACTCGGCACCTTACTCACTTGGATGGCGGAGCGTAAATCTGAAGTGTTTGTGGTGGCGACCGCCAATGACATTCAAGCTCTGCCGCCAGAATTGATGCGAAAGGGCAGGATGGATGAAATCTTCTTTGTCGATTTACCCGACGAAGCTATACGCAAAGCCATCTTCTTAATCCACTGTCAGCGCCGTGGAATCGATGTAGCGAGCTTAGATCTCGCTCAATTATCGGCCCGCAGCCAAGGATTTTCCGGCGCCGAAATCGAACAAGCCGTTATTGCTGCCATGTATACCGCAAGAAGCGTCGAGCGCAGTGTCGATCAAGTGCTATTACTTGAAGAACTCAGCAAAACACGGCCTTTATCTGTGGTCATGAGCGATAAAATCAATGCGCTTAGGCAATGGGCCGCAGGGCGAACCGTGAATGCCCATGAGTAAGATTTTTGCTTGGTACCATGGGTGCTAGCTCGTTCCGGCGGACGGTTTTGGCGGTATCACTGCCCAGTGATACCGCTAATATTGCTGATTTCAACCTTGATGATTAGATATATTGCTGATTTCAACCTTGATGATTAGATATCAAAGGCGAGACTGCCCGGTGCCAGGAATGGCCAGCTTAGACGCGTTGGTGAGCTTTCACCTTGTGCCCCAAAGAAGTAACCGGTTCTTGGGGTGGCGTAAACCATACTACCTTTTTGTAACCCGAGTTCATGCAGATTATGGTGGGTGAACTTGGCTTCCCACAACTCTTCGCTATGCCAGCCGTGTGGGGCTAATTCCAGTCTGACTTCGGCGCCAATGGGGGTCATGGCGACAATATCGAACGGCAAATTGGCCTGACTATTAGGCTTGTTTGACAGCGATAATTCGTGGCTGCGAACATAGAGCACGCCATCTTGCTGCAGTGCTTGTTGTTCTGGTGGTGTCAGAAATGCTTGGCCATTTTCCCAACGCTTTTGTTGCCAACTGGCTTCAAAGACATTGACGTTACCAAGAAAATCAAACACAAAGCGACTATTGGGATGCGAGTATAACTCAGCTGGTGTATTAATCTGCTCGATATGACCATTGCTCATCACAACCACTCTATCGGAGAGTTCAAGCGCTTCATCTTGATCGTGGGTCACAAATACGCTGGTGAATTTTAATTCCTCATGCAGGCTGCGTAGCCAGCGGCGTAGTTCTTTACGCACTTTGGCATCCAAGGCGCCAAAGGGTTCATCCAGTAGCAAGACTTCGGGTTGGGTTGCGAGTGCACGGGCCAAGGCAATGCGCTGTTTTTGTCCACCTGAGAGCTGTTCGGGGTAGCGCTGCGCGAGATGGCCTAGTTGCACTATTTCCAGCAATTGTGTCACACGTTTACGTATTTCTGCCGCTGAAGGTTTTTGCTTTTTGGACATGACTTCGAGTCCAAAGGCGACGTTATCGGCGACTGTCATGTGGCGAAACAGCGCATAGTTTTGAAACACAAAACCCACGCGTCTTTCACGCACATGCACTTGGGTGACATCTCGGTCACCGAAATAAATGTTGCCGCTATCGGCTCCCTCGAGCCCAGCAATAATCCGCAATAACGTGGTTTTACCTGAACCAGATGGTCCCAGCAGACCAATCATTTCCCCTTCTTGAATATCAAGATCCAGCGGGGAAAGCGCCTGAAACTTGCCAAATTTCTTGGAAATATTAGTAAGACGAATACTCATAGTTGGCTCTGCTCTTTATTGTCATTGGCGGATAAACTGCGTTGTTGTCGCCATTCAACGACGGCTTTTAGCATTAGGGTCACTAGTGCAATCAGGGCGAGTAATGACGCGCTCGCGAAGGCGGCTTCGGCCTGATAATCTTCATACAATAATTGCACATGTAAAGGTAAGGTATTGGTTTCACCGCGAATGTTGCCAGACACAACAGCAACGGCACCAAATTCGCCCACGGCTCTGGCATTGGTGAGGATCACACCGTAAATCAGTGCCCACTTGATATTCGGGAGCGTCACTCGGCGGAAGAGTTGCCACCATGAGGCACCGAGGATCACTGCGGCTTCTTCTTCCGATGCGCCCTGTTGTTGCATCAATGGAATGAGTTCTCTGGCGACAAAGGGACATGTGACAAAAATGGTGACTAACAGTATTCCCGGCCAAGCAAACATGATCTGCAGATCGTGCTCATAGAGCCATTCACCCAGCCAACCACTGTTGCCATAGAGTAGCAAATAGAGCAAACCTGCGACGACAGGTGATACCGCAAACGGAATATCAATTAGCGTGATTAATAACTTGCGACCTGGGTATTCAAAGCGAGTCACGCTCCACGCCAGCATGATCCCGAACACTAAATTGATGGGGACGGTGAGCGCCGCAACCATCAGCGTCAAACCAATCGCATGCAGCGAATCTGGCTGAGTTAAGTGGCCAATATAACGCTCCCAACCTCCGACAAACGCTTGCTGAAAAATACTCACCAGCGGCAATAGCAACAATAGCAAGCCTAAGAACACCGCGAGGGTAATCAGGCTCCACTTGATAAGAGGGGCTTCACCGACTCTTAAGGGCTTAAATGAGTTCATGTTTGCTCCTTATCGTCCATGAATGCGGCGCAGATAACGCGCCTGCCACAGGTTTATTAGTAGTAATAGCAGTAGTGAGGTCATCAGCACCACAGAGGCAATGGCGCTAGCGCCGGCAAAATCAAACTCTTGCAGGCGGACAAAAATCATTAACGATGTGATTTCGCTGATATAGGGCATATTACCTGCGATAAAGATAACTGCACCAAACTCACCTAGGCTGCGGGTAAAAGACAGTGCAGTCCCGACCATCAAGGCTGGCCACAAGGACGGCAAAATGATCCGCCAGAATACCGCACGATCCGAGGCGCCAAGCGTCATGCCCGCTTCTTCTTCATCGTGGGATAACTCTTCGAGAACCGGTTGTACGGTACGCACCACAAAGGGAATACTGGTGAAAATCATCGCGACCACTATGCCTAGCGGGGTATAGGCGACTTTTATGCCCAGTTCTGCCAGCACACTACCGATTTGGCCGTTTTCCGCATACAGGGTCGCTAAGGTGATACCTGCAACGGCGGTTGGCAACGCAAAGGGTAAATCCACCAATGCATCTAAGATACGTTTGCCGGGGAATTCATAACGTACTAGCACCCATGCGAGTAACAATCCGAAAAAGCAGTTAAATAGCGATGCCGCGAGCGCCGATAGTATGGTAACTCGGTAACTCGCCAGCACCCGAGGATCTGTGATGACGCCCCAGTATTCGGACAAGCTCATTGAACTGGTCTGCATAATCAGCCCAGTGGTTGGCAATAATAAAATCAGGCTGACAAACAGTAGGGACACACCTAAGCTGATGGTAAACCCTGGAAGAACCCGCTTATGGCGTAAACGCCCGTTATTAAAAATCACAGAATAATCACCCGGTCAGGTTAATTGAGTTAATCCAATACGCTGTATTTGCCGTCAGCGATCGGCGGTCTGAGTTAAAGACTATCTAAGCCAACTTCGTTGCTTGCAAATCATCACCCGTCAACGCGCTAAAATTGCTTAACCCGGGACTGAGCCCGGGTTGCAATGTTAACCTTTTATCACTGCAAACTGGAATTAGCGTTTGAGTAACTGATCGAGTTTGGCACCGTTAGCAAACTGGGTTTTCATGGCATTATCCCAACCCCCAATGATTTGCTCAACAGTGAGCAGGTCAACCGTAGGGAACTGCTTAGCAAACTCAGCCTGAACCGTTTCGTTGTGCACACGATAATTGAAACCGGCCAATAGTCGTTGTGATTCTTCGCTGTAGAGATAATTCAAATACTCAGTCGCTAGCTCTTGTGTGCCGTTGCGCTTAGCATTTTTCTCAACCACAGCAACGGGGAACTCAGCCAAAATCGATGTTTTTGGCACTATGACTTGGTAATCGTCTGCACCATACTGCTGGCGAATATTGTTCACTTCCGATTCAAACGTAATCAGCACATCACCGATACCACGTTCAACAAAGGAGGTGGTTGCACCACGACCGCCTGTATCAAACACTGCTACGTTGCCGAGGAATTTTTTCAGGAATTGGTCCTGTGAAGCCTGATTATCTTTACCAAAACTTTTTTGGGCATAACCTAAGGCGGCTAAATAGGTGTAACGCGCATTACCAGAGGTTTTTGGGTTAGGAAAGACTAGCTTAACGTCATCTCTCGCTAAATCGCCCCAATCGCTTACTTGCTTTGGGTTACCTTTACGAACTAAAAAAGCAATGGTGGAATAGTAAGGTGAACTGGCATTAGGCAGTAGTTGTTGCCAATTTTCTGGGATCAATTTACCGCGGTCATGGAGGATCTGTACGTCTGTTACTTGGTTAAACGTCACCACATCTGCGGGTAATCCCTGCAGAATTGAGCGCGCCTGTGCCGATGAACCTGCGTGGGATTGCTTAATCTCAACGGTTTTACCTGTTTTCTCTTGCCAATGTTTGGCGAAAACGGGGTTATAGGCACTGAATAATTCCCGTGCGATATCGTAAGAAGAATTTAGCAGGGTTTGATCTGCGGCAGCCACATTGAGTGACGTTGCCAGAAAGAGCGTACCCAGTAGGGTCTTTATCACTTTTATTTGCATTTGCTACTCCTTGAACTGGCAACTTTGTCAGCGTTATGACATATAGATTAGTTGAAGTAATTATTTATAAGAAGTCAGTTAAATAGAACTTTTTTGAATAAGTATGAGCGATTTATTGTATGCCCTAGATCATTTTCACTGTGTTTGTGCATGCTAACCCACTTAGAATAGGTTATTGCTTAGTTGTTTTTATCAAGTAAAGGATAATCCTAGTGTCTGACTTTCCGACAATTGAAGCCTGTATTGGGCAAACTCCGCTGGTTCGCTTGCAGCGGCTTAACTGTGGCACCTCAACTGTACTGTTAAAGTTGGAAGGGAATAACCCAGCGGGTTCAGTAAAGGATCGTGCAGCACTCAATATGATCATTCAGGCTGAACTTCGCCAAGAGATCAGCCCGGGTGACACGCTTATCGAGGCAACGAGTGGTAATACTGGGATTGCCCTAGCGATGGCGGCGGCGATCAAAGGATATAAGATGATCCTGATTATGCCGGAAAACTCCACCCAAGAGCGTAAGGATGCGATGCAAGCCTATGGTGCAGAACTTATGCTGGTGGATAACATGGAGACGGCGCGGGATTTGGCACTGCAGTTACAAACCGAAGGCAAAGGCAAGGTGCTGGATCAGTTTAATAATCAAGATAACGCGAATGCGCATTTCCTCACGACAGGCCCTGAGATCTGGCAACAGAGTCTAGGCAAAATTACCCACTTTGTGTCAAGTATGGGGACGACAGGCACCATAATGGGTGTGTCCAAATACCTTAAAAGTTGTAATCCTGACATCACTATCGTCGGCCTTCAGCCTGCCGATGGCAGTGCCATTCCTGGGATTCGGCGTTGGCCGCAGGCATATTTGCCAGGGATTTTTGATGCTTCTTGGGTTGATTTAGTGATGGATATTGAAGAGCAAGATGCAAAAGCCATGGCGAGAACCTTAGCGCGAGAGGAAGGGATTTGTGCAGGAGTCAGTTCGGGCGGTGCTGTGTTTGCTGCGCTTGAGATAGCCAGACTGAATCCTGATTCAGTGGTTGTGGCGATTGTTTGTGATAGGGGTGATCGTTATCTTTCGTCAGGGCTTTTCTCCTGAGTCTTAGATATTTCGCCTAAGATATTTGACGACAAGCATTCTTCATTAATAAAAATGGGCGAAATTCGCCCATTTTTACTCACTCAGCCTTGATCATTTTGTCGGTGGGAACTGCGCCAAAATTCGGCTAACGGCTTTGACGGTATCTTGGGCTTTCTCATTGCCGCCTGCATCGAAATCATAACTGTCGCTACCACGCCAAATGAGTGTTTTGGTTTTAGGGTCGACAATATCTATCTGAATAGTTTGAATTTTAGCGGTATCACTGCCCAGTGGTACCCCAACGCTAGTGCCAATTCCTATGCCCCCTGAACGGCCGAATGTGCCAGTGCCTAATCCAATCGATAACCCTGAATCCTTAGGTTTATCTTGGGTCAGTAGGGCGTAGGCGACGTTAAAGTCGGGGGCTTGGGTATTTTCGACAAAGCCTTTTTGAGTCAACTGGTTGTTAATTTCGACTTGAATGCGCTGGGCGCTGAGTGGGTCGTCTGTGGGCTGTGGCGTTAGCTGGGTAAAGCTGTGCAGTGTGCTGAAGTCGTAATTGAGATCGTAATCGTTTTTCGGTTTACTGCTGCAGGCGCTTAATAAGGCAACAGCGACGAGCAGACTGGCAAAGTGACGGTATCCCATGATAGTGCTCCAAGTTGTACAAACTCTGTTCAATGTGCCTTGATTAAGGTTGTTTCTGCAAGTACTTTAGATAAGTGTGTTGTATTTGAATCGCTTTAAACGCCACTTTGCAGCTTCATTTTTAGCAAAGGTCGATTATCCATGATTCATTTGGGCATACCGCATCGTGAGAACAGCTCATTTTGACAGAGGAATAGCGGCGGGTTATGGAACAGTTAGCCTTTTTTGATATCCCCAGTCCCTGTATCGGTGTGTGTCAAACTGATGCGCGCGGTTACTGTAATGGTTGCCTGCGAAGCCGTGACGAAAGATTCAATTGGTTAACGTTTTCAGATGCGCAAAAGTATGATGTCATTCGGCTGTGCACTCAACGTAAACGCCGTCGCCAGTTGGCGATGATGAAAGCAAGGCAAGCGCAAATAGAGCAAGAAAGGGCGGCGTTAAATCCGCAGTTGAATTTTGAGCCTGAGCCCGAAGCCGATCTGGATTTTGGTGGCTTCGAGCTAGACTAATAGTTTGAATTGCAAGTTAACTAGGCCAGTTAAATAGTCTTGTTTAACTCACTTGTTTTACTGGCTTGTAGAATTAGCGCGTTAGATGAATAACAGAACCGCAGCCGTTTAATCCCTATCCCAATCCCTATTACAGCTTGCGCTTCTTCGGCCAGATTAAATTAAATCGGGTATGTTGCGCATCGCTAGTGACGCTCACATTCCCTTGATGCCGCTGCATAATCCGTTTAATGATCGCCAGTCCCAAACCGTGTCCCTTATTGCCATTTTGCACCGATTGGCTGCGATAAAAAGGCTCGAACACTTTAGGTAAATCTACTGCTGGTATAGGTTCGCCGTCGTTACTCACACTTAAATTGACCCTATGCTGGGTCTGCTTAACTTCAATAACGATTTCAGTACGGGCAAAGCGTTGGGCATTGGTCAGTAAATTCTGCAGCGCACGTTCAATTAATGCGGGTTCCCCAAACAAGGGCAGTTTTTCGACTTCTGTTTTAAGGGTAATAGGTGTTGGGCTCAAGCTTTCTAGACGCTTAATGCTTTGATTGATGAGATTAATTAAATCGTACTCATCTAACTGGATACCTTCTCGCTGGGACTCTAAGCTGGCGTAGGTTAGCAGTTCCTGAAGCAAGTCTTCCATTTCTTTGATATCGAGCTGCATCTCATCGAGAAAGTCTTGGCGCTTTTGTTCGTCCGAATCAGGCTGACAATACATGGGCATGAGTGCAAGGGCGAATTTGAGCCTCGCCAGCGGCGTGCGGATCTCATGGGATACCGCATTAGACAGGTGTTTCTGGTTTTCTATCAAGGCACTAATATGCCGCGCCATTTCATTAAAGGTATTGGCTAAGGGTTTGACTTGGGAACGATTTGATAGGGTAATTCGCGTGTCCCATTTCGCTTCGCCAAACTCTTTAGTGGCCTTACGTAGTATGCTCAAATCCCGAGAAAGCGGGCCAACCCAAATTAGCGCAACGAGGGCGAGTGATAAATAAAAGAACAGGGTGAACAGGCTGCGAAGGTTGCCTCTAGGATCGATGTCCAGCGGCCCTGCCATTAAGACTTGATCGCCGACTCGGATAAATTGCAGCAGAATATCGTCATTGGTCGTGGTAGTGAACACCTTGCTTGTGCTTAGCGCTTGATTGTCTGCCAGCGCGACTTGATCGGCACTGAGCAATTGCAACGGCATCACAGGATTGGCAGGGATCGCCTCCAGATACCTTTGGCGGGTATCGGGAGGCAGTTCCGCTAACAATTGCGCCAAGGCCACTAATGGCGCATCGAGGGCGTTATTGTCATCCACATTTTTCTGCCACAAGCTGTCGAGTGTCCAGCCAATCCCAAGCACGCTGAGACTGAGTAGCAGATATAAACTGATAAAGAGACGTTTCACTGTATGTGTGCTTAGTTATTCCAGGCTTCAGGCGCAAAGAGGTAACCTTGTCCCCAAACGGTTTTAATTCTGAAAGGTGTCTCGATATTATCGTTGAGTTTTTTACGTAATCTAGAGATACGCACGTCAATTTTTCGATCTTTACCGTCAAAATCAATATTGAGTAACAGCTGATAAATATACTGACGGCTGAGCACTTGGCCCGCTTGTGAGGCCAGTAACCACAGTAACTCGAATTCATGGCTGGTGAGATCGATTTCAGTTTCATTGAGGCGAATCGCGTGGGTATGCGGGTCGATACTCAGTTTACCAAAGGTCAAGCAGTGGGATTCCGCCTGAGGTGGTTGATTCTGACGGCGCAGTAAGTTGTTGATCCGCGCCACTAACAGGGCAGGATCGACGGGCTTAACCACATAGTCATCGGCACCGAGTTCTAGTCCTTTGATTTGATCTTCGCTTGAGCCAAGTGCGCTCATCAATAGGATTGGGCCAGCAAAATAGTCGGGCAGTTTCTCACACAGGGTGAGGCCATCCATGCCCGGGAGCATAATGTCTAACAGTATGATATCTGGCTTGTAATTGATTAATCGCGTTAATACTGTGTCGCCACGGCGTTCAACTTCAACATGCATACCATGGGATTTTAGGTAATCTACAATCAAGTTTGCTAGGCGAACGTCGTCTTCAACCAATAATACTCTGTGGTTCGATTGTGGGCTTGTCATTAAAATAAACTCCAAGGGTTGCGGTAACGTCTGCGAACCTGAGGTTGTGATGCAGAAGTGATTTTAAGTTTGGCACCAGCCAAAGTTTGGTTACTGTCTTTACTCACCATGACAAATTGAATATCCGTCATAGTGTGGATTTTCATGCTTAACGTATGGGTTGAAACTGAATCACTGCACCATTTGGGATAGGCGGCATTGTCGGACAAAATACAGATAAGCTCATCTTTGGCGAGTTCCCACTGCAGTTCAATATAGACGTCGCAGGCTTCTGTTTCTGAACTGGTAATACAAATTTCAGGTGTGAGTTTTAATGCCGCATCGCGAGTTTTAGCTTGAGCAGAACTTGGGCCCATCAAGCCGAGGCTTAGACCAAGAAAGCAAAGCAAGCTTAACTGAGGCAGCGTCACTAACGTTAGAACCTATAGGCTGCGCCGATAAAGTAGGTGCTGCTATAGTCTTGGTCTAACAAGGGACTGGCGGCAATCTCATCGGCAATTAGAGTGTAACGAACTGCCAAGAGTAGATCCCAATTGTCAGTTAATATATAACGGGCCGTCATTTCCGCACCTTTATCCCAACCTGATTTTGCTTGATATTGTTCACTCCAATAGGCGTTTTCACTTGGCCTAACGCCATAATAATAATCCACTACTGCTTGGCTCTTCCAATCAAACACCAGTGCGAATTCAAAAATGAAACGATCGTAATCCCAGCCATAGGTCCATTTTATTTGTGCTTCTGAACCTTGATGAACATTAAACATATCATGGGTGTATGCCAATCGAATAATGCCGAGTCTGGTATAGATGAATGCTTCGGCACCGCCAAGTAGGGTGAAGTTCCGCGTCTCTAAAGAATTAAATTCACGTTCGGGCTCAGTCGACAAAGACATGTTATTTATGGCTTTGGCTTCAATTTGTGTACCGCGGTTCAAAAAGATATTCGATGGATCCCATCGGTAGAAATAGGCTCTATCTAAGCTATAACTGGTGACGAGATTGAACGTGAAGCTTTCTTGCTCGGCTAAGGTGTAGCCTAAATTACCATTATCGAAGAACCAGTGTTCGCCGTAGTAGGCCACTGTAGGGATAAAGAACAGTGGAATATCGTCAAAATCCTTGAGTGGATTGCTTTTTTGCCCCCAGCCAATGGCGACGCCAAGATCCCAGTTGTTCATCTCAATGCATTGATTTTCTGATGCACAGGCTTCTTTCGCCATTCCAACAGAGGGCAAAATACTTAAACTTGTAATGAGGACAAAAAGAATGCGATACATGATTTAACGATTAAGGGCTGAGGTTAACAATACAGAAAAACAGATTAGCATTTTATGCCCAATCCAACAGTGGTTTCATTCGCAGGGATGCAAAATGATACAGCTATCAATTAAATAGTAAATTTGTAGATCGCACAATACCTTGATAGTCATGCTAAAAGCCTATTTTTGTGGCTTTCGTACGGTTAATTGTAGATGTTAAATTTTGTATTCGATAGGTTTCGTCTGTAACTGAAATGATGTTAATTGTGAGCAATATAGCTTTTTTCTTGAAAAGAATAATGCCATTCGCGGTTGTGAACGGCATTTAATGAAGCTGAATAACGCGATGTTGCGGTAATAACACAGAGATTAGAATGAAGATTAATTAACCTCAGTAACCGACTTGTAGCCCATTTCTGTCAGTTGATCGTTTACACAATCAAGCACATATTGTTTTAGCTCTGCATTTTCGACTTGATCTTCAGAGGCCATCTGCTGGCACACTTCTTTCAGCTGAGCGATATCGGCTGCTGGTGCAGGCGGTAAAGAGGAGTCGTCAGCAAAGGTCGTGAAGCTAACTAATGCCAATAGGGTGAAAACAGCTGATAACTTATTCATTTTATTTCCTTTAGTTATGTATTGTTAACCACAGATTAAGAAGCATTCTCTTAATACCACTGCGCCAACACCAGCAATTTATCACTGCTATTCTGTTTTAGATATAAATAATTTTTACCTTTTGGGGTTAAGGTTTTTTAGCTTGTTTTCCTTTGATTCGCTTCAAGTAAATCTGATGTTTAAGTGCTGAACCATTGGCTTAGCATTAGCCATTATCCCAACTGATATACCTGTTTAGCTTAGTATCGGCGATAAGGGCTTTATACAAAGCTTATGCGATGATGGCGTCGCGTTTAATTTATGGATTAGCTTCTAGGGAAAATCTGGCCCCGAGGAGTCGGTATTTTTAAAAAGTGCCACTTACATCACCTTAATCATGGATTTGCGATGGAGTGCTATATTCTTACTGTTTTAACCCCAATTTTGATTAAGGTTTTAAGGGGGCATAATGTTAAACCATGCGGCAGTTATAAAAAGTTGCATTAAATGCGATATGAAGCAGGTTGTAGCAGGTTGACTGCCTAGAATATTGAATTGAAAAGAATTAATTTTTAACTCAATTTCTGATGTGGTTTTCTTGCTAATATTATTTATTTAAGTCTTTGTTTTTAATTTATATTTGTTCTAACTTATTCATTTTTAATGATTTCATTGCCAAGGTTG
>NZ_BPFD01000041.1 GCF_019655335.1 Shewanella hafniensis
GTTGGGGCATTATTCGTTTACCCTTACTGAACAAGTACTAAATGGGCAACTGAGGCCGCTGAAACAACCACCGGAGCTGGACAAATGGCCTTAGCGTACGTTTTCGTACCATTGGGCTTCACACCCCTATTTAGGCTGATAAAAAGCACGGATATCCTTCACTAACTGAGTTAATGATTCGGGCTCAACGTACATCATGTGTCCCGCTTTATAGTAATGCATACTCACACGACTATTATCTATGCCGTTATCGGCAAAGGTATTTTCGGTGGCAAAAAATGGCGTCGCAAAGTCAAAGTAACCGTTGCCGACAAAAATCCGCAGATCTTTATTCTCACGCTGCGCTTGACCAAGATAAGGCGCCACGTTGACATAGTGCATCTGCTTACCGCTAATATTCCAGTTCCAGCCTCGGTTCACATCAACAGAGAGTACATTGAAAGGACGGGATAAGGTCACGCCCAAATCGTCATACAGATATTGATGCATGGCGGCTGTATAAGCGCCATCAATCCCATAACCTGATGGATCATCGTCGGTTGAATCGCCGCCACTATCATAGTCTTTACCTGTGTAGCGGCTGTCTAACCGCCCTATTGTCAAATCTTGATCTCTGAGCAGCTCCTTAGTGTATCGACTGGCGCTCACGCGCAAATTAACACGATCTAAATAGTGCTCACTTAACCCCGTAAAGCGCGCCAAGCTTTGACGTACCGCTTGATATGCCTCGGGTGTTAAGCGGCTGCCTTGCAACAACGCAAGGGCATAATCTTTAATGGCAAACTGGCGCGCTTCCTCAATAAAAGCCTCTAGCCCTAAAGCTTTATCCGCAGCGCTGACTTTATTATGGTAAAAAGCCGTCGCCGCCATCGTCGGTAAAAAACCAATATACGGCTGATTATTACCTGGCTGGTAACGGGCATGACTAAAATCGAGAATAGATGAAATCAGCATAATCCCATTGACCGAAATGTCGGTCCAACCGCCCTGCAATTCATTAACAAGTGCTGCCGCGCGGGTAGTACCATAACTTTCACCCGCCAAATATTTAGGGGAATTCCAACGTTTATGCTCAATCAACCAGCGGCGAATAAACTCGGCAATTGACTGGGCATCTTCTTTCACGCCCCAAAAGTCTGCACCTTTTTTATCACCTAAAGCGCGACTAAAGCCAGTGCCTACGGGATCGATAAACACGAGATCGGACTCATCGAGCACAGAGTAATCATTTGATTCAATAAGATAAGGTGCTGCGCCATCGTCCTTTGCATCCGGCACCACCACACGTTTAGGACCGAATAAGCCCATGTGCAACCAAAGTGAGGCCGAACCCGGACCGCCGTTAAAGATAAAAGTGACTGGGCGTGTACTGCTATCTTTAATATCGTTACGTAAATAGCTAATAGAGAATATACTCGCCAGCGGCTCGTCTTTATCATCCTTTAAAATAGTCTCGCCACTTATCGCTTGGTAACTGACTTTTTGCCCTTGAATCGTCATCTTATGCTCAGTTTTGACGACTTCAGGGGCAAGCTTGTCGGCTTTATCCTCGGCCTTTTTGGCGGGTTCGGCATAGCTCAGGCTCGAGCAGAATACGAACAACGGCAACAGTAATAATGACCAAAGCGGCCTAGCCGACGCGCGTCGACACGATAATAAAGGTGTCATCTTATTTCCTTCTATTTTTGTTATAGCGGTAACTATCATCCTGCCCAGCTTACAAAGACTCAACAGCAGGCGCAAAACACAATTGCAACTGAATGCGTCAAAGGACTGCTTAAATGAAATCCCATAAATTCACGCTGATTTAAGCCGTTAACCGCTAAGATAGGCACGAATCTAAGTCTGTATTCCTTAGTTTCTATGGTTAATAAAGGCACGCCATTCTCCAGCAGGAAGTTTTATGAGCACTATTACTCTGATCAGTATTGTCATTCTTTGTCTATTAATCGGCGCTATCTTGCTGCTGCTTTGGCAAAGACAAAAAGGAAAAACCATACCGCTGGCGGTGATATTTGTACTGGGATTTTTCGCCTCAGGACTCGGTGCGATTATTGGATTTGTACATAAAGGCGAGGATTATCAAGCCTATCAAAAACTGCAATGGCACACCTTAGCACCCGAGCAAATTGCACCTCTGGTTGCCCAAGGCTATACAGTGTTTGTCGATATCACTTCAGATTGGTGCACCATCTGCCAAACCAATAAAGCCGAAGTCACCCACAGGGAACAAATTGTGAATGCCTTAATGGCAGACAACATTATCCTGATGCAAGGCAACTGGAGTGAGGCCAACAAAACGATTGAAAGCTATATGCGCCATGAAGGTGTACCAGGTACGCCCTATAATAAAATCTACGGTCCAAGCGCACCCAATGGCATTCTCTTGCCGTCAAAACTCAGTATGAGTGATGTACTGAATGGCCTTGCTGCCGCACAAACGAATCGCAGCTAACGGAAAAATAACCAATAAAAAAGGCTGCACTGCAGCCTTTTTGCTCACTTCAAATCTATAAAAGCCAAATTTCTTGAAAGGTGGGTTAGAAATCGCTTCTATAAATTGGCTTACTCATTAAAAACGGTAATTTACACGGCCATAGTAGAAGCCACCGTTGTAATCGAACGGCCCACTTTCATAGTAAACGCCACCAAGTTCGCCTAAGGTTCCGTCTTTCAGCTTTTGCGCTTTTTGGTCGAATAGGTTATTTGCCCCTACCGCCAGCGTTAAGCCATCAAATAACTCATAGCTCACTTCCAAATCTATGGTGACAGCAGCATCGGCCATTTCAGAACCCCAATCAGAGGTATCATCAGCATGAGTCGCATAGTACTCACCGAAGTAGTTACCACGCAGTGACATGCTTAATTGATCCCATGACTGCGCCCAGGTCAAGGTTGCACGGTGTGCAGGAATACCATCTTCTAAACGGCGAACCTTGCCTTCATCAGTGGTTTCGGGATCGAATTTATCAACACTGGTATCGGTCCAACCATAGGCAAGACTGAATTTAGCA
The DNA here is from genome assembly GCF_019655335.1 of Shewanella hafniensis. Classification (GTDB taxonomy): domain Bacteria; phylum Pseudomonadota; class Gammaproteobacteria; order Enterobacterales; family Shewanellaceae; genus Shewanella; species Shewanella hafniensis. The sequence continues at coordinate 3,015 of NZ_BPFD01000041.1, forward strand.
TTACCCGACAGGATTTCCGCATCATAGGAGGCGACGATGTCGATACCTTGAGTGGTAGTATCAAAGTCGTTAGTGTAATAACTCACGCCTTGGATCAACTCTGGGAACTCAACGCCCGCTGCACGCAGTGCATCATAGTCTTTAGCTTCAACATCAATCTTACTCGACTGCGCAATACGACCCTCTACGCCAATGTTGTAATAATCGACCGTTAAGAAAAAGCTTTCGTACTCATAGACAGCACCTAATGCATAGCTTATTGACTCTTCAGGCTTTAACACTTCCCCGCCATAAAATGCCGCAAGCGGATCGGTAGGTGGTGCAATAAAGGTCTGGATCAGTTCACCTTCGATAATCGATGTCTGTGTGTTGACGACGTTTTCTTGACCCACGGTTGGCGCACGGAAACCTGTGCTGTGTGACGCGCGGAACGACAACTCATCCGTTGCGGAATACTGCAATGTCAGTTTGTAATTTAACGTATCGCCAAAGGTCGAAAAGTCTTCGTAACGCAGTGCTAAACCGAGTAACCAGTCATCACTTAAGTAAGCTTCTAAATCCGTATAAATACCGATATTGTGGCGAGAGTTTTTACCCGCAGATTCTGGGCCAAAGCCTTTAAATCCGTGCGCACCAATGTTGAAACCTTGGCTAGCATAAGGGCCGGCAATCCAAGAGGCTTCATCACCTTGAGATATCTCAAAAGACTCATTACGCCATTCAAAACCAGAAGCAAAGCTAACGTCTTCGATGCCACCTATAGTAATGAAACGCGAGAAATCTAAGTTAACAGTGGTTTCAACTTGCTCATAGGCACCGGTATCGAAATCAGTCGGTGTGTCTAATCCCAATGATGGATTTAAAGAATTTTTAAGGCCAAAGCTAGCTTTGTTACTACCCGTACCGGCACTGAAATCATAATTCCACTCGCCGATATCGCCCTTTACACCGGCGAAGAAAGACATGTCTTCAATGGTACCAGTGAACTGCGGCGTATAACCCCCTGGGAATATCTGGTTCATGGCAAAGCAATTGGGATCGGCGACCATCGCCTTGTAAGCATCCGTATCGAGTACGTTGCCGTCACTGCCATCAGCATTTTTAGGAATAGGTACGAGTCCACATGTTGATGGATCACCATTTACCGCGCCTACGAGTAAGTTCTGACCACCATCATTGGAATACACGTTGCTCCGATTTTGCGGGTAACGATAATAAAATCCCCCCACAGCATCGCGGGAAGACAGGTTACCAAAGGCATAGGCATGCATATTGGCATTAATGTCTAAGCCTGAGTTGATGAACACTGAGTAGTCATCATTGATTTCAGGATTACCCCATACTTGAGCGGGGTCATTAATCGCAATATTGCCCTGCACAGCTAAGTTAGCCGCATCGGGACGCTGCACACTACGACTGGTTGCATCGGCATTTTTATACTGGAAGCTTAAGTTAACAAAGCCATTATCCGTCAACGGTAAACCAACATCACCTTCGACTGTGGTCGTGGCACCGTCACCCTCGTAATATTCACCTTGGGTCACTGTGATGGAGCCACCATCAGAATTATCTTTTAAGACAAAGTTCATGACGCCTGCTATCGCATCAGAGCCATATTGCGCCGCAGCGCCGTCGCGCAGCACTTCGACTTGCTTCAATGCAGAACCAGGAATAACCGAAATATCAGGACCTTGAGCACCATCGTTAATGCCGCCGCCTTGGAATGCAATCACAGCTGCGCGGTGACGACGCTTACCATTGACTAACACTAAGGTACTGTCGGAAGGCAAACCACGTAAGTTAACGGGACGTACTAAGGTTGCCGCATCACTGATGGGTTGAGCGCGCGAGTTAAACGAAGGTACTGAGGTCACCAACATATCAATCATGTCAGTCGAACCATTCTTTTTTAAGTCGTCACTACTAATAATATCAATTGGAACGGGGGAATCACCGATTGAGCGTGGTGCCGCACGTGAACCAACAACTGCAATCTTTTCCACGCCTTCATTTTTAACAGCAGCGTCTTCTTCCTCAGCCATGGCTTGCGGGCTAGTGAAGCTACCAGACAAAGCTAATGTAATCGCCAAACTGACTGCACTTAATCCAAACTTCTGCTTCTTTGAGGTCATCATATTCATCCCAACTGCTTATTATTTTTAGAATACCTGACCTGCTTTATGTGATTATCGTCCCTAAAACCTTGCTACCACGGTCAATACAAAGTTATTTTTACATAACAAGAACATTTTTATAACACAAATAAGACAATATCCAATATTAAATCAGACTTTTGAATGAATATTAGTCATTTCTCTTTTAGATCAGTTTGTTATAAGTGAATATTTTTTAGGGTGTGTCGTTAGGTAAAATGCACTTTAGGGCGCCAAAATGTAAAATCATAAGTCACCATAAAGTGGGAAATACTCACTAACTCAATCAAAGACACGATATATCGCGACATGCAACTTAAGGTATACTCGGGCAATACCAGCCAAGCTTGAGTACCGCAGATGACAAATAAGATTTCAGTCAATAATCAAAAATCAGTCGATAAGCATTTCTTGCCTGAAAATCAGTTACTGCTTAACGCTGTCGGTGAAGGGATTTATGGATTTGATTTAAGCGGGAATGCGGTGTTCATCAATCCCGCAGCTGAACGCATGACAGGTTGGAAAAATGAAGAGTTATTGGGCAAAAATATCCATAACTGTCATCATCACAGCCATGCCGATGGTAGCCATTATCCCCAAGAAGATTGCCCAATTTACAACACATTAAAGGATGGCATTACCCGCGAAATCACCCACGATGTGTTCTGGCGTAAAGATGGGAGTAGCTTTCCCGTGCATTACAGTTCTACGCCCGTTTACCGTGATAATGAACTCATTGGCGTAGTCGCGATATTTCGTGACATTAGTATCCAAAAGCAAACGGAGCAGTCATTACGCCAAGCGTTGGCTCAAGTGCAAGCGCTCTCGGAGCGACTTGCCTCCGAGAATCATTACCTACAGGCAGAGCTAGCTGACAAAACGGGTGATGTGGATATTTCGGGTGGCAGTAGCGTGATCCGCCACATGATCCAGCAATTGCATATGGTAGCCAATACCGACAGTACTGTGCTCATTTGTGGTGAAAATGGCACAGGCAAAGAACTTGTAGCCCGTAACTTACACCAACTCAGTCGCCGCAAAGATAAACCTATGATCAGTGTCAACTGCGCCGCGTTTTCGGCATCCTTGTTAGAAAGTGAACTCTTTGGTCACGAGAAAGGCGCATTTACCGGTGCCACCAGCCGCCGTAAAGGTCGCTTCGAACTTGCACACCAAGGCACACTGTTCCTCGACGAAGTGGCAGAACTCAGTTTAGAAGCCCAATCAAAACTACTGCGGGTCATCCAAGAGCAATCCTTCGAACGCCTCGGAGGCAGCGAAACCATTCAAGTAGATATTCGCTTGGTCGCCGCCAGTCACCACGACTTACTCAAGCGAGTCGAGCAAGGATTATTTCGGATGGATCTCTATTACCGCTTGAATGTATTCCCAATTCAAGTACCGCCACTGCGTGCGAGGATTGAAGATATCCCCGAACTCGTCAGCCATATACTGCATAATTTGAATCGTAAGTTAGGTAAAAAAATCCGCGGCGTGAGCCAAAAAGGACTGCAAAAGCTGATGGCTTACACATGGCCGGGCAATGTGCGCGAGTTGCAAAATATTCTCGAACGCGAAGCCATTCTATCCCAAGGCGATATTTTGCAGATCCATGCGATGCCGAGCCATAACCCCTTAGCTCAGGCCCAAGGACAAACCTTAGCAGAAGCGGAAGCCTTGCATATAGAACAAACCCTTAAGCGTTTAAACTGGCGAATATCCGGCCCACTCGGCGCGGCAAATGTTCTAGGCGTTCCCGCAAGTACATTGAGATCGCGGATGAAAAAACTGGGGATCCAACGTCAATCGAGTGAAATATAACTCAAACCACACAAGCTAAAAACGCGATATATCGCCAATACGTTATATATCGTGACTACCAATTAGCTCACATTGCAAAATAACCATATATATCATATAGTTGAATCAGTTAAAACTTGGCCTAGCGCTTGCTATAGGGAGGCGAATCTTATTTAAGCCGTTAGGACCCTTTTATGCCCAAGAGCGAAGTTACCCCCAATTCTCCAAGTGTGAATAAGAGTGTGAGCGCGAAACCTTCCTCAGTCGAGCTGCACATTCCGATTAAAATCCTCTCCAACGAAACTGCAACAGGGAGCAATACGCCCTCAGGCAACATCCATTTTCGTGAGCAGAAAGGTGATTTTCAGCGCCTGCGAACCATGATGAATAGCCTGCTGATCGTGCTATTTTTCGCCCTACCGTTTATCTCCATCGATGGCCGCCAAGCGATATTGTTAGATATCAGCCAGCAACAGTTTTTCTTCTTTGGCATCACGCTCTGGCCACAGGACTTTACCCTACTTGCATGGATTTTTATCGCCGCGGCCTTTAGTCTGTTTTTTATTACCGTATTCTGGGGCCGCGTTTGGTGCGGTTATCTTTGCCCACAAACGGCGTGGACCTTTATCTATGTGTGGATAGAAACGCGCATCGAAGGCAGCAGCAATAAACGCAAACAACTCGACAAAGCGCCCTGGTCTAGCAGTAAATTAGGTAAAAGAAGCACCAAGCACTTACTTTGGGGTCTTGCCGCCCTGCTCACTGGCTGTGGTTTTATCAGCTATTTCATACCTGCCCGCGAACTCTATATCGACATTTTTACGGGCAACGCCAGCTTTTGGGTGACTAGCTGGGTCTGGTTTTTCGCCATTTGTACTTATCTGAATGCGGGCTGGATGCGTGAGCAAATGTGTTTACATTGCTGCCCCTATTCACGTTTCCAAGCGGTAATGTTCGATGCCAACACTAAAACCGTGACCTATGATGCCAAGCGCGGTGAATCCCGCGGCCCACGTAAACGTAAGCAAGAAACCAATCTCAGAGAGAGTAATCTTGGTGATTGTGTTGACTGTAATTTATGTGTCGAAGTGTGCCCAACAGGGATAGATATTCGTAACGGCTTGCAATATGAGTGCATCAACTGCGGTGCCTGTGTCGATGCCTGTAATGAGACTATGTTGAAGTTCGATTACAAGCAGAATCTTATCGGCTATATGAGCGAAAATGATCTTAAGGGAGTGAATTACTCCTATTGGCGCTCGCCGCGATTCTTAGGCTACGGCGCAGCGGTCGTGATCATGCTGGTAGTGATAGGTTTAGATTTAAATAGCCGCAGCGAGATCCAGCTTAACGTGATCCGAGACCGTCAGAGCCTGTACCGCGAAACGACTGACAATAAGATTGAAAATACCTATCAGTTGAAGATCCGCAACAAAACGCAGGACACTAAGCAGTATCAACTCGCCGTCGACAGTGAAATGCCCTTTAGTCTAATTGCCGATCCTATTATTACCTTGGCCGCGGGTGAACAGGTGGACTATCCCGTCACTGTATTAGCCGATAAGGATGCCATCCAGTCGGGGCGCAAAATGATCCAATTCTCGGTGACGGATGTGAAACAGCCAAGCCAGCAAGTGAGTCAAGAAACTGGATTCTTCAGTCCCTAGGCTTTTAGCGGTTAATATCGGTAACCGTCTACATTAACCGCTAAATCGGCGCTTGGGGAGTCAACCCAAGCGCCGTTCTAAATCAACACTCATCCCCAAAAGACAGATCTCGAATGCGCTCCACTCACGCACTATTAGGCTTTATCGATGACACGATAATTACGCTATCGTTAATGCCTGAGCTTTAGAGTAAAAATACTATTTGTTACATAAAGATACCGATATTGGCGGAGTAATGTTTTTCGCGATAAGCATTGACCTCTAGTGCTAACACCCTCTAATCTAAACACCTGTTTAACTCCAGAATAATAACAACTAATAAACATCATCTTTGAGGTAGTTCAGCATGGCATACGATCAAGACTCTCAACTCAAACTAGACTACTCATCACTGGTCGATCTGATCGAGAAAACCAGCCTGCGTTATGGCGATAAACCCGCCTATGCCTGCCTTGGTAAAACCAGCAGTTTTAATGAGATAGAACGTGATTCTCGTTACTTTGCCGCCTATTTACAAAATAAGACCACACTCAAACCTGGCGATCGCATCGCCATTCAATTGCCCAATATCACCCAATTTGTCATCGCAGCCTACGGCGCAATCAGGGCAGGGCTTATCCTTGTTAACACGAATCCCTTATATACCGAGCGCGAGCTTATTCATCAATTCAATGATTCTGGTGCTAAAGCGCTCGTGGTGTTATCCGACCTATTGCCAACCTTGGCTAAAGTCATCGACAGCACTCAAATAGAACTTGTCATCTCCACCCATCCTTTAGATTTGATCGATCCACACGTACAGCCAAAAACAGGGCTTAAGAATGTCGAGTTTTGTCAGATTTTAAAACAAGGGGCTGACCTTCCTTTTAGCCGATTTATCTCAAACCTCGACGATCTCTCGGCGTTGCAATATACGGGCGGTACCACAGGATTATCCAAAGGTGCCATGTTGACCCATGGCAATATGCTCGCCAATGCGGCGCAGGTAAAATCCCGTATCGCCAGCGTGATCACCGAAGGGGAAGATATCTTTGTTGCGCCGCTGCCGATTTACCACATTTATGCGTTTATGGTGAACTTAGTGCTGTATTTTGAGTGCGGCGGTTGCTCGGTTTTAATTCCAAATCCGAGGGATATTAGTGGCTTAATTAAGACACTCGCCAAATATCCCTTCACGGGATTTGCAGGACTCAATACCCTGTTTGTCGCCCTATGCCATCAACCCGAGTTTAAGGCGCTGGACTTTAGCCACTTAAAAATCACTATCTCTGGCGGCACTGCACTCACGGCCGCAGCGGCGAATATTTGGCAACAGACGACAGGTAATATGATCAGCGAAGGTTATGGATTATCTGAAACCTCACCGGTGATTTCACTCAATGCGCCCGGTTATCAAAAACTTGGCACTATTGGTAAACCTGTGATTGGCACTGAAGTGAAACTCTTAGATGAAAACAACCTTGAAGTGCCCTTAGGTACAGCGGGAGAATTAGCCGCGCGTGGCCCACAAGTGATGCGAGGTTATTGGAATAATCCTCAGGAAACCGCCAACGTTATGACTCCAGAGGGTTTCTTTAAAACCGGTGATATTGCCATAGCAACAGCGGAAGGTTTCCATCAAATTGTGGATCGCAAAAAGGATATGATCATAGTCTCAGGCTTTAACGTTTATCCCAACGAAGTGGAAAACGTGCTGGCGAGCCATCCAAGTGTGATCGAATGCGCCGTGGTGGGAGTAAAAGACGATCACTCGGGCGAAGCGGTTAAAGCCTTCATTGTGCTCAAGGATGATAGCCAAGATCATCAACAGGCTAAAGAGGCCATTCTAACCTTTTGCCGCGAGCAATTAACCGCCTATAAATTGCCAAGAGTCATTGAGTTTATGACACAATTACCTAAAAGTACCGTTGGCAAAATTCTGCGCCGCGAGCTAAAAGAGAAGGCTTGAAGACCGCACTTAAAGTGCAGTAATTAAAGCGCCGTACTTAAAGACAAACTGATCAACAAAGCTTAGCAACAAAAGCACAATAAAAGACCCAGTGAGCTAGCTTGAGCGTTTCAGCTAGTAACTGGGTTTTATTTTACCTAAATGGTCTCATTCAAGACGCTGGCATTGGCCTCTTCGGTTAACAATTGCAGACTGGCAAATTCACGATATAAGGCATTGGATTGCATCAACTCTTGGTGACGCCCGTAGGCAACAATCTCGCCCTTATCGAACACAAAAATCCTATCGGCATTGATTACCGTCGATAAGCGATGGGCAATAATCAAGGTAGTTTTACCCGCCATCAATACGTCCAGCGCTTGCTTCACTTTCTGCTCACTCACCGCATCTAAAGCGCTGGTCGCCTCATCGAGTAACAATATCGGTCTGTCGGCTAAAATCGCCCGCGCAATGGCGATCCGCTGTTTTTGCCCACCAGAAAGTCGCACGCCACGCTCGCCTAAATAGGTTTGATAACCGTCAGTAAACTCGCTAATAAACTCGTGGGCTCGGGCTGCAATACAGGCATCAATCACTTCTTGCTCGGTCGCATCGACTCGGCCATAACGCACATTTTCAAGTACGCTGGTCGCAAAAATCACTGAGTCTTGTGGCACCAGAGCAAACTGCGCCCTTAGGTCTTGCGGAAGAAGCTCTGCAATATCAATTCCTTCCAGTCGAATACTGCCAGCGCTAGGCACATAAAAGCGCTGCAATAACTGGAACAAGGTACTCTTACCCGCACCACTTGGGCCGACTAAGGCAACCCGCTCACCCGCCGCAATAGCCATATTGAGCTGTTTTAGCACTAAGGCATCATGCTCTGGATAGGCAAAGTTGAGTCCTTCTATGACTAACTCGCCACTGACTTTAACAGGTAAAGCAATAGGATGAACAACAACGGGAATATCCACTGGCGTTTCAGCCAGTTCAATTAAACGCTCGGCGGCGCCAGAAGCCCGCTGAATTTCACCTATCACTTCGCTAATCGTCGCCACTGCGCCTGCTACCATCACAGCGTAAAACATAAAGGCGGATAGCTCGCCGCCCGTCATCTTACCCGCCATCACATCGTGGGCACCGACCCAAGTCACCATAGTAATTGCCGCGATACTTAAAAACATCACGGTTGAGATCAGCAAGGCACGGTAACGAATGCGACCGCTTGCCGCAGACATCACATCTTCAACGCGGGTGTTGAATAAGCTACGGTCTTTATCTTCATGGCCATAGGCTTGTACCGTATGGATTTCATGAAGTGTTTCATCCACATAAGCACCGAGATCGGCAACCCTGTCTTGGCTTTCTCGCGCAAGCGTACGCACTTTACGGCCGAAAAAGATCACCGGCCCTAGCACTAAAGGCACAGCGAGTAACACTAATAAGGTCATCTTAACGCTGGTGATGCCCATCATGACTAAACCACCAAGTACCGTCACGCTAGAGCGCAGCGCCATGGACAGACTCGAACCCACCACAGTTTGCAACAAGGTAGAGTCGGCGGTAAAACGGGAGATCACTTCACCGGTGCGCACCTTAGCGTAAAAGGCGGGAGAGAGTTTGAGCAGTTGATTGTAAACCGTTAGACGAATATCGGCGCTGACCCGCTCGCCAAGCCAAGTCATCAAATAGAAGCGGCAAAACACCGCTGTGCCACTGACGGCGGTAATTCCGAGCACTAACAGTATGATTTCATTTAGCCGCTGCGCATTGTCACGCACAAAACCTTCATCAACCATTAAGCGCACACCTTGGCCCAATGATAGCCAAGCGAGTGACCCTATCATCAAGCAAATAATCGCCGCGACGACTTTCAGTTTGTAGGGTTTAAGAAAGCCCATAATCCAAGGCAATACCGGTCTTTGCTGCGCCGAGGTCAGTTTTGCCTTCGATGCATCAGCGCTTGTTGTGGGCGCGACTGGAATTAACTTTTCGGGCAAGGGTTCTGCGCCCGCTTTAATGGGTTCGGAAGATGTAGCGAGTTCGGCTGTCGGCTCTGTCACGGGTGATATCCTTCGATAGGGAAAGGCAATTCAAGCATAACACTGGCCTGAACTCACCTGAACTGGGTATATGCAAGCCGTTAACCGCGCAGCTTTGCTAAAAGCATATTAATGAGATGCTACCTGTTGTGGGGAAATTCAAGGGCTGAGCGTGGTTTTGCTCAAAAGAAAAGCATAAAACTAACCCGCAGCGAATGCGGGTTAGTTTGATTGCCATCGTTTAGCGCGACTTAAGCGACTTGCTGGTTTTCCGGCATTTTTGGCGTGCCATGGTGGCCATCGCGCTTCCAATCTACATCTAACAATTCTGCGCCGCTCAGGCTAAATGCTTGGCCAAAACCTTTCACATAAAGACCTTGATGGGGCGCGAGCTTGTATAAGTTAAAATCGGTTAACGCCGCAAGGTTATCGGACATTTCGCCAAAACGGGCCGATAACACACCAACGCCCTTAATAAAGGCGGGCGTATCGCGGGGCACTGCCTCGGCAATCGCATCGAAGGTCAAACGCTTGCGGGCAAAAACCGATTTGGCTGCCGTTTCATCCTCAACTAGCATCACAGAGACCTTAGATGAGTGCTTTAAGTTATGACCATGACGGGCTAAGTCACTCACCAAAATATAAAAACCATCATCAGCCAGAGCGAAGGGCGCATAGCTCGCATTCGGCTGGCCATCTGTACCAATGGTGGCCAGTTGCAAGGTCTCGCGCTGCTGTTTAAAGGCTTCAATTTCGGGTAAGAGTTTGTCTCTTAAACGTTGTTCTTGTTCGGTAATTTCAGGCTTCATTTACTGTTTTCCTTAATACTTTTGTTAATGCTGCAATTCAGAGGTGTGATTGCACCGAGGCAAAGGCAGTCGCGAGCGCTTTAAATTGGCGAACTTGCTCAGGAAACAGTGCTCTTTGTTTATCACGGCCTAAATACACTTTGAACACCACCTCACCTTCACTGCCGAAAAAGTTAATCGAATGACTCTCGCTGCCTCTAAAAGGTCTGCTGATCAAGGCAATACCGCGCATGGCATCCAATTTGAGATGGCCATGCAAACCGTCGCCCTTGCTGTAGAGGTTGTAATAACCGTGGGCGTATTTTCCCTCGGGAAAATTCCCTTTAAATTCAAATACACTGCCCGATAACATCACAATAGTGGTTAACTTTCCCCATTGGGGTAAGGCTTGTAGTAAGGCATCGAGCTGAGTTAACGGTACAAACACCACTTGTTCGGGCGGCAATGCAGCAACCACATCCAACTCGGCAATACCTAATTCACTGGCAAGCTGAGCTGGCATTACATCAGCTTGTTGCTCAAACCGTTGTCGCAGTTGCGCCTGCTGCTCACTTAGCTGACGTTGCTCAGAGCCTAAATCTGCCGCAACATCGAGCTCAGTATCGAGTGTCATCTTCATTTTACTGTCTCCAGCCGGTAGCTATAGAGTGACTTAGAACATATATCGCGCCGATAACTTCATATTACGGCCCGGTTGATACAAGGTTTGCCACGCTTGTAGGTATTTCTCGTCGCCGATGTTTTCGATGGCGAAATCCACTCTCACACCCGCCATGGCGCCCATAGTCGGCTCCCATGCAACATACACATCCCATAGGGTGTAATCGTCGTATTTCGCCACTCTATAACCGTCAGGTATATTCGACTGCGTCGCTACATAGGTAACGCGAGTGCCGAGTTTCATGTCGCCTTCCATAATGCCTTGGGATAAATCGACGTTGAATTTATTGGCGGGTATACCTTCAATATCGCCGCCCGTTTGACGATCTTCACCATGGGTTTGGCCGTAATTCATCGCTAAACGAGTTTGGCCAATACGATAACGACCGCTTATTTCAAAACCTGTTAAACGTGCATCTTCAACGTTATTCCATGAGGTCGTTTGCTCAAATCCAGGAATGCCATGCCAAGGATTAGACACTTGCTGCACGATAAAATCGTCCACATCGTTACGGAAAACGTTAAACGTTAGCGCCAGTTCATCATCACCCGCTAACTCACTGAAACGTAAGTCCGCTTTGATTTCTTTGTTACGGGCTTTTTCAGACTTGAGATCCGGATTGGTCGCAAAGGTGTTGCATAGACCTTGGGGCAAGAATCCCGGTATAGGTGGAATGCAGTAATGGGTGCCGCTAGAATACATTTCCTCTACCGAAGGTGCGCGGAAGGCTTGATCGTAACGTGCGCTTAAGGTCAACCAAGATTGAGTCTGCCAAACTAGCCCTAGCGATGGCGATAACTCATTGTCATCTGAAGATAAATTGAGGTTGTTACTGTCATTTTTAAAGCTGTCATAACGCAGACCTGCATCCAGATTTAACGTCTTAGTCAGCTCAATATCCGCCCGCGTAAAAGCCCCCCATACTGTGGTTTCACCATCAATATTTCCCGGACGCTGGCCCACTTGACCCGAATCATCACGGGTTGTTTCTATGGTATCGCGAAAACCATCAACGCCGTAGGTCAATAAAGTATTGCCCAAGCGCGAACTGTTATTGAGATTAATCCCCACAGTGCGGTACTCAGTGCTGTCTAGCTGGCCCTTAGTGATGCGGTCTTCATCGTAGTCGGTACTGTTCCAATACACTTGCATCTTAGTATCCAGATACGGGTTATTGGCAGGATTAAAACTGTAATCTAAGGTGATATTTTGGTCGTCTGTCTTGCGACGCACCAAAGGCACTGAATTACTGGCTGCCGCAGAAGGATTACTTGGCACTAATTCATTGATCTTATTAACTCTAGCAGATAACTCTAAGCGTGATGCTTCATCAGCTTGCCAACCAAATTTAGCTAAACCACTGCTGCCATGAGATGCACTGTTGCTGAGGGTTTCGTCATTACCGGTTTTGATATTGTTAGAGTCGGTGTAAGAGCCGTTCAATAACCAATCGATACTGTCTTGTTGACCATAAATCGCGCCACTGGTTTTAGTGCGCGAGCCATTGGTTTCATAACCTTGTTTGAAATAGCCACCAAAGGTCTCATCTGGTGCTAAAAAGTCTTGTGCCGACTTAGTATTTTGCGCGATGACACCACCCAGTGCGCCACTGCCCCACAAACTACTGGCTGGACCGCGCAGCACTTCAATGGATTTCAGTAACTCAGGGTCCATAAAGAAAGTTGCTCTGTGGCCAGAGTCGGTATTTTGTCTTGCTCCGTCAATAGTTTGCAGTACTCGACTGCCACTTAAACCACGGATTTCAACCCCCTGAGATGAAGCTCTTGGGCCATTCGTCAGCGTAATATTGGCCTCGTTTTTAAGGGCATTAGCCACGGATGATGCTTGAGCAACCGCAAGTTGCTCTTCACCCACCACGGCTACGCTGCGGCTGGTTTCGGAGGATTTCTCGCTGATGCGGGTTGCGCTTACTAGCACTTCATCAAACTCAGTTGTAACGAGTTTTTTATCCGCATCGCCTTGAACAACTGGCTTCACATTTTCTTCTGCCGCTAACGTAAAACTTAGGGCCGTACTGCTCAGTGCTATCGCCATTGCGATCACTAACGGCTTTTTCTTCATCTCTTCATCCTCAAGTGATAATCAGCTATATCCGTGCAATTCAATACTGACCCCAGACTCTCTTTCCAGACGCCAATCCTTTTAAGATTTAGTCTGTTATAGATGTTCCATTCCAAATTTGGCTCTTGCAAACTTGAGCCCCTTCCTAATCGAGTCCAAGGTAATCAGTCCCCATAAAGTAGGATGAATTACCGGTTTAGCTGTTTTTTTAAGCGCTCATTCGAGCTATTGCAGGCACTCTACCTGAGATAATAAAATAGATCAAATGCAAATCATTATCATTTGCGATCTTGTTTATATTGAGATATCTTAATTAGCGAAGATAAATGAGCAGAAGTGCTTTATTGGGGAAAAGAGGTTGCTGTGACACCAAAACGATATCTTGCCTTTGGCGCGTTAACTGTTGCCATACAAACGGGGGTTATCGCCTCGCAACCCGCTATCACTATGCAGCAAAGCGCCCAAGCATCGAGTGTAAATCAAGTGGCGAACGCTCCGAGCGCAAATCGTGTCACCCTTAAATTGACTGCTGCAACAAGCTCTGCAAGCAGCAACGTCAGTATTGAGCCCACTCAAACAGACGCCAAAATAGCCACTGTAAACAGCACAGTGCGAAAAGTATCATCAGCAGAATCTGTCGATAAGACAGTTATCGAGGCCGTTGAAAAACCCAAAGCTGAACAAAGAATTGACAGCCTGTTAGCTAAGAAACCTTCAATCGAAAAAACCACAACTCAAAGTCATCCAGATACAACGCCATCAGGGACGAACGCTTTAGCACATAAGCGGCCCGAACATGTTGAGCAAGAATTAGAACTAAAAACAGAGCCTAAAACAGCACAAGAACTAACGGATTTAATTGCTAACACTGCCGAACTAGATGCAAAAGCGCCCCAAAATGTAGCCAGTGCAGCATCTGACAATGCCCCAGTTAACGACAGCCTCCAAACCAACATAGTGGAATTAGCCAAACCGCTGTTTGCTACAGCGCCACCACAACCGACTTATCCGCGAATAGCGCGTAAGAAAGGACTCGAAGGCACTGCAACCATAGAAGTGATGTTTAACGAACTTGGCGAGCAACTGGCGCTGACGTTAGTAAAAAGCTCAGGATTTAGCCTGCTTGATCAGGCAGCAATTGCTGCAGTTGAGAACTGGCAATTTGCGGCGCCGACGCCAAGGCTAGCGAGTCATTACAAGGTCAGAGTGCCGATTCGTTTCGCGCTTAACTAGCGAGCCTTAATCTTATTGCTGAAAAGCTAGCCATAGTAAAGCTCACTTTTTGATTCACTCAATGACGTATAAAACTGATTTTTCAATCGATTGGAGAGGCTTAATGCCCGTAACTGATTTCTCAACCCTACAGACACAACTTGGCGTGCTGACTTGGCCCTTGTTGTTATGTGCTTTTTTAGCTTTGATGATCTGCCTTGAACGTAGCGCCTTGTTTTTGCATCAAACTCTGCTGTCAATCTGGCCCAAAAAACAGGCTTGGATAAAGGCATTGCGTCAATCAAGCTCGGCGGCGACCACTGAAAACGTCAGCGTGCTGCTCGCACAAACCAGCGCACAACAAGATTTACTCGCCCGTGGCGCTACTTTGTTACTCAAACAAGTCCACCAGCCCAAAGTGCTAAGGGAAGAATTGCTCAGTCTGTGGCTCAACAAACAGCAACGCGACTTGCAAGCCGGGCTTAAGGTTCTGCAAGTGATTGGCATTATCAGCCCATTACTCGGCCTACTTGGCACAGTATTAGGACTCATCGACATGTTTGCTCAGCTTGGGCAATCACAAGGCCCAGTTACCCCAGCGCAACTCAGCGCTGGACTCGGCCTTGCGATGAACACCACAGCAGCCGGGCTTATTATCGCCGTGCCCGCCATTACCGCCGCCCATCTATTTGGCATTTGGGCTCAAGGACAATGTCTGCGCGCAGGGCACGTGCTCAATCAACTCAATCTCTGGTTAGCGGGTATCGAAGATATTTCAATCGATAGCAATCAATACCAAGCATTCAGCAAAGTCAGCAGCAACAGTCGCTCTAGCAGCACTGAGCAAAAGTCGGCATTCAACGCCCATACTCAGATTGAGTCACAGACATGATAAGTGCAGATGCATCACAGCGTTCGCAGACTGGCATTGCTTCGCCTGAGCAACTTCCAAGCCTAGATTTAACCGCGTTAATCGACATTATTTTTATCGTGTTGGTATTTCTACTGCTGACGGCAAATAGCCAATTATTGAGTTTGCCGGTAGATGTGCCACAAAGCCCAAGTTCGGCCATCACGGCAGTCGACAACAGGCCAACGATTGCCATCAATATCATGGCGACAGCGCCTTATTGGGCAATAGATAGTGAGACATTTGATGATTTAGCGACTTTTACCGCCGCGTTTACCGCACATTTTAACACTATGCCAGAGGCGACCGTTGTTATTGCCGCCGATAAGGCCGCGCCAGTGGAGCCCTTGATGCAACTGCTCGCGCTGCTGCAGACGCTGTCCATCAGCCAGACCCAAATTTTAATGGAGCATTAGCGCCTTGCCTAACTCGCTATCTGCACCCAAAGCCAAATAGGCAAGCTAAATAATGAATCAGAGACACAACTAATGTTGCCTTTCTGGCGAAAACCTTAACCAAAACAAAAGATGTCGGCAGTAAAGCATTGCTTTACTTTTCTGGATTTAATGTACTGATTTTTAAAGCCAAAACTTTGAAAGCCAGAGACTAAAAACAGTATCTAAGCCTGTGGCGAACCAATTTTTATTAGGAGTTTAACCATGTTGTTTCAAGCAACTAAAATATCATTAAGCAAAGTGGTAGTTATCGTCTCTGCATTGTCGGCTTTGCTATCGCCCAGCGCCTTTAGTGCTGAGCCCGATGTGGAAAGTACTGAAAGTGAGATAAGACTCGTGAGTGCGGGCACGGGCGTCACTGAGCTAGTGCTCGCCCTCGATGCGGGCAATGAGTTGGTCGCTATCGACTCCACCAGCTATGTACCTGAAGGTTTAGCCCATGTGGCTAAGCTTGGCTATCACAGAATGCTCTCCGCCGAAGGCATTATCGCCCTCTCGCCAACACTGGTTGTCGGCTCGGATGTTATGGGGCCTGAGACCACGCTCAATGTATTGAAACAAGCCAATATCCAAGTTGTGCAGTTACCCGCAACGAACGATGAGCCGCAGCTAATGAGCAATGTGGATACCTTAGGTCAATTACTCAACCGTCCAGATAATGCCATTAAGTTAAAGCAGGACTTACATCAACAACTGCAAAGCTTAGCGGATAAAAAACAGCAAATAAGCGATGCTGGCGCGCAGCCAAAAATCCTCTTTATGCTATTACAAGAAGGCCGTGGCGCACGGGTCGGCGGTAAAGGCACTGCCGCAGATACCATTATCGCGCTGTCGGGCGCACACAATATTGCCGAGTTTGATGGCTACAAAAGTATGTCTCAGGAAGGGATTTTATCCTTGCAGCCCGACATTATTTTACTGTCAAAGCGCAGCGATAACCCCACAGAGCAAACCAACGCGCACATTGCCCAAGAACTGATGAAAGAGATGCCGCTACTCGCCCATACTCCTGCGGGTAAAAATGGCCATATACAAACACTCGCGCCGCAAGCCCTTCTCGGCGGCTTAGGCATCAGTGCCATTAGCGCCGCCGATATGCTTGCTAGCACGTTGCTCAAGCAAAATCAGTAACCTGCATAGTAACGAATACCGTCACTACTCAGGGGGCTCATGTTGATTATATGAGTCACTTATTTGAATGGCTTGTATGAGCCACTCATCGGACTCACTGATTTGCACCACTGACTCACACAACTTATGAGTCACCTGATAAAAATAGAAAGGATAGTTGAGATGTTCCTCAATCGCTGGCTCTGGCCCGGTTTAGTCACACTGTTAGCCCTAAGCTGCTTACTCTCGGTCAGCACAGGCCCTGTCAGTATCAGCCTAGTGGATGCCCTAAGCGCAGTGCTTAATTGGGCGACTCAGCAAAACATCGGCAATATTGCGCCCCACGAGCAACTGGTGGTCAACACTGTGCGCCTGCCACGGACATTATTGGCACTGGCGGTAGGCGCTACGCTCGCCCAGTGCGGCGCTGTAATGCAGGGTCTGTTTCGTAATCCCTTGGCCGATCCCGGTATTATCGGGGTGTCATCTGGCGCAGCTCTTGGCGCGGCCATCTGTATCGTGCTGTTACCCAATGTAAATCCATTCATGATCCCCATCAGTGCCTTTGTATCGGGTTTAATCACCACCCTTGTTGTCTATCGCCTCGCCAGTAGCTCAACCGGAACATCGGTCGTGTTGTTACTGCTATCAGGGGTTGCTATTGCGGCACTGGCAGGCGCAGGAATTGGCATGCTCACGTACCTTGCCAACGATATGGCGCTACGTGATTTAACCTTGTGGCAAATGGGCTCGATAGCAGGAGCGCAGTGGATGTATGTCAGCCTGTGCCTCGTGACGTTAGCATTACTAAGCTGGCGATTTCGCCAAGATGCGGCGGCGCTCAATGCCTTGCTACTTGGTGAATCCGAAGCGCGTCACTTAGGGATAGATGTCGATAAGCTTAAGCTTAGACTGATTTTACTTTGCGCTTTAGGCGTTGGCGTAAGTGTCGCGGCGACAGGCATTATTGGCTTCATCGGCCTAGTGGTGCCGCATTTAGTGCGGATGATGTTAGGGCCAGATCATCGCCAACTGCTGCCCATCAGTGCACTTTTAGGTGCAGCCCTATTAGCCTTGGCCGATATCGGCGCCCGCGCCTTCTTACCACCAGCAGAGTTACCCGTTGGATTAGTAACCGCCATCATAGGTGCGCCATTCTTCATCTTCTTACTACTGCAACAACGCAGTAAGCTCATCTAAGCGAGGCGTTATGACTGCCACTTCCTATGCAAAATCAGAATCAAGATCAGATTCAATATTAGCCCCAAGAGCGCATCTAACTCATTCAACCCATGCGCAGTTTGAACGCACCAAGCTCAGCATTAGCAAGCTCGATGTCAGCATTGGGCAGAAAATGGTGCTCAGCGATATAAATGTGCAATTTAAACCCGGTGCAGTAACCGCCCTACTCGGCCCCAATGGCGCGGGTAAATCGACGCTACTCAAAGCCCTTTGCCAAGAAATCAGCACACCAAGGCAAAGTATCCGTCTAGGCCATAGCCAACTGGCGGATTGGCCTAGGGGCGAGCTGGCAAAATCCTTAGCCGTGCTGCCACAACACGCCAGTCTGACGTTCCCGTTTACTGTGTCCGAAGTGGTGGCTATGGGTTTATATCCCTTAACCATCAGTAACAAAGAGGGTGAAGCGTTAGTTGCCGAGCAGCTAGCGCTAGTGGGCTTATCTCATCTGGCTAAGCGCAGTTATCCAACCCTCTCTGGCGGCGAAAAACAACGAGTCCAGCTCGCCCGCGTTTTGACTCAGCTCAGTCAATCGCCGTTCCCACCCATACTATTATTGGATGAACCCACATCGGCATTAGATCTCGCCCAGCAACACAGAGTGCTTGAGTTAGCCCAACACTTAGCTCATCAGCAGGCGTACACTGTGATAGTGGTATTGCATGATCTCAATCAAGCCGCTCGCTATAGCGATCAATTAATCGTATTAAAACAAGGGCGAATCGTAAGCGAAGGCGCGCCAGCTGAGGCCTTGTCGGTCAATACCATTCGGGAAGTATGGGACTATGAACCTGTGTACCTTGCTGCTCCACAGGGCGGGCATCCGCTGATTTTTTAATGAAATGAAGATATTGGCTGTAAGTTTTAATGTCTAATGTGGGTATAATCTGGCAATAACACTTTAGGCTCGCTTTTGACTAACGAATGAGCGAGCAGCTTCGCGGGCATATTGGCTTTTATATTCACGAGCCTATTTTAGCCGCAAGTGCGTTAACTCAAGCCGCATTAACTCAAACGGCAACAATTTAGGCAACTTCCAGATGAAACCCACTATCTCGACAGAAACTCAGCAAGAAGCACTGGCCGCAGCCAAAGCCACTCAAAAGCCAGGACAAACTAAAGAGCAAACTAAGCTCATTGCCCAAGGGATTGAAAAAGGCATCGCCGAGTATAAAAAACTGCTTAAAGCTAAAGCCCGTGAGCGGGATAAAGCCCGTAAACAACAGTTGAAAGCAAAAGCTCGCACAGTGAACGACATAGATAATCTAGACGATGCTGACGAGATCATCGACTCCCAGAGTCAGTTCACCCGAGCCACTTGGGTTGCTATCGCTCTACTCGTGCTAAGTTGGGCAGGATTTGCCGCCTATTATGTTATGACGTGATTGCCGAACTCAGAACTTACCGCTTCATGCTGCCGTTTCGTCACTCTCAACAACACCAATCAGATCGGCGATTTCAGTGAGATGAGTATCAACCCATGCACTACTGATTGGGCCCCATGTCACTATGCGGTAATAACCTGCATTGTTACGACTGCCTTCCTGGACAAACTCGACTCGAATACCTATATCCTCAAATGCGGCGATGGCATCCTGTAAGGTACGGCGCGGCATTCCAGTTAACTTATTGAGTGATAATAGATTATGGCGGTCATCATCCATCAAATGCGCTAAATAAAGCTTACGCAAAAACGCCTTATGCTGCTTCGTAACTTGTTGCGATACCGGCATTGAAGATGACATAGAAAGACCTGCCTAGAGACTGAAGTAATTATCATCAAAACTACTTTATATTCAGGCAATAAGGCAATAGCCAGCACTAAATACTTACGAAAGATGATCAGTTTTTCTGCTAACCTATCTCTCCTAAATCAAGCAAAACAACTTGTCATTATCCCCCAACAACTGTTATTTCTAACAGCACTCATCACCTATGAAGGGACGCTAAAATGAGCCAGACAATCACAGCCGAACAAGTACTGACATTTTGGTTTGAAGAAATTGAGCCAAAGCTTTGGTGGATTAAAGATGTTGAATTTGATGCACAAATCAAACAACGTTTCGGGGATGTATTAGTCCAAGCTAAGCGTGGAGAGCTTTCCCATTGGCGAGTCACGCCCCAAGGCCGATTAGCGGAGATCATAGTGCTCGACCAATTCTCCCGTAATATTTACCGAGATACACCTGCCGCTTTCGAAGCCGATGCCATCGCTTTAGTGCTCGCTCAAGAAGCTGTTGCCCAACAGGTTGATTTAGCACTCAAACCTAAACAAGTCCCCTTTCTCTTTATGCCCTATATGCACAGCGAGTCGGCAATGATCCATCAAGTTGCAGTTAAACTGTTTAATCGTGAAGCGGCGGTAGCCAACTTAACATTTGAACTGCAACATAAGGCAATTATCGACAGATTTGGCCGCTATCCACATAGGAACGCCATCTTAGGCAGAGAATCGACAGCAGAGGAAATCGCCTTTCTGCGCGAACCTGGCTCATCTTTTTAATTCGCCCATTGTTTAGCGTATTTGAATAAATAAAACCGTGCTGAGTTCACAGACACACTACACTTACTCAATCGAGTCATGGAAAGACTGGCGAGTAACAAACACAGCTGTAAGTGTGTACCGCGGAGGTATTGGTAACTTATGACGCAAAATCTAAATAAGCCAAATAGCTCAGTGGCTCGTTGTAACCGCTTTAAATTGATGGGGTTTCTCACCTTATGCGGCGCTCAGCTTTGCCAAGCAGCAGAAATTAAGATAGGTGTCAGCCTGTCTATTCCACCTTATATTATCCAAGAAACCAATAGCGGAATCGAACTCGAATTACTAAACCAAGCCCTCGCTGTTAAAGGCCATACCGCTTCTATCCAATACTTACCACTGGCGCGTACATTCCATGAACTCAGGGAAGGTAAACTCGATGGTATCATCAACATTAAAGATGGCATGCTCGACAACGTCTTTTACTCCAATGTTGCGATAACCTACCAAAACTGCGCTATTAGCCTAGAAGATAATAATTTTACTATCAACAACATAGACGACTTAAATAACAAGCAAGTCGTTTCCTTTCAGCGTGCATCATCGTTATTGGGGGAAGAATTTGCCAAAATGGCTAAGGCTAATAGCGGCTACCAAGAACAAGCAAAGCAAGTGCAGCAGGTTTATATGCTGATGAAGCACAGGGCCGATGTCGTAGTGATGGATAAAAACATCTTCAAATATTACTTAAAGCAGGCTTACCTTGAGGGAAAACTCACTGAGAAAGATTTAAAACAACAGGCCATTTGCCACAAAATATTTCCACCAACAGAATACAAGTTTGCCTTTCTCAGTGAACAAATTCGGGATGATTTTAATGTGGGACTCAAACAAATTACCCAAGATGGTAGCTTAGTGGCCTTGCAGGAAAAGTATCGACGCCTGATGTCCTTCGAGAGTGAAGCTGAGGCGTCGACCAAATTAACAGAACCTAAAATCATTAAAAACGATTCTTACTAGGTCTTATCTAAGCGCTTTATTTCACCACCAGCACAGGGCACTTAGCATACTTAACAATATCTTGTGTGACATGTGGCTTTAAAAAATCCGCTAAACCGCTGCTACCATGACTAGCAATCACCACCATACCCACATCGACGGCTTCCGCTAAAATCTCATCGATAGCATCACCATGGCGCACCACTAGCTTAATATTGAGCCCCTCGGTGAGGCCTTGTTGCATTTCCTGCTGTATGCTTTGCATTTTTGCATCGACAAAAGCTTGCAGCTCATTTTCCAATGTGGGGGGAATATCAACCGCAATACCGTAGCAATGGGCGCCACGGGCAGGGCTTGTCACATGCAATAATCGAATATCGACATGATAAAGATTAGCCATTTCAACCGCATATTTGAGCGCATGGGCTGCGGTGGATGAAAAATCCGTAGGGCATAACACTTCTTGAGTACGCATAAGCTTATCCATCATTTGAGTTTTAATCAGGCTATTTATTAAAGTCAAAATACCACTAATTTATAGTAGTTAGCTATGCTTCTTGCGTACCCATTTCAATTAAATATTCTTTATCAATCAAAAAGAAAGGACGCAATAAGCGTCCTTCAGGTTTATTGAGTCAAGCCACTACTCACTTACTTCACCACCAGCACAGGACAAGCCGCACCGTTAGCTACCGCTTCTGCAACATTGGTGTGTAAAAAATGCGAAATCCCAGTTCGGCCATGGCTCGCTATCACAACCATGCCAATATCTTTACTGTTAGCCTCTTCTAAAATTTGATACACAGGATCGCCGCGGCGGATTAAGGTCGTGACAGGAAGCTCAGTGTTTAACCCGGCTAACAGCGCCTGCATTTTAATTGCGGCCGCGTCCTCCATGCTCTTAGCCAGCTCTTCAGGAGTGATCGATAGAATCATAAAGTTTTCATCACCGATCGGCTGTTCAACTACATGTAAAATTTTGAGTCCTACATGGTATAGATTAGCCATTTCAATGGCATAACTCAGTGCATGGGCCGCAGTTTCCGAAAAATCTGTGGGCCAGAGTATTTGACCGGAACGCATAATTTGTACTCCTTCTATGGCGCGAATGGATTGCTGGGTGAATCTTTACTGTGCTGCTATAACGCCCGATTTAGCGCATTGGCAGACCACAAACTTCATCTCACAACCTTAGTCTCTCAGCCAAGCAACAGCATCGCCATTATCAACAAAAAATCTGACCTCAGCAGGCGTAAACCAGTTTGCCAATTTAGCCAACACTTCCTGCAGAGTCGTCTTGCCGACTATGGCTATTTTCTCGAAATGACGAATATGCTTCACCCCAAGTTTCAGATCATCCCAAGCAGCCTGTAGTTCCAAGCCATCTAACTCGGTCACATCCACTAAGGCGAAGATATCAGGATCTTTTACGCCCGCCAGTGCCGACTCCAACACTGGCACCATCATTTCGTAGTCTTGATGAGTTAAAGTACCGATGGCCTTAAAGGCAACAAAAAAATCATCATCACCATAGCGTTCAATACCAATCGTAATTCCGTGCTTTAACAATGCCATACATTCTCCTTATGTAACAACCCTTGAATTAGTGTAAAAGCTAACGCCAGAATAAGCCGTGATCTTGCTCAAAAATACATCAGATAACTTGCACCATCTCACTAAGCAAGCTAGGATAAACCGACTAATCAGTCGGTACTGATTTAATAAAAGACTCAATCGAGACGATTAGTTAAATAAAGTACCGAATAAGACTCAGCCTACCATTTCCCTTGGAGCGACCACTATGAATATGGCCACCGAACACCTTAATGCCTCGCCACTGACTCAGTTGCTCCAACGCCAACGCAGCAGTTATTTAGCGGCGCCGAATCCGAATTACGCTACGCGAGTAGAGCAATTAACTCGACTTAAAGCAGCCATACTGCAATTTAAAACGCCTTTAGTCGAAGCCTTAAGCCAAGACTATGGCCATAGATCGATTGATGACAGCCTGATATCAGACATTATGCCAGTCATCAACAACATCAATTACAGTTTGAAAAATCTAAAAAAATGGCTCAAACCCAGCGCTCGCCATGCGGGGTTGTTGCTCGCACCCGCCAAAGTCACTGTGCATTATCAGCCTGTAGGGGTTATCGGCATCATAGTGCCGTGG
The DNA here is from genome assembly GCF_019655335.1 of Shewanella hafniensis. Taxonomy (GTDB): domain Bacteria; phylum Pseudomonadota; class Gammaproteobacteria; order Enterobacterales; family Shewanellaceae; genus Shewanella; species Shewanella hafniensis. The sequence continues at coordinate 26,736 of NZ_BPFD01000041.1, forward strand.
AACTTCCCCGTCATGCTATCAATTGGCCCGCTAGTGACCGCCATCGCGGCGGGTAATCACGCCATGCTAAAAATGTCCGAATTCACCCCTGCGACTAACCAAGTGATCAAACAACTACTGGCACACGTCTTCGATGAGTCCCACGTGGCAGTTGTAGAAGGTGAAGCCGATGTCGCCGCAGCGTTTTCAGCCCTACCCTTTGATCATTTACTCTTTACCGGCTCGACCACAGTTGGCCGTCATGTGATGCGTGCCGCAGCCAATAATCTCACCCCAGTGACACTCGAATTGGGCGGTAAATCGCCAGTCATTATCGCCCCCGATATGCCGCTTGAGATAGCAGTAGAACGAATGATTTATGGTAAGTGTTTGAATGCCGGACAAATCTGCGTCGCACCGGATTATGTTCTATGTCCAAAATCAAAAGTGGATGAATTTATTGCCGCCTACCGAACTAAATTTAATGCCATGTACGGCGCGATAAACCACAACAAAGACTACGGCAGCATCATTAATACCCGTCAGTTTGACCGCTTGATGACAGTGCTCGACGACGCGAAAGCTAAGGGTGCCCATGTTATTTCGGCGACAGACGAAGCTATCGATAGTCAACATCGTAAACTCGCCACTCAGCTAATCACTCACACCAGTGAAGATATGCTATTGATGCAAGAGGAAATTTTTGGCCCATTGTTACCGATTATTAGCTACGACACCTTAGATGAAGCGATTCAGTACATCAACCACAGAGCAAGACCGCTAGCGCTGTATGTGATGAGTTTCGATGAGCCAACTCAGCAAAAAATCCTCCAGCAGACCCATTCTGGCGGTGTGTGCATTAACGAAACCGTGTTTCATGTCGCCGCCGACGATGCGCCCTTTGGCGGAATCGGCCCGTCGGGAATGGGGCATTACCATGGCAAGGAAGGATTTTTAACCTTCAGCCATGCTAAAACGGTACTCAGCCGAGGCCGATTCAACACAGGCAAATTTGTGCACCCGCCCTACGGCACTGTTATCCAGCGCATCTTAATGAAGCTATTTTTGCGCTAGTCATTGGGGGATAAATCTTGAATCAGCCATCAACAACACAAGCCATTAAAACCATGACAGATAAACGCCAAGCCATTCTCGACACTGCCTTAGCGCTCTTTGTCAGCCAAGGATTTCATGGCACGTCCACCGCCTCGATAGCTAAGCAAGCAGGTGTAGCAACGGGCACCTTGTTCCATCATTTCTCTTCCAAGGAAGCCTTGATGGAATCTTTATTTCTAACAATAAAACAAGAGTTTGCCGATGCCTTGCTGCTAAACACTCATAATGGCAGCGATCTTAAACTCAATGCCCTACAGCTATGGCAAAGTGCAATTGATTGGTCGCTGGACAACCCTGTCAAACAGCTGTTTTTTCAGCAATATTCCATGTCGCCCATGATTGCCGCTAAGGTGCGCGATCAGGCGATGAACAGCATCTTAGGCTTTATTAGCGAGCTGATTAAGCAAGGGCAAATAGAGGGATTAATCGCCCACTATCCGCTGGAGCTGATGCTAGAAAACTGCCATGGCCAATATCTAGCGGCAACCCGATTTTTTATTGATAACCCGCACTTAGGCGTGAATAAAACGTACCGCGATGCCAGTTTTGAACTGTTTTGGAAGGCCATGCAAGCGGACTAACATCACATGACCCACAACAAAGCCAACGCCCACCCACTGCAGAAATTAATCCAATAAAAAACCGAGTCAGTTTAACTGGCTCGGTTTTCTTTTACGTCTTCACACAGATAGTGACTAAGAGATAAAGCAGAGGCTGCTTTCTGCGATATCTAACTCCAACGTCTAGCGTCTAGCGTCTAGCGTCTAACTTTGACTCAATTCCTGCGCTTTCTCTACTGGCTGGGTGACTTGAGTTGGACTCCAGTAGCCTTGCTTAATGCCCTTATCAATCAGCTCAGCGACCGCTAATTCAATGGCTTGCAACACGCAAAACTGTACTGGCTCGTTAGTGGTAAAACCGATTTCGGCCTCAGCGAGGCGATTTAAACTGGTGTAACGGAACAAGCCAGCGCGCATTTCTTGGGATAAAACACGTTTGCTGGTCGAAACCGACATCATCACTTTACCTGTGTGCACATCGACGGCGCGCAAATAAATGGTCACCTGATCTTCACGATACATTTCCGAAGCGCCAATGCCGTAGTATTCGACACCGCTACCGCCTGTGCTGGTGTTAGTCTCATAGCTAATAACGCCACCTTCGAGTAACAATCTGGCGGTGGATAATACGGGCACTTCATCGCCCTTAGTACCGCTCTGTTTATTACTAATTTTGCGCTCGGTCAGCAGGTTTTGTAGCCCTTCACGTTCCACTGGGGTAAACCATTTAGAATCGAGCAAGGTCTGCATCAACATAGAGGTTGCGCCCTGAGTCACGGCGGTAGAAAACGAACTCACGTTCGCCTGTGGTTTATATTGGCCAGTTTGATCGCGAAAGGAATACACAGCTACTGGGATGGGAAACTTAGGGCCAGGTTGAGTTTGCAGCCCACGCATCACTTCACTCAAGGGGTTAACCTCGGCAGGCGTGATATTCAAATCGGGTTTGGGGATCAAGCTACAGGCCGACATGCTTAACAGTAATAAACTCACTAACACTAGACGGGCCATTAGTTGACTCCTCCGAATGTTGGCATTTCAATCACAGTGACTTCACCGGTTTCAGTATTAGTAATAGTTAGCATCACGCCATTTCCCGTAGAAGCCACTTCAATCCGAAAATCACCGGTATCGTAAACACCGTCGGTAATTTCACCATCGGCGACGCCACGGGTGATCGAGTTAATGATATTACGCTCTAGGGATTCTTTAAAACGGGTGACAAAGTCCTTCTCGGTCGAGGTAGATTTATTGTCATTCTGGGCCTGGGCTTTATTTAATAAGAAAGCCCCATTTTGTGGATTGCCGCCAAAGCTGGGGTTCACTGGCGTATAGATCAATTCAGTGGCTTGGCCACTGCTTGCCACACATAGCGTGACAAGGGCAAGTAACGTCCTGTATGTCATTATTATTATCCTAAAAATCGTCCGATGTTACTGAAAAATCACCTGTTATTGCATTGGCTCTGACTTGCGCTAAATAATCAATCGTGATCAAAATCGCCTGCTCTGCACTCTCTTTAACCGGATTTGCACGACGACCAAAATGGGTGGTGTAAATCCGTGTCCCGTTTACTTCTAAGGTTAAAACGGTTCCAGCCTGCGGAAACACAGTCTCGTACAGCGTCACGTTAAAGCCTTGGGTAAAGGGCAGCTCGCGCCAATAGCTTGAGTAGTAGAAGCCAAAATCCTTACCAAACCGAGTCAAGGTTCTATCTATCACTAAACCACTAATTTCAATGTCGTTGTCGGCAAGAGTGATAGGGGAAGCCAGCAGCAGGAATGGACATAAAACGTAAGTAAGCAGACGCTGTTTTAACTGTTTCACTTATCCCTCCTTAACCTTTTAATCGAACCTTAAAAACCGCGCCAACCTCTGTTTTAACAACGGGAGTTTTAGCGTCAATTTTCGATAAAGCAGGTTAACAGGGTTAAAGATCTCCCGTCATTACGCTGAGGGGCAAATTAGCCCGAAGAGCTAAGGTAAAAAGGCAAAAATAGCCCATTTGGCTAATACGCTAAGAGGCGGTTAAGGCAAGAGTCACAGGGTAAACGAACGGAGCAAGAGGCAATAAAAATGCGACCCTAAGGTCGCATTGCGGTATTGATACAAGGCATGGGGATTATTGTGGCAACCACAGCCGAACCAACAGGCCACCGTCACTGCGATTGTGCATACTAATACTGCCATCGTGGGCTTCAATAATTTCACGGCACAGAGGTAAACCAAGCCCTGTACCCGATTGTTTAGTCGAGTAAAACGGCAACAACGCTTGCTCTAAAACTTCGCCTGACATGCCAGTACCGCGATCCTCGATAACAATACTAAAACCCACACCATCCACTAAGGTTTGTTGCCGAATCGACAGGGTGACATCCTCAGGGTTTGAACCCGATTCATGGGCATTTTTTAGCAAGTTGAGAAGCACTTGCTCCATCTGTCCTTGATCGAAAAAACCATCAACCTCAGGTAACTCATGAATGAGTTTAAAGGGATAATGCTGGGTTAACTGAGTCGTAAATTGTGTCCAATTGACCTGACGTCGCTGCGGGAGCGGCAACTTAGCAAAGCGGGCATAGTTGAAGATAAACTGACTCAGATGGCCAGTGCGATTCTCTATGGTATCGAAAATCAGCTTAAGTTTTGGATTATCCAGATCTTTAGTCAGTAAACGCCCCGAGTTCACCATAGAGGCGATGGGCGCAACTGAGTTATTGAGTTCATGGCTAATAATACGGATGACTTTTTTCCATACTGCCACCTCTTGACGATTAAGCTCACGGGTCATCTGCTTGAGCAATATCAAGTTATGTTGTTGGTTATTCAATAAAAATTGGCCACGACTAAGATACCAAGTTTCCACATCATCTTCGCCCATGGCGAAGAGTCCGTTCTTTTCATGTTTAAGCGCCAAGGCCAATACCTCGGGCAAGTCCAGCAGCAATTCATCTAGGCTCAAGCCTTCCATTTTGCCCTTTTTATGGAATAGGTGACGCGCCGCATCGTTGGCGTAAATGAGTCGCTGATGGTCGTCGAGCAATAGCATCACGTTGGGAGAGCTTTGGATCACCTTATCCAGCAACAACTCTCGCTGGTAAATGTATTGCCTTTCTTGGCGTAATTTTGCCGCAGAATAATTAAATAACTGGGCCAAGGTTTGTAGCTGACCTTCACCATGTTCTGGAATACTCACACTAAAATCATTATCGCTAAAGTTCAGCAGACCTATTTCGAGGGAATCCAAGCTACGACCCAGATACCGTGTTAACCAAGCGACACTTAGGCCACACGCGCCACAAGCGAGCAATAACACCAGTAAAGCTTCACCTAAGGTTAAACTCGAGACTCCTTCGTTCTCTGCTATTTCAGTGGGTGCCACAGGGGATGCTGGGGCTTTGGGCGGTAAAATCGAGAGCGGTTCTACTCGTAAAGGCTCTGCAATATGGGCGCTGAAATTAAACTGCCCTTCTTTAAGTTGTTCTAACTTGAAGAGTTTTATTTGTAACTGTTCTTGCTTAAGTTGTTCAAGTTTTTGCAGTTCAGCCTTAATCTGCTCGGTCCTCTGGCGCGCTTGCATTGCTGCCGCTAGCTGCAATTGTTCAGTATTTTTAAGGGCAAACTCAATGGCAGCAGTGGTTTTTTCCAGATCAGCAAAGTCGAGTTGTACATTCACATTAGGGATTTCGATTGCCTTAGATGTGGCGACAGCCGAAGTTTCAGGTGAGATATATTTCACCAAGGCAAAACTAAGCAAGACGCCAAACGCGCAGCAAACCATTGAATAAATGATAATTTTAGTTCGGATTAACACTGACATTCCTTAATCAATAGCCTTTCTCTCGCCTAGAAGCTGAAGCTTAGAATCTGTGACCTAGTATCTGAGACTTAGTATCTGTTGCCTAAAAGCTGTTGCCTAGAACCTAAAAACTAGCATCTGCACTTGGCCTATGACTTATCTAAACCAAACTTATCCATGCGCCGATACAGCGCCTGACGACTGAGCCCAAGCGCTTTGGCGACCCGGGCAATCACGCCATGGTGCTGTTTTAGCGCCGCTTCAATATCTTCGCGGCTCACCTCTATCGCCTCATTAGCCGACTGTGTTTGGTCGCGGGCAGAGCTATCAGAAAAAGTGGCATTAGTGGGAATAGAACTTGGCACATAAACGGGCTGAGGATCAGATTGTCTCTGTTCAAAGCTGCGCGGATCGGACTGTCGCTGATCTAAGCGTCGCGGCGCAGAAGCTGCAGAAATATGGGAAGTCGCAGATCTTGCAGCACTCACGACAGGTGCCAAGCCAAAGTCAGCCTCAGTCAATACATGGCTTTTTGCCAACAATACCGCTCGCTTACAGGCGTTTTCCAGCTCACGCACATTACCCGGCCAGCGATAGTGCAACAACGCCTGCAATGCGGGCTTACTCAAGCTAAAATCGCTACCGATAAAATGCTGCACTAAAGGCAAAATATCATCGGTGCGTTGATTCAGCGGCGATAGCGCCAGTTCAATCACATTTAAGCGGTAAAACAAATCCTCACGAAAACGCCCTTCGGCAATATCTTGGGCTAGATCCGCATTGGTCGCACTGATCACCCGCACTTTCACTTTTTGGGTTTTATGGCTACCTAAGCGTTCAAATTCACCGGTTTGCAGCACGCGCAGCAGTTTTACTTGGCCAGATAAGGGCAAGTTACCGATTTCATCTAAAAACAGTGTGCCGCCGTCGGCCGCTTCAAAGCGGCCAATGCGCGCTTTAGTTGCGCCCGTAAAAGCCCCCGCCTCGGCACCAAACAACTCTGCCTCTAATAAATCCATCGGCAAGGCGCCGACATTGACCTTGATAAAAGGCTTGTTTTTTAAGGGAGAATTAGCATGGAGAATATCAGCAAGCTTGTCTTTACCCGCACCATTAGGGCCAGTGATGAGGACCGACACATCTGAGCGTGCCAGTTGCAAGGCTAAATCAATGCAACGCTGCATCGCGCCGCTACCAAAAACAATCCCACAGAGGTCCGCATCGGCGATCGCCACTTGGCGTTGATGATTCACCCGCTCGAGACGATGGTTAGCACGGGAGAGTTTATAAAGCGCGATCAAATTGGTAATGCTATTGAGCACCTTAGCGTCATCCCAAGGTTTGCCCATGTAATCGGCCGCGCCCGCTTTGACTAATTCAACGGCGGTTTCGAGCTGAGTCCACGCCGTCATCAAAATGATCGGTAGATCGCCTTGGCGTTCGCGCAGGGCGTAAAACAGTTGCTTGCCTTCCTCGCCCGAGGTGGTATCTCGGGTAAAGTTCATATCTTGGATCACTAAATCCACATCTTGCGTCGCCAATAATCCAAGGGCGTCCTCCGGACTATGGCAAATCAGCACCCGATAATCATTAAGCTCTAGCATCAAACCTAGGGCTTGGCAGATGGCGTGATTGTCGTCGACGATGAGGATAGTATCCATAAGTATGAGTGTTGTCCTATATAAAACTATTAACCGTAAAGTAACAAAAAGTGCAATAACATCCTATTGTTATCGCACTTTTATCGGGCTTTTATCGTACCTTGAGTGACATCAAATATTTCGCTATACGCTGCGGGTTGCCGTTGCTGGCGAAATATTTGCCGCCTTACGCGCTGGTAGGTAAACCGCTAGCGTGGTGACAATAAACAAGCCTGCCACTGTAAATAATGGATAACTTAAATCCAACATAGGCAAGCTATAGATTTTCATTAACTGCTGGCCTAACTGTATCGCTAACAAGCCGCCCAACACGCCTCCCGCTAAGCAAATCAAATAATTTTCTACGAGGAAGTAACTGACAATGTCGCGTTTTTTCGCACCCAGTGCACGGCGGGTACCTATCTGCTTAGTGCGGCGCTGGATATTAAACATCACCATACCGGTTAAACCGAGCGAGGTGATCAGCAGCAGCAACACTACCATCATGATCAACACGGTAATCATCAATTTATGATCGCGGTATGAGCTATCTTTTAACGCCTCGATTGACTTAAAGCCATCGAGAACTCGGTTAGGATTCTCGGCCAGCAACGCTTTTTTTATCGCATCTTTAAGCTCGGCGTGAAACTCAGGTTTGGCCCGAACCATGTAAGAACTGCTGCCATAATCCACATTTTGAATCACACTGTTTTCAAGGCTAGAACTGTCAATCCACGCGCCTTGCAGTTTTTCGACAACCCCTATCACAGTGATCTGTGCATCTTTACCCTCGTACAACACTTTGCCAAGTGGTGATTCATCAGGCCAAATCGCTTTCGCTAACGCGCTGGAGATGATCGCTAATCGGCTCGGGCTATCGAGATTGTCCTTAAGTTCATGGGGGTAAAAGTTACGCCCTTCAATCAGCTTAAGGCCTAAGGTCTCAAGGGTGTGATCTGTCCCTAAGTACATAGCAAATTGCGGTGTCGATTTAGCGCTATCCGGATCGGGCCCCAAATTGAAGGTGCTCGACCAGCCACCACCGCTTAATGGCAACATATTGGTTGAGGTCGCATCAATCACATTGGGTAGCCCACGTAAAATTTGCTGATCAATTTTGTTTTGCGCGGTTTTATCTATCAATGGATCGAAGTTGAACAAGCTAAAGGTCAAGACTTCAGACTCTTCGACTCCCGAAACGCGCTGCATCAGGGCTAAACGCTCCTGAATAATAAAGCTCGCGTTCGCCACAATTGCCACAGACAAAATAATCTGAATAAGCAGTAATACAGGACCGCTTTTACTGCGCAACAAACTGCTGAGAATAGGTTTAATATGTAACATAATAAGTCCCTTACTGGCTTTTCAGATAAACGCTAGGTTTAGTCCGGCACACAACCCACGCGGGATACAAGCCAGCCAACAAGGCTGTGCCTACCGCAATACTAGGAGTGATAATCCACATACTCGCCGATAAATGGGTTAACCCCTTCGAGACCTCAAACTGTGCCGATAAGCCGTAAAGTGACGCGTAGGCCCAAGCGAGTCCCAGTAAGCCGCCTAATAAACCTATCATGCCTACTTCCACCATATATTGAGCGAAGATTTGGGCACGGCTAGCACCGATTGCGCGGCGTACCCCAACTTCAGGCGCTCGCTTGAGGAACTTAGTGAGTATTAAACCTAATATATTGACTAAACAAACACTTAAAAATAGTGCGCTCAAACCAACCAAGATTTTATTATCTTCAGGAACGACATGATTGTATTCAAGCCAAGTCGCGACATCGGAGACCTTGACTGAGTCTGCGGCAGATTTTTTATCGGTAAAGCGACCCAATGCTTTTTGCTCTGCGACATAATTACTGAGCCAAGAACGGTAACTGGTTACGGCATCTTTATTGGGTAACTCAACCCAATACAGCAGCCACACTTTTTCAGAGTTAAGGCGATCGCTGTAACTATTCATCGTCTCAAACTTCCAACCCGAAGTATTACCCCATACATCAAACTCTTCGATAGGTGTCAGCGAAAATGGCACAAAAATTTGTTCAGTATCATTAAAGGCACCGTTAGTGGGATCATAATATTTAGGCTTAGGGTCCCAGGCTTTAATCACCCCAACCACTTGATAAGGTTTACGATTAAGATAGATAACCTTGCCGACACTGTTTTGGCCCGCAAACAGCTTTTGATTGAGTTTATCGTTAATCACCACTTGATAAGCAGGTTCAGTGTCAACGGATTTATCCCACACATTGCCGTACAAAAATGGCACGTCAAACAGCTTAAAAAAGTCGCTATCAGTCACCCGAATACTTTCTAAAATAGGCGCGAAATTGACATCCTCAGTTTGCAGCGCCATCCCAGTGCGAAACATCGCCGCTTGGCGTTTAGGTAAGGTATTGTTGCGCAAATTCATCGCATCTTGATAAGTCACTAACGAGTTAAGCTCATCCCAAGAATCGGGACCTTGGCTCCAAAGCTGTACCGCATTTAACTCATCTGAGCGTTCACCCGCAGGATTAAACGACATCATCTTGTAGACGTTTAACGTGGTGATTGTGATGCCAATACCTATCGAAATCGCCAACACCATCAACAGCGACAGCACTGGGGTTTTCTTAATGCTGCGCCAGGCTAAATCAACATAATAAAAAAACATAATGCGTATCCTTAGTCAGCGTTGGCGACAAGTTTATCTAATGGGTGCGAAGCTGCAGTTTGCACACTGCCATGGGGCTGATACATAGTAAAATCACACACTTGACCATCGACGATTTGAATATTGCGCTGGGCACGGCGAGCGAGTTCAGGGTCGTGGGTCACCATGATAATAGTCGTGCCCGCTTGATTGATATTTTCAAGTAATTCCATCACTTGGCGCGCCATTAGGCTGTCGAGGTTACCCGTTGGTTCATCGGCGAGCAGAAAACGCGGTTCACCGGCTAATGCGCGGGCAATCGCCACCCTTTGTTGCTGTCCGCCCGAAAGCTGAGTGGGAAAATGCTTGAGTCGTGAGGCTAAACCCACTTGTTCTAATGCTTGTTGTACGCGGCGTTGGCGTTCCTTGGCATTAAAACCACGGTAGCGCAGCGGCACTTCAATATTCTCAGCCAAGTTAAGGTCGGGAATTAAGTTAAAACCTTGGAAGATAAAGCCGATTTTCTCGTTACGAATGGCGGCGCTCTTGTTATCGCTCAGGTTAGACACGTTGATACCATCGAGAAAATAGTCACCGTGGGTAAAACCTTCAAGCAAACCCGCGATATTTAAAAACGTGGTTTTACCTGAGCCAGAAGGACCCGTGACCGCAACAAACTCGCCTTCATTTACTTCGAGGTTAAAATCGCGCAGGGCGTGGGTTTCCACTAAATCCGTTTTAAAAACCTTGCTCACACTCTTCATTGATAACATGTTAATTTCCTTAAAATAATCAAATCAATTTTACGCCCTGACGCTGCATCTAAACGACGTGATGCATGGCAGCGTCATCAGCCGAATAATGGCTCAACGACAGATTCTACAAGCCACACAAAAACGCCCAATATAAGGTCGGCACTTTCGAGTGAAACCTCACCCACTTGGCGAACCTCCTCCAATGGATTGGTCCATTCCAAGATATTCAGTCCAAGGAAAAACCAGCTATTGGCTTCACCGATACTCAACTCCACCGCGACCACCAGTAGCAGTAAGGCCAACACGCCAAACATTTTTGATGACATCAACACACTGAAATCAAATTGTTTATCACGCATATTCGGCTCCTATTCTTGTCCATGTCGCAGCAGGTTTCGTCATTCACCTTGATCGCTGCGCCGTTATATTCATCAGATTGGTTATTTAGTAATTTACGAATATCGGTCATCAATGAATCCTGACCTGTTCTGCTTGATTAAAAGGTTCGACGCTGGATATCACCCACTCATCCCCGGCTTTACCGCCTTCGAGCACTTCGACTTGGCTCATACTGGTACTGCCGAGTTTGATCTCGCGGCGGCTGGCTAAATCGCCTTCAATTTGGTAAGCCTCATTGCCACCACCGCTAGTCATAAAGGCGCCACGTTTTACCATTAGTACATCGGGTCTGTGCTCCAGTAAAACTCGGGCAGAGATACGTTGGTTCTGACGCAGTTTCAAGCTGTTATCTTGAACGAACTGCACCCTTGCGGTCACTTCACGGTTACGCACTTCGGGGGAGATGGACGATAACTTGCCCATTAACTTCACGCTGCCGAAACTCAGCTCAACTTCCATGCCCAAACCTAAATCGTCGGCGTAGGACTCTGGCACCGCAAGTTCGGCCTCATAAGCACTTAAGTCCACAACGGTTAGAATCGGTTGATTGGCACTAAGGCGGGTTTTCTGCTCTGTGATCCAGTTGCCGATAATGCCGCCCACGGGCGCTCTAATATTCAAGGCTTCAACTTGGCGTTCGAGTTCATGCACGGCAAGGGTTTGGCGCTCGACCTCTAAGGCTTTATTTTTAATTTCGAAGGTGAGCGTGTCTTTTGTTAGCGCCACTTCCTGCTCGGCATGGGCAAATTTAAGCTTAGCCTTGTGTAAATCGTCCTTACCTTTCTCGTAATCGATTTCACTGATCAGCTTATTTGTAATTAATAACTCACCCCGGCGGCGCTCCCTGTCTGCGGCTTCTAAATCCACCGCGGCCATGTCTAAGGTTTGATTTACTTGCAGTTGATCGCGTCTCGCATCCAACTTGGCACGCTCTAAAGCACTCTGCATTCCTGCCAAAATCGATTTAGCCTGCTCTAGCTGATTGGTTAATCTTGGGCTATCAAGCTTGGCAACCACATCGCCTTTATTAACGCTATCGCCAGGATTACTCAGCAGAGTGACTGTGCCTTCCTCAGTGCTATACAAAATAGGCGCATTCGCCGCCACGATTTTACCTGTGGTCGCTACATCGCGGGTTAAGGTTCCAACAAAGAGTGTTGCCGTGGTGATGTCGCTGCGGCTTAAGGATTTACTCACGTTATCTGCGCCCAAGCTCGCCCACACTAAGGCGCTGACCAATAAGGCGCAACCGCCGATCAACAGAGGTAACTTAAGACGTTTAGTGGTCGATGGCACAAGTACAGTATCTTGGCCGCTAGTATCTTTAATCATGGCTTTACTCGCTTCCCTGTCGGAATCATCAGTGCCGAAGCGCAATCAACGGACACTATTGGAAATCTATACCACAGAGAAAGCAAAGCCTATGCCAAACCAGTAAAAACATTATCATTCAAAATGTTAACTTGAGATCACTGATAAAAGTGTCCGCGGACACTGGAAGTTAAATCGAAAAGTGTCCGCAGCAGATTAAGCAAAAGTGTCCGATGTTAAAAACGATGACCTAGTGCGAGCCATGCAGCTAAGCGCTTCAATTACATGTCTTAACAGATTTATTGGCCGAAACTACCGAGTTTCCCTTTACAGTAAAATCCTTGCCACATAAGATCCTGCCACCCTCGCAGCAAAAACGATCAAAAGACCAAACCCTATGACCACAATAACAATCACTCGCCCAGACGACTGGCATATTCACTTAAGAGACGGCGCCCAGCTTAAAGATACAGTGCGCGACATCAGCCGCTATATGGGCCGCGCCATCGTGATGCCAAACTTAGTGCCCCCCGCTATCGATACCGAAACCGCACTGACTTATTACGACCGTATTAAAGCGCAGGTGCCAGCGGGCTCACAGTTCGAACCTTTGATGGTGTTGTATTTAACCGACAAAACTAGCCCAGATGAAATCCGTAAAGCCAAAGCTTCAGGTAAAATTGTCGCCGCTAAGCTCTACCCTGCGGGCGCGACGACCAACTCGGATTCCGGCGTAACCGATTTGAAGAACATCTACCCCGCCCTCGAAGCCATGCAAGAAGTCGGCATGCTGTTTTTAGTGCACGGTGAAGTCACGGATTCATCGATTGATATTTTCGACCGCGAGCGCGTTTTTATCGAAAATATCCTCAGCAAAATCGTCGCCGATTTCCCAGAACTTAAAATCGTGCTTGAACATATCACCACTAAAGATGCGGTCGATTTTGTCACTCAAGCGTCTGATAATGTGGCTGCGACCATCACAGCGCATCACTTACTGTATAACCGCAACCATATGCTGGCGGGCGGTATTCGCCCACATTTTTACTGCCTACCGATTTTAAAACGCAATACCCACCAGCAAGCGTTATTAGCGGCTGCGGCAAGCGGCAGCAAGAAGTTCTTCCTCGGCACAGATTCGGCGCCCCACGCTAAGGATAAAAAAGAAGCCGCCTGTGGCTGCGCGGGTTCGTACACAGCCCACGCCGCGATTGAGCTGTATGCCGAAGCCTTCGAATCGGTGAATGCGCTGGATAAACTCGAAGCATTTGCCAGCTTCAATGGCCCAGATTTTTACAATCTGCCACGTAACGCCGACACGATAACGCTAGTGAAAACCCCATGGGATGTCCCTGCAACTTACCCGCTGGGCGACACTAACGTAGTGCCGATTCGTGCAGGCGAAGCCATTGATTGGCAAGTTGAGTAAGCCTTAAGTCTTTAACATCAGGTCGCCTACGGGCGACCTTTTTTACACCCTAGGTTCATTTTGATTTTCAATCCAACTTATTACTTTTAAGAGAAAATATGTATGCAAACAAGGATGTTATTCTCGGTTTTATCCTCAAGCCTGTTGCTTGCTTCTATGCTCCCATTACATTCCTTTGCGGCCAATGAACTGACGGGGATCTGGCAGGGACAATTAGGCAAAAGCAAGGTCAGAGTCTGCTTTAATCAATATGGAACAGGTAGTTATTACTATCAACGCTACTTAACGCCGATAAGGCTCGAGCAGCAAGATGAACTGTGGAAAGAAGAAGGCAACACGGGAAACTGGCAGTTTGATACTGTCACGCCACAAAAACTGAGCGGCCATTGGTTTAAAGATAGCGCGAGTAAATCGTTCCCCGTACAACTTGAGCGAGCAATCAGCCCAGATGATGTAGAAGATTGCGGCGCCGATGCGTATAACCTGCCACTAGAAACAAGGCCAAAACTCAGCCGAGGGAAATGGCAAACCTATGAAAATATTGAGTATCGCCCGCTGACGTTCGGTACAGAAGTAGGGATCGAATTTAAAGGCCCACAAACGGGGATTTTGGCAATTAATCAATGGCTTGAACATAAGCTCACCGATGAAGCCCAACTAGCACAAACCTTTGACACTCGCCGCAGAATGCTGGCACAAATGGGCAGTTTTGTGACTGACGAAACCTTTGCCGAGCCGATTTTTATTAATCAGCATTGGCTCAGTGTGCGCCTATATCGCTGGGCCGCAGGCTATGGCGCTAATGGCATTAATCAAAAGTTTGTCAGTTTCACCCTTGCGGATGGTAAACCTTTCCACCCGTGGCAATGGTTTCTCGCCGATACCAAACCGCAAAGCATGCTCGATGGTATGAGCCATCCTTTACCTCAAGCATTAAGGGAAAAGTTTTTTGCAGGTAAAGAGTTAGATCCAGAATGCCCCTCATCAGATGGCTCGGGATATTATCAGCTCACCCTTGAGGCAAAGACCATCAAATTCTGGGAAATGCCCCGCGGCGATGGCTGTGAACAAGAGTTTATCCTGAGTCCGCAGGAAGCAATGCCTTATGCCACCCAATGGGGACAGACACAGCTTAAGTTGTTGTAATAAAAACATTAGGATAGTGAATATGACGGAAACCACAGGCATCGGTGCAAATGCCAGAACTAAAGCCAAAGCAGTAGAAAGCACACCCGAAGCGCTGGTTCAAGCTCAGCTTGAAGCTTACAACCAGCGCGATCTCGCTACTTTTGTCGCCCAGTTCAGTGACGATGTATGCATCTATCGCCCACCCGCAACAGCGCCCGTCATCCAAGGTAAAGCCGCTTTTAGTGACTTCTATCAGAATGAACGCTTTAACCTGCCCAACTTACATGCCGAAATCATCAACCGTATGGTGGTGGGCAATAAAGTCGTCGATCACGAACGCATCAGCGGGATTAGGGATGAACCCTTTGAGGTGATGGTGGTGTTTGAAGTTAATGATGGGTTGATTCAAACCATGTGGAGTTTTGCAACCAACTGATTGGTTGGTTAATAATCAAGCTCCGCTTGACCAACGTCGTGGGGCTTCACCCCACACCCGACCAAGGAGGACTGCTCGTCCTATCCTCCTTGGATGCTCCAAGACGTCCCTAGCGAAGTTACATGCATTGATTACCGGTCTCATACTCCAATAAAAATCGCCTAACGGCTCAGATGGCACATCCATGTGCCCCCGAGCCTGCGCCATCATCCATGATGTCGCCACGGCATTTTTATCTGCGTATTTCGACAACTTCGCAGGGAGTAGGTATATCACCTTAGCTTTAGTATTTTCTGCTCATCTGAAAAGAGTTTTACCTGCCCCGTCTTTCTCTCTATATTTTCATGCTGCCTTTTATCTTGACATTTAAATAATAACACCCAAGATAGGATATAAATATACGTATTTACTTAAAAGGTAATACTAAATGCCTAAAGTTAAAAATCTAAAGAATATACTTCCATTAATTGTACTATTAGTAACTATATTATCTATCACTGCAATACTGCTCTTGTTTTTCAATAACTTCCCAAACAGATCTTATCATATTGAGGACTGGGACAAAACTGCAAGCATATTAAATGGTTTAATTTCACCAATACTATTACTATGTAGCGTTATATTAATATGGATGACTTGGCAGACAAACAACACAGTCATTAATCTTCAAGAGTTACAGTTAATGGATACTCGACTTGAATCTAAACTTGTCAGATTTGGAAGAAGGACTAAGCAACTTCAAAAACAAATTGAAGATATGGATTTATTACCTGAAAAATCTAAAGTGCTGAGTTTAACAATCGTTCACATTAGCGACGATCTATTATTCAATAAATTTTCAATTAAAAAAAACGAACTTCATAGACATTTGCAAGATATTAAAATACCTATTTTAAAATGCATAGAAGTTTATAATAGACTTTATAC
>NZ_BPFD01000042.1 GCF_019655335.1 Shewanella hafniensis
CCCAGCGTGCATCGGTTAGCATAAGTCTTGGCATGGCTTGAGGTTATGGTTACTTTTGGCGAAGCAAATTATAACGTCTTGCCATGCTGTCTAAAAATCACTCTCGAAAGATCAACAGACCCTAGTAATACTCAAATCAATACCAATTTTTCAGTAACAACCGCAGGTACAGCAACCTTTAGTTACAGCAACACCCAAACTATGACCATTAGTCCTTTGCTCGGCAAATCCTGTCAAGGGAATCAAAGGGCATTAGTCAGCATCACTGACACCGCCAATAACCTCTCCCTTTGGCAAGTAGAGCTAACACCAACTCAACCTTAACGAAATAGATCTTCCACTTTGTCGGACTGTGTAAGTGCAAGCAGTCCGACGCTTTTTTTTAGCTTTATCTCACCTGTTGTTTAATCGCTTACTCTCGCAAAAACGGGCAATCGCGATACGGGAGCGCCTTGGTTCACTATCCAAAGCGCCTTTATCCTTTACGGCTTAGTATTTAGCTTGAAGATGTGGGGGCAATAACATAGCCAGACATGGGCAATGCTTTAGACCCAAACCCTCCTTCTCGATGAGAATAACTTTAGGTAGCGGCGGATCGCGGTTAGAATACTCACCCTGTTTTTCTTGGTTACTTTTTCGGAAACAATAATGTCCCATTCAGCGCTTAATTCTTTTGATGATTTTTACCAGCTTTTGGCTGACAGCTTGGCGAAGAATAGTCTGATCAAACTATTGTTGAGTAAGTACCGAGGGGCAGATAAAAGCCTGCAGCGCATTACGATTCGGCCGATTAGTTTGCAAAATGAGCCTATGCTGTCGTTTGTGTATCAACACCAGACAAATCACATCACTAAAAACCTGAGTTATGACGAAGGCTTAGCCAGCATAAAACTGTTACTCGGTAGCGATTTTAAGAGCGCCCACTTAGCTACGGCAGAGGCAGAAGTTCAGCTTGAGATCAGCAAAAAAGGCAAAGTCCAAATCAGCACACATAACGTTAAACAAACCGTCGCGGCGCCATTAGAACATGACCGTGAGAAAAAACGTTTTGTGGATATCGAACGGCCTTTCCTGACCAAGCTAGGAGTGACGGACAGCCAACATAATCTTATCCCTGCGATGTCGCGTAAATGGAAACAAATCAATAAATTTATTGAGGTTTTTAGCCAAGCACTCGAAGCCTCACCCCACAAGAATGATCAACCGATCAATGTGGTCGATTTTGGTTCAGGTAAAGGTTATCTCACCTTTGCAATCCATGATTACCTGCGCCACAGCCTTCACAACGATGCGCAGGTGACTGGGGTGGAATTACGCCAAGCCTTGGCCGATTTATGTAATGAAACGGCGGCAACGCTGGACCATCAAGGATTGTCGTTTGTCTGCGGCGATGTGAGAACCCATGCGCCTAAACAAACCGATGTGATGATTGCGCTGCACGCCTGCGATATCGCCACTGACTATGCAATTCATTATGGTATTCGCGCCAATGCCGACATCATCATGTGCTCGCCTTGCTGCCATAAACAAATTCGCCCGCAGATGCACAGCCCAGAGTTGTTCAAACCTATGCTGCAATATGGGGTGCACATGGGCCAACAGGCTGAAATGGTAACGGATTCATTACGTGCGCTATTTTTGGAAGCCAATGGTTATGCGACTAAGGTGTTTGAATTTATCAGCCTAGAACATACCAATAAGAATAAGATGATTTTGGCCGTTAAAAAGCCACAACAGAATCAGAAAGACAGCGCCGCAATCCTCGCGCAAATAGCTGACATTAAAGCCTATTACGGGATCAAGGAACACTGCTTAGAAACCTTACTCGCGCAAACCCAAGCCGATTAACGGCCGGCGGTTTACTGGCAAAGCATTAAAACTTTGCGCTCATCACAACTCCGTTGAAATTGAGGCAATCTTTAATTCTTTGCTGCTGCACCGCGCTGAGGGTGTCGATATCGTGGAAGGCAAACTCTGAGTGTTCGTGGCTTAAGTGGATCGGCAATGGCTCACCTTCTGCCCCATTTTTTGCCACCTCAGGCCTATCAGGCAATAGCAGTTCACAACGAAAGATAAAGGCTTGGGATTGATAGGCGCTGTGATAATACACGCCGCTCAAATAGTTAACCCGCACACTTAAGCCTAATTCCTCTTGGCATTCGCGCACCAAGGCCTCGTGAATCGTTTCACCAGGCTCGAGTGCGCCGCCGGGCAAGCCCCAAGCAAAATTACCGTAATTGGCCTTAAGCAATAGCACTTGCCCCTGCGCATTAGTGATAACCGCGTGGCTGCTCAATCTAAAGGTATCGTTAAAAGCCACTCAATTATCCTTGCACTTATATTCGGTACGTATTTGAGATATCAAATAAAATCACTTTGTAGCAAAGGTATTACAACTGGCGAGATTACCCGAATCAAACCCTGTCTTAAACCATTTCACCCGCTGCGCCGAACTGCCATGGGTAAAAGCATCGGGCTGTACGGCGCGACCCGCCATCTTTTGCAGACGATCGTCACCCACTGCACTGGCGGCGGCAATGCCTTCCGCTAAATCGCCTGCTTCAAGTAAGTTAAGTTGTTGATTAACATAATGCCCCCAAATACCCGCGTAACAATCCGCCTGTAATTCGAGTGCAACACTCAATTGATTCGCCTGCACTTTACTGCCAGATTGCTGGGCTTGGCGCACCTTAGCGCTAGTGCCCAGTAGATTTTGCACATGGTGGCCTACTTCGTGGGCAATCACATAGGCAAAGGCAAAATCGCCGGGCGCGCCTAAGGTTTTAAGCTCATCGAGAAAGCTAAGATCGATATATACCTTGCTATCGGCGGGGCAATAGAAAGGCCCAGACTGCGCCTGTCCCATACCGCAGCCAGTGGAGGTCATATTGCGATAAAGCACTAACTTAGGCTCTCGATATTGCCCCTTGAGCAACTGGCCCCAAACGGTTTCTGTGGTACCTAAAATGGCCGCCACAAACTGGACATTTTCATCCTGTACCGCTGTTGTTACGCTAGATTGGGATTGGCTAAGATTAGCTTGAGTGCTGGGGCCGAGTGACAGACCACCGGTAAAGTACTGAAAAGCAATATAAATGCTGCCGATGAGCAACACCACGCGGCCAAGTTTAGTTCTCAGTAAAAAGGGCAAGAACCTGAGTAACAAGGCACTCGGCACACCCGCCGATGCCATTTGCTGGCCGCGCCTATCTTCGATATTGGAGCTTCTGTCAGTGTCACGCCAGCGCATCGCATTCCTTCACTCAGTAGTTAAAACTCTCGTTAAACCGTTCGTTACATCGCTATTTGAGCCGCTTAGATGCACAGCTCTATTTCGTATTTGCACTCTAGCGCCTAGTGATTAAGAGTCTAGAGATTAAGAGTCTAGTGGTTATTTCACTTGAGTATCGCTTGTGGGCGCGTCTTTCAGTGAGCGTAAAAACAATCCTAAACCACCAAAGGCCAAAACGAGGATCACGATCAGTTCAAAGGCCGACATGGATTTAAAGTGGAATTGAATCGAGCTGATAACCCCCACAATCAAGGCCGTTAGCGAACCTAAACTCAGCAGCCAAGCTAACTTACTCTTAGCGTCAAAAAACACCATCACAATGCCGATAATAAACGGTAGCATCACCATGCCTGTGGTGATCGACATGCCTTGCCCAAAGGCGTTAACTCGATATAAGCCATAGCCGAGCCCAAAACTAGAGCTCACTTGTATTGCATTGAACAATAAATAGAATCCGCCACACATCATGGCAAGACCCATAAAAAATTGTCCCATCCCGCCCTGTGTTCCGCCCGCACCTTTCATAGATATCCTTTCTAAATTAACTATTTTTGAGTGGCTTGCTCTATGGCCGTTTTCAGCCGTTGTTTTTCTTCCGCTGCTTTTGCCTTTTGGTACTCGTCGAGATTTCTATCCGCCTCGGAAACGCAGCGCTGTTTATCTAGCATGGGCTCATAGGGATCGACATCGGTTCTGGCAGAACATGCTAATTCGGCACAGCCAGACATCAACAGTGAAGATAATAAGGCTAACATAATCAATAATATTTTCATCTTTAAAGCGCTCTAATTAGTACAACAATAATGACACGTTTAATCACAATGACATTAACAAGCTTGCTCTTTGCTGTATAACACTAACATTGACAGAAATAATACCAAGGCCAACACTCAATGGTGAATTTTCATACTCTTAAACGACGCGCTACAGCGACTTAAATATGGAGCTGCAATCCATTTACAGGCGCTAAAGTTAATATAAGGAATGCCCTTGAATACTCTATTGATTGGGAAAGGTGATCAACAGGTTCACTTAAATCTTAAGTATGCTAATCGTCATGGATTAATTGCCGGCGCCACAGGGACAGGCAAAACCGTGTCGCTGATGAGCCTAGCCGAAGGTTTTTCGCGCCAAGGCGTGCCGGTTTTCATCACTGATGTTAAAGGTGATATCTCAGGCCTAGCGATGGCGGGCACACCAAGTGAAGAGCTATTACAAAGGGCGGCGCAAATTGGTATTGAGGATTATCACAACGAAGCCAACCCTGCGGTGTTATGGGATTTAGCGGGCATTCAAGGCCATCCACTGCGTACCACCATCAGCGAAATGGGCCCAACCTTACTCAGTCGAATTTTAGAATTAAATGACACCCAAAGTGGCATCTTAGACATAGTGTTTCAACTAGCAGACGACCAAGGGTTATTACTGCTCGACTTAGATGATCTGCGGGCCATGCTGGCTTTAGTTGCTGAGGAGCGCAAAGAAGTCTCGGCCAAATACGGTTTGATCAGCGCCCAATCCCTCGCAGCGATTCAGCGAGCTGTGCTAGGACTAGAGCGCGATGGCGGCAAAGACTTTTTTGGCGAACCCGCGTTGCAGCTTGACGATCTTATGCGCACCAATTTACAGGGGCGCGGCATCATCAATTTGTTAGCGGCGAATAAGCTGATTTTAACGCCACGTTTATATTCAAGTTTTTTACTCTGGCTACTGTCAGAATTATTTGAGAATTTGCCCGAAGTCGGCGATCCCGAAAAACCTAAACTCGTGTTCTTTATCGATGAAGCACATTTACTCTTTGAAGGTTGTCCACCGAGTTTATTAAAACGCGTCGAACAGATCATGCGCCTTATTCGCTCAAAAGGCGTAGGCGTTTATTTTTGCTCGCAATTTCCTGATGATGTGCCGAGTGAAATTCTCGGACAATTGGGTAATCGCATTCAACATGCCCTGCGAGCTTACACGCCAAGGGATCAAAAGGCGGTCAAAACCGCCGCCGAAACCTTTGTGCCTAACCCCAAACTGGTTGTCAGTGAGGTTATTTCCCAGCTCGGCGTAGGCGAGGCTTTAGTGTCTATGCTGGCCGACAAGGGCGTGCCGACTATGGTCGAGCGCGCACTCATCGCACCGCCGCGTTGCCGCATGGGACCCGCCACGAATGAGGAGTTACAACAAGTCCGTGCCCAAAGCCCGATTGGTGGTAAATACGATCATGCCATCAACCGTGAATCGGCCTACGAACGCCTTAACCAAAGACGTAGTGGCGCTGCCACCAGCAACCCCACATCCACAGCAAGTGATGCAGCAAATGATGGCCAAACGGGTCAAAAAGCCGAAGAACAAGGTTGGTTCAGTGAACTTATTTTTGGTAATAAACGCCGCCAAGGTTTAGCTGAGACCTTGTCCAAGCAAGCGGCACGCACTGTCGGCAGCCAATTAGGCAAACAAATTTTGCGCGGCATATTAGGCGGGATGTTAGGTAAATCGAGCCGACGCTAGGCAATCCATAATTAGATCACATATTCGAAAGCTGTGTGATAGATCGCATATTTTTTATACAGGTTAACGCTAGCATTAGCGTTAATTATTCTAAGTGATCGATGGATCATGGTACGGAATTCGGTGATAAGATTATTTTGCTGTAATCGCTCATTGAGGCAAATCAATTCACAGATAATTATCAATGATTTTAAATATTTGTAATTTTAAAATGTTGTAATTCGAGATAAAAATTTCGCTTCAATCAGGACATCATGGAACAGGTTCAATTAAGTACGGCTTGCATGATTAGCCTGATGAATAACCAAAGAGTACATGGAGTTTTATATGAGTAAAGAGCAAAAAAACCGTAAAGAATCGAAGAAACAACCGCTGTTGTCTGCTAAAGAAAAGAAAGCAGCAAAACACGCGAAAAATGCCACTAAAGGTTTCTTAGATAACACTAAATAGTGTCTTGTTATTCAAAGGTTCATCCTCAAATAACACAAATAGGGTTAACTCAGGTTAGCCCTTTTTATTGTCAGTTTTTCCTTAAACCGACCTCGTTAAGCCCCACGATAGCGCCGCCGCAAAACCGCCTCAAATCTTCGTTTTATGATGCAAAAGTAGCAGCTATCGACTATAGCCTAATTGACCTTTTTCAGGTTTTATGTAGTTATATTAGGCTAACTCAAGCATATCCAGCTCAAAAGACCCTACATAACAATATAAAAAAATAAGGATATTTCATCATGAAAATCAAAAAACGTTTTGTTGCCGTCGGCGCTGCAGTAACATTAACTCTCAGCGCTGCCGCGATGGCTGCAGCTCCCGCTTTTATCAATATTCTCACTGGCGGTACCAGTGGCGTGTATTACCCTATTGGTGTAGCCCTATCGCAACTCTATGGCACTGGAATCGAAGGTTCTAAAACCTCAGTTCAAGCGACGAAAGCCTCGGTAGAAAACCTCAATCTACTGCAAGCGGGTCGTGGCGAATTAGCGCTCGCGCTAGGTGACTCAGTCGCAGCCGCTTACCAAGGTGATATTGATGCGGGCTTTAAAACGCCACTGGATAAAATCCGTGTGCTCGCCTCTGCTTACCCTAACTACATTCAAATAGTTGCCAATAAAGAGTCTGGCATTAAAACCTTGGCCGATTTAAAAGGGAAACGTATCTCTGTCGGCGCACCTAAATCGGGTACCGAACTCAATGCCAGATCAATTTTTAAGGCGGCCGGTTTAAGCTACGAAGACATGGGTAAGGTCGAATTTTTACCTTATGCAGAATCCGTTGAACTCATCAAAAATCGTCAGTTAGACGCGACCTTGCAATCTTCTGGTCTCGGTATGGCAGCCATCCGCGACTTAGCCGCGACTATGGCGATCAACTTTGTTGAAATTCCAGAGGATGTGATCGCTAAGATTAACAACCCTGCCTATCAACACGGCGTGATCCCAGCATCGACCTATGAAGGCCAAACCACTGATGTTTCAACCGTTGCCATTCAAAACCTGCTAGTGACGCAAAGCGGCGTGTCGGACGATTTAGCCTATCAAATGACTAAGATCATGTTCGAGCACTTAGACCGTCTCGGTAACGCGCACTCAGCCGCTAAATCTATTAGCTTAGAGAAAGCGACGAAAAATCTGCCGATACCGCTTCACCCAGGTGCAGAACGTTATTACAAAGAAGTAGGCGCACTCTAAGTTTTGGTGATATCTGTGCACCCTATTCCAAACTAAGCGATCGAGATGCCGTTGAATAACGGCATCTTTTTATATCCAAACAGCCTCAAACGGTAGAATTCAATCATTGATGCGCCTTGAATTGAAGCGGATCTGAAACTCGTATATTGGGGTAGCTTGGGTATATATATCGCCCTCTGTAGTCTAATGCTGTGAGGCATAATATGAGTGATCCCCAACAAGGTCTCAGCGCTAATACTGGCGATTGGCCCAAGGCGCTGTTCTATACCGCCTTAATTTTTTCTATTTTTCAAATCATCACTGCCGCTTTTCATCCCGTGTCGACGCAAGTACTGCGTGCAACCCATATTGGCTTTTTGCTGCTCGTGGTGTTTTTGAGTTATCCCGCCAGAGGTAAATCACAACCTTGGCAACCGCTCGCTTGGCTACTCGGTTTAGCAGGCATGGCAACGGCGGCTTATCAGTGGTATTTCGAAGCCGACTTAATTCAACGTTCTGGCGAGCTGACCGATGCGGACATGGTGATAGGTATCACTTTGATCGTATTGGTATTTGAAGCGGCGCGCCGAGTCATGGGCTGGGCACTACCGATTATCTGTGGCATTTTTTTGGCCTATGGCTTATTGGGTCAATACCTACCCGGCGATTTGATGCACCGCGGCTATGGCTTCGATCAAATTATCAACCAATTAGCCTTCGGCACCGAAGGCTTGTACGGCACACCAACCTATGTGTCGGCGACGTATATTTTCCTGTTTATTCTTTTCGGTTCCTTTCTAGAACAAGCCGGGATGATCCGTTTATTTACCGACTTTGCCATGGGATTATTCGGCCACAAGCTCGGCGGCCCTGCTAAAGTCGCTGTAGTATCATCGGCGCTGATGGGAACGATTACGGGATCAGGGGTGGCGAACGTCGTCACCACAGGGCAATTTACCATTCCATTGATGAAGCGATTTGGCTATCGCTCTGCCTTCGCCGGTGGCGTAGAAGCGACCTCAAGTATGGGCAGTCAGATCATGCCA
Organism: Shewanella hafniensis; assembly: GCF_019655335.1. Taxonomy (GTDB): domain Bacteria; phylum Pseudomonadota; class Gammaproteobacteria; order Enterobacterales; family Shewanellaceae; genus Shewanella; species Shewanella hafniensis. The sequence goes on from NZ_BPFD01000042.1 coordinate 8,505, forward strand.
CCGATCATGGGCGCCGTGGCCTTTATCATGGCCGAAACCATTAACGTGCCCTTTATCGAGATAGCTAAAGCGGCATTGATCCCCGCACTACTTTATTTTTGCTCAGTATTTTGGATGGTGCACTTAGAGGCCAAACGCGCCAATCTTTGTGGCCTGCCAAAAGATCAATGTCCCGATCCTTGGGCGGCGATTAAAGAACGCTGGTATCTCCTTATCCCCTTGTTTATTTTGGTCTACTTGCTGTTTTCGGGCAGAACGCCGCTGTTCTCTGGCATGGTAGGGTTAGCCCTCACCTCGATAGTGATCTTAGGCTCGGCCATCGTCCTGCGGTTGTCATCAATGGCGATGCGGATTGCCTTTTGGATTGCCCTTGGGGTGTTATGCGCGGGCTTCTTCCAACTCGGGATTGGAGTCGTGTTTGGGGTTATCGCCCTGCTAGTCGCCATTTGTTGGTTTATTAAGGGCGGCAAAGAGACCCTCACAATTTGCTTACACGCACTGGTTGAAGGCGCGCGTCATGCTGTGCCTGTGGGGATTGCCTGCGCCTTAGTGGGCGTGATTATCGGCATAGTGTCACTCACAGGGATTGCCTCAACCTTCGCAAGCTACATTCTCGCCGTTGGCCAAGATAACCTGTTCTTGTCACTCGTGTTGACTATGATCACTTGCCTAGTGCTCGGTATGGGGATCCCGACGATTCCTAACTACATTATTACCAGCTCAATAGCCGCGCCCGCATTGCTTGACTTAGGCGTGCCCTTGATTGTGTCGCACATGTTTGTGTTCTATTTCGGCATCATGGCCGATCTCACGCCGCCCGTTGCCTTGGCCTGCTTTGCCGCAGCCCCGATTGCGAAGGAATCTGGGCTTAAGATCAGTCTGTGGGCGATTCGGATCGCCATAGCTGGCTTTGTCATCCCCTTTATGGCGGTTTACGATCCAGCCTTGATGCTCCAAGGTGACAGCTTATTAGCGACGGGCTTTGTGGTGCTGAAGGCAACGGTCGGTATTGGTATTTGGGGCGTGATCTTTACCGGATATCTATTACAAAAACTCTACTGGTGGGAACGCGTTATCGGCTTCCTCGCGGGGGCAAGTTTGATCCTTGCGACGCCATTGAGTGATGAAATCGGCTTTGGACTCGCGCTGTTGTTTATCGTGCAGCACAGTTGGCGCGCGCGCAAACTCAAACATCTAGCAGAGCAAGGATAACCCCTTGAGATTGTCACTCGTTGATAAGTCTAAGGTAAAGCTATGCTAGGCCTATGTTTAGGCCTAGCAGGTACTCTGTGGGCGCACGTGCCCACAGACCACTTCACCTTGGCATGGAACCACAGCATAGAGAAAATCCGCTGGGAGGAGGACTATAACATTACGCCACAAGGCTTAGTGTTAACCGAGGCGAGAGTGGAAGGCACGGGCGCGGGCATGGACATCCCAGACGATGCCTATCTTAAAAATGGCAGTTGGCATTATCGGCCCAAGCTCCCAATTCTGCCTAAATTACGTTTAGGCCGAACACCTGAAGCGGGAGATTTTGATATTTGTTTTGCGCAACATTCTGGCGAGGTTCAATGCCAAAGGATGAGCCATTGGATTGGCGCGCCGAACAAACAAGATGCGGCGGTTGAGCTTTGGAGTTGTGACTCCCCACCTTAGAAATTGCGATAAAAAAATACCCGTCAATTTAGACGGGTATTTTATAGTTTACGTTCTTACTTAAAGAGGTGAATAGGCTTGCAAGCACTCACTTAAGCGTGTTTAAGCATATACTTACGCTCAATTTCAGCTAGGCGTAGATTAAAATCTTGCAGATGTGCCAACATTTCTGCTTCAGCTTTCGTCTCATCTTTTGCGATAACCGCTTCGACAATGACATCGTGCAAGCCTAAAGGGTGAATTTCATCGGTCGGTGGCTGGAACTTAGTCGTTTGATTGCTCAATAAAACCAATAAGGATTTTACGATCGCTTCTAAAAAACGATTACCCGACATTTCAGCCAATAGATAATGTACCTGAGATCGTAAAATGACAGTATCCGGATATTCAGAGGTATCATTTTCATGGCTATTGGCCTCTTGTAGAGCCTTAGCTAGCGCCGGAGTGCAATTTTTAGCAGCCATTCTTGCTACTTGTGGCTCAATCAACATTCGAGCCTCACACAACTCTGGGAGCGAAAGCTTACCCATCATAAATAAATCATGGCAGGCATCACTTAAACGTTCAAAGGTCAAATGCTTAACAAATGCACCACCCGTCGCCCCTTGACGAATTTCAACTAACCCACCCGCTTCGAGACTCTTAATCGCCTCTCGAACCACAGTACGACTAACTTGAAATAGCTCGATTAATTCACGCTCGGAGGGCAACTTATCACCCGCCTTATAGTCGCCTCCTAAAATAGCATTTTTCAATTGCTGGCCAACTTCACTCGAAGCTTTTATCTGCTTAATAGGCTTGAAGATATGCAATTTATAATCTCGGATAGACTCAGTGGCGCCATTCTACCATAACACTCAGATAATTCGGCAAAAGTACTCCCGCATTTCCTACATTAGTGATTAAAAAATCTTCATCTTTGTTGATCAATGTAACATCTGTACGAATTTCGTAACTCGTTTCTCATATTCACTCTTACTCCGTTGCGAGCAAAGGTTATACATCATACATTTCACCTAAGAAGGTTAGCGATAACCTTTTAACTCGCTCGGACCATTCCGATCGGGACAAACAAAAATAAGGAAGATGATGATGAAAAAATCTTATTTGTCTTTGCTCGTGTTATCTGTGCTAGCAATTCCAGCCATTGCCGATACCAGCATTAATCAAATGTTTAGCCAAGGCACTCTAAAAGGTGAATTACGTTTATTCGATTTTACTCGTGATTTTGACGACTCTACGAATACCAAACACGATACTTCATTCGGTGGACTCTTTTATTACAACACTGCAAAGGTAAACGGTATTAGTTTTGGTACTAGTTTCGCTTCTGCTAATCCGATTTGGACCAACGACTCAGATGATGTATATGGTCTGGTTGCCCGTGATGCCAACGGTAATCATGATAACGTTAACCGCTTACAAGAGTATTTTGTCCAAGGCAATTGGTGGGATACTCAATTCAAATTAGGCGCGCAAGAACTGCGTACCCCTATGATGAATCCCCATGATATTCGCGCGATCCCACGGACGTTCCGCGGTTTCTCAGCAGAAAACAAGAGCATTGATAATCTTACGCTTTCTGCCCTGTATATTACCGATTCTATGGGATGGTCCGATAACAGTTTCGTATCAGTAAAAGACGCGGTACAAAGCGAGCTAGCAAGAGCGGGCGTTATCGCCGATGTAGCGGATAATCCTGTTTATGCCCTAGGAGCAAAGTATCTATTACCCTTTGAAACGGTCAAAACTGAAGTCAATCTGTGGCACTACCGCATGGAAGATGTCTTCAACCAAACCTATGCCAAAGTGAAATTATCCACTGATGTTGGTGCAACTAATCTGTACCTAACACCTTCCTATTTAACTCAGCAAGCAACAGGGGATGAAACAGGTGGCCAGCTCGATACCTATCAATATGGTTTCCACCTAGGCGCCAAATTTGCTGGAGCAGATATCACTTATATGTATGCAAAAACCGGAGATGACACAGTCCTCACCCCGTGGGGAGATGAAAAAGTGGTCATTCAGCAAGTGTACCAATCAGCAAGAGCAGATGAAGAAGTTAACGCTTTAAAAGTCGCTTATGACTTTGAAAAAATTGGTGTGAGTGGGCTAGAAGCCTATGCCTTTTACGGTCAATATGATGTTCCAACAGGTACAGCAAAAGACTTTAACGAGACTAACTTTTCAATTACTTATAAGTTCGATGGCGCCCTGTCAGGTCTAGGACTTAGAGCTCGTTATGCTCTAGTAGACGTTGATCAAGGTGAAGACTTTAACGATCTACGTTTATATGTCACTTATAAATTTGTCTTAGGTAAATAGTTTCATCCGTTTCAACTCCCCTGCACCAAACCTTATACGGGTGTATCAGCCTTGTTCGATACACCCAATTTTTGTACCGCAAAATCACCGATACCCAAGTAAAAGTTGCGGTAAACACTTTGACTTAAGGATTGAGATTATAATGGAAACAAAGAATTACTTACTTATTCCAGCCGTTGCTATGTCATGTTTTTTATTTAGCGGATGTGGAAATAACGATAACGCCGAAACCCCATTACCACAGTTAGCTCAGGCAACACCCGCCACACTGAATCTATGTAGTGAAATTGCTTCACAATATACTTTCAAAAATACTGTGATAACGAACTCACAAATTATTGCGGCTGGCAATGTTGAATATAGCGCTACTGAACGTTACCGAGCACCAGAACATTGTTTAGTGACTGGTTATATGAATGAAAGGATGGGAACTGGCATTGCGGGAGAAACCCGCTATGCGATCGGCTTTGAAATGCGTTTACCCACTAACTGGAATGGTCGATTCTATTATCAAGCCAACGGCGGTCTCGATGGCTCAGTCGCTAAGGCGGTTGGCCGCTTAGTGTTTTCCGCAGGCCCAGATTCTGCCGCCCTCAATGAAGGGTTCGCCGTCATAAGTTCTGATATGGGGCATCCAGCGCCAACCCCTTTCTTTGGTTTAGATCCTCAAGCAAGGCTTGACTATGGTTACAATGCTGTCGCCGAGTTAACGCCAATGGCGAAAGGTTTAATAGAAAAAGTATATGGTAAACAACCTGATAGATCATATTTTGCCGGTTGCTCTAACGGTGGTAGACACACTATGGTCGCGGCCAGTCGTTTTGCCGATATGTACGATGGCTTTCTGGTAGGCAATCCAGGATTTAACTTACCGAAAGCTGCAGTAGCGCAAATGTATGGTGTTCAAGAGTATTCAAAGCTGGTTGAATTTGATGGTCCTGATATTTTAGCCACACTACAAACCGCTATTACCCCTGAAGAATTCACTCTCGTTTCCCAAAAAGTCCTAGAGCAGTGTGATGCCCTTGACGGCGTGAGCGATGGCATGATTGCAGATACTTATTCCTGCCAAAAGACCTTTGACCTTGAACGTGATATCCCAACCTGTTCAAGTGGCAGAGATAATACCTGCTTAACCGCAGAGCAAAAGCAGGTACTCGGCAATATCATGGCTGGCCCCCATAACAGCAAGACAGGTGAAGCCATTTACACTGACTTCCCATACGATGCGGGTATCGGCGCATCTGGTTGGGCTTCTTGGGAATATAATATGGCGCTCAATAGAGACCCCGGTGCCGTTGGTTTTATTTTTAGTTCGCCACCAACCCCCTTTAATGGTGCAACTGAACAATCCAGTTTGGAATTTGTGCAATCATTTAGCATGGATGAGGATGTCCAACGGATCTATGCCACGGATTCGATTTACTCAGAATCGGGCATCGATTTTATGACACCACCCCAGCCAACGGATCTTTCGGCCATAAAAAATCGCGGCGCTAAGATGATGTTGTTCCATGGAACATCGGATCCAGTATTTTCAGCCAATGATACAGTGAACTGGTATAACGAATTAGCCGAGGCCAATGCTGGGCACGCAGAAACCTTCGCCCGCTTATTCCTTATCCCTGGGATGAATCATTGCGGCAGCGGCCCTACCACAGATAAATTTAACATGATCCGCGCATTGGTTGACTGGGTTGAAAAAGGAGTCGAACCCCAAAATATCACGGCTTCAGTGCGCCCTGAAAATGCCGAATTACCCAGTGATTGGTCAAAAAACAGAACTCGGGTCCTCTGTCCATACCCGCAATTCGCAAAATACAATGGTATAGGCAATGTTGAAGATGCCGCCAATTTTACCTGTGTCTCACCTAAATAATCCCTAGGGTATTAAAGCCCAAAGGCCACCTCAATACTGTTGAGGTGGCCTACCTCAAATCATGTTTATTTATAAATAGTCCCTATTTGTTAACTACTTAAACATGCATAAAATCAGACGCTCATATTTCCCGCGCCGCCAAACTTATTCATTCAATAAAGTCCTATATTAGATTGTTTTTAAAAAGAATAATCACATTCATCGCTCAAAACGCCAGCATTTTGTGAAGCACTGCAAAGATGTAATTAATACCTCTTTTGGTTTATTGTCATATGTCATACATTTAAAGGTATGTTGTTAATGAGGTGAAATTTAATCACTTTCGCACAACTGCATTTTACGTTTTTAAAGCAAGCAAACATATGTGGTTATACATAGATCCAGTGCCGTTGCTATAGGGGAACCTCTTTAGCAATGAGGGCCAAAGGAGTATTAAATGAGTAAAGAATCGAAAGAAATTGATCAATACACTGCTAGCGTCCTGCAAAATGGTATATCTCGAAGAACTTTCCTGACGCGAGCCGCGGTAGGCAGCAGTGGCTTAGCCTTCGCAAGTCTTGGTATGGGTTCTGCTAGCGCAGCACCGATTCAAGTTGGCACTGAATATGGTGAGATTGGTGGCGCAACCTTAGGTTTTCTACCTAAGCCAAAACCTATTGCCGATAAAGATATTGCGACAACCCAAACCTTTGATGTTGTTGTTGTCGGTGCGGGTGCTTCGGGCGTGCCTGCGGCTCTCTCCGCCAGAGAAAGCGGCGCAAGCGTTGCTTGTTTGCAAAAGCAAGCCATTCCCGTATCCCAAGGCAACACAGGCTCAGGTATTGATCTAAAAAACAGCGACAAATCGGCAATCGAATCCTTAGTCAGCCGTTTGATGGCGGACAACGCCCACCGCTCACACCCAGGTTTACTAAGACAATGGGCCTACAATTCTGGCGAAGCCGTGAATTGGGTTATTGACCGCGTTAAGCAAGGTGGCGGTCAGATTGTTGACCAAGGCACTAAACCGCAACATGGTATTCGCGGTATTGCGGACGAAGGTGACCGTCTAAATTTTGTGACCTCATTCTGCGGTCCTAAACCCTACACCACTGGCGATGCCATTCGTGCATTAGCTAAAACAGCCGAAAAAGCCGGGGTGAAATTCTTCTTTAACACGCCAGCACAACAGTTAATCCAAGATGAGTCAGGAAAAGTGATTGGGGTTATTGCCCAGACTCGTGATGGTAAGTACCACAAATATTTGGCTAAGAAAGGGGTCATCCTGTCTTCCGGTGACTACCAAAATAACAAAGCCATGTGTGATTTCTTCATCCCTGAACTGAAAAACTTTGAACGTAAGCAGATGGACCGCACCGGTGATGGTTTTGCTATGGCCTATTGGGCGGGTGGCGTGATCGAGCCCGTTGGCCACACAAAAATGCTCCATGACTTCGATGCGGGTCCAGCCTCAATGTGCGACATGCCATTCCTAGCCGTAAACCGTAAAGGTGAGCGCTTTGTGAATGAAAAAGTCGAGATGTCTTTGATGAATAACTACTTGAAAGATGAGCAGAACGCTGGTCATTACTCCCAAGTATTTGATTCAGACTATATGACACAAGCCAAAGATTGGCCTGGCCACCTCTATTCTCCTGAAGAACTAAAAGTCTACATGCCTGAAGAGCCTGGCGAGAAAAAGGGCGTCTACCCTTCTTTGACCAATACCTATTCTGCTAACACATTAGAAGAATTGGCAGTGAAACTGGAATGCGATCCAAAAACCTTTGTAGCTAACGTTAACCGTTACAACGAGTTATGCAAAAAAGGCAAAGATGAGGACTTCGGAAAACCGGCGAGCAAGATGGTGCCAGTACTCAAACCCCCATTCTACGGTATCCACCGTCGTATGCGAGTTTCTACTATCTGCTCCGGTATTCTCGTTAACGAAAACCACCAAGTGCTTGATGCCGATGGCAAGGAAATTCCGGGTTTATTCATTGTCGGCAACCTTGGAGCTGGTTTCTATGGTGGCGTTGACTATCCATTGACCGTATTCGGCTTGTCCCTAGGCCGTTGTTATACCTTCGGTTACTTAGCCGGCAAATACGTCGCCAAACTATAGCGCGCAAAGTCATCAAAAATGGAGGCTTGATCTTTGGGCATCCAGTTAAATGAACAATGGAATAACACAATGAAAAACTTAACAATTATGCTTTCTCTTGTCTTGAGTATTTTCGCTGGCAGCGCGTTAGCAAAAGACACTGTTCTACTCGATCAAACCCACGCAGCAAAAGGGGTAAAATGTGCCAGTTGCCATGGCAAAGAAGATCGTCAAGCTGTACCTATGCTTAAGTGTGTGCAATGCCACAACACAGAAAAGCTAGCGGCAAAAACAGCAGACGTGAAACCAGTTAACCCCCATAACAACCGTCACTTCGCGACTGAGACAGACTGTGCGAAATGTCATCATGTACACCAGAAATCTGAAAATTTATGTGTAAGCTGTCATCCACGATTTGACCTAGTGACACCATAAGTCGGCGTATCACAGGTAAGACTCTAAATAGCTGCTCCTATAATCTGGAATGGCTATTTAGAACGAAAAACCACCGCGAGGTGGTTTTTTATTTGGATGACTGATAGAAGCAATACCCATGCTTTCCTTGGTGTTTCACCCGGTACATGGCGGCATCGGCGCGATCGCAACTTTCGGCAAAACTATCGCCATCGCCATAAATATCGATCCCAATGCTCAAACCAATTTCCACTTCGCAGCCTTCTAGTAGAAATTTTTGTCGATACACATCGAGTAAGGACTGGGCGAGCATAGCTAAAGATTCTGTCTCGGAGGATGGCAGTAAAATCACAAATTCATCACCACCTAGCCGAGCGATCTTCGCTTGCTCACCCGAGTGAGACACTAAAGTATGCGCCACATGCATCAGCAAACTGTCGCCAAACTTATGGCCGTAATGATCATTTAAGGATTTAAAACCATCCAGATCGATAAAGAGTAATGCCCCATATATGCCCAGTTGCAAAGATTCATCGAATGCCTTGGCTATGGCTTGGCGATTCATCAAATTGGTGAGGGGATCGCTGTGAGCTAGGAGTGACAAATCAAGTTCGTAGCGTTTTTCTTGGGTGATATCGATATGACTGCCCATCATCCGCAGTGGCGTGCCATCGGGTAGACGCTCGACGATACGGCCACGATCCGACACCCAAGTGATGCTGCCATCTTTGTGTAGCATTCGGTGTACCACTTGATAATAATCGGCCTTACCATTGACATGGTCTTCAAAGGCTTTGATCACCCATTCTTTATCTTCTGGGTGTAATTTACTTTTCCAACTGTCGATATGCGCTGCCAGTTCTTCACGGCTGAAACCTAATAACTCACCCCAGCGCATATTAAATATGGTTAAATTCCCGCTTGGGATATGCTGTTCCCACAGGCACAAACCATTACCGTCGAGGGCGGCAAACAGTTTTTCTTCGGCACGACGATTCAACGCCGTTAAATTCGCGTTTTCCCGTTTGAGCTGAGCGATTTCAGCCTGAAGTTGTTTGATGTGTTCTGCTGCCGTATCCGATGCCACGAAAAATATTTTTCCTTAATTAGTCTCGGGTCAACACTTCAAGCAATTCGATTTCAAAGGTGAGATCAGAATTGGGTTTAATATGCGCGCCCACTTGGCGCTCGCCATAGGCCAAATGAGCTGGCACTAACAACTTACGTTTACCACCCACTTTCATCCCCATAATGCCTTGATCCCAGCCTTTAATCACACGGCCAGTGCCAATCACACATTGAAATGCCTGACCGCGGTCATAGGATGAATCAAATTGGGTACCATCCTGCAAAAATCCACGGTATTGGGTGGTGATCAAAGCGCCTTTTACCGCTTCTTTTCCTTCGCCCACTTGCAGATCGATTACTTCTAATTCGGTCATTTCTTCACTCTCTTTTCTTTTCGCACTAGGGCGTGATATGTAACTTATGCCAGATTTTATCACCGACGACCACGCTTGTCGGCGCTATTGCAATATTTCTGCCGCTCGGTGCACTGCTTAATCCTTGAGAATAAGGTCATCATGGGCGATAATATCATCACTCCCCCTTTAAATAACCGTCCTTTAGCCCAATATATTAATAATATCGACGTTTTATTTTGGAGCTTAGCCATGATTATTGCCTGCCCCCATTGCGATACGTTAAACCGTGTTCCCGATGAGCGTTTAACCCAGCAACCTACTTGCGGTAAATGTAAGCTCAGTGTCTTTACGGCTGCGCCGATTGAACTCACAAGCGCGAACTTTGCCAACCATGCCAATAAATCTGATCTCCCCCTAGTCGTTGATTTTTGGGCTAGCTGGTGTGGCCCATGCAAAAGCTTTGCTCCGGTGTTTTCCGCGGCGGCTAAGACGTGGGAGCCGCAATTTCGCTTCGGTAAAATCAACACTGAAGAACAGCAAGCCCTCGCGGCGCAGTTTAATATTCGCTCGATTCCCACTCTTATGATTTTCAAGCAAGGGAAAATACTCGCGCAGCAAGCGGGGGCTTTACCTCAGTCAGCCCTAAATCAATGGTTAAAAAACCATAGTTAACCGCAGGTAACTATTTCGCGCCCATAAAAATACCCAGACTCGCTGGGTATTTTGTTTACTAAAATCTCAATCTACCGATATCAGACATCCCAAAAAACATGGGCGATAATGCCTAGCACTATCATGCTGATAAAGTTGACTATCATACCGACCCGCACCATTTCCGATTGTTTGATATGGCCTGAACCATAAACGATCGCATTGGGCGGCGTCGCCACTGGCAGCATAAAGGCGCAGGACGCGGCAATACCAATCAGCACAGATAACATCACAGGCGATACGCCTAATGCCTCGGCAATTGCCGCAAATACAGGCACTAACAGTGCGGCACTGGCGGTGTTACTGGCAAATTCTGTTAGCATCACCACAAAGGCAATCACAGCAAACACAAACAATGACATGTGCGTGCTGCCGAAAATATCTGTCATCCAGTGGGCTAAAAACACACTGGTGCCTGTGCTTTTCAACACTGCGCTTAGCGTTAAACCACCACCAAACAATATCAGCACACCCCAATCAGTGGTTGATTCAATCTTTTTCCAGCCGACTAAGCCTAAGCCTGCGAGCAAAACAACTGCACCTAACGCCACTATGGTATCGAACTGAGTGATGCCACCTAATGCTTTGGCTAATGGCACACTGAAAATCCAACAACATACTGTCGCGAGGAAGATAAGCAGGGTGAACTTACCTTGGAACGTCAACTGCTGCGCTTCAACTTGTACATCGAACTTGGCTGAAAGATCCGGCTTAAAATACCAATACAAGGCGATCAACATTAATGGCAACATGAGAATAACGGTCGGAATACCAAACTTGAGCCAATCACTAAAACTCAAGCCAACTTGCGCCGCAGCAATCGCATTCGGTGGGCTACCCACTAAAGTACCGATACCGCCTATGTTGGCCGAATAGGCAATCCCAAGCAGTAAAAACACATAAGTACTGTGGTATTTTTCGCGGTCTAGTTGCTGCAAAATCCCCAGCGCCAATGGCAACATCATCGCCGTTGTGGCGGTATTACTGATCCACATAGAGAGCAGTGCCGTCACCCCAAACAGCATAAAGCAAGCGATACTGAGTTTGCCCTTAGAGGCCAAAAGTAGCTTTTGCGCTATTAAGGTATCAATCTTTTGATGGTGCAAAGCCGCTGCGAGTACGAAGCCACCGAAGAATAAATAGATGATAGGATTTGCAAAGCTACTCATCGCTTCTTTGGTTTCAAACACCCCAAAGAATACCGCGAGTATAGGCACGAGGATCGCGGTGATACTAATGTGGATCGCTTCGGTCAACCAAAGAATGCCAGCGAAAACCAGAATCGCCAGACCCGTGTTCACCCCTTGTTCGAAGGGTAAGCCGTAATAGAGTGCGAATAACAATACAATATCCGCCGCTAGGATCAGCATTTTCTTTTTATCGAGCCCCTCGCTGACGGGCGCTTTTTGAGGTGGAACAGTGCTTGAATCTGTTGATGACATGGTTACAACCTTAATACCATTTTATTTTGACGCAAATTTAGGGCATAGATCACACTTGGCAAAGCGGTTTATTTTGTAATTTTGCCACTTAGCAACCACACATTCTGCCGACTAAAAGCCCAGAAAAACCTTAAGTGAGATAAAAATCACCCATTTCTGATCTAAAGCCATGTGCAAAACTTTCAAACGAGCAAAAATCACGCAAAAGCTTGATAAAGCTGTAATTGAATAAGTGTTTAAAACTGTGACGTGGATCAGGTTTCACTTTAATACTAAGTGACAAACACTGAATTTAACCTTAAATAAAGTGGTTAACGCTAATTCAATCCTGTAACCACAGTTTTTGCCTATAAAACACCCATGAGTGTATTTACCACTCTTTGCCCCCTCAAGGTGACTGCAACTTAAAGCGATAACGTAAACGAACATACCAATGACAGAATTGCAGCTGGCATCAACTCAGTTTTATATTTCACGAATAACTTTCATTTTTCGCATTTAAAATGTTGGTTTACATACTTAAAAACTTAAATGGCATGGTGACGGAAAGAAGATTTAACCTTTTAAATCTATCTGATAATGCGAAAGGGCATCTGATTAGCTTCCCTGTAGAATTTGTGCAGGCGCTTGCCACTTCACTCCAGCAAGTGCTCGATAACGTCTCCTAGTGGTTCCATCATTTGTTTGATGCAAAACTGTGTAGAAATTAAAAATGTTTCAAACCATCAAAGCCGAAAACAACCCTAGAACCCTACTCAAATAAATAACATTTACAACTCAATATCCCTATGAATAATAAACACAAATATTATTCACCATCTCAGTCAATCTAACTCACTTTACCCCGCGAGCAATCCAACCTAGAGTCGCGCCCGTATTCTCGTCTCCTGTTCATTTTTTACCTATTTTGGTACCGCTTGTGGAAAATATGCTGTCAGCTCAACCCAATCAAAAGCCAGGGCTGTTTGTGCCTGTGGCAGGACTCAGTTTATTTGCTTTAGCGTCAGGCTACTTGATGAGTTTGATCCCACTCTCGCTCACTTACTTTGATTTGAGCCTTGATCTTGCACCTTGGCTGGCGAGTATTTTCTACCTTGGCTTATTACTAGGTGCACCTTGTATTGCACCGATTGTCAGCCGCATAGGTCACAGTAAGGCCTTTATTTTGTTCTTAAATATCTTACTGTGCAGCGTTGTGCTAATGGTGCAACTGCCACAGAGCAGTGTTTGGTTAGTATCACGCCTGATTGCAGGCTTGGCTGTTGCAGGGATTTTTGTGGTGGTCGAGTCTTGGTTACTTATGGCCGACACCCAAAAACAACGGGCAAAACGCTTAGGCTTATATATGACCGCCCTCTACGGTGGCACTGCCATTGGGCAACTTGCCGTAGATTATTTAGGCACCACGGGTAATTTACCCTACTTGGTAGTAATAGGTTTGTTGGCAGCGGCCAGCTTACCCGCACTGTTAGTTAAACGCGGCCAACCGCAGTCCAGTGAACAACACGCTATTGCTCTTTCTGACCTTAAAACCTTAAGTAAACCTGCCATTGCTGGCTGTTTAGTCTCAGGATTATTACTCGGTCCCATCTACGGTTTATTGCCTGTGTATGTGTCGCAAGACATGGGTTTTGCCCAGCAGACGGGGCAATTTATGGCGCTGATCATTATGGGCGGCATGATAGTTCAACCCTTAGTGAGCTATTTATCCCCGCGTGTTGAAAAGAGTGTGTTGATGACCGCCTTTTGCTTAGTGGGTGCGGCGGCGCTGTTGTTACTGATACAAACATCGCTTGTGGGATTATGGTTAGGTTTTGTGTTACTCGGTGCCTGCGCCTTTGCTCTCTATCCCATCGCCATCAGTCTGGCGTGCGATCATTTACCCAGCAGCCAAATCGTCTCCGCCACTCAGATTATGTTGCTCAGTTATTCTGTGGGTTCGGTTATTGGTCCGGTTGCCGCCAGTCGTTTTGATGATGTAGAACATGGCTTACCGCTCTACTTAGCAGCAAGCTTTTTAGTCACGGTTTGCTATCTAAGTGCGCACTTACTCGCCCGAAGCAAAGCCCGCCTACCCACAGCGAAGGCTTAGCCCTGAGCCGTTAATGCTAAGTCTCTACACCCTGTGAATAACAATGGGCGCCGATAACGGCGCCCATTGTTATTATGATGTTTGCTGGGTTAATTCTGCCACAGGCACTGTGGCGGGAATGGCCCAGATACTGTCCTGCGGCCCATTAAACACCCGATGGCGAGTCAGCCTGTAAGCATAAAAGAACACTCCACTAAAGGCTAACGCCACCAGATCGACGCCTAACGTTGCCACAGAATAAGGCGCCCATAAGCCTAAACTTGGCACGATTAACGCAACTAAAGACGTGATTGGCATCGCCAATGTAGCCAAGGCGCACAAAGGCAAAATCAGCAGCGCCGCCTTAGCAGCACCACGCCAAAAGGCGTAAACCACCAGCAAGCCAAACACCAGATAATACAGCCACAAATAGACGTGGTTAATATTGCTCACATGCACATATAACCATTTACCCAACAACATACTTATCGTTAAGGCGGCAACCGAGCCTAAGCAAATCCCCACTGTGGCGCTGGCCATTAATCGGCAAGCACGGGTTTGCTCGCTCGCCTGCTTTTTACGGCGTTTTTCCAGCCACAGCAAGTTGCCACTGTAAAATAAAAAAGCACCGCTCAAGCCTAAAAAGAAATACACCCAACGCCCGAGATCGCCCCCATAACTACCAAAGTGTAATCCAAAGAATACCGCAACGGTTCTGGCCCAAATCCCCTTGTCGCTTTGATCAATCGTGCTATTGGTCACCTTAAGACTATAAGGATGCAGGTATAAGAAATCGGTAACGGGTCCACGCATAAAACCATTGGGGTTATATAACCCCAAGCGCAGAGTCGCACGGGGATTATTCAAGTTCATAAAGGTCATTTCATTCACTTGATAATCGGGGGCGATTTGCTGCACCTTGGCTAACACAGTGGTGACCTTTGGCAAATCGGCTAGTGTATAGGGCGTTTTGTCCGGTGCCGATTGAGCAAATAATGGTTTTTCACCATAAACCATATGCTTAAGCCCATCGTAAAGCTGATCATGGAAAGCAAACACAATCACAGTTACACATATCACTAGATGAAATGGCAGGCTGGTAATGCCCACTAAATTATGGGCATCGAGCCAGAAACGACTCTCACCTTTATCTTTACGCAGGGCGAAAAAACTTTTGGTTAACGTTGGCAGTAAAAAAATCACCCCAGAAACCAATGCCAAGGAGTATAAAACGGCGGCAATCCCCAACACATAGGCACCCGCTTGATCGTGACCGACGTCGCCGGCAATCCCCGCGGTACGATGTAATTGGTCAATCAACTCAGCCAACTCGCTTGGTGTACTTAGTTGGGTGACTAATTGCCCCTGCTCGTCAAGGCTGGCATGCCAAAGCTGGTGACTCATGCTGAGTTCACGTTCGGAGCCCTGCTGATACCAAGTCATCGGCGATTGATGCTCATCATTTAAGTGCAAACTAAAACCGGTTTTGGCCTTATCATCCTGCGCTAACACTTGCGCGACTAAGTCATCCAGTTTCTCAGCGGGCACTTGAGGCAAGGTCAGGGCTGGCGGCATTGACCAAGCGTCAATCGCCCCTTTAAACATAGTGAGCGAGCCGGCATAAAAGCCGATAAACAATACGATTCCGGCGATGATACCAGTCCAAATATGGATAGACTGATACACACGTAACACATCACTGCGAACTTTCATCCTTGTCACCTAAAGGTATATAACACTATATAAGTCAAAACGTTAAACAAGCCCAAGTAGCCAATTGCCCTGAGTCCGGTTTTAAACATAAAGCTAAAACTTAAGACCAATAACCAGATAGGCGTAATCAGCCACATGTTGAACTGCACTTTAGTATCGGCATCGATGCCGCCTGGGCCAAACCAGGCAAATAACCCCACCAATCCAAGTGCTAAAGTAAATCCTAAAATCAATCCAGCCAGTGACTTAGTCCACCAGTCGGGTTGCAATTTATCCTGTTCAGCTAAACGTGCCATGAGTTATTTCCGACCGAAAAGTGAGATAAAAGGCACTAACCCCATCAATAACATCAACAGGGCTAACCAAATAAAAATTGCGGCGCTAAGGGTAAAGAGGCTAAGCCAACCGATAAGACTGACAAAGGCAACACCGTAAGCGAGTAACCGCCAAGGCCGCTTAGGAAGGGAGCTTGCAAATAGTTTTTGCTGCTTATTCGTTAAATAAAATAACAAGCAGGCCAGAAGCGTCGACAACAGGAATATAAGTTGCAACACGGGATGTTATCCTCTCACTACAAAGCGTTAGCATTCGAGTCCATTTGCCTATGCTTGCTGTACATCATGTAAAAAGATAAGCACATGAAAGCAATGGAAGAATTTTAATTTCGGGACTCTAGCCTTGGTGATAATAATTCGCAATAAGATTTACACTGTAAGGATGGTTTATGATATTCAAATCACAAATAGGCAACACTTCTGCCTTGTCATTGCCAGTTGTTAACCATTAAGATACATTTCACGTTAATAGTCTTGTCCCAAGATAAACAATCCGATTCACCCTCAAGCTCATTACTATGACATCAGCAAAGGAAGCTAAATGATTAAAAATGAATTCAATCTGCCGAGCTCAATTGGCCTCAGCAAAATTATCCCCATTGTTATTCTGTTAATCCTCTTTATTTCCTTATTTGGCAGTTGGTATACGGTTGACCAAGGTGAACGTGGCGTACTGCTGCGCAACGGTAAAGTTATCGGTACCGCAGAACCTGGGCTGGGTTTTAAAATCCCACTGATAGACACTGTGGTGAAGATTTCGACCCAAACACACACCACCAGTTATACCTCGCTGCAAGCCTATAGCCGCGATCAACAACCTGCGACACTTAACGCATCGGTGACATTTAGCGTCCCGCCAGACCGCGTCGAAGAAGTGTATGCTAACTTCAAGAGTATCGATGCCATGGTCACGCGTTTGCTCGACAGACAAGTGCCGACTCAGGTCGAAAATATCTTCGGTAAATACACGGCGATTTCTGTGGTACAAGAGCGGATCAAGTTCGGTATCGATGTGACCAGCGCGATCACTAACTCGATCAAAGGTCCGGTAGAAATCAACTCAGTGCAGATTGAGAATATCGACTTTTCCAACGCCTATGAAAAATCCGTCGAAGACAGAATGCGCGCCGAAGTCGAAGTACAAACTCAACTGCAGAATCTAGAGAAAGAACGCGTCAGCGCGCAAATCGCCGTCACCCAAGCGCAAGCACAGGCCGACTCGCAATTAGCCCGCGCCAAGGCTGAAGCCGAAAGTATTCGCATTAAAGGTGATGCAGAAGCCTCTGCAATTAAGAGCCGCGCCGAAGCACTAGCGCAAAATCAAAACTTAGTTGAATTAACTAAAGCGGAAAAGTGGGACGGTAAACTACCGACAACTATGCTACCGACAGGCACTCTGCCCTTTATCGATGTGAAAAAAGGCAACTAAGCTTAGGTTTAGCTCGAGCAAAAGCATAAATCGACAATAAAAAATCCCAGTGTTAGCCCTAACACTGGGATTTTTCGTTATTCGCTCGATAATTACTGAGCGGAATATGAGCCGATTAAGAACAGCAATCGCTGCGACGTAACCAGCTTCTTGGGATCTTCTCAAACACCACTTTCGCCATCAGCAACGCCAGCACTATGCCAGAGGTTGCCACTAACCACTGAGGTAACATTTGGTGCTGCTCACCAATCTGCGGCATCACCACAAAGCCAAAACTATCCACCAGATAATTGACCAATATGCCCGCAACTAAGGCCACGCCAATCACGCCGCCCAAGTATCCCCACAACGCACGTTTGCCTAACTCTTTAGCCACCACACCTAAGGTGGCGATATTAGTCGCAGGGCCCGCCATCATAAACACTAAAACGGCGCCCGGTGACACACCCGCCAGCAATAGTCCGGCAGCAATCGGTGTCGATGCCGTCGCGCAGATATACATAGGCACAGAGACCAACACCATGACTAACATGGCTAAGATACCGTTGCCCCATTGTGCTAAAAAGTCTGCAGGGACATAGGTTTGCACCAGTGCTGCGAAGAATAAACCCACCAGCAGCCACAAGGTAGTGTCACGCACTAAATCCGTTGCCGCATATTTAAGACCAATACCTACGCGGCTTAATACAGATTGCGACTTTAACTCAGTCGCCATATCTTGAGTCGAGGCGCAGCAGCTATCCACTTCACCTTGTGCTTGAGGAGCATGAGCACTGTGATCATGTGTTCCAGACTCGGCCTTGTTGGAAGTGCCGCAACAGGCGCCCTTTTTGACCACAAGGATTTTTTCAGGGGTAGCAGGTACGGATTCCGCTGTTTTACTGGCGCAGCATGAAGCTGTTTTCTCAGCTTTTATCACGCAGTCATTCGCAACACTGCCGCCATGAGCCGTCATTAAGCTAGGCGCAGCAGCCATAGGCGTCATTTTGATCGCACTCTTAGGCTCAGTCTTCTGCTCACTCTCAGCTGGACTTTCAGTGCTGCAGCAGGATGAGGCCGCGTTAATAGGCGCTAAAGTGGGCTCTTTAGTTGATGAGCAACAGCTTTTAACCGGTTCAGCTTTAACAGCTTGGGGCTGAGTCGCCGATTTCGACGCACAGCATGCAGCCACTGGCGCTTCGCTTGCTGGCTTGGACTCGGATTTAACCGCAAGCTTGCCATCATCGTCATCACGCCCAACAAGTAAGCCAGCCACAATCGCACTGGTAATCGCTGCAATCGGTCTGACAATCGCCATAAAGGGGCCGAGTAACACGTAGGAAACGGTGATTGAATCGACGCCCGTTTCTGGCGTCGACACTAAAAAGGAGGTCGTTGCTGCTTTAGAGGCACCAGAACGGCGTAACCCTACCGCCGCAGGAATCACGCCACACGAACACAAAGGTAAAGGTGCACCGAGCAGCGCCGCCTTCACTACCGTTTTAACACCATGACCGCCGAGCTGCTTTTGCATCCACACCATTGGTACGAATACTTTTAATAGCCCAGCCAAGATCAGGCCCAATAACAACCAAGGCGCCGAGTCTAAAAACAGATCAATAAAATTCTTCAGTAACATAATTAATTCCCTGACTCATCATGGATTATTTTGCCGTGAGTATGCTGGTGCGACTCATGTTGATGTGCTTTGTGCTGATGCGTTTCGTGCTGATTTCCATCATGAGAATGATGCTCCACACGTACCCGCTCAGTACTGGATTCCAACGCCTCTAAAATCGAGCAATGTTCAGCGCTGCGCGGTCCGCCACAACAGGCATCGGACAGACTTTGTAAACTGATTTGAAAATGATTCAGCTCGGCGATTTTGGCCTGCACTTGGGCCAATTTAATATCAACCATACCTTTCACATCGGCGCAGACGCGATTAGATTTATCGAGTTCGATTGAAAGCAATTCACTGATTTCATTGAGGGTAAAACCTACAGCTTTAGCCCGTAAGATAAAACGCAGTCGCGCGGCATCGGCCTCGGTATACACTCGATAGCCAGACTCGGTACGGCTCGACGGCGCGAGCAGACCGTGCTTCTCGTAGAATCTTAACGTGTCGGC
Source organism: Shewanella hafniensis (assembly GCF_019655335.1). Lineage (GTDB taxonomy): Bacteria > Pseudomonadota > Gammaproteobacteria > Enterobacterales > Shewanellaceae > Shewanella > Shewanella hafniensis. The sequence continues at coordinate 28,102 of NZ_BPFD01000042.1, forward strand.
TTTCACCTCACATAAATCCGCCAATTCACCAATACGATACATGTCTTCATCCTTTACGAAATCGCGCCCAACTCAGGGAGAATTTCCAGCATACAACTCAATAATGCGAGTATAAACCTTGGAGCCTACTCCAAGGTCAAGAGGTAATTTTAACTTTACTGAAAGCCAACACGGCAATGCCGCTTTGTTCTGATATGAATATTGTGAAATCACGCAGAAAAAACACCCGTAAATGCAGTTTTACGATAGAATACGCGCGCCGTGATGAAGGGATTAAAAGTTAGCTAATAAAGTAAAAATAGGACCAAGGGACTTTTGGAAAGCAGTGCCGCGCTAAGGCTGTTCTGTTTTCCGAAAGATCCTTGAAACTAAAATAACTGGACCCTGTACCCAAATGACTGCTGCAAATAATGCCAGACCCATTCGTCGCGCGCTGTTAAGCGTTTCAGATAAAACCGGAATTCTCGAGTTCGCCAAAGCACTTCACGCCCAAGGTGTGGAGCTGTTATCAACAGGCGGCACCGCTCGCCTGTTAGCGGATAACGGCGTACCTGTTATCGAAGTATCTGATTACACAGGACACCCTGAGATCATGGACGGTCGTGTTAAGACGCTGCACCCTAAAGTGCACGGCGGCATTTTGGCGCGCCGTGGGCTTGATGAAAGCGTTATGGCCGACAACAATATCAATGCCATCGATCTGGTTGCGGTTAACCTTTATCCTTTCGCTGAAACCGTAGCTAAAGCCGGTTGTACCTTAGAAGACGCTATCGAAAATATCGATATTGGCGGCCCAACTATGGTGCGCGCAGCGGCAAAAAACCACAAAGACGTCACCATAGTCGTTAATGCCGCCGATTACTCACGCGTACTGGCAGAAATGACGGCTAACAATGGCAGCACGACCCATGCGACCCGTTTCGACTTAGCGATTGCAGCCTTTGAGCACACTGCGGGTTACGATGGCATGATCGCCAACTACTTCGGTACTATGGTTCCTGCACACAGCACGGACGAATGCTTTGCTGATTCTAAGTTCCCACGCACCTTCAACACCCAATTAGTGAAGAAACAAGACTTACGCTATGGCGAAAACAGCCATCAAGCGGCGGCTTTCTATGTTGATACTAAAATTGATGAAGCTTCTGTGGCTACCGCGATTCAGTTGCAAGGCAAAGCCTTGTCTTACAACAACATTGCCGATACCGACGCAGCACTTGAATGCGTTAAAGAATTTAGCGAACCTGCCTGTGTTATCGTTAAACACGCTAACCCCTGTGGCGTGGCCTTAGGTAAAGACTTACTCGATGCCTATAACCGCGCCTATCAAACTGACCCAACCTCAGCCTTCGGCGGCATTATCGCCTTCAACGGCGAATTAGATGCCGCGACGGCCAGCGCCATTGTTGAGCGTCAATTCGTTGAAGTGATTATCGCCCCAAGCGTCAGCCAAGCGGCGCGCGATGTGGTGGCGAAAAAGACCAACGTGCGTTTATTGGAATGTGGTCAGTGGAACACTAAAACCCAAACCTTAGACTACAAACGCGTTAACGGCGGCTTGTTAGTACAAGATCGCGACCAAGGCATGGTCGGCTTAGAAGACATCAAAGTGGTTTCTAAACGTCAACCCACTGCAAGCGAACTGAAAGACTTAATGTTCTGCTGGAAAGTGGCGAAATTCGTTAAATCTAACGCCATCGTTTATGCCAAAGACGGCATGACTATCGGTGTCGGCGCAGGCCAAATGAGCCGCGTTTACAGCGCTAAAATCGCTGGCATCAAGGCCGCCGATGAAGGCTTAGAAGTGGTCAACTCTGTCATGGCATCCGATGCGTTCTTCCCCTTCCGTGACGGTATCGATGCCGCAGCGGCTGCGGGCATTAGCTGTATCATCCAACCGGGTGGCTCAATGCGCGATGCAGAAATCATCGCCGCAGCAGACGAGCACGGCATGGCCATGGTGATGACGGGCATGCGCCACTTCCGTCACTAATCGCCACTCAGCAGCCAGCACTCTATCAGTACTGGCTGCTTTTTTGTTTTACCACTCTTTGTTTTACCGCACTCTGGTTTCGACCACAGTGTGCCTACACAGAATATAAAACTCTAAGGGATGACTTAACATGAAAGTATTAGTTATTGGTGGCGGCGGTCGCGAACATGCCCTAGCGTGGAAAGCTGCCCAATCGGCTCAAGTTGACACTGTCTATGTTGCCCCAGGCAATGCGGGCACAGCCCTAGAACCTAATGTTGAAAATCTGGCGATCAGCGCCACCGACATTCCCGCTCTGCTCGATTTTGCAAAAACCAACAAAATTGAACTGACCATAGTTGGCCCAGAGGCGCCATTAGTGATGGGCGTAGTTGATGCATTCAATGCCGCAGGTTTACCGATTTTTGGCCCAACGAAGGCGGCAGCCCAGCTCGAAGGTTCAAAAGCCTTCACTAAGGACTTTTTAGCCCGTCACAATATTCCCACTGCAGGTTACAAAAACTGCACTGAAATCAGCGACGCTAAAGCCTTCGTGCGTGAATTAACGGCCACAACAGGTTATCCAGTTGTCATTAAAGCCGACGGTTTAGCCGCAGGTAAAGGCGTAATTATCGCGCAAGACCAAGCGCAGGCCGATGCGGCGATTGATGACATGCTCGCAGGCAACAAGTTTGGCAATGCGGGTTCACGCGTGGTCATTGAAGAATTCCTGAAAGGCGAAGAAGCCAGCTTCATCGTCATGGTCGATGGCAAAAACATTCTGCCAATGGCGACCAGCCAAGATCATAAAGCCCGCGATAACGGCGACTATGGTCCAAACACGGGTGGTATGGGCGCTTACTCGCCAGCACCTGTCGTGACTCAAGCGGTACACGATTGGACTGTGGCAAACGTAATTCGCCCAACGGTTGATGGCATGGCCGCAGAAGGCAATGTCTACACAGGCTTTTTGTATGCGGGCTTGATGATTTCTCCCGATGGCAGTGCCAAAGTGCTCGAATACAACTGCCGCTTTGGCGATCCAGAAACTCAGCCCATCATGATGCGGTTAAAGTCTGACTTAGTGGAACTCTGTTTAGCCGCCACCCGTGGCGAGTTAGATAAAGTGACAGCTGAATACGACGAGCGCGCCGCAGTGGGCGTGGTATTAGCCGCTGGCGGTTATCCAGATGAGTATCGCAAGTTTGATGTGATTGACGGTCTCAGCCTTGGTGATAACGACGGTAAAGTGTTCCATGCTGGCACAGAGATGAAAGACGGCCACGTAGTCACCAACGGCGGGCGCGTACTCTGCGCCACTGCACTGGGTAACACAGTCACCGAAGCGCAAAAAGCGGCTTATAAATTGGTTGATGAAATCCACTGGGATGATGTGTATTTCCGTACCGATATTGGCTACCGCGCGATTGCACGCGAACAGCAAGACTAATTGCTAGGCGCGTTAAAAAACCGGCCTGAAGCCGGTTTTTTGTGCCTGAATTTTGACAAGCGTCAAATATAACATCATGATTTAAAATAAAAATACATAATTAATTCTATTGAAAATTAGAGCAACGAGATACAATGTCAACCAAATGTTAAATACCTAAATATCAAGGACTCCCCATGAGGATTAGACTGCTGTGCGCCTCCATCGCCATACTGCTTAGCGGATGTGGTGGCTCAGAAGATGCTGGCACGAGCACACCACCGACTCAGCCGCCAGTCCAACCTCCCGCACCGGTGCAATACATTGCTAATAGTGTGTCAGTAAATGGCGGAGCCTTAGATCCAAGTAGTCAAAAAGTGGAGTCGGGTAAAAGCGCTATTTTTAGCGTTACTGCCGATACTGGCTTTACGCTTGAGGTCATTACAGGCTGTGGTGGCACGCTCAATGCGCTAACTTACACCACTGCGGCCATGACGGCAGATTGCACTATCACACCGACATTCATTACTAACGCCGAAAATGCCATTAAGCACCAAGACCACAGGCTTGCCAGTGCGAGTGAGTTAATTGATTTCAGCATCGCCGAACTCGCTAATATCGACATCGAACGTAAAGCCCAGATAAATCAGCTATATCAAGGTGTCGGTAGCAGCATCTCTTGGCATCCGACCCACGACTCAATTACCTTTTCGAGCTTTATGCCGGAGAACACTTTTACTGTCTTGCCATCGAATGTCGATGGCAGTGGTGCAAGCGCGGTTCGCGGCTTAGTGATGGCGGGCGAGCAACAAGGGCAAAGATATGCTGCCATGGGAGGAAATCTCTTTTCCGTCAACACTTCTGCTCAAACCGATACTTTGCTGAAAAATCTTTTGGGCTGGTTGACCAAAGGCGCCGATAAAACCGACGGCCTCAACATAGTCACCACCCAAATGCCGAGCAAAGCCGACAGTTGGTATTTTCCCCATAACGAAGGTATTCGAACTTGGCTTGCAAACAACTACCCCGCTGCCCATAACATTAATGCGGCAAACACTTGTGACTACAGCGAGCTAAGCAACTGTATCGATACACTTAAGCCCGATGTGATAGTGATAAGTGACATAGACCGTCAGTCCTTGGGTTTTGCCGGCATTAAAGCTGCTATCGCTAAGGCCAAAGCAGCGGGTATTCCCTTGTTGCTCTCAAACTACTGGCGCAATCAAAGCCCAATGCTATCGCCGCTTTACCTTGAAATGGGGCTTTCAACCTCAGGTAATTACTGGTCAAAGCTCAATGCCAACGACCTCAATGTGACTGATATTTTGGCCGAAGATACAGCTCTGACCAAGGTAAATAATCTACTCGGCAAGCTCAATGAAGCAAGCTTCGATACCTCAGTGCTTAACGACTGCACAGGCAATTATCTCAGCTGCAATGCTGCCGCCTTTGTTGAGTCATTCAAGGCAGGAGCCGATTGGTATAGAGCCAATGCCGAAACCTTAGATAACAACGCAATTGATGTGTTTACCAAGGCAGACTTCTCCTTGATGAAGGCTGGACTGTTACTCGCCGATAAATATCGCAGTGAGATTGACTACCCCATAGCCTACAGCGAGTTCGCTCAATGGCAGCGGGCACTATTTGCCGATTGGACCGTAAGCTATGCTCGCGCCCATAACTTAGCCCAGCCTGATTTGGGTGAATATGTCACCGACAGAGCCAACCTTAGCAAGGGCAGTAATGCACACTACGTTTATCCTGTAACGGTTTCAGAGCGTAAAATCATTAGCGTGCCCTATGCAGGCCAATGGACGACCACGGGCTGGTATGCACTGCCAGGTCAAACCATCAAACTCACTCGTCTCGATAGCAGCGCTACGAATGTGGAGATCAAACTCAACTACCATAGACGCAATACTAACCGTGCCTATGAGCAGAAAATCTACCGCGGCCCCTTGGAACTGGCCCAGCAACGCCTGCGCTTAGCACAAGGGCAAAGTATTGAGTTTTCCTCACCCTACGGCGGGCCGATTTATCTATACATCAATGGTGAGGCTTCGGGTGGTAATGGCGCGTTAAGTGTTGATGTCAATGCTGAGCATGTGGCAAAACATCCGACCATTATGGATTTCTCCAATCAGGTTGAAATCGCAGCCTTTAACGATCGCATTCAAAATACTGAATTACCCCATGTGGACTTGCGCACCGATGGCGCTGAGCAGCATCTGCGTCGCGACCGCTTTTTAAACGCCATCGGCGGCAATGTGCCCGATGTCAACGCGCTACTCAAAAGTATTGTCGATGACCATATCAATAGCGTTTATACCTTAGCTGGCCTTAAGATCCAAGGTAAGAGTTTAACTGAGTCATTACCCGCCGATGTGCTCGCCGCCTGTAAAGGACTGTTTGGCAACGACTGTATAGACAATAATCTGCATACCCGCACTATTATTCAACACGCTAACTATGATCAAAATGCCCACTGCGGCGCCGGTTGTAGCGGTAACCCATGGGATGCGGCATGGAATATCGACCCAACGGGTTGGGGCGATAACCATGAGTTAGGCCACAATCTGCAAACTAACCGCCTCAATGTGCAATATGCCACTGCGGCTAATAGCGACAACTGGACAGGCTATGCCAGCCGCGCCGGAGAAAACTCCAATAACATCTTCCCCTATGTGGTGAAGTGGAAAACTCATTATCTGCGCGATAATAATACCGATACGGTTACTGATGGCCACATGAACCATAAAGATCTCTTCTATGTGTTTATGTCCGATGCTGCGGGCACAACAAATACCAGCAGTAAGCGCGTGGTGTTTGGCGCTAACTGTAAAGTGCTCGATGCAGGTGAAGACAGATACACAGCGCCTTGGGCCAGCAATGCATATGCTGTGCATAACGGCTATCGCATGTCGTTTTATATCCAAATGGCACTAAAGGCCCACGGCATGATGCTGAGCGATGGCACCATGCTGAACAATGGCTTTAATCTCTTTACCTTGCTGTATCAACACAGTCGTATTTTTGGCAAATATGCCAATAACGCCAGTGATTGGGAAGCGAACCGCAGCAAACTGGGCTTTGACCAATTTCCGTTTGACGGCAATAGTGTCTACGGCGGCAAAACCGTGAAAGATATTCCCGGCAACGACTTTATGTTGGTGTCTTTGAGTCAGCTCACAGGCAAAGATTGGCGTAATCATTTTGATATGCTGGGTCTGCGCTACTCAAGCCTTGCAGCAGCGCAAACAGTCGCTAATGCGACCTCGGGTACTATGCCCATGGGCATGTATGAGCTAGAAACCGACTTGCCGCCGGCGAACATGAACCAAGGTTTAACCTTTGTGCCATTGTCACTCGCTGATGGTACTACACAATGGAAAGGTGCGGGTTCGCCAAGCCAGTGCGCTAAACCATAAGTGCGCTAAGCCTTAATCGGGCTAAGCGACTAACACAACTGATGAACCTCGCGCTGGCGGGGTTTATTTTTACCTGAATAATGTGACATGAAGCACATACCTAAGCTCAGATGACGTGCACCATCAAGCTTCTTATATTTTTAACAATCAAAAAATTAATGGGGTAAATATATGGGTTATTCGATAAAAGATCTTATTTATCAAGGTGAAAAATCGGGCGTACATAACTGGCAAACCCTAGAAGGAGCCAGCTTTTACTGGCATCCAGATTGGTTTCATATTGCAGAGGATATGACGGGCCATATGGCCACGGCAACTATCGAAAAGCAAGGGGAAAAAGCAACGCAAAGCGAGGCTGAACAGTCAATCATTACGCATCTGAATAAGAGTGGAAAATAGCTTGTAATGCCAAAGATGTTAGTGCCCGGAGGCGATCGCCCTGCGGGCAATTTTATCGATTAAACCTGGCGCGATCAGCTTAAGCCAACGCCCCAAACGGCCACGAAGTGAAGTGATAAGTTGTCGGCCCCGAGTCGCAATCACAGGTAGCATCATATTGGCGCATTGCTCGGCCGTCAGTATCTTAGCTTCTTGCATCGGTGACTTGCCTAAAGGATTACCTGCACCATCGAGGGCACGTTTGTGAATTTGTGACACCACAAAATCGGGGCAAATTACCGTCACTGCCACATTATCGTCCGCGAGCTCAATCCGCAACGAATCGAAAAAGCCAATCACAGCATGTTTAGAAGCGGCATAACCGCTACGAGTTGGAACGCCCGTTAATCCAGCGACGGAGGCCACTACCACCACTTGGCCCTTACTGGCCTTTAAATGAGGTAACGCGGCATGGGTCAAATACGCGGGTCCAAGATAATTCACCCGCATAATGTCTTCGAGTACAGACAGCTGAGTCAGCTCGTCGAAACGTGACCACATGGTCATGCCAGCATTGTTAATCAAAATATCAAGATGGCCATAATGCGCGACCGTGGCTTCTATCAAGGCTTCGCACTGCTCAGGACGAGAGACATCGGCAGCAAATACAAAAGGAGGCGGACCATAATTAGCGATTTCTAAGGCGAGTGAAGCGAGACGTGTTTCATTGCGTGCACTGATCACCAGTTGGCAGCCCATTCGCGCCATTGCCACAGCGAGTGCCCGACCAATACCTTCTGAAGCACCCGTGATGATCACGACCTTGCCAGTGAGTCCATCCATAGTCATTCCTTTGTTATCGCTATGTTAATTACGTCTTTGGCTAAATTGGCATAATCACACTAAAAGCGCAATCCTTCACGCGCGTTGTGCAAGCCTCATCTCATATTGTTCACGATAATTCGCTAAGGGTTGTGGGCGCCCTATCGCATAACCTTGCGCGTAATTAATGCCAATGCTCAACAATCTGTCGATAATCTCCTGATTTTCAACAAATTCGGCCACGGTCTCGATCCCCATGACCCGACAAACATCCTGAATCGATTTAACGATGGCATAGTCTTTAGCGTTCACGGCAAGGTTCTTGATAAAACAGCCATCGATTTTGACATAATCCACGGGCAGCTCACGCAGATAGCCATAAGAGGCGAAACCACTGCCAAAATCATCCAGTGCAAACGAGAAGCCGAGTTTACGTAACTGCTTCAACATTTCCATACCACGATTGCGATTTTGGATCGCGGTGGTTTCAGTAATTTCAAAGCAAATACATTGACTTGGAATATCAAAAATATGTTGCTGCTGGGCGATATATTCCACCATACCTTCGGCGCCTAAACTATTGCCCGAAAGGTTGATCGAAATACAATGATCAGGCCAAAGTACAGGATGCAAAGACAGCCATAAAAATGCTTTGCGGATCACTTCTTTATCTATGTCAGGCATCAGCTTAAAGCGCTCAGCCGCGGCAATAAACTGCGCAGGTGCCAAAATACGGCCGCAGGGTTCTTGAATTCGCAGCAGGATCTCCATGCGTTGTCGCTGTGGACCGCTGCCTAACCCACGGATCGGTTGGTAATAAAGAATTAGCTCGTTTTCTTCAATCGCCTGCGCAATACGTACCGCCCACTTAGGCGCGTTTCTTTGGTAAGTGAGCTCTTTATCTTTATCATCGTAAAAATGAATTTGATTGGCGCCCTTAGCTTTAGCGGCAATACAGGCAATGTCCGCGTCTTTCAATAACTCTTGGGCATCAATATAAGGCGCACGACCAAAAGCAACACCTATGCTAAGGCCGACTTTATAGTTACAGTTTTTGTCATTCAGCACTTGCAGCGAGACCTGCGCAATCATTTGTTTGAGTAATTGCGCCACAGATAAAGCACTGCGATTACACACCACTAAACCAAACTCATCACCGCCAAGCCGCGCCAACAACTCCTGTGGCCCGAGACAAGCCTGCATAGCCTTAGCCACCATGGCGAGCATACGATCGCCTGCTGTATGGCCACAGCTATCGTTAATCAACTTGAATTGCTCTAAATCGAGATAACAAACGGCGATGGTTTTAGCTGAGGCAGCAAATTGGGGGAGCTGTTCATCAAACGCCTGACGATTTAGCAGCCCAGTAATGCTGTCGAAATTGGCTCTTTTTTGGAGTTGGCGCTTAAGTAACTCTTCTTGAGTGATATCTCGCAATACCACGACGGTGCCGACAATAACTTTATCGTGATTACGCAAATTACTAATACTACGTTCCATAATCCGCGGTGTTGCGGTCAATAACTTGATTTTCTCGACCTGTGGTGATGACTCGCCAAGGCGAATACTAGTGAACACCGCCTGATTCAACTGGTCGCCAGCCTTTAACAGGCTGGCAAGGCTCTGATCTATGGCATAACAACTGGCAACATCCAAAAGCGACTCGGCCCGCGGATTCATATAAATCACTTTGGCTTCAACATCGGTTAAAATCACCGCTTCTGCAATGGATTCTAAGGTGATTTTCGCCCGTTCTTTCTGCTGATAAATTCTGGCTAGCAGGCTATTAACGCGGCTGGCAAGCACTTCTAATTCCTCATTGCCCTCACTGGTAACAGGTTGATAGAAACTGGACATAGGATCGACCAACGCCAATTGCTGCATCAAGTTTTTAAAGGGTTTGAGTAAACCAGAGCGCAACCAAATATAGCCAAGGCCAACAATAAACACGCCAAATAGAATGAAACCGAGCGATACCCAATCGAGCTTAAATTTCACCTCTTGGAACGGCCCCTCGGAGAACTGCACTTGCAGGTAAACAGGTTTGTCTTTTAACAGGCTGGGTATTTCAATGGTGTCACTATGAACGCCCTCAACACTTGCCGTGACAGCGTTAGAGTGACTCATAGTCACTTTAGTTACCAATAAGGCCTGCGCATATTCAAGTAAGTCGTTATTGGTCAACTGACGCACCAGCAGTACAGATTCATTAGGTGCAGAAGCCACGGCAGTAATGACATAAGCCTGTCCACCAATCAAATATGCACCAGCAACACTGGGTTTATTAGCGCTAATAATGGCGCTGGCAATTTCCCGCAGCTCATTAGACGCAAAGGTATATTCATTGGGGAAAAAAGTCTGCAGTTCGCCTTGGCGTAAAATATACCAACTAAGGTTGGCCGACATTGAACTATCGTGCCACGAGGACTCTAGCTTTTTTAGTTGCACTTCATCTAACTGCGACAAAGGTAAAGCGTAGATATTCGTGAGAAAGGTTAAGCGGTCAACATCAATTTGAAACTGCTGCTGGATATTAGCAAGTTCACGATTAGCACTGTCTTGGCGCAATAGCTCGACGCGATGGTCGTACCAACACCCCAGACAATAGGAGACAATGACCACCGCGGGGAGACAAAAGCCCGCAATAAATACCAATATTTTCTTGCCAATGTGCATCTCTTACCACGGCTTGTTATGACTAAATTGATTGACGGCCTTGCATAATCCTTCACTGCGGCATGCAACATATCTCATTTGCGAATAGTATTAAACATCACTTCGCTTTAGTCGTTGCTAAAGTAGACATTTTCATGCAATCAAATCAATTTTATACCTTTGATTTAAAAATAAAATTTATAAAATAAACGATTATGAATTTTACTTTTTATCAAGATAATTCACACACAATCAGAATGTGAATATAGGGTGCTTAAATCGTTATCTAAATGTAAGGCTCATTAAGCTCGCAGACGATAGAAATCACCACATACGCTCATCCATAAAGATACCTTCGCCAGAAGCTCCAACGCTATCAACCCCAAATGTCAGAAATAAAACAGGCCCGCAAGCGGGCCTGTTTCGCAAACCAAAAATTACTTATGGTATTGCTTTGATTGCGCATGAACCGCCTTGATAAAAGCGCCGGCATGCTCTGGATCGACATGCTGATGGATGCCATGACCTAAGTTAAATACATGGCCAGTACCCTCACCATAACCCGCTAGGATATGGCCCACTTCTTCTTCGATACGTGGAATAGGTGCATATAACATTGAAGGGTCCATGTTGCCTTGCAATGCAACTTTATGGCCTACACGGCGACGGGCATCGGCAATGTCTACCGTCCAATCCAAACCTAACGCATCACAGCCAGTTTCTGCCATCGCTTCTAACCACAAACCACCACCTTTAGTGAACAGCGTCACTGGCACTTTGCGGCCATCGGCAAAACGTGTTAGGCCATCGACAATCTTCTGCATATAACGCAAAGAAAACTCACGGTAAGCAGAGTGCGATAACGCGCCGCCCCATGAGTCAAAAATCATTAGTGATTGTGCACCATTAGCCACTTGAGCATTCAGGTATAAGATCACTGAATCGGCTAATTTATCTAACAGCATGTGTAATGCCATTGGCTCAGCGTAAGCCATCTTCTTAATTTTTTCGAAAGTTTTGCTCGAGCCGCCTTCAACCATATAAGTCGCTAGGGTCCAAGGTGAACCAGAAAAGCCAATTAACGGCACTGCGCCATTCAGTTCACGGCGAATAGTGCTAACGGCTTTCATCACATAACCCAGCTCATCTTCTGGATCTGGAATTGAGAGCTTTTTGATCGCATCGATAGTGTCTGTAGGGCGCTCGAAACGTGGGCCTTCACCCGCCTCAAAATACAAACCTAAACCCATAGCATCGGGCACTGTTAAAATATCGGAAAACAAAATCGCCGCATCGAGATCATAACGACGTAAAGGTTGCAGCGTGACTTCACAGGCAAGCTCATGATTTTTACACAAAGACATGAAGTCACCCGCTTGAGCGCGAGTAGCTTTATATTCAGGAAGATAACGGCCAGCTTGACGCATCATCCACACAGGGGTCACATCGACAGGCTCTTTTAGTAGGGCGCGTAAATAACGATCATTCTTTAATTCTGCCATTGGGCTTGGTTCCTAGTCTTATTGAGATCCGCTGGGTCGGTAGTTTAGCATTTACGCGAATAATGTAACCTTTATGTGCAAATATATGTGAGCTATTCCCCATCGTTGGCGTCGATTTGACCATATAAATTGGAAATTGTTATCCAGATAACATACTGCTCATTTATTCGTAACGAAGTCACACTCAGACAGAAAAAAGTTGCGCCGGTTCCCCGCCTTTGGTATAAAAAGTCTGCGCTAGCAAGAACAATCAAGAAGCTCGTCGCATCGAGCCTGCTATAAACTTTACTCACCCAACGATAGGTTTCTATCGTTGGGTTTTTTATTTGTATTTTTTGATGCAAAACAGCTGGTTTGTCCATTTCATCATTCACGCAAAATCGCATGAAAAGAGTTGATCGATTAGCGACTTGTCCCTACATTAGAGTTATGTGCTGGCACTTAAATGGAATGCATCATGCTGAGAGAACTTGAAAAAGCGGAACAGAAGTGGGGCGGCTCAAATAAGCTTATTGATCAATGGCTAAAAAATCGTCGCAAACTGTTAGTGCATTACTGCCAAATTGCTGGGCTTCCTCCTTACAGTAAATCAGAAAAATCACTTCCCTCGTTCGAACATGTTAAATCTTTCTGTGACTTATTAGTGGACTATGTCTCTGAAGGACATTTCGAGGTCTATGATAAAGTCGTTAATGCCTGTAGTGAATATGGTGAGTCAAGCAAAACACTCGCGCAACAAGTATTGCCAAAAATAACGCCAACCACGAATGCGGCATTAGACTTCAACGATAAATATGCGGAAACTCAAGACGATCTCGTATTGTATCAACTCGATAAAGATTTATCTGAACTTGCCCATAACATGGAAACTCGCTTCGAACTCGAAGATGAACTACTCGAAGTACTCCACCGTAAGCATTCAGAACACACCCAGTAAGCCTCAATCAATTTAAGCGCACTTTGTTGTGTTCGGTGCGCTTATCTTGACCAATCCAACGACTACCGAAATATATAGGCTCACTAACAAGTAATGGCTCATTAGAAACGTCGGTTAAAACCTATCTCTAGAAACTGCAACTAAATATGAAATGCTCTTTACGCACCTCACCCATCAAAGAGATACACTTTAACGCCTCAGTTAAGTGTTAACTAACCTAGCCAGTGAACGCCAAGAGCAGTCTGTAATAACTTTATGAGCGGCACACACGGATTCGCGCAAACGTATGCGCATTTCTCTGATTTAACTAATACCATTCCGCATTGAAGTCTGATCTAATAGCAAGCAACCCAACAGCTTAAAATTGGATTATGAAACCTGAAACTGCTGAAAGTCTGCTTAGCCTCTCCAAAAGAGAAAAAAATCCGCATAAGCGCATGCGATTGCTCGCTGTATCGCTATTTTTGCAATGCCATAACCGCACTCAGGTGGCA
>NZ_BPFD01000043.1 GCF_019655335.1 Shewanella hafniensis
TTTCGCCTTCAGCCAGATATTGCACGTCGGCGTTATCGACGTTGTAAGTCCAGTTGCCCGCCGCATCGATAGTCAGGCTGCCGAGCGCGCCATTGCTAGCAACGCCGTTGCCCGCTTGGAATACCGCCTGGCCGCTGTCGGCATCGGTAATGGTTAAGGTGCCGCTGTCAGTCAGAACTGGATCGGTGGCATCTTCAGTGACCGCGCCAACATCGTCGCCAGCAATCACAGGCACATCGTTGGTGCCGGTAATGGTGATGGTGACCGTGTGCTCAGTGCCGTCTTGGCTCAACACCACAAAGGTTTCGACCTTAGTTTCGCCTTCAGCCAGATATTGCACGTCGGCGTTATCGACGTTGTAAGTCCAGTTGCCCGCCGCATCGATAGTCAGGCTGCCGAGCGCGCCATTGCTAGCAACGCCGTTGCCCGCTTGGAATACCGCTTGGCCGCTGTCGGCATCGGTAATGGTTAAGGTGCCGCTGTCAGTCAGAACTGGATCGGTGGCATCTTCAGTGACCGCGCCAACATCGTCGCCAGCAATCACAGGTAAGTCATCTACTGGGGAGATCTTGATTGTTAATGTATTCGACTCTCCAGTGTTAGTGACATAGGTGAGGTCTGGTACTGGACCATCGTAATTTGCCGCTGGTGTAAAGCTATAATTACCATCGGCATTTAGTGTAATGCTACCCACTCCAAGAATCACTGCTGTTTGGCCAACAGTGAAGTTTTCTTGGATTCCATCTTTGTTCGTATCAAGGCTGAAACTTACAACGGAAGTATTGCCAACATCATTAGTGAGCACATTTCCAGTACCAATACTGTCTTCGGCTATTTCCAGAGTGTCACTCTGAGTATTGGTTAAGCTAGCCTGATCTTGTCCGGATGAAGTATTTCCTGCCTTATCTGTGACTTCGGCGCTTATAACTAAGTTGGTTCCAATCGCAGGGGCATCAATCGCTAGCGCTAAACCATTGTCTAACATAGCTTGGGTTATTATCCCGTTGAACAACTCATTACCTGCTTGGTCCGTTACTACTAGAGAGTCGCCAACTTCTGTACCTGCACTTAAGGTGACTGCGATGTTTATTTGGCCATTGAGTTCGTCATTGTTAATAAAGCCATCATTGTTGATGTCTTCTGAAATGATTACTGTTGGCGATGAATTGGCAGAGCTTGTATCAATCACTACGTCTTGGGTGACGGTCTTGCTGTTGCCAGCCAGGTCAGTGACGGTGGCGCTGACAGGGTAAGTGCCATCGGCCAAGGTGGTGCCGGTTAAGTCAACACTCCAGTTACCGCTGGCATCAATCACCAAGCCGTTGGCGGTGGTGTAGACCACGCCATTGATGGTGACGGCCAAGGTGCTGTCATCGCCCAAATCGACCGTGCCGTTGAAGACTAAGGTGTTGTCATTGGTGATGAAGTCGCTGCCCGAGGCGCCGGTGTCATCGGTAATGCTGGTGATCGCCACGGTGTTGCCGTCGCCATCTTGGTCAATCTTAGTATCAATCACCACGTCTTGGGTGACGGTCTTGCTGTTGCCAGCCAGGTCAGTGACGGTGGCGCTGACAGGGTAAGTGCCATCGGCCAAGGTGGTACCAGTCAGGTCAACACTCCAGTTACCGCTGGCATCAATCACCAAGCCGTTGGCGGTGGTGTAGACCACGCCATTGATGGTGACGGCCAAGATGCTGTTGTCACCCAAATCGACGGTGCCGTTGAAGACTAAGGTGTTGTCATTGGTGATGAAGTCGCTGCCCGAGGCGCCGGTGTCATCGGTAATGCTGGTGATCGCCACGGTGTTGCCGTCGCCATCTTGGTCAATCTGGGTGTCTACATTGCCATTATCAGTGGCTTTACCTGTATTGCCAGCAGGATCTGTTACTGTTGCTACAGCGGTATAATCACCTTCAGCCAGAGGGGTTGCGACGTCCACTGCGTAGGCGCCATCTTCATTAACAGTCGTTGTTAATGTCTGTTCTGCACCTGTGCTATCTGTGACAACAATCGTAATTGTGCTACCTGGCGTTGCATCTGACGAACCAGTAATAGTAGGGGTGGTATCTTGTGTATTATCCGGTGCATCTACAGTGATGTTAGGTGCTGTGATATCCACGTTACCGTCATCGGTGGCTGTGCCGGTATTACCTGCAGGATCTGTAACTGTCGCTGTTGCTGTAATAGGGCCTTCGGCGACAGGATTGGTAACATCCACAGTATAAGTACCGTCAGGGTTAACCGTGGTGGTTAGCGTCTGCTCAGTACCAGTGCTGTCGGTGACAACAATTGTTATGGTGCTACCTGGAGGGGCATCTGTAGTGCCCGTGATTGTAGGGGTCGTGTCATTGGTTACATCGGGAACATCAACGGTAATATTTGGTGCTGTGTTATCAACATTACCATTATCTGTGGCTTCACCTGTATTGCCTGCTGGATCTGTCACTGTTGCTACAGCGGTATAGCCGCCTTCAGCGAGTGGATTAGTGACATCTACGGAATAGATGCCATCAGGGTTTACTGTGGTGGTGATAGTTTGCTCTGCACCTGTGCTATCTGTCACTACAATCGTAATAGTGCTACCCGGTGGGGCATCAGTCGAACCTGTGATAGTCGGTGTAGTATCTTGGGTATCATCAGGCGCATCAACAGTAATTGTTGGTCCCGTTGTATCAAGTATTGCTGAATCACTGCCTTCTGGAGATACGTTACCTGCACTATCAGTAATAGTCGCGACAACTGTAATCGTTTCGCCTTCCCCAGGAGCTGGAAGGTTGAGATTCACAAAGCCATTGTTGATATCTTCCTGAGTCAATGTGTAGTCAACACCATTAACAGTAAGTGTATCGCCTACATTTGCACCTGTGCCATCTAAGCCAATAGTGACATTGATTTCAGTATTGCCAGCTAGCTCTTCGTTACTAATAAAACCATCATTGTTTGTATCTGTATTGATAGTGACACTAGGCCCCCCATCGGCGACAGGTGTGACATTGATGGTTAATGTTGCTGAAGAGCCAGTGTTGGTGGTGTAAGTAATAACAGGTACTTGGCCATTCCAGTTTTCATTGGGCGTAAAGGTATATGAACCATCGGCGTTCAAGACTAAAGTGCCGCCTTCGAGTGTCACTTCGGTACCTGCTGCGTAAGTGGTACCGTCGACCTCAAAACTCACAACACTTAAGCTTGAGTCTACATCACTGTCATTATCGAGTACGTTACCTGTGGCAACGGAATCTTCATCGGTCGTATTGCTGTCATTGGCGAGTGCCGATGGGGAATCTGCAGCAATGGTCAGTTGTGGATCATTGGCCGTAGTGCCTGTTAGTGCTTGACCTGTAGTTGAATATCCTGATGTGGCTAAGACTTCGCTACCACTGCGAGCGAGAGTGACATAGCCAGAGTTACCGTCACGGCCTGGAGTGTTCCCTGCTGCGGTTTCTGGAAGATTCTGAGTTGGGTCTTCACCGGATGCAATAAGATCTTGTAATGCTTGGATTTCATCTAAGGCGGCCGCGTCAGTGGCGTTGGTGGCTACTGCGGGTTCGTTGGGGGCAACTTCGTTCGATAGCTTAGTGCCATCGTCGAAGGTGATCTCATAGGTCGCGTTTTCGTCAATATGGAGCACAGCACCTTTTGGGAGTTGTTCGCCATCCTTAGCGGGTTGATTTGAACCATCAACTTCGACATTGATTTGCCCTTTTACTAACTTAAGCAAACCTTTCTTTGATGTAATTACCGATCCCATAATTAGCTCCCAACAGCCAAAGTGTGTTAATTCCACAGACGCACAAATCCAACATATGTGCTGGATTGTGATACAAGTGGTCGAATTTTAGCTAACAAAGTAACGCAAGTCAATTTTTTGACATGTCTGCATTGCTTGCTCTGACTGGGGTTTGCGGTATGTTGGCAGTAAAAAAGACAGGATTCAGATTTGTAACTAGATGTAGTAGATATATTTAAAAAAAGGGCTGCATTTAGTATTTTGCAACTCTGTACTTAAGTATATTTATAACAAATTAATTGGGATTGGAAGGTTAATTTTTTATGAAAAGGATGCAATCTGAGCTTGCAAACCACATTTTTGAGCCAAAATCAGGCAAGAACTTTCTTGAATAACAACTGCCGCGATTTACATCACGGTGCAAATCACGGCGTTATCTTTATTAGGGTCGCTGAACTATAGGTTAACCGCCTGGCGATAGCTTTGATTGGCGTTACCTTGCTCGCCTAACTGTTCTTGAATCCGTGCAAGCGCCAGCCATGAGGCTTTTGTTGGTTCGAGTCGGCACACATTCTGCCAACAGCTTTTGGCTTCTTTCATATCCCGCGTTTGCTGATAAAGCTTAGCCAAACACATCTGGTAGTCCGCATTATTCTCATGGGTGACTTCATGTTTGAGTAACTGTTTACGGATCTCTGTGTCTTGGGCTGTCGCGATTTCAGGAATTGCATGTAAAAGTGCTGGCTCGGGAGCGGTGCGTAATTTTTTCGCGAGTAGTTTCAGCGCTTGGTCTTTGCGATTAAAGCGGCATAAACCCATGGCGTAAATCGCTAAAAACTCAGATTGATTGCGTTCACTGCGGGATAACCACTGCCAGCACTGTTCTAAAGCTTCTTCGCCTTTGATGGCTGCGGCTTTGAGTAACGCGCAATTAGTCGCGATATTGAGCTCATTCAACTGAGCATCACCGAGGATCTGACGTTTCTTTAAAATAGGTATTAACAGCTTGAGCGCATCCCAATCCTCTTGAGCTCGGTATAACTCGAGAGCAAGTTTGAGTACTGGCGCTTTACTCTTGCTCGTCGGTGCTAGCTTATCCAGCTCAGCGCGGGCTAGGGCTAATTCCCCTTGTTTTAGGAGGTATCGAGTACGAGTGGTTGCGACGGCATTCGCGGCAAGGGGTTGTGTTGCCGCACGATCAAGATATTGATCTCGCTCGGCTATTTTTTGTTGATACTGAGCTGCACGGGCCGCTGCCAGTAAGTTAAGCGCAGGGAGTTCGCCATTGTCAGCGCCTTTTATCATGGCGCGTTCTGCTGCAGGCCAATCTTCTTCAGCCAGAGCCAGTGCACCCATTAAGGTATGCTTTTTGGCCGAGCGGCGGCGCCAGTGATGGGGAATAAAACGGCTGCGCAGCATCAGATTGATGGCGCTAATCACTAGCCATTCGAGTACTTGGAACACCGCATAAAATACAATTAACGCAATGATCCCAAAGACTAAGCTGGTCTCAATCTGGTAGTCACCCGCAGCAATATAGACATAACCTGTATTGCCAACTAGCCAAGGGCTGATGCAGAGTCCTATTAGCACAATTCCTAAGTAAATTAATATCTTGATCATAGCGGCGCATCCTCTGATGAGGTCAGCTCGCCATAACTCGTCAGCTGTAATAACAGAGGTTTAGCTGCAAAAGATTTCAGGGTAATAGGATTAAGTTCTAAGGTTGCTAATCTATCGATTTCGGCGATGGCCTCAGCTGTCTTGTGATCTTGCGTATCAAAATAGCTTTGGATCCACTTGCGCGCCATCATCAATGATTGGTGATAAGTCGCTCTGTCGTAGCGATATAACGCAAGTTGGGATTGCAGCAGTTTATGGCGAATATTCTCCACCATATACCATTGCTGTTCTGGTGCGAGTAAAGCGGGCGCATCGGCGGTTTTGTGGCGTATGGTAATAAAGTCCTGGGTTAACGCTTTCCACGTTTTGCCCAGATTGCTCTGCCAATCATTCAAATCGCCAGTAATCGTTGTATCTTCTGGGGCATCGGTTTCTGCGTCGGCGCGATTGAGCGGCAGCTTATCGAGTTGTTCAATTAAGGCATCGAGCGCCAACACACTGCCATCAATATCTGTGGTTTTAATGCTGGCCGTGGCGGCGATGTCCTTTGCCAGCGCCTTACGAATCGGCAGTAACGCCGGATTATTCATCGCGGCGATGGTTTCATCCGCCGACTTTAATAGATCGGTGGCGGTGCGGGGATCTTTCTCTAACCAAAGTTTACGGCCTGCCATATTCACTAGATATTCGGCTTCAGAGGCCATCCAATGTGTTGGGCTGCGCTGGGCAAGTTTATTGACCCTGTCCTGCAGCTGATTTTGGTCTTCTGCTAATTTTGTTAATTCTTGGTAAGTCTTAGCATCATTCAGTTGCTGCTGTTCAAGCTGGCCAATACGTTGATTTGGCTGCAATAGTGCTTGCTGTAATTGGTCCTGCAGGGCGATATTTTTCGCATCCTGCGCTAGCAGTTGCTGTTGCATCTGTTGGTACAGCATAAAACCGCCACCAAGAGTGCAAGCGGTTAAACCTAGCGCTAATAACACTCCAAAGCGAATTGCCCACGAGCTTCTATTGGAGGCTGGCGTTTGGCTTGGTGCAGTTGAAGTTGTGGCTTTGGCTGTTTGGGATTCTGTGGATGACGCCGATGTTGCGGATATGTCATCGGTCGTTTCCGGTGACACAATAATAGCGGTAGCCTCTGATTCTGGGCTCTTTGCGTCGTGCTTGTTGTTATCCATTTAACAGTCCTTGAAAACATGCTACTGCCGAAATTCGAGTAAAATCGGGCTAAATAGCGCTTAGAGTTTAAGGGCGTTTAGCACGGCTTTGCTGTTGGCGGCATTGGCATTGGTGACTTGGGTTATACCAAAGGCGTGAGCTTGAGCTTCTACTCGGTTACTTGGGACTATGATATGACATGAGCGCAGCCATGCAAATAACTCTTTTGGCACTAAATTAATCAGGTTATCCAGTACTTCACCGCTGGTCACCACAATAGTGTCTATCCCAAAGGCTTGCCATTGTAGTGCTAACTGTCGTCCATCAAGTGGCGGGCAAGCTCGTTGATACACTTCCCAATAGCGTACTGTTGCGCCGCGCTCAGTCAATTGTTCGGCTAAGGCTTCGCGCCCACCGACGCCACGTATGATAGTAATCTGCTTATCTTTAATCTCTTGCAGCTGCGCGAGCGTGAGTAGCCCTTCGGTTTGCTGGCAATCATCTGGGGCTTCGAGTGCCGAAATACCGAGCAGATCTAATGCTTCCCAAGTCGCATGTCCTACGGCGAAGTATTGAGCTTGAGGCCAAGCTTTGGTGTGTGGATCCGCATTAGTTAAGGCGTTATCAGCAAAAGTCACTGCATTGGCGCTGATGCAGATAATCATATCGGCGTGTGCCAAGGGATGCGGGGTATTCATTGCGATTGGAGGCGTTGCTTCGACACACAGCAGAGGTGTGACCCAGTGAGCAATGCCTCGTTCATTCAAGGCATCGACCATGGACTGATTGCGCCCCTCGGGGCGCGTCAGTAAGACTTTCATTGACTTAGGCTTTAGCGTAAACGGCGTCGAGAATGCTTTTGGCACCTTTGCTGAGTAACTCTTCAGCAAGGGCAACACCTAATTGTGTCGCTTCGGTTTTTGGACCTGTGATCACGCCTTCGATGATTTCACTACCATCAGGGTTACCGACTAGGCCGCGTAATGTCATCTCATCACCATCGATTTCAGCAAATGCGCCAATCGGCACTTGGCATCCACCTTCTAGGCGCGTGTTCATCGCGCGCTCGGCAATCACACGGTAGCGCGTTTCTAAATGTTCTAATGGTGCCAGTAGGGCCTTAACGCGTTCGTCGTTGGTGCGACATTCGATACCCACAGCGCCTTGGCCGTTGGCGGGCAAGGATTCTTCAGCAGAGATAAAGCTAGCAATCCGCTCAGATAATTTCAGGCGAATTAAGCCTGCAGCAGCAAGAATAATGGCATCGTATTCACCGTTATCCAGCTTAGCTAAACGCGTACCCACGTTACCGCGTAAATCTTTGATGATGAGGTCGGGGCGTGATGCGCGCAGTTGGCATTGGCGGCGTAGGCTCGAGGTGCCCACAGTTGCGCCTAATGGTAATTCGCTGATCGATTTATATAAATTCGATACAAAGGCATCGCGGGGATCTTCGCGCTCGCAAATGACTTCAAGGCCCAAGCCTTCAGGGAAGTCGACGGGCACGTCTTTCATTGAGTGCACTGCGATATCGGCAAGATCGTCTAACATAGCGACTTCAAGCTCTTTGACGAACAACCCTTTACCGCCCACTTTGGCTAGCGGCGTGTCTAAGATAACGTCGCCTTTGGTACTCATTGGCAGCAATTCCACCACAATACCTGGGTGAATGCGTTCTAATTCGGCTTTAACAAATTCAGCTTGCCACATGGCCAGCGGACTCTTGCGGGTTGCGATACGGATGCGGTTCTCAGACATGCCTAGTTTCCATCAAAGATCTTAGTTACGCCAATGCTAACATTGGCAAATCGTTTATGTAAGGAAGCCGTATCGATTCTTTGAAGTCGGCGATGTTCTCAACAGTATAAAAGTGTGATGCACTTCACATATAGTTGCTCGTGTTTGCAAAAGTGTTAACATGAGCACACTTCTCATAAGTGCTTAAGTGTTGTGTTTTTGAATGGATCGGCAAATACAGTTTCCTGATATAGCTGAAAGACTTAACAAGGTCCGCATTGCGCGCGCTTTGGCTTTACTATCGCCGCTGCAAAAACACTTATTCCATTTGATCCCCTTTTTAATTCATCAGAACAGCGTTCAGTATCCTGGCTATCATGCCGCCAATACACCTTGTGGTATTAACGAGTATCAACAAGGTGAGATAGAGTCCCAAGCCTGTGATGTGTTCTCGCTGCCTTTTATTATCCAAGAAGCGGACATCAATGCCTTTGATGGCGTATATGCCATGGGCAGTACTGGCAGTTTTGGCCAAAATACCAAGAGTGATGTCGATGTTTGGTTAGTGCATAGAGCCGATTTAAGCCCTGAAGAGTTAGCGCTGATCAGGATTAAAACCGATAGATTGACGGCTTGGTTTGCCGAGTATCAGTTTGAGGTGAACTTTTACTTAGTTCATCCGCAACAGTTTTGTGGTGATCAAACGCAGCGTGGTTGCCAGTCTGCCATGGCCCATGAGCACAGTGGTAGTACTCAGCACTGGTTATTACTGGAAGAATTTTATCGTAGTCAAATTCGTCTGGCGGGTAAAACGATTGCATGGTGGCCAGACGCTAAACTTAATCCCGCCCTCTTGTTTTTAGGCGATGTACATGAATTACCTGCGAGTGAGTACTTTGGCGCTTCGTTATGGCAGCTCTATAAAGGCTTAGAAAAGCCCCATAAGGCGCTGATTAAAGTATTGCTGCTCGAGGCTTATGCCAGCGATTATCCACATTCAACTGTGCTTTGTGATCGCCTCTGGCAGAAAACTTTAGCTGGCGATTT
This sequence comes from Shewanella hafniensis, assembly GCF_019655335.1. Taxonomy (GTDB): domain Bacteria; phylum Pseudomonadota; class Gammaproteobacteria; order Enterobacterales; family Shewanellaceae; genus Shewanella; species Shewanella hafniensis. Next base: position 9,293 of record NZ_BPFD01000043.1, read on the forward strand.
TTCGACATCGAATGATGCCTATTACTCTATCTACGAGATTATCGAAACCTATTTGCTTAAGCAGAATGATACCCGTCGACTTGAGATTGCACGGCGCTGCTTTTATCTCAAATGTGGCGTGCACTTGAGCCGAACCCAAGAGGGCAAAGATTGGCGTTATCCTAAACTGCAAAAATTGGTGCAGGATTGGCAATGGCCCGATAGTTTGATCAGCACCCTAGACGATTGCGAGCATTGGCACAGTGGTCAGCTCAATTGGTTTAACGAGCAGTTGAATGAGCTTTTGTTGGCAAGCTACCAAACTTTACTGCGCTTTGCATCGACCCATGAGCTTAATGAAGGCTTGCGGATTGAAGAGCTGGGCATGCTGACTCGTAAATTACACACTTATTTTAGCCAAGATGAAGACCAAATCGCTAAGCTGAATTTACTGTGGAGTGTCTCGGTCGCCGAGTCCGAAGTGACTATGGTATCAAGCTCTCGCGAGCGGAAATATTATCTTTATCGCCAAGGGCCGCAGCCACTAAATCTGTTGGGTGAGTCGGCGATATGTAAGGGTAAAACGCCATCCGCCTTAATGATCTGGGCATGTCTAAACGGAATTTCGACCCCTGATACGCAATGGCATGAATATGGTCAGAGTAAGGCAAAGTCGAAACGGCTTACCGAAGCTTCTAAGCGGTTACTGAATTTTATCGACCACGATTGGCGGGTATCTAAACGTGACTTATGCCAGCCATGGCATTTTCGTAAGCTGATTTTCGTGCTTAATCTAGACTGCGATCCCACCATTGAATGGCAAGGACAGGAAATGATGGTCGATGTGATGAATGCGAACGTGTTCTCACTCGGGCGTAAAAAAGCCAATATGCTTGGTGCGTTAGATGCGATTTGCTTGAATAGTTGGGGTGAATGGCAGTGCCATCGTTTCGAAGGCGATACGGCGGTATTGCAAGCCTTAGCTTTTGTGACGCCGGGACTCAGGCGGGCCAGCTTACCCGTGGATATGGATGTGATCAGCTGTTCACAGAAGTTACGCCCACAGCTTAAATTAGCAGTGAAAAATCTACTAAAACAAACCATGCGTTTGTGCCAACAAGTGCAGCAATCCAGCACCTTAGTGCAGCCACTGCAGATAAGTCGTACTCGCTATGGGATCTTTTTTAATCCTTTAGGTATGGCTTATCAGGACTTGAGCGATGCCAAGTCATTTTATCAACAGTTATCCCGCAGTCATCTTGTACTATTGCCGCGGCCTGAATTAGGTGACGATCCCTTTTCGAGTATGCCTAAAGTGGTGCAAAACTATGCGGCTAAAGGCGCGATTCAGTATTTTCTACGCCAACGGGTCGATAACTTGGATGTATTTATCCTCGATGAGGAAAATCAACTAAGCCATTACGTGCAGGCGGGATCAAACATGGCCGAGTTGGTAAATAAAGTGAGCCATCACTATGTGTTCGATGAGCATTATGCTTCACGGGCGCGGTTTAATATTCCGCAATTTTTCCATCTAGTGCGAGTGGCGGGGGAGTTAACTGTAGCGCCGTTTGGTATCGATGTTAGCGATCAAGACACTGAGTTTTAGCTGGTTTTTAACATAAATAATGGGAGCCAAGACTCCCATTATTGTTTTGTACTATTACGGTTTTGCACTACGACAGGCTTAGATTAAAAGCTAAGCTCAATTCCGCCTTGGCGTGCGATAGACTCTTGCACGAATGGCATAAACTCGCCGCCATTACGTCCGTCCATCCATTTACCTTCAACAAAACCAAAGTGATATCCACCAAAGCGCGTGGCGACCCAAATCTCATGCAAAGGTTCTTGCTTGTTGATCACTATCTTAGAGCCATCAACAAATTCTAATTGCAATACGTTGCCACTGGCATCGATATCAACATCGGCATCTTGCTCATCAATCGCAGTTTCAATCGCATTTTCTATGGCTTGGAACATGTCATCGGCGAGCTGGTGAAATTCTGTATCTGTCATGGCCATGCATTTCTGTCCTTTGCTTTCGTCAAGATGGGTGCGATTATAAGGCCATTAGTCACCAGATGCACAGATGTTGAGAAAAATGAGACTGTTTTTATTGTTATTGCTTGGTAGCCTATTCATTACTGCATGCGGCCAGAAGGGCCCCCTCTATCGATCTCCGGCCACAGAGGTGAATCAGCCTAAAAAGGTTGAGGCGTCTAAACCTGAGCCTGAAGTAGAAGAGATTAAAACCGAAATTCGAGCCATCGAAGTACAAAAAACACAACAATAATAGCAGCTATAACTATCATCACTATCGCAGCGATAAAGCGCAGTAAGGAATCAGACATTGGATCACTTTCTCTACCAACAAAATGCCCTGCACGCCGAAGGCTGCCAGGTCGCCGACTTAGCTCAAACCTATGGTACGCCGCTGTATATCTATTCCCGCGCCACGCTAGAGCGCCATTGGCATGCCTTTAATAACGCCGTGGCAGATCATCCACATTTGATTTGTTACGCGGTTAAAGCTAATTCGAACTTGGCCGTACTGAATGTGCTGGCACGTTTAGGCAGTGGTTTTGATATTGTGTCGGGCGGTGAGTTAGCCAGAGTGATAGAAGCGGGCGGCGATCCCGCCAAAGTGGTGTTCTCTGGCGTGGGTAAAACTGCGGCTGAAATGGAACAGGCACTTAATCTGGGCATTTATTGCTTTAACGTCGAATCGAGTGCCGAGCTTGAGCAGTTAAATCTGGTCGCAGGGCGTTTAGGTAAAGTCGCGCCTGTGTCCCTGCGGATTAATCCCGATGTGGATGCGGGCACCCATCCCTATATTTCGACTGGCCTTAAAGAAAACAAATTCGGTATCGCTATGGATGAGGCTGAAATCGTTTTCGCCCGTGCCCATGCGTTGCCACATGTAAAAGTGAAAGGTGTCGATTGCCATATCGGCTCACAACTAACTGAAATCAAACCATTCCTCGATGCTATGGATCGTATGCTAGCGTTGATCGATCGTCTGGCGGAGCAAGGTATCATTATTGAACATTTCGATGTGGGTGGCGGTTTAGGGGTGACCTATGATACCGAAACGCCGCCGCATCCGGATGTGTATGCCGCCGCCATATTAGCGCGTTTGGGCGACCGTCAACTGAAGCTTATCTTCGAGCCGGGCCGTGCGATTGCCGCCAATGCGGGGATTTTTGTTACTCAGGTGCTGTATCTTAAAGAAAACAGCGACAAGCGTTTTGCGATTGTCGATGGCGCGATGAATGACTTGATTCGTCCTGCACTTTACAGCGCATGGCAAAATATTATTCCAGTCGTGCCAAGGAACTCAGAGGTCTATGAGTTTGATATTGTTGGCCCAGTGTGCGAAACCGGAGACTTTTTAGGTAAAAATCGCCAGCTCGCGTTAGCAGCGGGTGATTTACTGGCGGTGCGTTCGAGTGGTGCCTATGGTTTTGCTATGGCCTCTAACTACAACACTCGTCCTCGTGCGGCTGAAGTGATGGTCGATGGTGAGCAGGCTTTCTTAGTGCGTGAGCGAGAAAAATTGTCTCAGCTCTGGCAAGGTGAGCAACTCCTGCCGTAAACTAGAAAAATTATATTGATTCAGGCGCTTGGTTTCATACTTTATGAGCGGCGCCTCGGCTTAAAGGATAAGTATCTTGATCCAATTCACTAAGATGCACGGACTGGGCAACGATTTTATGGTGGTCGATGGGGTCACGCAGAACGTGTTCTTTTCGCCTGAGCAAATCCGCCGTTTAGCCGACCGTAACTTTGGCATAGGTTTCGACCAACTACTCTTGGTTGAGCCGCCCTATGATCCCGATTTAGATTTTCATTATCGCATCTTCAATGCCGATGGCTCTGAAGTAGAACAATGCGGCAATGGCGCCCGCTGTTTCGCCCGTTTTGTGCGTAATAAAGGCCTGACTAACAAGAGTAAAATCCGTGTTAGTACTTCGTCTGGTAAGATGACTCTGCGCTTAGAACGCGATGGTACAGTTACCGTGAATATGGGCGTGCCGATCCTCGAACCGAGTCAGATCCCCTTTAAAGCTAAGAAAGCTGAGAAAACCTATTTACTGCAAACACCGCTGCAAACCTTTTTATGTGGCGCGGCTTCTATGGGTAATCCCCATTGCGTGCTCGACGTTGAAGATGTGGCGAGTGCCTCCGTTGCTGAAATTGGTGCCATGCTCACTAAGCATGAGCGTTTTCCCCGTGGTGTGAATGTGGGATTTATGCAGGTCGTGGACTCAGGTCACATTAAGCTGCGGGTGTATGAGCGCGGCGCGGCCGAAACCTTGGCCTGTGGCACTGGCGCGTGTGCAGCTGTAGTTGTAGGTCAAGTGCAAGGGAAGCTCGGCCAGCAAGTGCGGGTGGATTTACCCGGCGGTACTTTAACCATTAACTGGGAAGGCGAGGGGAAACCTTTGTGGATGACTGGGCCCGCGCAGCACGTTTACGATGGACAAATTCAGTTATGACAGAGCCCTTGATGCCGCAGACGGATGTGCCTTTCGATGAGTTGATTATTCGCGAGTATCTGCTGGATAATCCTGACTTTTTTAATCGCTATCCCGAGTTGCTGCTGGCGATGCGCTTGCCTCACATGGAGCGCGGCGCCATCTCTTTGGTGGAACGTCGTCAAGAAATGCTGCGCCAGCGAGTGAGTCAGTTGGAAGAAGAAATTACTAGCCTGTTAACCATGGCGGCGCGCAACGAGAAGATTTACCAATTCAATACCGAGTTATCCTTTCAGTTATTAAATTGTGCCGATCTAGTGTCACTCAAAGAAGTGTTGGCCGACAGTTTGAAATTACAGTTTAATTTCAGCCATGTGCGTTTAATCAGTGTGCTCGATACCGATATGAAGGCAATTTGGGATCAAAGGCTGCATAAAGGTCACTACTTTGGTCGGCTCACGCAGCAAGAGGCTAAACGCCTATTTGGTAGCGAAGTGGGGTCAGTGGCACTGACGAAATTGTCGGAAGACAACCCAGTCATTTTTGCTATTGCCAGCCAAGATGCCACCCATTTTCATCCCGATATGGATAATATGCTGCTGGAACAACTGCGGCGTTTGCTGGCGCACATGCTCGCTAAGCTGTAATGGCTGTCGAGCGATTGTGCTCACTCAAGGCTTAGCAAAACCCATGAGGAAACCGATATGAGTAGGCAAACAGGCGAAGTGTCGGCGCTTAATACTCAATGGTTACAAACCTTTGAACGCTATTTGAGTACCGAGCGGCAGTTGTCGGCCCATACAGTACGTAATTATCTTTTTGAGCTTAATCGCGGAAGCGATCTCTTGCCTGAAGGCGTGCATTTACTCAATGTGAGCCGCGAGCATTGGCAGCAAGTATTGTCTAAATTGCACCGCAAAGGCTTAAGCCCACGCTCGCTTTCCCTGTGTTTATCGGCGGTAAAGCAATGGGGTGAATTTTTGCTGCGCGAAGGCGTGATTGAGCTTAATCCCGCGAAAGGCTTAAGTGCTCCTAAACAAGCCAAACCGCTGCCGAAGAATATCGATGTCGATGCCATCAGTCATTTACTGGATATTGAAGGTACAGATCCGCTGAGTCTGCGGGATAAAGCCATGATGGAATTGTTTTATTCTAGTGGCTTACGTTTAGCGGAGCTCGCCGCGCTTAATTTATCCAGTGTGCAATACGATTTGAAAGAAGTGCGAGTCTTAGGTAAAGGCAATAAGGAACGTATCGTCCCTGTCGGTCGTTTAGCGATTACTGCGCTGCAAAATTGGCTTAATTGCCGAAAGCAGATCCCCTGTGAAGATGACGCCTTATTTGTGACCGAAAAGGGTAAGCGACTCTCCCATCGTAGTATTCAAGCGCGGATGGCGAAATGGGGGCAAGAACAGGCATTATCGGTGCGCGTGCATCCACATAAACTGCGCCATTCCTTTGCCACTCACATGTTAGAAGCGAGCGCCGATCTGCGGGCGGTGCAAGAATTATTGGGCCATGCGAACCTAGCGACCACGCAAATTTATACCAGTTTGGATTTCCAACACTTAGCTAAGGTGTATGATAACGCCCATCCTAGAGCGAAGAAAACACAGGATAAATAATGCGTTGTTATCTAAGACCTCAAAATATTCAAGCGATCAGTTTCGATCTCGACGATACCCTGTACGACAATCTACCGCATATTTTAAATGCCGAAGCCGAGCTGGCAACGTTTCTGTTGCAGACTTATCCATTGTCGCAGGCGTGGCAACCCCATGATTGGCGCAGGCTAAAGCTGCAACTGTTGCAGCAAAATCGCGAGCTTGCCCACGATACCAGCGCCGCCCGCTTAGCTACGCTTCGCCAAGGGTTAATACAGCTAGGGTATTCGGCGACTGAAGCCGAACGCGGCGCCGAGCAAGGGTTAGCGTGTTTTTATTTTCATCGCAGCCATTTTCAAGTATCTGACGAAGTGCTCTTGTTACTTAAACGCTTATCGCAGCATTTTAGATTAATCGGCATCACCAATGGCAATGTGGATGCCGAGCGAATTGGTTTGGGCGATGCCTTTGAGTTTGTGTTGCATCCTGGCAATGGCGTGCATATGAAACCCGCTAAAGACATGTTCGAATTAGCTTGCTCGCGGTTAAAGATTGCACCGCAACACTTACTGCATGTTGGCGACAGCATGAATGCCGATGTGCGCGGGGCGCGGCTGGCGGGGTGTCAGTCTGTGTGGTTGAATCCGAGTTTTGGCCGAGTCGATTCCTTACCTATCGCTGCTTTGCTGCCCCATTTAGAAATTAATGCTCTCGACGCGTTAATCAAAGTGCTGGCTATCGACGCAAACGAATCCCGCGAGCACTGTTGAATCTGCATCTTTGCTAATCTAAGGGTGATTGAGATCAAGGTTTGCCTCCTAAATTTGCACTAGAGTTAAGCCTAATATTACTGAAGTCACTGACTAAGGCTGTGTTATGGTGCGTATCGGGTTGTTATTACTGCTCACTTTATGTTGGACAGCGCCGGTATCGGCCCATGAGATCCATTCGGGTGGCGGTTTCATGTCGGGTTTTAATCATCCGGTATTGGGCTTCGATCACTTGCTGGCTATGTTGAGCGTAGGCATGTTGAGCACCCAGCTGGGTGGCCGCGCAATTTGGACTGTCCCCTTAGCGTTTGTCACCTTTATGTTAGTGGGCGGGATTTTAGGCTTATACGCCATTGCCGTTCCCTTCGTTGAAATCGGCATTGCCCTCTCGGTATTGTTACTCGGTCTTGCCATCGCTTTTGATCGTCAAATCCCATTGTTATTTGCCATGGCCTTTGTGGGCGTATTTGCGATTTTCCACGGACATGCCCACGGCGCAGAAATGCCTGAATTGGCAAGCCCGGTCTTGTATGCCCTAGGTTTTTTATTTGGCACTGCAGTGATCCATTTAGGCGGCGTTATGATAGGCCTTGGAATGCAGCGGATGACTGGGCAGCGTAACTTAATGCGTGTTACGGGCGCAGCAATTGCGGCTATGGGCGGTTATTTGTTAGCTGGATTTTGACGTAATAACATGTCGGATTAACGCGCCTTGAGTTGCTTCATGCAAAGATGGGCGCGGCGTAACAGTAGATTGACCTGCAGACGGCTTGCATGCATGTCGGCATCTCCCACCCTAAAATAACTCCCTGTGTAAGGATCGCCGCCGACATAGATAGGTTTGAGCTGCTCTGGTGCCAGCGGTACGCGGATACGAATCAGCTTTTTATTCATAATTTCAATAATCTGCACATCTGATATCGCCAAAATATTATGGCTAGTGCGGCTAGGATTATCGAGGATTTCCCAAAACTCTTGTAAAACAGGAAGCGGATTGGGAATGCCTTCAATGCTGAAATGGCCACGTTCTTCGCGTACGCCTAGGATGATCTCGCCACCCAAGGTGTTAGCAAAGGAGCTATAAGTCGCCCAAATATCTTCGGGTAATTGACCTAGGCCGTCGCGGCCACCGGCGAGTTTAAACTCTACTTGGGCCGATTCGTGCAAATTGGCAATATCATCGAGTGCAAATGATTGAAATGTCATGGCAGCTTATCCGTCAGCGACACATAACTTGTTGTAGCACGCCAACAATTGAAAGGCCAGACCTAGGTCCAGCCTCAAAATTCTGCGGATGATCCGAAATTGAAGGGACATCACAGCAGAAACAGCCAATCGATTATTGAGCGAGGCCTAATGCCTTAGGAAATAGAATATTGTTTTCTAAGTGAATATGCTGATGTAAATCAGCCTCAAATTCCGCTAGCGTGGCATAACACACACGCCACGTAGTGCAAGCATGTTCCGGTGGCGTGAAGTCGTTCGTGAGCTCGTGTAATTTTTGCAAGATCAAACCGACTTCTTCATGTTCGTGCTGCATCGCATTGATGGGATTACCAATATGGCCAAAGCAAGTTTCAATGTGCTCTGCTTGACTCAAACCGCGTATCGCCGGAAACAGTATTTTTTCTTCTTTCATTAAATGCGGCATCAAGTCTTCTACTAAAGCACGTACCCAACCCGCAAAGGGAACTATTTCGGCATAGTGCTCACCGTGGGCGCGGACCATCTTCTCAGAGTATTCGACCAATAACGGTGCTTTTTCGCGCACGTATTGATGGTGCGTTGATTCTATATATTCAATAAGTTGATCTAAGGGTAATTGATTCAATTCATCTTCTTTGCTGCCAGTCAGTGTTACGGCATTCAGTGCAGCAACCACTTTTGCGGGATCTATTTCTGCACGCTCGCAGGCGATCGACAGCGGTTTACCGCCGCCACAACAGAAATCGATACCAAATTGGCTGAACACATGGGCGCGGCGAAAATCTTCGGCAACCAACTCACCGACTTTTTGTTCTAGCCAGTGGTTATCCTGAGTGCTCTCACTAAGCGGAAAACCTTGACCAAGTTGTGCATCATGGCGAGGTTGAGAATCCACTCTATGGCCAGTGGCTTGTGCATCTTTTGGGGTAGAAGTAGCAGACATAAATAGCTCCAAAGCAGCAATAAATTTACATTCATATTATTTGCAGCTTTAATGCGTAGCAACTAAACCCGACTAAAATACTCAGGATTTGCTGATGATATCACAGTTAATTGAGCGAAATATCTCTTAAGGAGTAGGTGGCCGCCTTAGCTTGGAGTTGCAAATTGGCTCTCGTAACCTTGAAATACAGATTGACGAAAATGCCAAAGTGTTTCGCTTTTTATCACTTAATTTGGGAGCGATAACTTGGCCTTGTTTAGTGTATTCGTACAACTGGGTAGGTTTTGCCCGCGGTAATTGCGACAGGCCCAAAAGGGGCCGAATCGACCATCCTTTAACAGCATATCGCCGCCACAGAGGCTACAAAGTGGTGCTATATGACCACAGTTCTCATTCAAACATACCTTAAAGCCAGCAAAGCGTGTGCGGGTCATTGGGCTAGCGCAAAGTTCACAGCCTTGCTCCTTGTGATCACACAAGGGAAAATGTGAGCAAGAATAAAACGATTTAAAATTCCCCGTTCTAGGCTTAAGCGTTCCCGTGCTACAACGCACGCATTTTACTTCTTCAAATAACCTTTGCACTAACGAGGTGTTGAACTCATCTTGTTCAATATCGTAGCTTTTTGTAAGCAGTTCAGTGACGAAAGGACTCACATCTGTCATATCGGCAGTCACATAGGCGCGGTGTTTTGCCCGCGTTAACGCGACATAAAATAGTCGGCGTTCTTCTGCAAATTCAAATGCTTCAGTTTTAGGTAAAAAAGCATCCAGTATCGGCGGCGTAATTTTCATCGACGGAAAGCCATGCATTCCCGTCTTCATCCCCATGATCACCACATAATCGGCTTCTTTCCCCTTCGAAGCATGAAAAGATTGGCACTCAATCTTCATGTTGGGGTACTTAGTTTTAAGTTGGTTAACTTGGCTGTTATCGGGTAACTGAAACCTAAAACGGGCCAGCAAATAGACACTCGGTACGCTGCTAAGTTTGTCACTTCCGGCGCTTATCCTTGCACTTATTGCCGTTAATGCTTGTTCCAGTGCATTCGGGCTTGGCTCATCTTTACTGGCAGGTTCGTTTTCTCCTCGGCGTATTATTGAAACTGCGGGGGAGGTAACCTGCGTGAGGGAGCGAATATCCTTGCTCAATTGTGTGGGATTTTGGCTGACAAACTGGGTGGCAACCTTCCCAATACTGCTGTTAAACCTAAAAGTTAGATCTAGTTTGCTTAGGGCGGTTGGGCCAAAATAGCGAGTAAACTGCGTGGTTAAACTCACATCTGCACCGCTAAAGCGATAAATTGCCTGCCAGTCATCCCCGACACAAAATAAAGACGCCTGCGCTTTAGAATGTGGCGCACTGGAATCCCTCAAGGCACGCACTAAGCGGGCACGTGGTTCTGAAATATCTTGGAACTCATCCACCATAATAAAACGCCACGGGCTAATAAATTGCCCACGTTGTAGATACGTCAGCGCTTTGCCAATCATGTCCTCAAAATCAATGTCGCCATTTATTGCTAAATGTTGCTCATAGCGCGTGAGGATGGGCTCAAGCAGTTCGAATGCCTTACGGGTCTGCTGAGCATCGGCGGCGCGGGCAAATACTCCCTCAAGACCATGTTCATCAAGGCAAGTTGCTTTATATAGGCCAATCAGCTGACTAAACATTTTTGCCAATTCGGTTACGCGGCCTAGTTCATGCAGGGTGGCGAGTATGGCTTCATCGGGTAAGGGCGCGTATTGCACTTTAAAGATCTGTAAAGCTTGCTCAAGCTTACCGATTAACGACCCGTTTTTATGTTGGTAATAAAATAGCTCAATACACTTAGTACCATGTTGTTGATGTAGCTGGCGTTTCCATGCCATCGATTCCAAGTACTTTTGGTTATCGATATAAGGGGCGGTATTGTGGTGTTCATCAATACCATAGTATTCAAGATAAACTTGATATTCAGGCAGATAGAAATCGGGTTGATACTGACGAAATTCAATACTGCGCACATCATGCTCATACTTAGCTTCATAAACATATTCGATGCCGTTGCTAAATAGCCAGTTGGCAATGTAGAGCTCACCAAAGCTTTTGACTCGCTCACCTTTAAGACTGTGAATATCGTTATCATTCAAGTATTGAAAATACTCACCTTCCACCTCGAACTCGAACGGGCTTTTTTCAACATAATAGAAACGGCTGAAGTACTCGAAAAGCTGCTTACGGTAAGCCACATCTTCAATCAAAGTCTCAAGGGTATTGTGCACCCACAGCGCTTTGGCTTTGTCATCTTCTGCCCAAGGGGACAAACTGGGTTTAGCGCGCTCAACATCGGCAATAATTTTTAAGCCTAAACTGTGGAAAGTACTCGCCTTGATATTCTCAGTGCCAAGCTTGTTTTTAATCCGCTCATCCATCTCGTCAGCCGCTTGACGGCCATAGGCTAACAGCAGTATTTCATCGGGTTTTGCTTGACCACTCTTAAGTAAATATCCCGCTCGCCCGACCATCACACTGGTTTTGCCCGTGCCTGCACCTGCCAATAGCAAGTTATTGTTATCATCGATAATACAAGCTCGGCGCTGTTTTTCGGTTAAGGGGTTAGATTCTACACGCTCAAAATAGTCGGCAAATTTAACGAGCTGAGACTGAATGTAATTTTCACGCAGCTGTTTTACATCGGCGCGAGTCCAGCGGTGGATTTGCTTAAGCCTCGCTAACAAAGTGTGTAGATTTGCCGCCAAGGGCAGGTTTTCACACCAAGGAAACCAACGCTGATATTCGCGCGCAACTCTGGTTTGTATCATTGCTAAACGCGATTCTCGTAAATAAGTGTGTGCCAGTATTTTATCGACTTTCGCCACTAACTCAGCAATGCGCGCCCCATTGGCATTCGCCCAAAGCAGTGCGATTTCGTTGCCAAATTGATGCTGCGCAAAATAGCTCAGAAACGGCAGTTGATAGGCTTTGCCAGATACAGTGAAACCTAGCAAGTATCCGAGCGGACTTAAGGTAAAAACCGGCGGGGAGTCGAGCTGCTGCCAGGTAAAGCATTCGTCAGCGGCAACTTTGTTAGCGCGGCGAGAGTGAGCAAAAAAGCCGCCTTTAGTGCGATTAATGCTAATACCACTGGCGCTGAGTTTTACCGCATCAGCTTTGCCAATAAAGAAATGGCCAAACCAACTGTGTTTGATATCTTGTTCAGAGTGAGTCAATGACAATGTAAAACCTACGGCTAAAAAAGTTTTAGAATTAACAGGCTGATTTTTAAATGCATTATAACTTAAAACCCGATGGCTCGCGTCAAGGTTGTGCTATGGGTCGGTGTGGATTGTCTATTGATTTTGGTCATCAAACGCAGCCAAGCTCATAGTGTTGGTGAATCATGTCTTAGTTGGCGTGAACCAAGCATGATGGTGACTGTGTAACTATGTGCATAAGAAGGGCGCGCATTAGAAAGGCGTACATTAGAAGATTGTGTGTCAGAAAGCAAAAAAGCCTGAATCTCTTCAGGCCTTTTCTTTTTCAATACAACAGCTTAATCCTTGAGGATTAGTTCATGCCGTATTTTTTCAATTTCTTACGCAGAGTACCACGGTTGATACCTAGCATGTTTGCTGCGCGGGTTTGGTTGCCACGAGTGTGTTGCATGATGATGTCAAGCAGAGGCGCTTCAACTTCGCTTAGCACCATTTCATAAACTTCTTGTGCTTCCTGACCGTCCAACTGTGCGAAGAAGTTAGTTACGGCACGCTTTACTGCGTCACGTAATAACTGGGGCTTGATAGTGCCGTTTGCGGTTTCGATTTTGCCAACGGTAAGCTGGTGAACTTCTGTGTTAGTTGTCTGATCAAACATTCTATTCTGCTCTTTATTAATTCTGTACTAATTCATCAAAATAACATTCCACGAGGGAATACTGTTCTGCAGCGGTTTCCAGCCGATTAAAGTCAGCCCTAAATTGGCGCTGAGCTTCTTGGTCTAGGTACCATCCCATATGTTTTCTGGCGAAGCGGATACCCTTGTATTCACCATATAAGTCATACAGTTTGGTGAGGTGTTCCAGCATCACTTGACGCTGTTCGGCAACCTCAATGGGCGCTAGCTTATTACCCGTTTCCAAGTAGTGCTGGATTTCTCTGAAAATCCAAGGCCGTCCTTGAGCACCCCGTCCTATCATCAAGGCATCGGCACCGGTGTATTCCAGCACAAAGCGGGCTTTCTCCGGACTGTCGATGTCCCCATTGGCGACGACAGGAATCGAGACATTCTGTTTGATTGCTTTGATCGTGTCGTACTCAGCATCGCCTCTGTACATACATTGTCTCGTGCGGCCGTGAACGGCGAGCGAGGCGATGCCACAATCCTCTGCAATCTGGGCGATTTGAACACCATTCTTGTGTTCTGGCTCCCAGCCGGTGCGAATCTTTAACGTGACGGGCACATTCACTGCGGCGACCACGGCTTGTAAAATCTCTTTTACCAGCGGCGGGTTTTGCATCAGCGCTGAGCCAGCCAGCTTTTTATTCACTTTTTTCGCGGGGCAACCCATATTGATATCAATGATGTGAGCGCCTTGTTCAACATTGAACAATGCGGCTTGCGCCATTAAATCAGGATCGGCTCCAGCAATTTGCACTGAGCGGATGCCTTCCTCGCCAGAATGCGTCATGCGCTGGCGGCTTTTATCTGTATCCCAAACTTCAGGATTGGATGAAAGCATCTCGGAAACCGCTAGGGCTGCGCCATAACGAAGACAAAGATTACGGAAAGCTTGATCGGTGACACCTGCCATTGGTGCCACGATCAGCTGATTGTTCAGTTGATAGGGTCCAATCTGCATTTTATGTTTCACCTTAGCTCTTCAAAGGGGCGCTATAGTAGCCCTTTTTGTTGGCCGTGAAAAGGTCAATAAATGACCTAGAGGTAATTTTTTTTCTTGACTTTTAATCGGCGAGAAGTCAGAGGCTAAATAGTTGGAAGCCAGCGGTGGCGCATGTTGCGCCACCCTTTAGCGCTATTTACGCTTGCCTGTCAAGCGGCTCCAATCTTCTTTGTGAGCCGCTGCGTCCATATCGAACCATTGGCTATAAAAGTCAGAGATTTCTTGGGCTTGTTCTTTGAGGAGACCGGAAAGGGCAAGTTTGCCACCGGTTTTTACGCGTTCTGCGATCAAAGGCGCTAATTCACGCAGTGGGCCGGCAAGAATGTTGGCGACCAGTACGTCGGCTTTGAGATCGGCGGGTTGATCTTCTGGTAAGTACAAGGCTAGCTTGTCGGCGACATCATTGCGCTCGGCATTAGCACGTGAAGCGTCGATGGCTTGATAGTCGATATCGATACCTGTGACGTTTTTCGCGCCCAGTTTCAGTGCGGCTACGGCTAAGATGCCAGAGCCACAGCCAAAATCAATTACTTCTTCATTGCTTAAATCTAAGCTGTCTAACCATTCTAAACACAATGCAGTCGTAGGGTGAGTACCTGTGCCGAAGGCAAGACCGGGATCGAGGATCACATTGACTGCAGTTGGATCGGGGATCTCGCGCCAGCTTGGGCAGATCCACAGACGCGTGCCGAATTGGATGGGGTGGAAGTTATCCATCCACTCACGCACCCAGTCTTTATCTTCAATTTGTTCGACTTTATGGCTGAAGTGCTCACCGAGGAAAGGCAAGGTTTTCAACATGGCGATGGTCGGTGTCAGATCGGTTTCTGCATCGAATAAGGCAACGACAACGGTATCGCGCCACAGTGGGGTTTCGCCCAGTTTAGGTTCAAAAATAGGGGTGTCTTTACCGTCTTCAAAGGTGATAGAGACTGAGCCTTCTTCCATGAGCAAGTCGCTGATGGTTTCAGCGTCGTCGCTATTGGTGTTGATTCGGAGTTGGATCCAAGGCATGGGGGCATCCTGTGGCTGAGTGTGCAAACGCTAAGGGTTCAAAATATCGCGCTATTGTAAACCATGGCTTAAGGTTCTGCGACTGACTATCGCGGTGTAGCGTTTTTGTCTGCGTAGACAAAGTGTTAGCGAACACGCATCGATTGGTGCTGGAAAGCGAATTGTCAGTTTTAATTTTTTGTATAACACCATGAAATATATTGGTTAATTAGTTTTACCTTTGTTTGGTTTGGTGCGTTTTTTGTGATCTTGTTCTAAGAGTTGCACTCAATCAGGTGAGTTGGCTCACGCTTTAAATCTGTGATGCTGAAGCCGGATCTGCGTTACTGCTATGGTGTAGTTTGCCAAGAGGTGCCAACGACAAACGACATAGGTGAATCCAAGATGACAAGCATAACTCGAGTTCACAATAGGGTGAGTACATCGCAAGGTCATCCTTGGTCAGCAAAGGCTGATAGGCTACAGAGTGCGACTGGGATTATGCTCGGCGGCTTTTTATTGCTGCATATGCATTTTGAGTCGAGCATTTTGCTGGGTAAAGAGGCTTTTTACCATGTAGTGCAGTTGCTTGAAGGTGGCATGTTCAGCAGCACAGGACATGGTTTCCCTATAGTTACTAAAGTGTTTTCGGTGTTTATGTTATTGATGGTGATAGTACATGCGGCGGTGGCACTGCGGCGTTTTCCGGCGCAGCTCGGGCAATGGCGCGCCCTGCGCTTGCACATGGGTAGCATCAACCACAAGGATACCCATGCGTGGTTTTGGCAACTGATCACCGGCTTTATCTTATTTTTCCTCGTTCCTGTTCATCTCTTCACTATGATTTTGAATCCTGAAATTGGCCCGCATTTATCGGCTGAGCGGGTGTATCACGATAATGCTTGGTTGCTGTATGTGCTGTTGCTGCCTGCTGTGGTTGTGCACGCCATGATTGGCCTGTATCGCGTCGCGGTAAAGTGGGGCATAACCACCAAACGCTCAGGCCTGCGAAAATTCGCCAAGGTGCTGATTATTTACTTGCTATGCCTTGGTACTGCGAGCCTAGTTTCATATCTATTTATCGGCAGTGAGCTGGGTATTCCTGTACAGCCTTTCGTGCCTGAGTAGGTTTTGAGCCGGCAGCAGGATTTTGTTTCACTGCTATTATTTAAGCGTTAGGTTAATTATTCAGCACTCAATTGATCTGGCTCACGTTTTCGTGTGGATATGTGAGCGATATTAATTTGCAGTAAGACTTAATGAGATTGGCTCGATAAGGTCAACGGTATGAGGCGAGAGGATGGCGATCAAACTAACTATTAAAAAATCGAGTGCTTGGCTGGATTTAAGTCAGAGCTTGTCTGGCGTCATCCTCGCGGTTTTTCTGTGGACCCACTTAGTCTTAGTCTCATCGATTTTACTGGGTAGCGATGCCATGAATTGGGTAGCGCGCACTATGGAGCTGAGCTTTCTTTCTGACGATGGCCACGGTTATCCCTTGGTGGTGACGGGTATTGCAATGGGTATCGCGGCTCTTGCGTTAGTGCATGTGTTAGTTGCGCTGCAAAAGTTACCCATGAGTTTGCGCCAGCAAAGGGCATTGCGGCAGCAAATGCAAGTGATCAACCACAGTGATACGCGTCTATGGCGTTGGCAAGCTATTACCGGTGTGGTGATTTTACTGCTGTTGCCAGTACATCTGTGGCTTATTGGCTCGGCTCCCGAAACCATTGGCCCCCAAGGGAGCGCCGACCGTATTTGGAACCAAGGGGTGTGGATGGTTTACCTGCCTTTGCTGCTTACTGTGGAGTTACATGCAGCAATTGGTATTTACCGTGTGGCTTTGAAATGGGGCGCGGCGCGGGATCTCAATAGCCGCAGTCGATTACGTAAGATCAAGACCATTGTGAGCGTGCTATTTATCACAGTAGGCATAGCTTCACTGCTGGCATTTTTACCCCATGCGAGTTAATTCCGCCGGCAATTAATGAATAAGTAAATCAATGAATAAGCTAATCGTGAATAGAATGTCGAACACCGCAAACTACATAAGAATAAATGACCCGATTAAGGAGCAGGCGTGAAACTGATTTATACCGATTCATTGGTGGTAGGTGCCGGACTTGCTGGCTTAAGGGTCGCCATCGCGTCCAAAGAACGTGGACTCGATACCTTAGTCCTGTCACTCATTCCTGCAAAACGTTCCCACTCTGCAGCTGCCCAAGGCGGCATGCAGGCGAGCTTAGGCAATGCCGTAAAAGGCATGGGCGATGATGAAGACGTGCATTTTCAAGATACGGTAAAAGGTTCCGATTGGGGCTGCGATCAAGATGTCGCGCGGATGTTTGCTCACTGTGCACCTAAGGCGGTGCGTGAATTGGCGACGTGGGGCGTACCTTGGTCGAGGGTGAGTGCTGGCCCAAGAGATGTGATCGTTAACGCGCAAAAAGTGACGCTGCATGAGGCGCAGGAAGCCCATGGACTAATTAACGCCCGTGACTTTGGCGGCACAAAAAAATGGCGCACTTGCTATACGGCCGATGGTACGGGTCATTCGCTGTTGTATGCCATGGATAATAAAGCGATTTCTATGGATATTCCCGTCCATGAACGTATCGAAGCGTTGGCACTTATTCACGATGGTAAGCGCTGCCATGGGGTAATCGCTCGCTGTTTGATAACCGGTGAACTGAGGGCTTATGTGGCTAAGTCCACCACCATCGCCACTGGTGGATATGGCCGAATTTATGAAGTGTCGACCAATGCGATTATCTGCGAAGGGATAGGCCAAGCGCTCGCGCTAGAAACCGGCGTTGCCACCCTTGGCAATATGGAAGCGGTACAATTCCATCCCACTGCTATCGTGCCCGTGGGCATTTTAACCACAGAAGGCTGCCGTGGAGATGGCGGTTTATTGCGTGATAAAGACGGTTACCGCTTTATGCCAGACTATGAGTCCGATAAGAAAGAGTTGGCATCGCGGGATGTGGTATCACGCCGCATGACAGAGCACATACGTAAAGGTAAAGGCGTCGATAGCCCCTATGGGCCGCATCTGTGGCTGGATATCACTCTGTTAGGTCGCAAACATATCGAAACCAACCTGCGTGAAGTGCAGGAAATTTGTGAAAACTTCCTCGGTATCGATCCCGCTAAAGATTGGATCCCAGTGCGCCCAACCCAGCATTATTCCATGGGTGGCATTCGAACCAATGCCACGGGTGAAAGTCCACAGCTTAAAGGTTTGTTCAGTGTCGGTGAGGCTGCCTGTTGGGATATGCATGGCTTTAACCGTTTAGGCGGTAATTCGTTGGCCGAAACCGTGGTTGGCGGCATGATTATCGGTAAATATGTCGCCGATTTTTGTGAGAACAATAGCCTTGAGATTGACACTCAGCTTGCAGAACGCTTTATGCAGCAGGTGCAGAGTGAAATTGATCTGCTGATCGAAGGTGATGGCCACGAGAGCGCCTTTGCCCTCAAACGTGAAATGCAGCGCATCATGATGGATTATGTGGGGATTTTCCGTAATGGCCCCGAGCTTGATAAGGCGGTCGCTGAACTTAAAGTGTTGCTGGAACGTTCTCGTAAACTCGGGCTTAAGTGTAAAAAACGTCACGCCAATCCTGAGCTGGTCGAAGCCCTGCGGGTCAAGCGTATGCTGAAAGTGGCGCTAACCGTAGCCTGCGGCGCCGCGGCGCGAACAGAGAGTCGCGGTGCCCATGCCCGTGAGGATTTTCCACAGCGTAATGACCGTGATTGGCTAAATCGCACCTTGGCCAGTTGGCCCGATGCCGATGCGCTCGAACCTGTGCTGAATTACGAAGCGCTCGATGTGATGAAGATGGAACTCCCGCCGGGCTATCGTGGCTATGGCATCAACAACGCCATAGTGCATCCCGACACCGAAAAACGTGAGCAGCAGATTGCCAATATTTTAGCTGAGCTAGGTGAGGATGCGGACCGTTATCAACGGCAGCGGGCGCTTATGCCCTTTGAATTACCCGAAAGCTTACAGCCTAATAATGAACGTTTGAGTGATACCTTAAAAAGCCCATCTGCCAATGCGTTAGGAGAAAAATCATAATGAGCCAAGGTCGCCAGTTAACCTTTAATATCTTTCGTTATGATCCGCAGGAGCCAAACGATAAGCCGAAAATGGTGCGTTATCAGCTTACCGAAACGCCGGGGATGACGGTATTTATCGCCCTTAATAAACTCAGGGAAGAACAAGACACTTCATTGCAGTTCGACTTTGTCTGTCGTGCTGGCATCTGTGGTAGCTGCGCTATGGTGATCAACGGTTTCCCGACGCTAGCTTGCCGCACCTTAACGGCCAAATACCCTAAGGGCGAAATCACCTTAATGCCGCTGCCAGGTTTTGAGTTGATTGGTGATCTCTCGGTTAATACTGGTAAGTTTATGCGGGAACTGGCCGAACGCTTAAAGCTGTGGTTACATCCAAAATCTAACGATATCAGCGTGCATCGACTTGAAGATCCTATGGATCCAGATGAAGCTGCGCGTTTGTATGAGCTAGAGCGCTGCGTTGAATGTGGCGTGTGTGTTTCTGCCTGTGCGACTAAACAAATGCGTGAAACTTTTGTCGGCGCTGTGGGCATGATGAAAATAGCTCGTTTTGAGATGGACAGCCGTGACGCTCGTACTGCCGAGGATTTTTACCATGTGATTGGCAATCAGGATGGCGTGTTTGGCTGCATGACTTTACTCGGCTGCCAAGACAACTGTCCTAAGGATTTGCCACACATGCAGCAAATCGCGTATTTACGCCGCAAGATGGCCATGACTTTGATTCGATAAGTGATAAATGATGAAAAGCGCCAATGTGTTTGGCGCTTTTTTGTTGATTAGCAGGCGTAGCTTTTGTGAATGTCAGCTCGATTGATTATGTCTGCGGTTTGGGCGACAAATGCTTGAAAGTGCGTACTCGCCATATGTTCATCCAATGCTGCTTGGGATTGCCAAATTTCGTACATCCAGAAGATATTTTCATCATCTAATGAGTGATGCAGTTTGTATTCGATGCAGCCTGCCTCGGTATGAGTGTCTGTCACGAGTTGCTTGAGTATCTTAAATAGCGTATCGCTTTGGCCTTGATTCGCTATGATTTGGGCAAATACTGTTATTTTCATTGGTTAAAACCTTCTAAAACAATTTTACCGATCGCTTTGCCAGACTCTATCTGAGCGTGAGCTTTGATTAAATTTTGGGCATTAATGGTGCCGTAGTGTTCACCGAACGTACTCTGTAACTCGCCTGTATCGATAAGGGCGCTTAAGCGGTTGAGTAAGTGATGTTGCGCTACCATATCCTCGGTTTGATAAAGACTACGGGTAAACATCAGTTCCCAGTGTAAGGATAAGCTTTTACGCTTAAGTTTCATCACATCTAATGGCCCCTTAGGATCGTCGATTAGTGCTAGTTTTCCTTGTGGCTTAAGCACTTGTACTATTTCATCAAAATGCTGATCGGTTTGGGTTAAGCTAATCACATGGGTCACATCAGTAATGCCAATATTGGCAAGTTCCTGCGAAAGTGGCTTGGTGTGGTCGATAACAGCATCGGCACCAAGCTTATGCACCCAAGCGGCGGATTCTGGACGAGATGCAGTGCCTATCACTTCTGCACCTGTGAGTTTTACTGCAAGCTGAGTGATGATTGAACCCACACCGCCGGCCGCACCGATAATTAAAATACGGGCGTCAGTTGCCGAACCATCTTGGGGTAAAGCTAAACGGTCGAATAAAATCTCCCATGCTGTAATCCCCGTTAAAGGTAATGCCGCGGCTTGGGCATAGGTTAGACTCTTAGGTTTATGGCCGACAATTCGTTCATCAACCAATTGATATTCTGCATAACTTCCGCTGCGACTAATATCGCCCGCGTACCACACTTCATCACCGACCTTGAAAAGGCTGACGTTTTCGCCAACGGCTTTGACGACACCGACCGCATCCCAGCCGATAATTTTGTATTCGCCTGCAGGTGCAGAGCTAGATGCACGGATTTTTGTATCAACCGGATTGACAGAAATGGCTTTGACTTCCACCAAGAGGTCAAAACCCGTTGCCGTCGGTTCGGCTAACGTGATGTTTTCTAATGCATTGGGTGCTGTGATTGCACCTGCAGTTCGGTAACCAATGGCTTTCATGTTAATTCCTCTGAGTGTACTGGCTTGAGTCTATTTGCTTGAGTCTACTTGTATCGAGTAGCCATTGTGTGGAATATTAGCCAAGAGATAAACAGGGTAAAGTTTGTAATTTTTTCAAAGGATTTTTGATAATCATGTTGATTAATGATTTAGCTTTGTTCGTGCGAGTCGCTGATTGCGGCAATATATCTGCCGCAGCAGCCGAGATGGATATCTCCGCCGCTTCTGCCAGCGCTGCAATAAAACGGCTTGAGAAACAGCTTGATACTAGTTTATTTATCCGCACGACACGCAGCTTACGTTTGACTGTGCAAGGTGAACGTTATCTTATTCATTGCCGACGTGCGCTAAGCGATTTAGCGCTTGGCGAACAGGCTATCGCCAGTGATAAAGGTAAAATATCCGGCACCTTAAGCCTGTCGGTTTCTTCAGACTTTGGTCGTAATCTATTTGTGCCTTGGCTCGATGAATTTTTGCTCGATTTCCCGCAGCTGCAAGTGCGTTTACACCTTGGCGACAACATCAGCAGTTTTTACCACGATAAAATTGATGTCGCAGTGCGTTACGGCAAACCGCAGGACTCAAACCAAGTGGCATTTCCGCTCTGCAGTGTTGACCGTGTCCTGTGCGCCTCGCCAGAATATCTGGCCGAGTTTGGTGTACCTGATTCACTAGAACAATTAGTTGAGCATAATTGCTTGTTTTATAAGTTAGATGAGCGAACGCACGATCAATGGCAATTTAGGCGTGATGGCCAAGAATTCAAAGTGCGTGTCACGGGCAATCGTAGTGCTAACGATGCGGAAATTGCTCGCCGTTGGGCTGTGGCTGGTAAAGGGTTGGTCTTTAAGTCGAGTCTAGATCTGGCCGATGACTTAATCTCAGGGCGATTAGTGCGTTTGTTGCCTGAGTATCAAGGTGAGCCCGTCGATTTGTATTTAGTGTGTCCAGGGCGCGAGCATGTCACGCCTGTCGTGCTCTTACTGCGGGAAATGCTCCGGCAGCGAACACAGGCTTTGAGTAAAAACTTGAGTAAAATATTAGCAGTGAAAAAATCTTAGATAACAAAAAAGCCGCATAATGCGGCTTTTAGTTTAGAGACTCACTGAGTGAGATTTAAGACTTAGTGCGTTTCATGGCGGTAAAGAACTCTTCGTTAGTCTTGGTCATCGCCAATTTATCGATTAAGAATTCCATTGCGCTGACTTCATCCATAGGATTGAGGATCTTACGCAGGATCCACATTTTTTGCAGTTCTTCTTGAGTCGTGAGTTTTTCTTCACGACGGGTACCGCTGCGGTTGAAGTCAATGGCTGGGAACACACGCTTTTCTGCCGCTTTACGTGACAAATGTAGCTCTTGGTTACCTGTACCTTTAAATTCTTCGTAGATCACTTCGTCCATCTTAGAACCGGTATCAACCAAAGCAGTGGCGATAATGGTCAAGCTGCCGCCGTGTTCGATGTTACGTGCCGCACCGAAGAAGCGTTTTGGACGGTGCAGGGCGTTCGCATCCACACCACCAGTTAACACTTTGCCCGATGACGGGATAACAGTGTTATAAGCACGGGCTAAACGGGTGATTGAGTCGAGTAGAATAACCACGTCTTTCTTGTGCTCAACCAAGCGTTTTGCTTTTTCAATCACCATTTCGGCAACTTGAACGTGGCGGCTGGCTGGCTCATCGAAGGTTGATGCGATAACTTCGCCTTTAACGAGGCGCTGCATCTCAGTTACTTCTTCTGGGCGTTCGTCGATCAGTAATACCATCAACACCACTTCTGGGTTGTTGTAGCTGATGCTTTGAGCAATACCTTGAAGTAATAGCGTTTTACCAGCTTTTGGTGGTGCAACGATCAAACCACGTTGACCTTTACCAATTGGTGAGCATAAATCCAGAATACGCGCGGTAATATCTTCAGTTGAGCCGTTGCCGCGCTCCATACGCATACGTTCTTCTGCGTGGAGTGGGGTTAAGTTTTCAAAGAGGATTTTATTACGGGAGTTTTCTGGTTTATCGAAGTTAACTTCGTTGACTTTCAATAGAGCAAAATAACGCTCGCCTTCTTTTGGTGGGCGAATTTTACCAAAAATGGTATCACCCGTTCGCATGTTGAAGCGGCGAATTTGGCTTGGTGAGACATAGATGTCATCTGGACCAGCTAAATAAGAACCGTCTGAGCTGCGTAAGAAGCCGAAACCGTCTTGGAGTATTTCTAATACCCCACCACCGAAAATGTCTTCTCCACTTTTTGCGTGGGCTTTAAGGATTGAGAAAATAATGTCCTGCTTGCGAGCGCGGGCCATATTTTCGAGCTTCATATTTTCAGCTAGCGAGACTAGGTCAGAAATCGGCGTGTCTTTTAATTCAGTTAAGTTCATTTTGGGGGTCTTGTGTTACGCGACAAAGCTTACCGCGATCAATCAGTAAGGATGTAATTCAGGATAGTGATTGACGAGCGAGAAGAGGTTATTAGAAAGAATCTGGTTATTAAAGTAGCACTAACAAAGCGGGGCGTCCAGAAATTTAGGGAAATTCCGGCACAATTAATTTATAGCTTGTGCCGGAGGTCACTCATTACGACATCAAATTAGATTTGCGCGTCGATAAACTCTTTTAATTGCGTTTTTGATAGCGCACCAACTTTAGTTGCGGCTAATTCGCCGTTCTTGAATAACAGTAAAGTTGGGATGCCACGAACGCCATATTTCGCTGGAGAAACATTGTTTTGGTCAACGTTTAATTTAGCGATAGTTACGCGGCCTGCATATTCTTCAGACACATCGTCTAAAATTGGAGCGATCATTTTACAAGGGCCACACCACTCGGCCCAGAAGTCTACCAATACTGGTAAATCAGACTTTAATACGTCGTTTTCGAAGCTGTCGTCGCTCAGGTATATAATTTTATCGCTCATGATGTTCTCCAGTTTGGGTGCCATTGCTGGTTTGTTAATGGCTTACCATGTATATTGGGGCTGAAAAATAGCTTTTCAAGTTACCTTTTTACAATGTGGCTATTTCAAACGATCGAGTATCTTATTGCAACCTCAACAGGTAAGCTTGCGCTATGAGCGAAACACATCTATCTACCCAAAGGTTTGCCGACCTACCTCTACATCCTGAGGTTAAACAGGCCCTTGCCGAGAATGGCTTCGAGTTTTGTACGCCGATCCAGGCGTTATCATTGCCAGTATTACTTCAATCAAAGGATATTGCAGGCCAAGCTCAAACGGGCACAGGTAAGACAATGGCCTTCTTGGTTGCTACTTTTAATCATTTATTATCGACTCCGATACCTGAAGGTCGACTGATTAATCAGCCCCGCGCCATCATTATGGCTCCAACTCGTGAGCTGGCGATTCAGATTGCTAAAGACGCCATTTTACTTGCTAGGCATACTCGCTTGAAGGTGGGTATTGTTTATGGCGGCGAAAGTTACGACATTCAGCGTAAAGTATTAGATCAAGGTGTTGATATCTTGATTGGTACTACGGGTCGAATTATCGACTACGTTCGCCAAGGTATTATTGGCTTGAATTCAATTCAGGCAGTGGTATTAGATGAAGCCGATCGTATGTTCGATCTAGGTTTTATCAAAGATATCCGCTTCTTGTTTAGACGTATGCCTGAGGCAAATCAACGTCTTAATATGCTATTTTCGGCAACCTTGTCGATGAAAGTACAAGAGCTGGCTTATGATCATATGAACGAGCCGGTTAAAGTCGAAATCGCCCCCGAAGAAAAAACCTCTAAAAACATCAAAGAAGAAATCTTCTATCCTTCGCAAGAAGAGAAGATGCGTTTGCTGCTGACCTTAATTGAAGAAGATTGGCCAGAAAAAGCCATCGTTTTCTCTAACACTAAGCACAGCTGTGAAACGCTTTGGTCTTGGCTTGAAGGTGATGGACATCGCGTAGGTTTGTTAACGGGTGATGTGCCACAGAAAAAACGTATTCGTATCCTTGAGCAGTTTACCAGTGGTGAGTTAGATATATTAGTTGCTACCGATGTCGCGGCTCGTGGTTTACATATTTCTGACGTTTCACACGTGTATAACTATGATTTACCTGATGATTGTGAAGATTATGTTCACCGAATCGGTCGTACGGGTCGTGCGGGTAATAAGGGCATGTCGATAAGCTTTGCCTGTGAAGAGTACGCGCTAAACTTGCCAGCAATCGAAAGCTATATTAATCATTCGATTCCAGTGAGTAATTACGACAGTGAAGCTTTATTGGCCGATATTCCAACGCCAGCGAAGATCCACCGTAAACACCCGAGCGGCACTCGAAACCTGCGTGATCGTACAGGTGCAAGCCGAACTGGTGCGCAACGCAGTGGTGCTCGCCCTCCTCGTCATGATAGGACACGTAGACATTCGTAAATGCCAACACCCGCTTATGCCGCTATAACATTAGGCTCAAATAGTTTTAATATGCTGATCGCCAAAACGCGTGGGGGTCAGCCACATATTATTGCGAAATATAAACGCAAGGTGAGACTTGCCGAAGGCATAGGCGACGATGGCAACTTAAGCCATGACGTGATGCAGCGCGGCCTCGACTGTTTGAGTATGTTTGCCCAAATGTTGGTGCAACATAAGATTGAAGCACATCATGTGGCTGTGATTGCTACCGCAACCCTTCGCAGTATCAGCAATGCCGATGAGTTTAATCGGCGTGCATTGCCGCTCTTAGGTCATCCAATTGAAATCATTTCAGGCATGCGTGAAGCTGAGTTTATCTATCAAGGTATGGTGGCGACCACCTGTGGTCAAGGCCGCCGTTTAGTGATAGATATCGGCGGGGCGAGTACTGAGTTTATTATCGGTGATGGGCATCAAGTGTTGTTCAAAACCAGTTTGCCTTTCGGTAGCGTGACTTATAATCGCCAATTTTTTAGTAGCTTGCCGCTGCAACAGTTAGATTTCGATGATGCCAAGCAGCAAGTGCTAACCGCATTAGCTGAGCATAGACAAACCCTACGCGATCTCGGTTGGCATTGTGTTGTTGGTGCCTCTGGCGCGGTACAATCTGTGGTTGAAGTCCTGCTTCACCGTGGCTTATCTGAAACGATAACGCTCGATGTGCTCACTCAGCTGAAGGCTGAAATTCTCGCACAAGAAGACATTAGCTTAACGGGGATCGCTGGACTTTGTAGCGAGCGGGCACCGACTTTTGCAGCGGGTGTCGCTATTTTGTTGGCTTTGTTTGAGTTGCTGGGGATCGAGCATTTAGCCTTATCTGGCGGCGCGTTACGTGAAGGCGTTTTAGTGATGCTCGCGCAGCGAATTATTGACGAAGCGAGCTAAGCTTTCTTTGAATGGATAAAAACCAAAGGCCGCTATGCGGCCTTTATTGTTTGTACTGCGTCACTTATTTCAATAAATCGGCGAGATCTTTTTCTAAGGAAACGGTTGGGCGCTCAACGATACGGCCAACTTCTTTACCTTGCTGTAGCACAATAAAGGTTGGAATACGGGTAAAGTCGTATTTGGCAGCTAAGCCTTCGGGATCTGTCTTCGTCCGGTCGACACCAATATAGGTCACTTTAATATTGGGATTGGCGACGTCTTCCATGATACGGATAAAGCGCGGTGTTTCACGGTGACAATCTGGACACCAAGTACCAATGATCACTACAATTTCTGTAGGTTCAGTAACGCTTTTAAGCGGGGTGATTGCCGCAGTGTCAACTTGGTAGGATTTATATCCTTCGGCAAACTCATTGAGATCTGTGACTAAATGTTGTGCTTCTACTATGCCAGTTAAAATCACTTCTTGTTTCTCCTCGCTGCAGGTCGCAATTAAGCCCTGTTGTTGTTCTTCAAATCCACAGCCACCATTAGCTAGTACCTGACAACTAAAAAATAAGGCGGTAGTGGCTAGGAATGCCTTAACGTTATTGTGCATGATGCGCCCTTAAAATCGAAGAGAAAGAATGAAGCTTGATTCAAACATTATTCTTGATGCGATTAAAGCGGATCATTGATTTGCTGCAAGCTAGATCACGCATTGCTAATATCTATAAGCTTAACGATCACAGGATTGCATGGTTTGCGGAGTTAAGACATTGAAAAAGCACATCCCCGAATTGCGATTCGGGGATAGGGCGAATTGAAATAATGAGGTAAATGGCTCGATTACTGGGCGAGAATTTTTTCTAGAATAGGCTTATTAGCGTCGGGGAAGTCGTAATTAACTAAGTCGGCTTTAGTGACCCAAGCGATAAGCTGACCTTCGAGGCCTTGGGCTGTGCCGTTAAACTCTGTGACTGAATGGATATCAAGTAGCACTTGTTTATCGGGATAATCGAAACTCAGCGCCATAAATGGCTGACTATCGGTGACATCGAGCGCGACTTCCTCTTTGAGTTCACGGATCAGTGCTTGAGTAACCGTTTCGCCCGCCTCAACTTTACCGCCAGGAAATTCCCATTTCCCACCTTGATGTAAATGGTCTGGGCGTTTTGCCAACAGAATGTCACCGGCCGAGTTAGTAATAATGCCGACGGCCACATGGATGCGTTTAGTCATAATATTTATCTATTGAGTAGAGAGTTGGGCAAATCAATCGCTGTGATGGCGTAAGCTGAGCGGTTAGCGCTTCGGATTATTCTTTAAAAAAGTCGCCTTCATCGAGGTCAAATTCATCAAAAGCTTCGGGATCAAATTCGGCTTTAACCGGAATGACATGCTTTTCTGATGCCCAATCGCCGAGGTCGATGAGCTTACAGCGCTCGCTGCAAAAAGGTTTAAATGCAGATTGTGGCACCCATTCGACAGGGGTTTTGCAGATAGGGCAGTTAACGGTCAATGGCATAATTGTTCTCTTGGTTAACGGCGATACAGCGGCCGCCAATACTAATGTCTTTCAGGCCATTAGTGTAAAGGCTTCATGCACAGGTAGCCAGTAAGAAATCAATCGAACGGTCGGAGTGGCGTTGTTGTTCAAATTGAACAAAATGGATTGCAAAACGGTTTTTATGGCCGCTAATCGTAGGATAACACCCGTGGGAGGCATCGACTTTGACTCGCACCAAAGCAAGTGCTTGAGCACTGTCGCCCTGATAAAAGCCAGCATGGGCAACGGCATTGTCGTAATGGGCTGTGCTGCGGGTAAGTTGGAGTAATAGTGTGATGGGGGTGAGTAAAGGTTCGAAATGCGCTATCCAAGTGCGATAATCGTGCTGTTTTTCTTCCCAAGGTTTAGATAGCCAATAATGCAATTGCGGCAGATCGAAGTTGCAGCAGGCGCCCGGCATGCCAAAGCGTTGTCTTAGTGCGGAAATGAATCTGTCTTGTTTTAGTTGGTAGCCGAAGCGGTCGGGCTTTTGCAACGGTTCGCGGGCTTGGGTGAGGGCGTTGATATAAAGATCTATTTGCTGGTGGTCGACGTGATCTAATTCTTGCCATTTGCTGAGTTGCAGCAAGTGCCGCTCAATATCTTTTAATACTTCGTTACGATAATCACAGCGTTCTGACAGCTCACAGAGGGAAAACAACGGATAAAAACATCTATGTTGGTGGTCATGATTTAGATTACTTTGCAGCTGTTTATCGAGGTATTCGAGCCGCAAGTAGCTGCGAATTTTCTCGTTTAAGGGCTGTTCGTAAACTAATTCAGTCATGGGCGTTATCAGTACCAGAAAGTTGTAAATATCGCTGGTGCAATGCTAGCACCTCTCGTTTTAAGGTTGATATCTCTCCTTGATTATCAATAATGTCATCGGCTCGGGCGAGTTTTTCGCTGCGGCTCAATTGGCTGTTAATGATGTTATTTACTTGAGATGCATCAACATTGTCACGTTTTACGGTGCGATTTATTTGCAACTCAGGTGAAATATCCACCACTAAAGTCCGATTGACTAACCTATCTAACCCGTTCTCAAATAGCAAGGGCACGACCATAATTACATAGGCAGAGGTCGCTTTTTCTACCTGCGCGAGCATTTCTTGGCGGATCATGGGGTGTAATAGTTGGTTTAGCCATTCGCGCTCTTTTGGATGGCTAAATATCCGCTGCCGCAACTTGGCGCGATCGAGTTCACCCTCAGGTGTTAATATCTCAGTACCAAAATGAGTGACGATCGCTTCCAGTCCTTTTGAACCTTGAGCGACCACCTCGCGGGCAACGATATCTGCGTCGACTAAGGTAATCCCTTCTGCAGCGAATAAATTGGCAACAGTCGTTTTACCGCTGCCGATGCCACCTGTAAGGCCAACAACAAACTTTGACATAAGATACTCCGAATCACTTTCTGCTTAGTTTGCATGCTCTTACAGTGTCGATAGGTACCAATCGACAATCTGTTGCCCATATAGCAAGGCTATCCAGCCTGCGGCAGCAATATAAGGGCCAAATGGGATGGGATTACCTTGTTTGAGGCGTCTACTGATAATCATAGTGATGCCAACGACTGCGCCAACGAGGGACGAAAGTAAAATCACCAGCGGCAGCATTTGCCAGCCAAGCCAAGCACCGAAAACGGCTAGCAGTTTAAAGTCACCATAACCCATGCCTTCCTTGCCTGTGAGGATTTTAAACAACCAGAAAATGGACCACAGGCTCAAATAGCCTGCCGCCGCACCGATAATGGCATCGGTTGGACTCGCAAAGGTATGATTTAGATTGATGATCAAGCCTAGCCAAAGTAACGGTAACGTCATTTGATCTGGAAGCAGCATCTCATCAAGATCGATACCAGTAAGGGCGACAAGTACAAATGTCAGTATGCTCGCAAAGACAAAT
Organism: Shewanella hafniensis; assembly: GCF_019655335.1. Taxonomy (GTDB): domain Bacteria; phylum Pseudomonadota; class Gammaproteobacteria; order Enterobacterales; family Shewanellaceae; genus Shewanella; species Shewanella hafniensis. Next base: position 39,073 of record NZ_BPFD01000043.1, read on the forward strand.
TGCCAGCTTGGACCAAAGTGCCACGCTAAAGTCGCAATAAGCAGCCCTGTGATGAACTCAATTATTGGGTAGCGGGCGGAAATCGGTGCGTGACAGGCGGCGCATTTTCCCTTGAGCATTAACCAGCCTAATATAGGCAAATTATGCCAAGGCTTAATTGAGGTTTTACATTTAGGGCAGGCTGAGCCCGGCATAACAAGATTGTACTTTTCAGGAAAGGCATCGATAGGTTTATTGAGTTGGTCTATCCCTATTTTTTTGACTATGTCTTCGTGGTATTCCTGCAAATACTGATTACATTCTTGCTGCCACTCCCGTTTCATCATCACAGGAAATCTGTGGATCACCACATTTAAAAAACTACCAATGGTAGCGGCAAAAATAAAGCTTAGCGTAATAAAGAGCCAAGGACTCTGATTAAAAGAGTGGCCTAAAAGAGAGATAAATTCTGACATTTAGTTTTCTTATTTTATTTGAATCGAATGAATTAGCTGACGATTTTACCCATTTGGAAGATAGGAAGATACATAGCGACAATTAACCCGCCGACGACAGTGCCGATTACCACCATCATAATTGGTTCTATCAGGCTTGATAAACCATCAACCGCATCATCTACTTGCATTTCGTAAATGGTTGATACTTTATTGAGCATATTATCCAGTGAGCCGGATTCTTCGCCTATCATCACCATTTGCACTAACATGTCGGGGAAAAGTCCAGTGGTCTGCATAGCCACATTCATCTGCATCCCCGCCATCACCTCTTGACGAATTTTTAAAATGGCTTTGCGGTATACCGCATTACCCGATGCGCCAGCGGCGGATTCTAAGCCATCAATTAACGGCACACCTGCTGCAAATGTGGTTGCTAAAGTCCGGGCGAATCGTGCCATGGCACCTTTGTGTAATATGGGCCCAATGGCAGGGATTTTTAGCACAGCTTCGTCTACTCTATCTCGCACCATTTGTGAGTTTCGGTGCGCCCGCACAAACAAAAATACTCCGCCAACAATGGCGGCTAGAAAGATGTACCAAGAGGATTGTAAGCCGCGGGAAATATGCAGCACTAATTGAGTAAAGGCAGGCAGTTCAGCACCAAAGCCTTTAAAAATCTCCTCAAATTGAGGCACGACAAAGAGTAATAATAATGTTGTTACTAAAACAGCTACTATGACAACGGCAGCCGGATAGAACATGGCCTTCTTAATTTTTGATTTGAGTGCTTCCGTTTTTTCTCTGTATGTCGCCACGCGATCGAAAACCAAGTCTAGTGAACCAGAATGCTCACCGGCTGCGACTAGGTCTACATAAAGTTCATCGAAGTAACGTCTATGGGGGCGCATAGCACTGAAGGATCCCCTCATAAATCAGCCATAGCATAGCCATATTTGAGCAACTGATTGGCGAATAATACCCAGGCCGCCAGCAATTCTTTCTCCGTGATTTGATAATCAGGCCGCCTGAGTACCTCCAA
>NZ_BPFD01000044.1 GCF_019655335.1 Shewanella hafniensis
TACAGAGATCAGAAATTGTGAAGCGGTTGGCGCTGTAACACTCAACCCAGATAAGGCACCAGAAGAAGGCGTAATAAATGCAGCTTAATATTTAAACAAAGAGTGACAACTATCTTGAAAAACACCGTGGGTAGAATCGCTACTGTTTGAACTAGAAGCAGTTTTTGCTATTGAGAAGATAGAGAGGACAGCGAAGATAGAGAGGACAGCCACATCTTTTGTGTTTTGCGCACTCCTCTACTAGGCTTTACATTATCTTGCTTTTGTCGTTTTGGAGCGTCTTATGACCTCAGCCAGAAGACAGCTAATTGATGCTAATGTAACAGTAACAGTAAAAAGGACAGCCACATCTTTTGTGTTTTGCGCACTCCTCTACTAGGCTTTACATTATCTTGCTTTTGTCTGTTTGGAGTTTGCTATGACCTCAGCCAGAAGACAGCTAATTGATGCTAATGTGACGCCTTTCTATCATGTGATAAATCGCTGTGTTCGAAGGGCTTTTCTGTGCGGTGAAGATAGACTGTCAGGTCGCAGTTATGAGCATCGTCGCGGCTGGATTGTTGATAAAATCAAGGTATTATCTGCGATTTTCTGCATTGATATTTGCGCCTATGCGGTGATGAGTAATCACTATCATTTAGTGCTTAAAATTGATGTCGACAAGGCCAAATCGTTAACGCAAAAAGATATTATCAGTCGCTGGTGTCAAATCACTAAAGGCCATGCTGTCGCCACTAAGTATATGAATGGTGATGCTTTAATCGACGGTGAAGTGATGTTACTTGATGCATTACTCGCCGAGTGGCATGAGCGACTGAGCAGTATCTCTTGGTTTATGCGTTGTTTAAATGAAGAAATTGCCCGTAAAGCCAATCGTGAAGATGAGTGTAAAGGCGCCTTTTGGGAGGGGCGTTTTAAGTCGCAAGCGCTGTTAGATGAGCAAGCACTACTGGCCTGCATGATGTATGTCGATTTAAATCCTATTCGAGCAGGGATTGCCGACTCTTTACAATCCTCTGATTTTACATCGATTCAGGAGCGCGTGAATGCACTTAATCCTCATATCAACGCGCTCCAACTGGCCAAAACTACCGCAGATAACCTACAGCAAAAACCGCATAAAGCCCTCGCAAAATTTGATGGTTCAACACTTCTGAGTCAGCAAACGGGTATTCCGTTTCATTTTGCTGATTATCTTGAATTAATAGATTGGACGGGACGAGCTATGCGCCTTGATAAAAAAGGCTATATCGATAATGAACGGCCGAAACTGCTCAATGAATTAGGCATTTCGCCCGATGCGTGGCTCACTTCAGCCAAAGAGTTTCGCCGTCAATACAGTGGCATAAGTGGTCGATGGGATAGCATGTGCGAGTTTAAAAAGCAGCACAACAGCGGCAAATGGTGTAAAGGTAAAGCCTCAAGCCAAGCATTGCATCCTTAAGCGCATCATGGCCGACGATTCTGCGCTTAGAATTGTTTTTTTATCCGAAATGAAGATGATTTCGCGCAAAACGTAGCTCACTTCTGTCCAATAGAGTGGTGCCTATAATCGTTAAGATTAGATCTAGTCTTTAGAACCTACTGGTTACGCAAGCGCTCGAAAGGTGCGCCATGGTGATTTGCGAGACGACCGTCCGCCCTATGGCCGCTTTTTGGCATCCATGCCATCGCGGCATTTGTGAATCCTTTCACATCAGACGGGGCGGTCGAGCATCCACGGAGGACTTGAACAACATCCCTGTTTAACTGCCAGCTCGCCATCTGATAGGCAGGACGCCTGAATGTCGTGCAATGCAGGGATACATGAGAACGACCATGGCTCTCGTTCATAAGCTCAGAAACCCTAGGTTTCTATTCACCGCGTCGACGAGCAAATGCCATGGCAAACCATTGCTCAGAACGATGAACAGCCTCCCTACCGCCCCAATCCTTTATCTCTTGCTTCTAGATGGCTTCTAGATGGCTTCTAGATATCGCTCGCGCCGAAAGGCATCGCTAACCTTAAAGCCGTCTTGCCTCGATCACGCTATCGACTTGAGTCAGTTTCGATAACACCCGCGATAAACCATCGAGATTATAAAGCTCTAGTTCCAACTCAATCGCAGCTGTCTGGTTTTTAGTATCCGATGAAGAGCTCATGGCTAATACATTGGATTTTTCGGCCGCCAGCACTGAGGTTAAGTCACGCAATAAGCCACTGCGATCGTGGGCCAATACCCGCAGACGCATGCGATAACCGCCGGAGTAATTTTCGCCCCAGACCACATCGACGCCGCGCTCTGGGTGAACCCGCATTAACTCTTTAACTTGTTCACAATCAGCGCGATGCACAGAAATGCCACGGCCCTTAGTGATAAAACCTAAGATCTCATCACCGGGAACTGGCTGACAACAACGGGCAATATGGTTAAGCAAGTTACCCACACCGTTGACTTCAACCTGACCACGGCCACTGGATGTCGGTTTGTGTTGGCCTTTCTTAACTAATTCTTCGACCGCATCTTCTTCTGACACTTCGTCGAGTCGCAGACGGCTTTGAATATGGTTAACCACTTGATGCAGACGCACATCACCGCCGCCAATGGCCGCCAGTAAGTCATCCATGCTCGCCATATTAAAGCGCTCGACCGCGATGGCCGCGTCTTTAATTTTAAGGCTCACCCGCGCCAATTCAGATTCGAGCATTTCTTTGCCGGCGACAATATTCTTGTCTCTGTCCTGCTGCTTAAACCAATGCTGAATTTTCGAACGCGCCCGTGAAGTACGGATATAACCTAAGTTAGGGTTAAGCCAATCGCGCTTGGGGTTGGGCTGTTTCGAGGTGATGATCTCGATACGCTCGCCCGTTTCAACCTGATAAATGAACGGCACAATACGGCCATCGACCTTAGCACCAATACATTTGTGTCCCACTTGGGAGTGAATGTAATAGGCAAAGTCGAGCACGGTTGAGCCCAGTGGCAAGTCGACAACTTCACCGCTTGGGGTGAACACATAGACTCTGTCTTCAAACACTTGGCTGCGCACTTCTTCGACCAAATTGCCACTTTCGACCACGTCTTCCTGCCATTGCAGAATTTTACGCAGCCAGTTAATTTTTTCTTCGTAGCCGCTTTGCTTACCGGAATGATTGCCTTCTTTATATTTCCAATGCGCGGCCACACCCAGTTCTGCATCTTCATGCATGTCTTGGGTACGAATTTGAATTTCAACGGTTTTGCCCTCAGGCCCCACCACTACGGTATGAATCGATTGATAACCGTTAGGTTTAGGGTTAGCGACATAGTCGTCAAATTCCCGCGGAATATGGTGCCAAAGCGTATGCACAACACCTAATGCACCATAACAATCCTGTAAACGCTCAGTCACGATACGCACGGCGCGCACGTCAAACAACTCATCAAATTTGAGGTGCTTGCCCTTCATCTTGCGCCAGATACTGTAGATATGTTTCGGCCGGCCGTAGACCTTAGCACGAATTTGATCTTCATCTAATCTTTGTTGCAACTGGCTGACAAACTTATCGATAAAGACTTCACGGTCCAGTCGTTTGCCATCTAATTGCTTAGCGATGTCTTTGTAGGTATCAGGATGCAAGTAGCGAAAAGAAATATCTTCCAGCTCCCACTTCAATTGCCCAATCCCTAAACGGTTAGCCAGCGGCGCATAAATATCGGCAATTTCGCGGGCCAACAGCACGCGAGTTTCTTCATCGGCATTTTTCACCGCCCGCAGCAAACACACACGCTCAGCAAGCTTAATCACCACAGCGCGCACATCTTCAACCATAGCCAATAACATGCGGCGGATATTGTCGATTTGCGGCTCGGTGGAGCGACTATTGGGATTGATTTTTAAGGCGCCGATGGCATTCATGGTCACAACGCTCGCCACTAAACGCGCCAGCGGCTCACCAAATTTTTCTTTGATGGCGTCTTCGGTCAGTAACCCAGCATCGAACACCACAAACAGAATCGCCGCTTGCAGGGTTTCAATGTCCATGTTCAGCGGTGCGAGGATTTCAATCATCTCTCGAGCACGTTCGAGCAGTTCTCTCTTCGCCGCAGGACTCTTGGCGGGTAAGGCGTCAATCTGCCCTATCAAGGAGAGCAGCATCTGCGCTTCATCGGCATGACCGACATAGCGAGCCACCCAATCTTCTAAGTGAAAATCGGGATCATTAAAGTGCGCTTCGCGAACAGAGACCATCTAATTTATTTCCTTATCCGTGCTCAGAGAGAAAGTGGGCACCACTTCAGCTCTCCTATCTTCAGCATTGGCGCGAACTTGTCAAACCCAACCGACGTAATAATCACATTTTTTACGTTATTCAAACGCTTTGCTTACTTTGCCAGCGCAAATTACTTGGTTAATTCAAACAGTGCCATGGCTTCGATATGATGTGTTTGTGGGAACATGTCGATAAGTCCCAACTGCTGTAAGCGGTAACCGCGCTCTAACAGTACAGCGCTATCGCGGGCCAAGCTCGCAGGATTACAAGAAACATACACGACTTTGCGCGGCTTCATTTTCTTCAACCATTGCAAGCTTTCAAACGCACCCGCACGGGCAGGATCGAGCAGTAATTTATCAATTTTACCCATCCAAGGCTCAAGGGATAAATCCGCGCTTAAGTCGCCATGGTAAAAGGTCAGTTTATCAAGATTGTTGGCTTTCGCGTTCACGCGAGCCTGAGTCACCATTTCGGCAACCCCTTCGACGCCAATCACATCAGCGCCCATTTTCGCTAAGGGCAAACTGAAATTACCCATGCCGCAGAACAAATCCAAAATGCGCTCATCTGGCGCTGGCGCTAACCAATCCATCGCTTGAGCGACCATGGCCTTGTTAATTTGTCCATTCACTTGCACAAAGTTACCTGGGGTAAAACTTAAACTCACCGCATCCGACTCAGCTTTGTCATCTAACAGCTGATAAACCGGTAATACTAACTCAGCGCCGACGCCTTGGAATTGGCCTTCGTTGTCCTGCAAACAAATATGGATCTGATGCTGCTCGGCAAAGGCTGACAACTTAGCGAGATCTTTATCATTTAGCGCCTTAGTGATCCGCAGCACAGCGAAATGACCATTATCGGCGGCAATCAACTCAAGATGGCCTAAGCTGGCTTTAGCCGACAATTGGTTCAGCAACTTAGCAAAGGGGACGATCAAGTCCGATAACGGCTTAGCTAACACCAGACACTGGCTGATTGGCACCACATTGCTGCTACTGGCGGCACGAAAACCTAAGCTTAAGTGCTTGGTATTTTTATCAAATAAAGTTGCAAGACGGGCGCGGCGACGATAATGCCAGCCTTCCCCCGTTAATGCGGGCGATAAAGCTCCGCCTTCTGTGCCAGCAAACTTCGCCATAATATCCAGCAGCGCGGCTTCTTTATGCTCCCGCTGGCTAGCTAATGACATATGCTGTAAGTCGCAGCCACCGCAGGTGTGATAATGTAGACACTCGGGCGTAACGCGCTCAGGGCTTGATGAATCGACTTTAATCAACTTGGCACGGGCATAATTTTTCTTTTGCTCGGTGAGCTGTACCGTCACGGTTTCATCGGGCAAAGCGCCAGGGATAAACACGACTTTACCTTGATGTTGTGCTATACCTGCGCCTAAGTGATCGAGCTGATCCACGCTCAGTGATAACTTAGCCGACAACTGTTTGGAACTATTTGGTTTTGCTTTAAAAAATTGCGCCATTTCGGCCTCTAAATCAATAAAATACTGGCAAAGACCGCCCTCTTTCTGGCAGTCTTATAAAATTATCTTAGTCTCTGTTACAGGAAACACCGCCGCTGCTATGAACCCAGTCAACAACATGACCAAATACAGCCTACGTTCTTGGGTTCTTGTGCTGGCGCTCGCGCCAACAATCTTGGTCGGTATCCTTCTGGGCAGCTACTTTACCATAAATCGTTTTTATGAGCTTGAAGATACGCTCGTCGAACAGGGCAGCAATATTATCGAGCCGCTGTCGATTGCCAGTGAAATCGGTTTAATGGCCAATGATCGCGAGGCGACCAAACGCTTACTCGCCGCGGCGCAGCTCAACAAATCCACCTTAGTGAAATCCATCGCGATTTTCGACGCCAATAATCAACTCTTTGTGACCTCGCACTACCACAAAGATTTTGAAATTATGCGTTATAAAGAAGCCCTCAGCACACTGCATAAAACCGAAATAGAGCATGTGGGAGACAGTCTGATTTTACGGACACCGATTTTCTCCACCGGGCCCAGTGCCGCCCCCGCCAATTACGATATTCAGACAGACGGAGGTCAGCTCTTAGGTTATATCTCCATCATAATCAATAAAGAACGTGCCTTACTCGAGCAGCATAGAGCCGCGGTCGCCGCCTTTATTATCGTGTTGATCGGAGTACAGTTGAACTTACTGTTCACTTTCCGGCTGGTGAAAAACGTCACTCAGCCCATTACCGAGATGGTGCGCGTCGTCGCTAAAATCCGTGAAGGTAAATTGGACGCCCGCTTAGATGGCAACTTGATTGGAGAGCTGGACCTACTCAAACGCGGCATCAATGCCATGGCAGGGTCGCTATCGGAATACCATGATGAGATGCAGCAAAATATCGACCAAGCCACGTCGGATCTGCGGGAAACCTTAGAGCAGATTGAAATCCAAAACGTCGAGTTAGATTTAGCGAAAAAACGTGCCTTAGAAGCCAGCCGAATTAAATCAGAATTCTTAGCCAACATGTCCCACGAGTTACGTACGCCGCTCAATGGCGCTATCGGTTTTGCGCGGCAATTAGTCAAAACACCATTGCATTCGAGCCAAGTGGATTACATCAAGACCATTGAGCGCAGTGCCACTAACCTGCTAGGCATCATCAACGATATTCTCGATTTTTCTAAACTCGAAGCCGGTAAAATGGTGTTGGAAAACATGCCCTTCGGTCTGAGGGAAACCATAGGCGATACCATCACGCTAATCTCGGGCAGCGCTCAGGCCAAGGGCCTAGAACTGGTTGTCGATATCGCCCCTAACGTGCCCGACAATGTTAATGGCGATGCCATGCGCGTGTGCCAAATCATCAATAACTTGGTCGGTAACGCGATTAAATTCACTGACTCTGGCAGCGTGATGGTCAAAATCGAACTGCAAAGCCAGTCGGAAGAACAGGTAGTACTGCGCTGTGATGTGGTCGATACCGGTATTGGTATCGATGAAAGCCAGCAGGACTTTTTATTCCAAGCCTTTGGCCAAGCCGATTCGTCGATTTCCCGCCGCTTTGGTGGCACAGGCTTAGGTTTAGTGATCACTAAGCGTTTAGTAAATCAAATGGGCGGCCAAATCGGCTTTACCTCATCCCCAGAGAAAGGCTCAAACTTCTGGTTCAGTTTGCCGCTCGGCTTAGGTCAGTTCCAAATTGGTGACTCACTGCCGCTCGAAAAACTCAAAGACAAAACCATACTGTTTTACGAGCCACGCGTGCTGACTCATGCTGTCTTGAGTCGCCAATTGAATCAATGGGATACCAAAGTCACCCACCATCAGCATATCCCAAGTTTGCTGACCACGCTCAACACGGCCGAAGCGCCATACGACTATGTTCTCTTGAGTTGCCATGGTTTTAGCGATGCAGCACAACTGGTAAATACACTTAACTTGGCGAAGACCAAAACTGATTGCCTTGTGGTGCTATACGATTGCCAAGAACAGGATGCCTTAACCCAATTTATCCGCCCGAATGCCGATGTGGTATTGTCTCTGCCCGTGAGTGAGCAACAGCTTGCCCGCAACTTACTCTATCCACCGATGGAATACGACATCATAGCCCCAGTGACCATAGCCACTCCGGCTGCGCGCCAATCCTTAACCGTACTGGCGGTGGATGATAACTTTGCCAACTTAAAGCTAATCGACACCTTGCTCAGTGAGTTAGTGACGACGGTTATCGCGGTCAACAGTGGCGATGAAGCGGTTAAACAGGCGAAGACACGCACCTTCGATTTGATTTTTATGGATATTCAGATGCCAGGCACAGATGGCATCAGCGCCACTAAGCAAATTCGCCAAGGCTCAATGAACCGTAACACGCCAATTATTGCCGTAACGGCCCATGCGATTGCTGAAGAACGCGAGCTGATTTTAGGCAGTGGTATGGATGGATATTTGCCTAAACCTATTGATGAAGCGGCGCTCAAAGACGTGATCCATCGCTGGATCACTCGCCCCAAATTCACCCATTTTGACCTGCATACGCTGAACTGGGATTTATGCTTAACCCAAGCTAATCATAAGGCCGATCTCGCCTTAGACATGCTGAGAATGTTGCTCGACTCCTTGCCACAAACCGTTTCGACGATTCAGACGGCGCTGAGTCAAAACGATCATCCCGTCATGCTCAGTACAATCCATAAACTACATGGTGCGAGCTGCTACTGCGGCGTGCCTACAACCCAAAGACTATGCCAAGAAATTGAATCGGCGCTAAAACGTGAAACAGCGGTCGAAGATCTCGAACCCGAAATACTAGAGTTACTTGATGAGTTAACTAAGGTAGAATCTGCGGCAAATCAAGTGATATCACAGCTATCAGCGGAAATAACAGATGACCAAAAAATCGGGCTTCTTTAAACGTCTTAAGGCGTTAACACTGCCACAAAAACAACTCTTCGCCACTGCACTTTGCCAACGCATGTTGCCCAACTATCAACTGTTTTCCGAAGTCTGTGAGTTTGGTGACCCTGCTGTATTGAGCACTGCATTAGAGCTACTGTGGCAATCCCTGTACGATCCTAAGCTTAAATTCAATATCGATGTGCATTTGCAACGTCTTGAAGATAACACCCCAGAACCCGCTGATTTTGAAGCTTATGGCGTCTATCCAGCCATGGATGCTGTGGTCGCCATATCAACCTTGTTGGGTGCGATTCAAGGTAAGATTGAAGAAGATATAGTCAATATCAGCAAACTGTCATCGAGCACTGTGGCTAACTATATCGAAGCCATCAGCGATGTCGAATTAGTCGATGAAGCATTAGATGATTTCGTTTTTGCCCATGAAGTTATGGAAGAAGAAAAAGAGTTACAAAATTCTCTGCTGGAAATTATCGAAGAAAATCCCAAGATCACAGCGGAACTGGTTAAAGGTTTACGCAAAGACATTATCGAAGCTGGCGTATCAAATATCGGCATCAGCGTCGCTTAATTGATGGGTGCTTGGGGCAACTCAAGCACCCTTATTCTTCCTAAACAGTACGTCTAAACAATGTTTCTAAACAATATGTCTAAACAATATGTCTAAACAATATGTCTAAACAATATGTCTAAACAATATGTCTAAACAATATGTCTAAACAATGTTTCTAAACAATATGTCTAAACAATGTTTCTAAACAATAAACCTCTAGTCTCGACTGCAATCACGCTCAAGCAAGCCCCAAAACGAGTAAGACCAAAGCTAGCAAGTTCTATCAGCCAATATTGAGTTATTCCAATGAGAAAGATTGTTTATCAAGGATTTGTCTTAACCAATAGCGAAGGACGAACCGACAGTTGGAAACTGACCATCAAAGATCAACAGCGTATCGGTTCTTTATTCGAACTGCGGCGTTTAGTGGGATACTTCTTAGAACTCGGCATATTACCCGCGACACGCTCCAGCCTGCAAGACGCGAAACAAACGCAAAATACCATGAGCAAAAACACGGTAAAACCTAAAAGACGTTAAGCATTCGTTCCCCTCGTTAAATCAACGCATAGAGAATAACTCTGGCGCCTTTGACTGCATAAACTCAATAAAGACTCTGACCTTTAGCGGCTGCTGGCTGCGTTGATGATATAAAATCGAAATCCGCCTCTGCTCGCCAATCCATTCTGGCAATAATACTTTAAGTTTCCCTTCTTTAATCTGCTGTTTTACAAATAGTTCGGGACCATACAAGATCCCGCCATGGCCTAAGGTCGCCTGAATCGCACCGTGTAAATCCGTGAGGGTCAGCTTAGTTGGGCCATTAAAATAAAAAGACTCACCGCTCGGATGCTTTAAATGCCAATTAAACAGCGGCCAGACTTTTATCAGTTGATGGGCTTCAAGATCATCGGGATGCTCAAGTTTAGGTGCCTGAGCCAAATATTCTGGCGTGGCAAACAGGCAATAATCCAGCTCGCCTAAGGTACTCGACACCCAAGAAGAATCAGGCTGAGCCCCGCCGACAATCGCCACATCTATGCCCTTGTCGATCAAATCCACTAACTCATTGCTCTGGGAAATGTGCAAACGGATATCGGGATATAGGCGGCCAAATTCATTTAAAGCTTGAATAAACACGATGGAAATAATCGAAATCGGCGCGGCAATACGCAAGGTTCCCTCGGGTTTATCGCAGCCTAAACCACTCAGTTCATCAAATTGAGCAACCACACTCTGGTAGCGTTGAAAGAGTGCCAGCCCTTCCTCCGTCAATCGTAACTTGCGGGTACTGCGCATAAAGAGCTGTTTATCGAGCTTCTCTTCCAACTTAGCTAACTTGCGGCTCACTGTGGCAATGGGCATATCAAGCTCCTTCGCCGCCTGCGAAAAACTGCCCGCATTGACTAAATGCACAAAAAGATAGACAAGTTGTAGTTCAGCGCCTAAATCATCACTCATTGCATATCCTAATTCTGTTCTAGCAGCCCACTTTAGGCACTATATAAAGTCATCAACAATCACAGCGTACGCTAAGTCATTGTTTTTTTAAACATCAATTAATCCACTTATACGACCATAGCGCAATAGCCTTAGACTGAAATGATATGTTATTTTGTGGCAAGTTTTACTGCGCTGGCGCTAGTTCTGGCTCTAAAGTGACATAAAAAAGGCAAGCGCCCACATAAAATCATAGCGATAGAAGAAATGACGGTGATGGCTGAGTTTATTCAAATTAAATCGTAAGGATGAGTGAGGGAAATGACCATTTTAACCCCTCTGTTTGCCGTCTTCGGGATCATGTTGCTCGGCACACTAGTGCAAAAATTAAAACTCTTGCCCGTTGATACGGACCAAGTGCTAAACCAATATGTGTACTATATTGCATTCCCCGCGATCATGCTTATTGCCCTCGCGCAGCAGCCGATTGGTAAGATTTTGCAATGGGGATTTATTGCGGGCTACAGCACGGCTATGGTGATCACTTATCTTGTCTGCCTTGGGCTCTCGCTGCTTGCTAACCCTAAACAGCATGCGGTTGCCGCTATTCGAGCCCTCAATGCTACCTTTGGTAATACCGCATTTATTGGTATTCCACTACTCATCATCCTCTTTCCGCAGCAGCAAAGCGCCTTAGTCGCCGCTGCGATTGCCAGCTTATTATCCGTGCTGATGTTTGCCGTCGCCTTAGTCTCGATGGAACTGGCCACAAACACACAAAGACAACACCACGCCTTAGTCATAATGGCGATGGCGGTCGGTAAAAACCCTATCGTTATTGGTAGCTTAATTGGTGTCAGCATTTCGGCGCTAGAGATAAAACTACCTTCTGGGCTGGCGCTAATGATCCAGCAAATTGGCAATACCTCAAGCCCCTGCGCCCTATTTGCTATCGGCATGGTACTCGCCAAAGCGATGCGCTACCAGAAAGATAGCAGCGTATTTAGCCCCAAGAATTTTATCGAACTGAGCCTTATCAACCTCTTCAAGCTGGCTATCCAACCGGCACTCGTCTACTTTATGCTTAACCGTTTTGGAGTCAGTGGTGACTACCTGATCATGGGCGTGATCTTGAGCGCACTGCCCACAGCCGCTAGCGTGTACTTACTCGCCCAGCGTTATAATACTCAGGCTTCAACCAGTGCTCAGGGCATTCTATTTGGCACCTTAGTTACTTTCTTTAGTTTGCCTATCTTAGAAAGCTTAGTAAGAACCCACGCATAATCAGTTAATTAAAAATATTTACTGCCAATAATGCCGATTATTTACCCAAGCCACTTTACTGTATATAAAATCAGTATATACTGTTTATCAATACAGTGGTTTGGTAAGTTTTTCGACAGGAATTCACTATGCTTTGCCAACTCAGCATTAATAACTTCGCTATCGTCCGTTTTTTAGAACTGGATTTTCGCCCCGGTATGACCAGCATCACAGGTGAAACCGGTGCAGGTAAATCGATCGCCATCGATGCGTTAGGCCTGTGCCTAGGCAATCGCGCCGATGCCAGCAGTGTTCGCCCAGGAGCCAATAAAACCGAGGTCAGCGCCCGCTTTTCCTTGGATGATATTCCACTGGCAAAACGTTGGTTAGAAGATAACGATCTTGAACTCGATGATGAGTGTATCCTACGTCGAACTATTGGTAGCGATGGCCGTTCACGCGCCTATATCAATGGGAATCCAGTGCCGCTGACGCAACTCAAATTACTGGGTCAGTTGCTCATCGGTATTCACGGCCAACATGCGCACCATGCAATGTTAAAAAGTGAACACCAACTCACCCTGCTCGACAGTTATGCCAACCACAGATTGCTTATCGATACGGTTGCCGCCAGTTTTCAACGCTGCAAACAAATTGAGGCCGATCTAAAACAGCTTGAAGCCTCCCAACATGAACGTATTGCCCGTAAGCAATTAGTGCAATATCAAGTAGAAGAACTCGATGAGTTTGATCTTAAAGTCGATGAGTTCGATGAAATTGAGCAAGAGCACAAACGTCTGGCCAATGGCACTGAGTTGATTGATACCTGTCAGGCGAGTCTAGATATACTCACTGAGGGCGAAGAAAACAACATAGAGTCACTGCTCAACCGAGTGGTTTCCCTCGCCGAAGATCTGCAAAGCTACGATCCTGCATTAAGCAATATCAACACTATGCTCAATGATGCATTAATCCAAGTGCAAGAAAGCGCAGGCGAATTACAGCACTATTTGAGTAAGCTTGAACTCGATCCAACCCATTTCGCCTATTTAGAAGAACGGCTATCAAAAGCCATGCAACTGGCGCGTAAGCACCATGTCAGCCCAAATAAACTGGCCGAACATCATTTAGCATTAAAGGCAGAACTGAGCACCTTAGACAGTGACGAAAGCAAGCTCGAAGAAATTCAATTGCAGGTCGATGCCAGCAGAGCCGCTTACCTTAGCAACGCACAAAAGCTCAGTCAAAGCCGCGCTCGATATGCCAAAGAACTCGACAAACTCGTGACTCAGTCAATCCACGAACTGAATATGCCAAAGGGTAAATTTACTATCGAAGTCAATTTCAACCCAGAGCAAATGTCAGCCAATGGCAGTGACAATATCGAATTTATGGTCACCACTAACCCTGGCCAACCCTTGCAACCGATTTCGAAAGTCGCATCTGGCGGTGAACTTTCACGGATAGGCTTAGGTATCCAAGTGATTACCGCGAAGAAAGTTGCCACGCCGACATTAATTTTCGATGAGGTGGATGTCGGGATTTCCGGACCCACCGCCGCAGTGGTGGGCCGCATGTTACGTAGCTTAGGGGAATCGACCCAAGTACTGTGCGTGACTCACTTGCCGCAAGTTGCGGGCAATGGTCATCAACACATGTTCGTCGATAAATTTAATAAGGCGGGCAGTACTGAGACCACGATGAAGTCGCTCGATCGTGAGCAACGCATTCAAGAGCTGGCAAGGCTGTTAGGTGGCGATACTATCACCAGCAATACCCTAGCGAACGCAAGGGAACTGCTGCAATAGTAGAATCAAACAGAAAAGGGATAAGCAGCGAATCCCTTCAATCAAGCTTCAATCAGAAAAATGCAAAATCAAGAGTAAGGGTTAGTTGTTGCCCATGTTAACTAACAAGTTAAATTAGCTATCATGTCAGACTAGCGAAAATGTTAGCTAACACACCAGACTAGCCCTTGCAGAGAAATAAACGAAAACACGCCCGCTAACACATCGTCAATCATAATGCCAAAGCCACCATGAACTTTGGCATCGAGCCACCGAATAGGCCAAGGTTTGATGATGTCGAAAAAGCGAAATAAACCAAAGCCCACTAACAACCAACCCCAACCACTTGGTGCCGCTAGCATAGTGATCAGTAGCCCAACCACTTCATCCCACACAATAGCACCGTGATCGTGAACCCCCATGTCTTGCGCCGCTTTACCACAGATATAGAATCCTGCGAATACACCCACTAAAGTTAAGCCGATATACCAAGCAAGTGGTAAGGGCGCCATCAATAAATAGAGGGGAATAGCAGCTAAGGTACCAAAGGTTCCGGGCGCTTTAGCGGCGAGTCCGCTACCAAATCCAAGTGCCAAAAAGTGGACAGGATTTTTTAATGACAGGCGCGTTAGCACCTGATCCTTTGACAACCATTTCATTAACATGCTCTTAGCTTAAAAGTGCTCGAAACCGTGATAAGGCGGTGTAAACGGCTCGCCATTGAGTTGCAACTTGAGCTTACTGCCCGCACAAATTTGTCCAACACGAACAAACTTTGCTCCTGCATGGCTCAAGGCAGTTTCCAGTGCGCCTTTTTGCGCCTCAGGAACGGTGAACAGCAATTCGTAATCTTCGCCCCCTGTCAGCGCATAACCTAAAGCACTTTCCTCGCTGACGGTATCTTGCATCGCGCGTGACAGCGGGATGCAATTAACATCGACAACCGCACCGACTGCCGAAGCCTTAAGCACATGACCGATATCCGAGATAAACCCGTCGGAAAGATCGATTGCGCTGGAGGCAAGCGAGCGCAAAGCTTGGCCGGCTAAGACTCTTGGTGTTGGACGATAATGGCGATTAATCAGGAATTCTTTATGTTCGGCTCTGGCTTGCTGCGCACCGCGAATGATATCCAGGCCTAAGGCCGAATCTCCGAGCGTGCCCGTGACATAAATCCAATCACCGGCTTTAGCACCATGACGCGTGAGGGCCTTCCCCTGTGGGACTTGGCCGTGCACTGTGATATTAATCGCCCGTGGGCCACGCGTCGTATCGCCGCCAATTAAGGCAATGCCGTAGTAATCGGCCGCTTCAAATAAACCTTCGCTAAAACCACTGAGCCAAGTTTCATCGACTGCGGGTAACGTCAAGGCAAGCGTCATCCACGCAGGTTCAGCACCCATGGCAGCCAGATCAGATAAATTTACCGCTAAGGCTTTGTAACCTAAGGCAGCAGGAGGCATATCGGGGAAGAAGTGGACATTTTCGACTAAGGTGTCACAGGAGATAGCAATCGACTTGTTTTCTGCGGGTTGCACTAAAGCGCAATCGTCACCGATGCCAAGCTTCACATCACGGCGAGTGGGGCCGCGGTTGCTAAAATAACATTCAATTAATTGGAATTCTTTCACTGTACAGTTTGGCACGACTTACATCGGCCACCTTTGTTAGCAATGAAAAACGGTATCCTAAGATACCGTTTGTCTTTATTACTTGCGTGCAACCAGTTTGTCGAGCAGTCCGTTCACAAACTTATGACTCTCGTCCGCACCGAAAGCTTTTGCCAACTCAATCGCTTCGTTAATCGCGACCTTGTAGGGCACATCTTTACGGAAAGTCAGCTCATAGGTCGCTAAACGAACTATGGCTTTCTCAACTGGAGACACCTCATCAATCGGGCGTTCCAGATGCGGGATGATCAGCTCATCCAATTGGGTTTTCTTCGTTGCAACGCCTGAAAATAGCTCACGAAAATAAGCTACATCAACACCGTCGAGACTTTGTTCAGTTAAAAACTCATGCTCGACATCGGCAATATTATTCCCGCTTAGTTGCCATGAATAGATGGCTTGAACGGCTAAACGGCGGGCCTTGCGGCGCTCAGAAGGCTTCATTATTTTTCCTACTATAACAACTGTTGTTCAAGTTCTTGCAGAACATTGACCATTTCAAGCAGGCTTAAAGCAGCTTCGCCGCCTTTGTTACCCGCTTTGGTACCTGAACGTTCAATCGCTTGTTCAATGGTATCAGTGGTCAAAACACCGAAAGCAACAGGCAGATCAAATTCTAAAGCAACTTGAGCTAGACCTTTATTACATTCGCCTGCAACAAAATCAAAATGAGGAGTACCACCACGGATCACCGCACCTAATGCGATAATACCGTCGAATTTACCACTGGCAGCTACGCGACGCGCAGCTAGCGGCAACTCAACCGCACCTGGTACACGGACAACAGTGATATTGTCGTCGCTGACTTGGCCAAAACGTTTCAGCGTGTCAAGTGCACCTTCAAGCAAGCTCTCAACTAAAAAGCTGTTGAAACGCGAAATTACAATCGCAACTTTGGCATTTTTCGCTTCGATATTACCTTGAACTACGTTCATTATCTTACCTAATTTAGCTAAAGCACCCAGCTCGGGGCGAAAAGTGGCGACATGATATCACAGCCAATTGCCCAGAGCCCTATGCAAATTATCAGAAATTGTTAATTTTACTTTAGTGTAACTTTGGATTTCAGTCTGCCACATACTCAGTCACTTCAAGGCCAAAGCCCGAAAGTGAATGATAACGTTTAGGCGAGCTGAGTAAGCGCATCTTAGTCACGCCAAGGCTGGCGAGGATTTGCGACCCCACACCCACACGGCGCGACGTCCCCTGCCATTTTGCAGAAGCAGGCGCTTGGCCTTGATCTTCAGCTTCAAAGGCTTTCACCTTAGAGAGGATTTCACAGGGATGTTCTTGATTCCCGAGTAAAACCAATACACCACCTTCTGCAGAAATACGCTCCATCGCTTTTTCGAGTGGCCAGCTGCGTTGCTGATCACGCTCTGAGTGGAGTAAATCGTTGAAGGTATTTTGCAAATGCACGCGTACCAAACAATCACTCTTCACCTCGCCTTTGACTAAGGCAAAGTGCAGTTGATTGTCGATAGTGTCTCTGAAGGTCACCATGTCGAACTCGCCGAAACGGGTCGGTAGTTTGCATTTAGCTTCACGCACAACCGTAGTTTCTTTGGTGTTGCGATACTCGATTAATGCGGCGATAGTGCCGATTTTGATGCCGTGCAACTCAGAGAAAATCTCTAAATCAGGGCGACGTGCCATAGTGCCGTCTTCATTCAAAATTTCAACGATAACGCCCGATGGCTCAAGCCCCGCAAGACGGGCTAAATCACAACCCGCTTCAGTGTGGCCCGCGCGGGTTAATACGCCGCCGTCCTGCGCCATTAACGGGAAGATATGCCCAGGTTGAACTAAATCAGACGCTTTAGCCTCTTTAGCCACGGCCGCTTTTACCGTTACCGCGCGGTCGTGGGCCGAAATACCGGTAGTCACGCCTTCGGCTGCTTCAATAGAAACCGTAAAGTTAGTCGAGAACTGGGCGTTGTTATTCGTCACCATTAAGGGTAGGTTTAACTGCTGGCAACGGGCTTTAGTCATAGTCTGGCAAATAAGCCCACGGCCATATTTCGCCATAAAGTTAATCGCTTCTGGCGTTACCATTTCGGCCGCCATGATCAAATCACCTTCGTTTTCTCTGTCTTCGTCATCCATCAAAATAACCATTTTGCCTTGACGAATATCTTCGATGATCTCTTCTATACTGTGCAGCGCCATTGTAGGACCTTATGATTTTGCTGTTGTTATGAAATTCTATACCTTAGCAGTACGATTACCAGTGCACTAACGCACAAAGCCGGCACGGGCTAACATTTCCATGGTGACACCACCGCTCTTGCTGTCTTTGCCATCATAATTCATCAAGCGTTCAAGATAACGGGCGATTAAATCCACTTCGATATTCACCTTATCGCCCGCTTGCAGGTCGATTAACGTGGTTTCACCTGCGGTATGCGGCACTATGGTCAGGCGGAATCGACTACCGTCCACTTCGTTAACCGTCAAACTCACGCCATCAATGGTGATGGAACCTTTATGGGCAATGTAACGCCCAAGCTCTTCGGGGGCGGCTAACCAAAACTCGATGGCTTGACCACGCACTAAGCGTTGCTCAACCATAGCAATACCGTCAACATGGCCGCTGACCATGTGCCCGCCTAAACGTGTGGTTGGGGTAACGGCTTTTTCAAGATTTACCTTAGTGCCCACTTTGTAGTTAGCAAAGCCAGTTAGACTCACGGTTTCGGCAGAAACATCGGCCACATAACCGTCGGCTAATTGCTGCACAACCGTTAAACACACACCGTTGGTGGCAATACTGTCGCCTAAACGCACATCGTTTAAATCCAGTTTGCCGCTCGCCACGGTCAAACGAATATCATCGCCCTTGCGTTCAAGCTTTCGCAGGGTGCCAACGGCTTCAATAATCCCAGTAAACATGGTTAACTCACTTATTCGATAAAGAAGTAATAAGGCATAAGACTCAAGGTTTAACGGTTATCTTGCCCTAATTAAATAAAGAAGTATCAAGCATAACGCTCAAGGTTAAACGGTTATCTGCTCCAATTCGATTTAGATAAAGAGGTATCAGGCTTAACGCTCAAGATTAAACGGGTATCTGGCCCTAATTTGCGCTCATCGAACAAAGTTAATGCAGGAATTTGCGCCATGGTTTGATAATCGGGTAGCTGCAGCAGATTACGCCCTTGCCCGCCGAGGATTTTCATCGCTTGGTACAGCACTAATTCATCAGCCAGCCCCTGTGCTAAAAATGCGCCTGCTAAGGTTGCCCCCGCTTCCACCAGCACGTGATTACAACTTTGGCCTAAATAGCTTAATAGTTCAGGTAAAGATACGCGACCTGCAATTGCTGGTAATACTAGGCAACTCACATGGGAGGGCAATTGTGCTTGAAACTCTGCGGGATAAGCCACGGTCGAGACCAAGAGTATCGGCGATACGATAGCCAAACAGGCGGCCGATAGCGGCAAACGGGCGCGACTGTCGAGTATCACCCTTAATGGCTGCAGTAATTGCGCCTCAGTTACGCAGTCTTTTATGTCGCCAAGTTCTTGATATCGCACATTGAGTGAGGGATCGTCAGCCAATATGGTTTCAATCCCAGTGACCAAGGCGCAGGAACGTAAGCGTAAACGCTGCACGTCGCGGCGAGATTCAGGGCCGGTAATCCATTTAGATACCCCGTTAGACAGCGCGGTTTTACCATCGAGACTCGCAGCCAATTTGACTGTAACTCTGGGTAAACCCGATTCCATCCGCTTCATAAAACCTAAATTCAAGGCATAAGCTTCATCATGGTGTAATCCCACATCCACTTCAATACCGGCGTCGCGCAGCATTTGAATACCGCGCCCACCGACTTGCGGATTAGGATCTTCCACCGCCACCACCACACGTTTGACGCCAATATTGATCAGCACCAAGGCACAGGGCGGCGTGCGGCCATAATGGCTGCAGGGCTCTAAGGTGACATAGGCCGTTGCGCCGCGGGCGTGCTCACCTGCCATACGTAGTGCATGCACTTCGGCGTGGGGCTCACCCGCTTTTTGATGATAACCTTCGCCGACAATCTGGTTATCTTTAACGATAACGCAGCCCACACTGGGATTGGGTCTCGTGGTGTAAAAGCCTTTGCGCGCTAATTGAATCGCGCGGCTCATCATTTGGATATCGAGTACGGACCAACTTATGTTCAAGCTCATGTTCAACCCTGTTGTTAAAGGTTTCGGCTTTCACCAGTCTTACAAACCTGTCTTTTAAATTTGTGCTTTCACGCCAATCGCTCGTACACGTTTGCCTTGTCGGCGACAAAACTCAATGACTACTTTTGCAGTTTAGCGATGGCCTCACCAAATTCAGACACGTCTTCAAAGGCGCGGTACACAGAAGCAAAACGTATATAGGCGACTTTATCTAGGCTCATCAATTGCTCCATCATCAAGTTACCGACCATTTCTGATGGCACTTCTCGCTCGCCAGTGGCGCGCAGGGTAGATTTGATTTTACTGAGTGCTTGCTCGATTTCATCCATAGACACAGGGCGTTTCTCAACGGCGCGCAGCATGCCACCTTGGAGTTTTTCTTCATCGAAGGGTTGGCGTGAACCATCGCGCTTAATCACCCTAGGCATGACTAACTCGGCACCTTCAAAGGTGGTAAATCTTTCATGGCATTCGGTGCATTCTCGGCGACGGCGCACTTGATGGCCTTCCGCCACTAATCGAGAATCGATGACTTTAGTATCTGTCGCGCTGCAAAATGGACAATGCATTGAGCCTCCTGCCAGTGAATGACGTAAAGCCGTTGGCTTTACTATGTTATCTAAGGTTAGCCTGTTTGGTTTAAGTCTAAGATTTTAGCAATAAAAATGGCCGCTTAATGCGGCCATGGGATTTTATCCTATTTATGGGCTGAGGTTAACCACCTGATGCTTGTTAGGCTCAGCACCACAAAAAGGAGACTATTTACAGATTAACCGTAAACAGGGAAACGTGCGCACAGTGCCAATACTTGGCCTTTAACACGCTCAATCACAGCAGGATTGTTTGCATCATCAAGGATGTCACAAATCCAGCCAGTCAGCTCTTTCGATTCCGCTTCTTTAAAGCCGCGGCGTGTAATTGCTGGCGTACCGATACGTACACCTGAGGTCACAAAAGGTGAACGTGGATCGTTTGGTACTGAGTTTTTGTTCACGGTAATGTTAGCGCTACCTAAGGCGGCATCAGCTTCTTTACCCGTTAAGTCACGACCAATCAGGTCAACTAGCATTAAGTGGTTGCTGGTTCCGCCAGAGACGATTTTGTAACCGCGCTCAAGGAACACTTCAACCATAGCTTTAGCGTTGTTAACCACTTGCTGTTGGTAAACTTTAAATTCTGGCTCTAGGGCTTCTTTGAACGCCACCGCTTTACCGGCGATAACGTGCATTAATGGGCCACCTTGACCGCCGGGGAATACTGCAGAGTTCAACTTTTTGTACAAGTCTTCATCATCAGCAGCAGACAAAATCACGCCACCACGAGGACCCGCTAAGGTTTTGTGAGTCGTTGAAGTGACAACGTGTGCGTGTGGAACTGGGTTTGGATAAACGCCAGCAGCAATAAGACCGGCAACGTGCGCCATATCGACAAATAGGTAAGCACCGATTTTGTCTGCGATTTCACGCATTTTTGCCCAATCAACAATACCTGAGTAGGCAGAGAAACCGCCGATCATCATCTTAGGCTTATGTTCTACGGCCAGACGTTCCATTTCGTCGTAGTCAATTTTGCCAGACTCGTCGATACCGTAAGGAATGATGTTGTACAGTTTGCCAGAGAAGTTAACGGGTGAACCGTGGGTCAAGTGACCACCGTGGGCTAAGTTCATGCCCAGTACGGTATCGCCAGGTTTTAACAATGCCATGTAAACCGCGCTGTTAGCCTGTGAACCTGAATGAGGTTGTACGTTAGCGTAAGTTGCGCCAAACAGTTGTTTAGCACGTTCAATCGCTAAGGTTTCAACTACGTCCACATACTCACAACCACCATAGTAACGCTTGCCTGGATAGCCTTCAGCGTACTTATTGGTTAACTGTGAACCTTGCGCTTCCATCACGCGTGGACTGGTGTAGTTTTCAGAAGCAATCAGCTCAATATGCTCTTCTTGACGCAGAGTTTCGTTCTGAATTGCGTTAAACAGTTCCGGATCATAATCTGCGATATTCATATCTTTTTTCAGCATTGCTTACTCCAGCTGCCAATTCTTATAGGTAGGGTTGCGCGGTATTCTACTCGGAACGCGACCACAATCCCAGTATTTGAAACATGAAATTCCTAGCGTTTTAGCTTGAACTTGGCTCATTGTCGAGTTGAGTTCGGCGTGCAATCGAGTAGAATTAGCCGCATCATTAGTCACTTAAGATAGAGAAAAATGGCTCAGTTTGTTTACAGCATGCTGCGGGTGGGAAAAATTGTTCCGCCTAAGAAGCAGATCCTTAAAGATATTTCTTTAAGCTTTTTCCCCGGCGCCAAAATTGGTGTACTCGGCCTTAACGGTTCAGGTAAGTCGACACTACTGCGTATTATGGCGGGTATCGACACCGAAATTGAAGGTGAAGCGCGCCCAATGCCGGGATTGAAAATCGGTTACCTACCGCAGGAACCTAAACTCGATCCAACCCAAACCGTGCGTGAAGCGATTGAAGAAGCCGTCTCTGAGGCAAAAAATGCCCTAACTCGCCTCGATGCCGTTTACGCAGCCTACGCCGAGCCGGATGCCGATTTCGATGCCCTTGCCAAAGAGCAAGGTGAACTCGAAGCCATTATCCAAGCCCAAGATGCCCATAACTTAGATCATATCCTTGAGCGCGCAGCTAACGCCCTGCGTCTGCCAGATTGGGACGAGAAAATCGAAGTGTTATCCGGTGGTGAACGTCGCCGCGTGGCGATTTGTCGCTTGCTGCTTGAAAAGCCTGAAATGCTGCTACTGGACGAACCGACCAACCACTTGGATGCGGAATCCGTGGCTTGGCTTGAGCACTTCTTGCAGGAGTATGCTGGTACTGTGGTCGCGATTACCCACGACAGATACTTCCTCGACAATGCCGCTGGCTGGATTTTAGAACTCGACCGCGGTGAAGGTATTCCGTGGGAAGGTAATTATTCTTCATGGCTTGAGCAGAAAGATGCCCGTCTGAAGCAAGAATCAGCCACAGAAAGCGCTCGCCAAAAGACCATTGCCAAGGAATTGGAATGGGTACGTCAAGGTGCCAAAGGTCGTCAGTCTAAGGGCAAGGCTCGTATGGCGCGCTTTGAAGAACTGAACACTAACGATTACCAAAAACGTAACGAAACCAACGAGCTGTTTATTCCGCCCGGACCACGTTTAGGTGACAAGGTTATTGAAGTGAATAACCTGACCAAGTCTTACGGTGACCGCGTTTTGATCGACAACTTGTCGTTCTCAGTTCCTAAGGGCGCAATCGTCGGCATTATCGGTGCCAACGGCGCGGGTAAATCGACCCTGTTCCGCATGTTATCCGGCGCAGAAAAACCAGACAGCGGCAGTATTGAGCTGGGTGAAACTGTGCAACTGGCCTCGGTTGAGCAGTTCCGCGATTCGATGAATGATAAAAACACCATTTGGGAAGAAATCTCCGGTGGTCAAGACATCATGCGTATCAACAACATGGAAATCCCGAGCCGCGCCTATGTGGGCCGCTTCAACTTCCGTGGTGGCGATCAGCAAAAAATCATCGGCACTCTGTCGGGTGGTGAACGTAACCGCGTGCATTTAGCCAAACTGTTGCAAGCGGGCGGTAACGTGTTACTCCTCGACGAACCGACTAACGACTTAGACGTTGAAACCCTGCGCGCACTGGAAGAAGCGATTCTGGAATTCCCAGGTTGCGCTATGGTGATTTCGCATGACCGTTGGTTCCTCGACCGTATCGCGACCCACATTCTGGATTATCGCGACGAAGGCCAAGTGAACTTCTACGAAGGTAACTACACAGAATACTCGGCATGGTTGAAGAACACCTATGGCGCCGATGTGGTTGAGCCACACCGCTTGAAATACAAGCGCATGATTAAGTAGATCTAGAATCTAGAATCTAGAATCTAGTCAAGCATGTATCTGAGGAGTTTAACTCGAAAAGGTTAAGCTCCTTTTTTATGGCATCCCGTTACGCTATAAGTGCCGCAAGCTTTGGCACTATTTCAAACTAGCACTATTTCAAACTAGCAAAGTAGGCCACCAGCATATCCATCATCACTCTTAATGCGGGCTGCATATGTTTGCGAGATTGATACACGCCATACACTCCAAGGGACTGCGGCTTAAACTCAGTCAATAAAGGCACCAACTGACCCGAGTCTAAATAGGGTTTCGCCGCCCATAGCGGCTGCATCGCAATCCCCTCTCCTGCCAGCGTAGCATTGAGTACCACCATGGAATCATTGGCGCTGAAATTACCATTCACAGGCACGTTAAACGCCTGACCTTGGTTTGACTTAGGATCGGAGTTCAGCGCTTGAGCCTGTTTCGCCCCTACATCGGTTTGATAAAACCGCCACATCACATCGCCAAAATAAGAATAGGTTAAACAGTTATGCTGAGTTAAATCCTCGGGATGCAGCACGGCGGCGCGCGCGGCAAGATAACTCGGTGCAGCGCACACCACAGATTCGCATTCACCTAAGCGCCTCGCGATAAGATTGGGATCGAGTTCATTGGTGATGCGAATCGCCAGATCAATCCGCTCGGCGACCAGATCGACGGTTTGGCTGCTCACGTGGAAATTCACGCTCGCCTGCGGATAACTGGCTAAATATTGGCGCACCACGGGCGCTAAAATCTGATGCGCCAAAAACTGGGAGCAACTAATGCGCAATAATCCGCGCGGAATCGCCACCGAAGCATGACTCACCGCGGGCACTTCATTTGCCAGTTCGAGCAGCCGATGGCAATAATCCAGCACTTGCTCGCCCGCTGGCGTTAAGCTGAGGCTTCGCGTCGAGCGATGCAATAATCTAGCACCAGACCATTCCTCCATTTCGCTCAAGTAACGGGTCACCATAGAACGCGACATATCTAAGGCATTAGCGGCACTTACCATGCTGCCGCGCTCAACAATGGTCATAAACACCTTAGCCGCTTCGAGTCTATCCATGATTTATCTCCACTCACATTTTCGCGTTCCGCATAACAATAACTCAGAGTTCAAGGTAAGTCAGAGTCCAAGGACGCACGCGGTAATTCGTCCGATTTATGCAACAAACATGGGCAGATACTCGCATTTATCTATTGATTATTGCAACCTATACTTAACTCACTTTTTGCAGCAGCTGCAAATCAATGAATGCTAAATCGAACCTTTTTACTCTTTCATCCTGTGACTATAAGTGAGCCCAAAATGAACACATCGACCTATGCTTTACGCAACACAGTTAACGCCACATTGAAGGCCTCGTCTAACATCAGTCTAGCCGCTACCTTACTGCTAGCGGGACTTGGCGCGGTCAATGCTGCGCCATTGCAAGTGAGCCATTTTAATCCGGGCGAAAACAGCATCTTTGCCGTGTCATCGAGCTTTATCAGTGGCGAACACGAAATGATGTTAGTCGATGCACAATTTCAAAATAACGATGCCCAAACCTTGGTTGATACCATCAAGGCCAGCGGTAAAAAGCTGACTCAGGTGTATATCAGCCATAGCGACCCTGACTTTTATTTCGGCTTAGCCGTGATTAAAAAGCATTTTCCCGATGCACAAATCGTCGCAACTCAAACCACAGTCGATGCGATTAAAGCCTCAATGGAAGGCAAGCTCGCCTACTGGGGACCGATCTTAAAGGACAATGCGCCAAGTGAATTAGTGTTACCTAAGGCGATTCACAGCGACACTTTCACCATCGACGGTGAGCAAGTGATTATCGAAGGTTTTAATGATAAACACCCTAAACACACTTTCCTGTGGGTACCATCGGCAAAAACCATCACAGGTGGGGTAGAAGTATTTGATAACACGCATGTTTGGATGGCAGACACTCAAACTGCCGCAGAGCGTCAGGAATGGTTAACTCATTTAGATGCGATGGAAAAACTGCTGCCGACCACAGTGATCCCAGGACACTATTTAGGCGAAGCCCGGTTTGATACCCGCGCCATCGGTTTTACCCGTGAGTATGTACAGGCCTTTGAAATCGCAGCAAAAGCCTCGAAAGATTCAGCCGAATTAATTCAAAAGATGCTAGCGCTATACCCACAAATGCCAGCCGATGCAGGGCTTGAGATCAGCGCCAAAGTTATCATGGGCGAAATGACCTGGCCTATGTAATCCCAGCACTAATATCTTAGCGATGGGGACAGTGAGTTAGACATAAGTGAGAATAGTTAAAGGCAGGCACGTGAGCAATTGCGTGCCAGTTCTTACCTAAATAACAGCATCTACATAACTGCACCTGACTAGCTGCACTTAAATAATCCTATCAACAGCCATATCAACAGCCATATCAACAGCCGTACCATGTTCGCCATTTAACTTCACAATATCAAATGCTTAGAACGTAATTTTGCAATTTAAGCCAAAAGGTTTAACACTATGACTCACCCAACAACTCCTTCTACTCGCACGGCCAACAGCACAGCAACGGCTAAAGTGCGTACTCTGCACGCCATTATCGACCCTTTATGTGGTTGGTGTTATGCCGCAGCGCCACTGCTCGATGCCGCCGCAAAAGCTGGCTTTACCATTAAGCTCCACGGCGGCGGTATGCTTACTGGACCAAGACGCAAACAAATCGATGCCAACTGGCGCGATTATGTTATGCCCCACGATCTTCGCATTAGCGAACTAACTGGCCAGCCATTTGGTGAAAACTACTTTGATGGTCTGCTGCGCGATACCACAATCGTACTCGACTCTGCGCCTCCTATTAAAGCTATGCTCGCAGTCGATGCTTTGGGTGGCGACAGTTTGGCTTATCTACACTCAGTACAACTCGCCCATTACCGTGATGGTCACAGCGCCAGTGATGAAGGTAATCTCGCAAGCTTAGCCGCTGAACTTGGGCTCGACCCTATGAGCTTTGCACAGCATTACGCCCAAGGTGACGACAAGTTGTATGAGCATATCGTTGAATCTAGAGCATTATTGAATTTGATAGGCGCCCAAGGTTTCCCTTCGATGGCTATAGAGGATAATGATGGCAACATCACCGCCATTAATATCAACCGCTTCTACGGCCAACCCGCCCAGTGGCTAAGCCATCTTGAAGCACAGTTTGAGTCATAATCATGATGCTAATGTGAGTAGTCGTCATTGATCGCGTCTTACTTAACTTAATACGCTTTTAATTAATGAACTTTTAATTTTTAAGCAGAGTTAGCAAGAACAAAGAAAAACCACAATTAGAGTTTTTTATAAGTTTTCAAGGACGGTTGGCATTTCGAGATTAAATTTCGTTCGTTATAGCAGATCATGATAGCCAAACGAGGACACGATAAAAACGACTACTCGCGTTTGACTGGGGTTTCTAATTTTTATCAGCAGCTTATGAAGCATAAAAGTATAGTACCGACTTTACATTGCATAAAAACCAGTAAAATCACTGTAAAAATAGTATCTGAACGCCCCCTCTCCGAAGTTAATAGCCGCTGATTGCAGCATTCTATTAAGCCACTTATCCAAAAAAGCACCGCTTAACTTCGTTAAGCGGTGCTGAATATAACTCTAAATATTGACTTTATAAGTGAGGATTACTCGTTGCTACCTTCGCCAGTCCACTTAACATTTAAGTACACAGGCTCAATCCATTCGGCTTCACTGGCTTTAGGCAACAGTATGATGCTATAGACGGTATTAACGGCTAACTGCGGCAAGTTCCAGCCGATAGCAGTACCATCGTTTTCAGAACAATAAGATGTTGAGACTGGTTGATACATCTGATGTAAAGGCCCATCGAAGTTATCACCACTTATGGTTACAGAACCATAAAACTCACGAACACTCTTACAAGTAAACTCGCCATTGTGATTATCAAAGAATACATCTACACGTGGTAAAGCATTTGGCTTATACATTTGTACAGTGACTTTACCTAATTTGTCAGTATTGGCTGACGCGGCGGGTAAATACATCGGAAATTCACGCTTCAGAGGTTTATCATCTGACTTAATACCGATACGTGCTTCAACGTCACGCTTATTACTAAACCACATTTCACGTTCACGCATAGTGGCTTCATTGCGAGTAACAGTGTACATGATCAGCTTAGCGCCAGTTGCAATATCATCATTTGACTTAAGAACAGCAAACTCAAATAACTCCTCGCTAACCAGACCATCGGCTTCAAAATGGTATGAACCAACCAGCTTGTCACCTTCAACTTTGTAACTAGAACCCGTCAATTCAAGATTGGCTGCACTACAAGTGGTACGGTTTTCAGGGGTACGCGCATTAACAAAAATCTTACCGTCTTGATAACGGAAACTGTCACACCAAACGCGAGAATAATTAAGATTATCCCCTTCAACTCCATCATAGTTGCCATGTTCCAACCTGTACCAAGTCTTGCCTTCTAACGGATGAATTGGCTCTGGGGTTACCTGATTTTCAGCAATGCTAACTTTAAGCTCTGTGCTTACAGGGGCATTTTTGCCATCGTTAGCCGTTACGGTAATAACAAAATCACCAGCGGCAGTTGGCTTGCCTTTCACAGTTAAATCATCTTGCTGAACAATTGCTAAGGTTAAACCAGGAATATTAGCGTTAACCGTTAAGCTCAGGGTATCGCTATCGGCATCATCAAACAATTCATCTAGCTCAATCACAGAATCAACAGCTGTACCCGTTATCAGCGCTAACTTAGCCAGATCTGCAGTGATCACGACTTTCTCATTGCTATCAACAGTAGGCGCTTTATTTGAAGTAATAACTTCAATCTCAATATCCAGAGGGTATGAGCGCGCATTATTAATGTCAGTTGCATAAACCTGCAGTTCAATCTCGCCTGCTTTTAATGGCGTTCCAGACAAGATGCCTGTGCTTGCATCAAATACCAGACCCAATTCGGCTAATTTAGCCTCGCCTTCGGGCAACACACTCAGAGTGAACGTATTATTATCACTATCAGCGAAAGCTTCAGCCAGCTGGATAGGCTCAATTGCATCACCTAAAGCGACACTAATCGCTTCTAGCTTGTCTTGCTCACTTGTGGATAACACAATATGAGGTCTGTGGTTAACAGAAACTGAACCATCTTTACCAATGACAGGATCGAAGTCAGCTAAAGAAGCATCATCGGAATCAACTTTGTCTGCTACAACCTTAATAAGCTCTGCCAAGTAGCCGTCAATGTTGACATTTTCATCAACTAAAGTTTCACCAATAATAGTGATCCCTTGCGCCGTTTTGCTGCCTTTGGCGGCTTCTGCAATATAATCACCAAACAAAACGTCAGCATTAGCACCAAGTGCCCCAAACTTGGTAACAACCGCCTGCTGTGCAGCTTCAACTGTCATACCACTATTGGCAGCTATTTGGGCAACGACCAAATCAGTCATTGGACTAATTACTGCAGAGCCTGCTGGGGCCTGAAGTTCAAAGTTGTTAGTGACGATACCGCGACTGCTATCCATTGTTTGATTAACGACAGCTTTAACACAGTTTTTGGTCTTGATATTTAACAGGCAGCTCGGCGGTGCCGTCAGCAGACGTTACGGCAACCTTAGTACTGCAAGTGTCACCCACCCAAATTTCCGCATTAGTTAAGTAACCATCAATAGCTTTAACTTGGAAGGTTTGTTCAGCAACCTGAGTATCGTCGCTACCACCACAACCGCTAAGAACTAAGGCGATTGCAGAAGCCAAAAAACTGTTTTTTTCATGTGATTCCCTATGAAAATGAGTCCAATAAAGTGAACTGTCTAGAAGACAGTTCAATCCAACGACTAAGTAGTCGTCGATGCGCAATTCTAAAAGGAAATCTTAATGGCTACAGCTTGATTTTTATTCAACAAACCAATAACTTAACTATGAGACACCCAAGAAACACATTTGCAACACGCTAATCGGTTACAAAATATGCCTTGTGTTAAGCTATCCCGCTAAGCAACAGAGTTACAGCAACAGCTTAAAATACAAGCGATTGATATTTATAACAATGTAACAACAGTTGGAATGGTCAATATCCTACACTCATCATCTCCATATACTTACCTCACATGCAGGAATTGACCTGTGCATTTTTCCATTTTGTATGAACATATTTTCCCGCATGACTGAAATAGCGTTCACTCTTTGAGCATCCTTCTGATATTAAAGCGTTTAAGCAAAAGGGTCATCATCACATCAACTTTATGTGATTAAAGGAATATGCGGGAGAACTTGTTGATTAAAAAATAAGGATTAATATGTGACCCTGTTCAGAGCCGAAACATCATCTCATCGATGCTAAGTTTTGCTCGGGCTTTAAGATAAATAGTCACTAACCGCTAAGCATTTAAAAGAAGCGCGACTGAACAGACACCAACTTGATCACTGACAAACTTTGAGTTTAAAGCCTAAAGCTAAGACTTTAAAACCTAAAACACAGTCAAAATGCTTCCAGATTGATAAAATCTATCTTTATTTAAATATTTTAATCACTGTAGGACTTATAGCTTACTGGCTAGTGTTCTGATTCACTTGATAAGTTATAGTCAACAAAGTAAGTTACATTTTTATTACATCACCATTAAACCTAAGCCTGCAGATTGCAAGATAGGAATCTCACTTGGGAAAAGTTCTGCGGTGATTGCAACCATAAACCACCGTTACTATTACAATTATCAAGGAAGGCACAGTGTCACTTCGTAGTCTGAAATTGCTCATAAGCAAACTTGCCACACCTGTATTCACCGCCAATATATTCGTCACGATCGCGATTACAGCCTTAACAAGTCACCCCGTGTTTGCAACTGCTGACGTTGGCGCTCCAATGCCGGACTACAGTGCTTTAATATCAATGTCTAACTCGGTCACCGATGGCCCTTATGTGTTTTTAAACGATACCCAACAAGACACTGCCTATTGGATTTGCCAGAGTGAGCTAAAACAAACACCGATTGCGAAGGCGCAGTTAACTCGCCCAGCCAGTTGCGGTGAATTACCATCGCCCCATCTTCACACACTAGCGGCCACCGTTGAGCCCGATACCTTCACCCATGTCAGCAAAATTGTCGCCCTTAGCGATGTGCACGGCCAATTTGATGTGATGATTAACTTACTAAAAGCCCATAAGATTATCGACAAAGATAACCACTGGGCCTTTGGTGACGGCCATATGGTGATGACGGGCGACATGTTTGACCGTGGCCATCAAGTCAATGAAGTATTGTGGTTTTTATATACCTTAGACCAAGAAGCTCAAGCTGCGGGCGGACGCTTACATCTACTCATGGGCAATCACGAGCAAATGGTGTTTCGCGGCGACTTACGCTACGTCAACGAACGCTATCAAGTCTCGGCCGATTTACTCAAACGCAGCTACGATGCGCTCTACAACAAAGACACCGAAAT
The DNA here is from genome assembly GCF_019655335.1 of Shewanella hafniensis. Taxonomy (GTDB): domain Bacteria; phylum Pseudomonadota; class Gammaproteobacteria; order Enterobacterales; family Shewanellaceae; genus Shewanella; species Shewanella hafniensis. The sequence continues at coordinate 30,856 of NZ_BPFD01000044.1, forward strand.
AGGCAAATGGCTTCGCAGCAAACATACCTTAGTCAAAATCAATAATATCTTGTTTATGCACGGCGGCATCAGCCCTGAATGGATCGAGCGTAAATTACATATCAGCGAGGCTAACCAACTCTTTCGTCAGCATTTAGATGATAAAAAAGCCGATTTAAAAAAGGATGATTTACTCAACTTTCTGTTTTTTACCAATGGCCCGACTTGGTATCGCGGATACTTTAAAGATGAACTGAAAGAGTCGGATATCGATAGCATACTGAACTATTTCAAGGTAGAGCATATTGTCGTTGGACACACATCGCAGGAGCAAGTGATTGGCCTCTATCACAATAAAATCATTGCGATAGACAGCAGTATTAAGAATGGTCAATCCGGTGAACTCTTGCTTATCGACGCCGGCAAACTCAGCCGCGGTCTGTATCAGGGGGAGCAGGTTTCGCTATAAGACACCTCGCTAATCTCTTCACCATAATATGTGAATGCCCTAGCGCCCTAATGCATGAATAAGCTAGGGCGCGAATGTATAAATAAGTAAGGGCAAACATGCACGCATCTTAGTATTCATCAGTTCGCCAGTTTCAATTAACTCTGACTATACTCAAGCCAAGTGCGACTCACCTCAGTGCTGGAGTGGAAATGGGGAAGCAATTACTCACATTATCTGGCTTTTGCTTGTTTATGCTCGGCTTCATCCAGCCCGCATTTGCGGGTCGAGAACTTCATTTAGTCGCCACTAACTACCCTCCTTTTTATGCCGATGCCTTACCCGAACAAGGCGGCGTTGCCCAAGTGGTCAAAGAAGCCTTTAAACGCCAAGGTTACAATGCCAGCCTCAAGTTTTATCCCTTCGCTCGCGCCGCCTTACTCGTTAAAACGGGCCAAGCCGATGGCATCATTGGGCTCTGGTATCGTAAAGAGCGCGAGCAATGGGCCCAATATTCTGCGCCTATCCAACCGGTGCAAATTGTGTTTTATAAACGTAAAGATGCGCCGCTGAGTTTCAGTCAGCTCTCAGATCTCAAACCCTACACGATTGGCATAGGCCGCGGTTACGCTAATCCACCCGAAATCTTCGCCGCTGGGCTCACCACCGAAGAAGGCAATTCGGATGAAATGAACCTCAAGAAGCTATTTTTAAAGCGTATCGACTTAGTCTTGATTGGCCATAACTTAGCGGGGTATTTAATTAAAAAAGGACCAAGTGAATATGACGATGCCTTTGAACAAGTCGGTCACCCCATAGCAACTGAGGTATTTCACTTAGGGGTGTCTTTGGCCGTGACGGCTCATCAGCAGTTAGTGACGGATTTTAATCAAGGCTTAGACAGTATGCGCAGCGATGGTCGCTTAGCTTCTATTTTAAGCCAATTTCCTCAGGTGGAAACGACTCAAGCACCTGTCGAAAAATCGCCTACAGAGGTCCATCCCTAGCGCACGAGGGTCTTCTCGCTCAGGCCATTTGCACAAAAAAGCCACAAAAGCTGCGTTGAATTGTGCTCAAGGCTCAAAAAACACAATTTCTTTCATTTTCGTTCGCTTACCTTTACAAACTTTTACCCAACTGGCGTACGTTATTCACTAGAATAGCGCCATTAGAGCGATTACCTTTTTAAACTGCCTTTGCGCGAGATAATAATTACAATGAAAAAAACCATTATTGCCATTGCCCTGCTTGCGGTTATCGCCACAGCGGTAAGTTTTAGTGATGTCCTTCAAGCGGCTAAACCCGAAAGCGCACCTCATCTTATGCGAACCGTTCCAGTGGTCACGGGGGAAGTCGTTGAATATCCATTAGCACAATCTATTTCACTTATCGGCAAGCTCGCTGCCGAACGCGCTGTGGTGATCGCGCCACAAGTCACAGGTAAGATTAAACAAGTCGCCGTGACCTCAAACCAAGCGGTGAAAAAAGGTCAATTGCTTATCGAACTCGATGATATGAAAGCCCAAGCCGCCGTCGCTGAGGCTAATGCCTTTCTCAACGATGAAAAACGTAAACTCAAAGAGTTTGAAAAGCTGATCAGCCGCAACGCCATCACCCAAACCGAAATTGACGCACAAAAAGCCAGTGTCGATATCGCCCAAGCACGCTTAGCTTCAGCACAAGCGGATTTACATTACCACTCGCTGATTGCGCCGTTTGCGGGTAATACTGGCCTGATTAATTTCAGCGAAGGCAAAATGGTCAGCATAGGCACAGAGTTAATGTCGCTGGATGACTTATCTAGCATGCGCCTCGACTTACAAGTGCCAGAGCATTTCCTGTCGCAATTAAGCATAGGCATGAAAGTGGCGGCTACCAGCCGCGCTTGGCCGGATGAAACCTTTACTGGCAAAGTTGTCGCTATCGATCCGCGCGTCAACGAAGAGACCTTAAACCTTAAAGTGCGGGTGCAATTTGACAACCCAAAAAATCGCTTAAAACCGGGCATGATGATGTCGTCCACTATCACGTTCCCTGCGATTTCTGCACCTATGGTACCAGTACAAGCCCTCGAATATTCTGGCACTAAGCGTTACGTGTACGTAGTTAATGCCGATCACATTGCCAACCGCACCGAAGTGCAGTTAGGGGCGCGTATCGATAATCAAGTCTTGATTGAAAACGGTTTAAAAATAGGTGACAAAGTCGTGGTGCAGGGCTTAGTGAATATGCGCGATGGCCTGCAAATCAATGAAGTGACCCTCGATGCCAAGGCATCTACCCGTGCGGCTGAGCTTTCAAGCCCAAAAGCTACGGAGACTAAATAATGTGGTTGTCCGATGTTTCGGTTAAACGCCCCGTCGTTGCCATCGTTTTAAGCTTACTGCTGTGCGTATTCGGCATAGTCTCCTTCTCTAAGTTGTCGATACGGGAAATGCCCGACGTCGAAAGCCCTGTGGTCACCATTAGCACTAGTTACTCGGGTGCGTCGGCGGCCATTATGGAAAGCCAGATCACTAAAACCCTAGAAGATGAACTGACGGGGATCAGTGGTATCGACGAAATCACTTCGACCACACGTAATGGTAGCTCGCGTATCACAGTGAAATTCCTCCTCGGATGGAACTTAACCGAAGGCGTGAGTGATGTGCGTGATGCGGTGGCACGCGCACAACGCAGGCTGCCTGAGGATGCGAAAGATCCTGTCGTCTCAAAAGACAATGGCTCGGGCGAACCCTCAGTCTATGTGAATTTAAGTTCGAGTGTGATGGACCGAACTCAGTTAACGGATTACGCCCAGCGCGTGTTAGAGGACAGATTTAGCCTTATCAGCGGCGTGAGTTCTATCAGTATTTCCGGCGGCTTGTACAAGGTGATGTACGTTAAGCTCAGACCCGAGCAAATGGCGGGACGCAATGTCACAGTCACCGACATCACGAACGCGCTGCGTAAAGAAAACATCGAAACACCCGGCGGCCAAGTGCGAAACGACACCACAGTGATGTCGGTGCGTACCAAACGCTTGTACTACACGCCGAAGGATTTCGACTATCTTGTGGTGCGTACCGCCAGCGATGGCACGGCTATCTACTTAAAAGATGTGGCGGATGTGGCTGTTGGAGCACAAAACGAAAACTCGACCTTCAAAAGCGACGGCATAGTTAACATCAGTTTAGGCATTATTGCCCAGTCCGATGCCAACCCCTTGCTTGTTGCTAAAGAAGTGCACAAAGAAGTCGATCGCGTACAAGACTTCCTGCCCGAAGGCACAAGCCTAGTGGTCGACTTCGACTCGACTGTATTTATCGACCGCTCGATTAACGAGGTCTATAGCACCCTTTATGTCACGGGCGCCTTAGTGGTACTGGTGCTGTATATCTTTATCGGACAAGCGCGAGCGACACTCATCCCAGCGGTTACGGTTCCGGTATCGTTAATCTCGGCATTTATCGCCGCCAATATGTTAGGTTATTCGATTAACCTACTGACATTGATGGCATTAATCCTCTCCATCGGTCTAGTGGTCGATGATGCGATTGTGGTGGTCGAGAACATATTCCACCATATCGAAAAAGGTGAAGAGCCCTTATTAGCAGCCTATAAAGGTACCCGCGAAGTAGGTTTTGCCGTTGTCGCCACCACTGCGGTATTAGTTATGGTGTTTCTACCTATATCCTTTATGGACGGCATGGTCGGACTGTTATTTACCGAGTTCTCTGTGATGCTAGCGGTATCGGTACTGTTCTCGTCCTTAGTGGCACTGACACTTACCCCTGTACTGAGCAGTAAACTGCTGAAAGCTAACGTCAAACCGAATCGCTTTAACCGTTGGGTCGACAACGGCTTTGCGCGCATGGAAAGTGTCTATCGTGTTGCTGTGACTCGGGCGATTAAACTCCGTTTACTCGCGCCCTTAGTTATCCTCGCTTGTATCGGCGGCAGCGCTTGGTTAATGCAACAAGTACCGTCACAGCTTGCGCCGCAGGAAGACCGCGGCGTGTTGTTCGCCTTTATTAAAGGCGCCGAAGGCACCAGTTATAACCGTATGACAGCCAACATGGACATAGTCGAAGACAGACTCATGCCCTTGCTCGGTAAAGGTGTGCTGCGATCCTTCAGCGTACAAGCTCCCGCCTTTGGTGGCCGTGCTGGCGATCAAACTGGCTTTGTCATCATGCAGCTAGAAGATTGGGAACACCGCGATGTGACAGCGCAGCAAGCCCTTGGAATTATTAGCAATGCCTTAAAGGATATTCCAGATGTAATGGTTCGCCCTATGATGCCAGGCTTTAGAGGGCAATCGAGTGAACCTGTGCAATTTGTGCTTGGTGGTTCGGACTATGCCGAACTGTTTAAGTGGGCGCAGGTGCTCAAAGAAGAAGCCAATGCTAGCCCTATGATGGAAGGTGCCGACTTAGATTACGCCGAAACCACGCCAGAGCTTATTGTCACTGTAGATAAAGAACGCGCGGCTGAATTGGGTATCAGTGTCGATGAAGTGTCGCAAACCTTAGAAGTCATGCTCGGCGGTCGCACCGAAACCACCTATGTGGATCGCGGCGAAGAATACGATGTGTACTTGCGCGGCGATGAGAACAGTTTTAACAACGTTGGCGATCTTAGCCAAATCTACATGCGTTCCGGTAAGGGCGAGTTAGTGACGCTTGATACCGTGACCCATATCGAAGAGATTGCTTCGGCACAAAGATTAAGCCACACCAATAAGCAAAAATCGATCACCCTTAAGGCAAACGTCAGTGAAGGCTACACCTTAGGTGAGGGCTTAAAGTTTCTTGATGCTAAAGCCATTGAATTATTACCTAAGGATATTTCCATTGGTTACACCGGCGAATCCAAAGACTTTAAGGAAAACCAAAGCAGTATCTTCATTGTATTTGGTTTGGCTTTACTGGTTGCTTACTTAGTCTTAGCCGCGCAGTTTGAAAGTTTTATCAACCCGTTAGTGGTGATGTTTACTGTGCCTATGGGCGTATTTGGTGGTTTCTTGGGTCTACTGCTCACCAGTCAAGGGATTAATATTTACAGCCAGATCGGCATGATCATGTTGATTGGTATGGTGACTAAAAACGGTATCCTTATCGTAGAGTTTGCTAACCAATTGCGTGACCGCGGTTTTGAACTCGATAAAGCTATTATCGATGCGTCATCCCGTCGTTTGCGGCCAATCCTAATGACAGCCTTCACCACCTTAGTGGGCGCTGTACCGTTAATTTTCTCGACAGGCGCAGGCTCAGAAAGTCGTATCGCTGTGGGTACTGTAGTGTTCTTTGGTATGGCATTCGCCACCTTTGTGACACTACTCGTCATCCCCGCCATGTATCGATTAATCTCGGCAGCGACCCATTCACCGGGATATGTTGAAGCTAAGCTCGAAGCGGCCATCAAAGCCCAAGAATTAGCAGCACAAGAGTTAGCGGCACGAGAAGCGGCAAAGCAGCAGGAGCTTGCACCTAAAGCCTAGTGCTTCATCTCAATACGACAACTTAAGTAAATTGACACTTACTTACCATCAAAACGCCTGATGAACCTCATCGGGCGTTTTGTATTTTAAGGCCAAATGGGTTTCCAGTGTTGCATTAACTTAAAAGGGAATGACAGTTTCAGCGTCAATGCGCCTTGGATTGAAATACCTGTGAGGCGCACAACTGATTTAGATATTTAATATGATTGCTATACGCCCGACAAACATCTTAATTTGTACCGGTTTCTTTTTGATCATAAATGACAATGGCTTGTTTGAGCTGTTCAAAATCCGAAGAACACAAGTGCCGTTTCAAAGCATTAAACTTTTCGACTGGCCAATCATAAATTTTTAAAGCCAGCAACTCAGGAATAATGTCTTGATGAAAGCGATACTTGACTCGTTTAGCGGGTGAACCTGCGACGACACTGTAAGGTTCGACGTCCTGAGTGACAACACTGTTCGCTGCAACTACGGCTCCTTCACCAATAGTGACTCCAGGCATCACCATACATCTCATGCCTAGCCAAGCGCCATCACCAATATGGGTGTCACCTTTTCCTACATATGCCTCATCAATAAAATCCATAAAAGGGTATAAGCAAAACCAATCCGCCCTATGTGTATGATTTCCTCCCATTAAGATCACAACTTCAGCGGCGATACACACATAGTCACCAATATAGAGTTTATCAATAGGCCATTTGGGCTCCCATTGGCGGCTGATTTCATCACCATGAAGATATCTCACCGCAGATCCCTCAAACCCCATATCCCAACAATCGCTATAATAGCTGTGCTGACCTTTAATTATAATATTCGGGTTAGTAACAACTTCGTGTAACAACTGAACTTTTGACCAATGTTTATTATTCATAGAAGTGCTCTTTATAAATTAACTGTAACTGAAAAATAGTGAAATATTAAAAACTGGCTAACTCAACAAATATGTATCTTGAGTTTTACGGGCATGATATTAAAGAACAATATAATACATAAGCAAAAAGCCTATGTACCCTGATTCTATTTAGCTTAATAAACACCGTCGTTCGCTATGCTATTTTCGAACGGCAGTGGCTTCAATTTCAACACGCCATGCTGAATTTGCTAGTCCTGCAATTTTCAAGACCGACCGAGCTGGTACATTGGGTTGTGTTTTTGTACCAAAAAATTGGATATAAGCCGCCATAAAACCATCCATATCCATTTCATTATTTAATGCAGGATCGCCGACTAAAAAAACCTGCAGTTTAATCACATCCCCTAAGCCTAGGCCAATGTCTTTTAAACTTTTCTCTATTGCTTTTAATACCCCAATAGTTTGTCCTTTTGTATCCCCACCATATGCAAGTGGGCTATTTTTATCTTGAGTTAAATCTTGTATAGGCGGTAGTTTCCCAGATAAATATACAATAGACATAGAGGCTGGCACTTCTACCGCCGCAGCAACAGGGAAATTTGAATTAGCAATACGATGCCGGATCACATCATCTCCCGCATGCGCGGCGATATTCACAGTGGAAAGTAAGCCACACAAGCCGAAAAATGAAATACGGATGACAGAAGTTAACATATTGACCTCAAATATTGGATTGCCCAAATTTAAAAAGCGTGAATTTTATCCTGTACAATACGAGCCGCCCCCTTAAATATCAGGGCGGGATTAAGCTTTGTTAAATCAAGTAACAAATATACTTCCTGCTCATAAAACACTCTCTTCATAAGTGAATAACACTCAGCCTCAATCATGTTTATGAGTGTTATTCATACAAAATATCAGCATATTGTCTTGATTGCTCAATTTTTAGGTTAGTATGCCCTCACCCTGCCTTAAATATGGGGTAATGCATCGATAGATAGTAACAATTCTCTGCCAATCGCTTCTCTCTTGTAAACATCTGCCATGCCATTCGGCGTGTCTATATTCAATGCAAAAAAGACGGTGCCTGTTGGCCATTCAGCCCAACCGACCCACCAACCGACTTGGCCACCGAGTCCTGTTTTCGCTCTGAGAATCCATTCTCGGCCAGCTTCAACTATCATAATGTCTTTGGTTAATAATTGATGTTCAACTTTAAATGGGAGTTGGTTCTTATAAAGCTTCTCTAAAAAATTTATCTGCTCTTGTGCGGAGATCTCTAAACCACCTCTGACCCAATAGTCATTCACTTTTACAGTGGGATCTTGATTCCCATAATTAATTTTTTCTAGATAATCTCTTGCCTTTGTTTCACCTAACTCCTTCGCAAATCCGCGATAAACCCATAAAGCGGAATAGCGCATCGCTGAACGTAAATTCTGATCTTGATTGTGACTAGGGATAGAGTATTTTTCACCATTCCATTTAAACGTTTGAAATTCATCCTTAACTAAGTTTGCATCGAGTGCAAATAAAGTGTGAGGAATTTTAAATGTCGATGCAGGCGTAAACCGTACCGTCGAACGTGCTTTATTGTAAATATAAGTGGCACTTGCCCCTCCACGTTCGTCTTTAATGATGATTGTTCCATCCGCTTTGAATTTATCAAAAGTGGATTTCCATTCACTCTTTTCTGCTACCGTAATCGACTCATTTGCAACGGATTCTATTGTTGTAAAAATGAAAAGAGAGAGAGGCCATAGCATTAGCTTTATAAGTTTCATTGCAAAACCTTAATATATTAATTTTTTTAGGAGTACGATCTGTAGTGTGGTTAGAATAAAGTCCCGTTCGTGTACTCAGTGGAAATTACCCGTCCTATTTCGGAAATGACTTTCTCACGTTCCTCGATAGCAGTATTTTCTTTTTTAATGTAAATACTAATTATTAATGGTTGTTGTGATTCAGACCAGACCATGGAAATAATTCCCCGAGCACCATAGCTGTTGGCACCAGTACTGTCAGCAATTTCCCATCCCGTAGGAAGCACTAATCTCAGCATGTTATCTGCAACTTTATTCCCCATCATCCAATCTTTTAACTGTTCTTTAGATTGAGTGGATAAAATATTACCGAGAAGTAATTTGTTAAAGTTGGCTGCCATTGCATTAGCCGTCGATGTATCTCTTAAGTCTCCCTCAAGATTCGTATTGAGATCTGGTTCATAACGATCGGCTCTGGTTATATCATCTCCCATTGAACGCAAAAATGAAGTAATACCTTCAGGACCGCCAGATTTTTTTATCGCAAAATTAGCTGCGGTATTATCACTGTAGGTCATAGTCGCTTTACAGGCATCTGCTAATGTCACTTTTTTGCCTATAAATTCTTTCATTACTGGTGAATGGCTAACAACATCTTGTTCATTAATCATCATTGCATCGTCTAGCGATACTGCATTTTTATCTACTTCAGATAGCACAATGGCACAAGCTAAGGCCTTAATAGTACTATTTGTCGAAAACCGTTCGTCACCGTTAATTGAATATACGTTATTTGAGCTGTTTTCTATAACAGACACACCGATATTCCAGCCTTGGCGCTCAAATTCATTAACGGTTTGCTTTACACTTAAAGGACTTGCATTCGAATTTGAAATACTCATCAAGCAAATGGCAATAAACGTTGTCTTTTTGTAATCATTAAATATCT